>NZ_JAHXBH010000049.1:0-30227 GCF_020103775.1 Allostigmatella hybrida
TACCCTGTCGATAGATTCCTCTGCCCTCTGTCCGCTCCTGCTCGCCCCTCAGACAGCCCTGTCCGGTGAACGGTTACCGCGGTCCTTCCCACCTTCGGCCCGCGTCGTAGTGCTCCGCTCCTCAACAACTCGAAGATCCGCGAGCGCCCGCAGCCAAGCAGGGCTTGCGCTTGCTCCACCGAGACAGCCCGCGCCCGCGCAGTTTGAGCGGGCGCCGCGTGGCTGATCTTCGTATGGATCTCGTTGACGGACTCACGCAGCCCCCGCAGCTCCTCGTAGATGGCCCGCAGGAAGTCTTCCTGTTGCTCGCCTTGCCCCTTCACGGCTGACACTCTCCCGACTGCTCAAGGTGGGACGCCGCGCGTCTGTCTCCAGGACGCGCGACGCCGTGCCGTGAGAGGCCAGAACCCGCGAGGGCTTGGAGGCGAGCCACGCGCACTCCGGGGGCACGGAGAGACGATGCGCTGCGGGTGCCGTTCACAACGGGCCGCCCCCAACTTCGGGGGCCGCCGTCGTGTCTCACTGCACGGGGCGCGTTGTCTCGCGACCCGCCGTGCACCGTCAACGCGACTGGCCGCGTTGGGCACTCCTGGGCAGGCTTGGCCACCGCTGGACAGGTGAGGGCGCGTGCTGCCCACCTGGGAAGCGCGGGCGCCCGGCGCGTCCGACGCGGGGCGTTCTGTGTGGCGTGAAGCATGGCGCCCACGGTGCCCAATCCCGGGGCGGGTGGGCAGTAGGCATGTTTAGGCGTAATGGGGGCGGTTTGGCAGGAACGCGGCAGCCAGCGGCGCGCAGCCGTGGACAGGTACGCGCGCCCCTTCCAGGTGGGAGGAGTGGGCGCCCGGCGCGTCCGCTGCCGGGTGGTTGGTGTGGCGTGCATCATGCCGCCCACGGTGCCCAAACCCGGCGCGCTCGGACATTGGGCAAGATCAGGCGTATTCAGGCGTATTCAGGCGTATCCCGGCAGATCCCTACAATCTCCGCGTTTCACGCTGGAGCACGCACGGACACCAGACAAGCGCGGCGCAGTGGAGCGCGCGAGGACTGCGGGCATGGTCGCGGCGGACGTGATCAGCCCGTGGGGCGCGCCCGCGTCGGACAGGGGCCGCTCCGGTGCGTGGAGCAGGCCAGGACGGCGGGCAGCGTTCAGGCTGGCCAGCCCTAGACACAGGCAGAGCAGAAGGGAGACTGCGAAAGCGCCAGCACGCGCGGCGCGTCCTGGCGTGACTACCGGCGCCGCCTGGAGTGACCAGCGGCGCGCCCTGGCGTTTCCGCTGGCGTTGTCACCGGCGTTGTCACCCGGCAGCCACCAACGGCGCACGAATGCACCGCACATGGAGGGTTGCCCTTCCTGGGAGTCGATCCCGACCATCACCTAACCCGCCCTTTCCCGACCCTACCGAACAGCCCACAACGACCCGGGCAGAAGTGACACAGGGCATCGGCGGGTGTCCAGGCCACGGACGCAACGTGACAGCAGATCGGCAAGCGTGCAGACGGGCAAGCAAGGGCCAATGCGCGCGGGCGGATCAACCACCGTGCGGCGTGGCGGAATCATTGGCCGTGTCGCGAGCAACGGCGCTGATGCGGGGCTGACAGCGGGACTTTCTCCGGCGCCACGGCCGGGGCCACCCCGGCGCCACGGCCGGGGCCACCCCGGCGCCACGGCCGGGGCCACCCCGGCGCCACCGGAACCCATGGAGGCCCCACCCCGGCGCAATTGGAGCCCATTACGCCCCACCACGGCGCCCACCACGCCACCACCGGGGCCGCCACGGCGCCAATCCGGGAATCCTCACCAGCGACGCCACCGGGGCGCCCGGTGACGCCTGCCCGCGTCCCGACTTGCCTGCTGGCAGACGGAACCCGCCTGCATCCCCGCTCGCCTGCTAGGCCGGTGGAGTGCTCCGACGCGGGAAGGTGGAGCAGCGCGCTAGATGCAACCCGGCGCCAAGTCGCCGCGCCCAGCTCGGGCAGCGCGGCGCCCTTCCACAAGGGCGGCGGAATTGGCTGCGCGGCGCCAATCGTCGCCGCGCCCAGCTCGGCCCCGTGGTGTGCGCCAGGACGGCAGCCATCGCGCCCAGCTCGGGCAGCGCGGCGCCTTTCAGAACGGCGGCGGAATTGGCAGCGCGGCGCCTTTCGGAACGGCGGCGGAATTGGCAGCGCGGCGCCTTTCAGAACGGCGGCGCGAATGGCAGCGCGGCGCCTTTCAGAACGGCGGCGGCATGGGCTGCGCGTGGCCATCGTGCGCCGGTCCAGCTCGGCCCGGGGGCGCGCCAGGACGGCAGCCATCGCGCCCAGCTTGGGAAGCGCAGCGCCTTTCAAAACGGCGGCGGAATGGGCTGCGCAGCGCCTTTCAAAACGGCGGCGGAATGGGCTGCGCAGCGCCTTTCAAAACGGCGGCGGAATGGGCTGCGCTCATCCATGGTGCGGCGCCCAGCTCGGCCCGGGGGCGCGCCAGGACGGCGATCATCGCCGCGCCCAGCTTGGGAAGCGCAGCGCCCTTCCGCAACGGCGGCGGAATTGGCAGCGCGGCGCCATCGTCGCCGCGTCCAGCTCGGCCCGGGGTGCGCGTCGAACAGCTCCAGCTCGGCCCCGGTGGCGCGCGCGTCGGACACCTCCAGCTCGGCCCGTGGCGCGCACCAGGACGGCAGCCATCGTCGCCGCATTCAGCTCGTCCCCGGTTGCGCGCACGTCGGACAGCTCCAGCTCGGGCCGGTGGAGCGTGCCAGGGGACGCGCAGCAGTCCCCTCAGCGCGGAGTGACGCGCCCGCCGATCTCCGGGAAGCGCTCGTAAGCCCGCTTCAGCGCGTCCAAGTGGGCGCGGTCATCGAGATCAAGCGGTGCCTCCGTGAGCTGCACCACCCACCCGCCCGACGCCGTGCGCCGCGCCCGCGAGAGCAGTTCGGCGTCGCGCGAGGGGTCTGGGAATCCGATGGTTCGTGCGGCAGCGGCAGACCAGTAGTTCAGCCACCCGAGGTGAGAGGGAATTTCGGGCGAGCGCAGGTGCTCGGGGAGGTTCAGTGCGGGCAGCCCCCGGCGGGGGGACGGCGGCCCCCCCTGCGTGGGCGCCGTCTGATACGCGATGTCTAGCGCAGCGTCGTCAGGCGTCGCGCGCCCCCACAGCGCACACGCCCCCTCCGCCACGCCCTCAAGCACAGCCGCCGCTGACGCGCTCACGCGCTCGTCCAGTGGCAGTTCCGCATTCACTTCAAACAGGGGCTGGCCGCCTGGGCTGCGGCGTCCCGATCTTTCCCTGCCGTTAACCGTCACGGGGTAGCTCTCGTCCCCGTTGCACAGGAGAGGGAATTTCCCGTCACGCGTCTTTTCTGCGAGCCACGCATCGCGCTGCGGCAATGCGATGGGGCGCCCGCTGTCGGAGAGCCTCCACTCCAGGCACAAGCCAGGGAGCGCCTTTTCCATCCCGTGGACGACAGCGAGCGCGCGACCGTCGTTCCCCACGAGAGCAGGCGCGTAGACTCTGACGATGAGGGTTCTATGCTTGGTCATCGTTTGCACCCCGTGACGACGATGTTGAGGGTGTCATCCCGTTGCAGCAGCGCGTCTTTGTGCGCTTGGGTGCTCACCCCAATCATGTAGCCATATCCGCATGCCTCCGCCGCGTCTTGCTCCTTTTCTATCTGCTCCATTTCCTTCTCAATCTCCCGCCTCCGGATGAAGGGAGCGTATGTGTCGAATTTGTTGGTCTTGATCTCCCACAGCATGCGTACGCCCACTTGCAGCGCATCGAAGCGCACACCGCGCACGAGCACGTCCATACCGGGATAACGGTTGGGCGGAAACTTATCGGCGCACTCGTCATGCGCATCATCCCCGCCCGCGTGCGGCACGAAGATGGGCTGGCACTCCGGGCGGCGCTCCAGCGTCGCTGGGGCAGGCGGGGCGCTCCTGCTCGCTCTGGGCTCCTCCGGTGCGGGGTTCGCCTCCGGTTCCTTCGAGGCCCGAGGAGCGTCTCCGGCCCAAAGGCCCGGCTCCCGGGTGGGCGGCAAGACGCGCTTGTGCGGGCTCCTTGGCAGGGGCTGGGGGCGAACCTGCCCTGGCTGCCCGGGGGTGGGAAGGCCCGTGCCGGGCACAGCGGGTGGGCGTACGGGCGCCCAAGCGTAGGTCTCAGGCGCCTCTTGAGTCTCATGCGCCTTTTGAGAAGTGGCACACCCAGCTACGACTCCGGCAGCGGCAACGGCTTGGAGGAGTGCGCTGCGAGTTCGGAAGTTCATTCCACGTCCTTTCACCGGAGAGGGGGCGGTGCGGGTCAAGGCTGGGCCAGTTCCGCTCGGAAGTCTGCCAACATGCTCTGACAGCTTGAACCGGGGGCGCGCGTCGGACAGCTCCAGCTCGGACCAGAGCGCGCACGTCGGACAGCTCCAGCTCGGCCCCGGTGGCGCGCCAGGACGGCAGCCATCGTCGCCGGGTTCAGCGCGGCCCCGGTGGCGCGCACGTCGGACAGCTCCAGCTCGGCCCGTGGGCGCGCACGTCTGACGGCTCCAGCTCGGCCCGGGGCGCGCGCGGTGGACAGCTCCAACTCGGCCCGGGGTGCGCGCCGAACAGCTCCAGCTCGGCCCGTGGTGAGCACGTCGAACAGCTCCAGCTCGGCCCGTGGTGAGCACGTCGGACAGCCCCAGCTCGGCCCGGGGCGCGCGCGGTGGACAGCAACAGCTCGGGCCGGTGGAGCACGCCCGGAGCTTGGCAGTGCGGAAACCGGGCAAGAGAGCGCGCCCGGGAAGATGACGCTAGCCGCTACCAGTTGCCTCTAGAACGCGCTGCCATGCCCACGGGGCGCCCCAACCCCGGGCCTGGGCATCTCGAACGCATGGCAGCCCCGTAGCGTGCGCCAGAACGGCATCGCCACGGCCAGCGCCACCAGCACGCGCGGCAGCAACACGCGCCGCCGCGCGTCCGGGAGCGCGGGCAGGCAGGCGCGTGCAGCAGCCGTGAGCGCCTAGCCCGGGGGCAGACGAGCGCGGCCCGGCGCCGGCTGGCGTGCGAGGAGGGCACGGGGCGCACTGCTGCGGGGTGCCTGGCGCCAGGCACACGGCACCGCTGGCCGCCAGCACGCGACGCGAGGCCCCGTCGAGCGCTCCCAGCGCCCGCGCCCGGTCTGCTAGGGTGGCCTACCTCGGAGGTAACGCCCCCTTGCTCTCACCTGCGACTCTGGCCCTTGTGCTCCTCTTCGGGGGAACGCTGGCGCAAGCACAACCGGCGCCCACACGCGAGCCGCGCCGCCGCTCCGTCACGCTGACAGGCTCCCCGCTAGAGGCCCGCATCGCCACGGGGATCCGCACGTTCCTTGTCTTCTCCGTCCCCATCCGGGGAAAGGCCGTGGAGGTGGACCCCAAGCTGATCAAGGTTGTTGATACCGGCGAGGTGTCGCTGATCATCGAGCCCTTGAGCGAACCCCGGCCCGGTGAACGCTGGACGTTGCGTGTCCCGTTGGCGGATGGGAAGGCGCCCGACGTGGCCGAGTTCTCACTGGTCGCGCACCCCTCCGAAGTAGACACAGAGATCGACGTTGCGCGGCGCGAGGAGTCGCCTACAGCCTGTCCGACGTGCGCGCCGTGCACCGCCATGAATCCGGCAGACGCCATCGCTTCCGAGTTCATCGGCAAGGACGGAGTACAAACCCGTGAGCTTGTCGCCTTCACGGACGCCGCAAGCGGCTTCGCGTCGAAAAACCGTGTGACCTATCGCGCGGCGGGTTGGGTGCTGGTGGATGTGGAGATCATCCCCCCGCCTGGGCACCCAGCGTGGCGGCCAACCGGAGCCACGTTGACGAGCAAGACCGGAGAGGCGCGAGTGCGGGCGGTGAAGGTGGTACCGGGAACGCTACCTGACGCGGTGCGGGTGCTCGTGACAACGGACCCGCCACCGCCAAGCGCGGGGCTCAAATTCACCTTGCACCTTAACGGCCCGGAAGGGGCACCGTCCTTCTCGATTCCTGCTGTGACACTGCCGCCAGCAAAGGAGCCCAAGCAATGATCGGCGCGGTAGAACTTCAACCCGGGACTCTCCTAGACGGCTGGCAGATCGTCCGGCCCCTGCGGACGGGCGGCTTTGGTGCCGTTCACCATGCCCAGCAACAAGGGAAGGCGTTTGCGGTCAAGGTCGCACTCCACCGCGAGCAAAGCGGCGACGTTGGCAAGACGCACGCGCGCACGCTGCTCGAAACGTCGCTCCTGTTAACGCTGGATCATCCCAACATCATCAAGCCGCACGGGTTCGGATACCTGCCGGATGGCCGCGCCTATTGCGTGCTGGAGTACGTGGAAGGCTGGACGCTGGGAGAGTGGAAGGAGCGCACGTTTCCCACCTTCCGCGAACTCGCGCGCGTGGCCGCCCAGATTGCTGGGGCTGTCGAGTACATGCATGCGCGCCCGCGCGAGGTGTTCCACCGCGACTTGAAGTTGTCCAACGTGATGATCCGCAGCAGCAACGGCGAGCCAGTGATCATCGACCTGGGCGCCGCGACCTACGAGAACGCCGAGGAGTTGACGACAACGCCGCTGCCCCCAGGCACGGACCGCTATCGCTCGCCCGAAGCGTGGGAGTTCTACTACCAGAACCGCCACAACCCCGGGGCGCACTACCCGTTCAAGGTGACGGATGAACTGTTTGCAATGGGCGTGATGCTCTACGAATTGCTCACCGCTCCGCTCCCAGCCAAGGAACCGCATAGGCTCGATTTCGCGACCCTGCGCGCTGCCCGCGAGGTGAACCCGCGTGTGCCGGAAGCATGGAGCGCTCTCGTGGAGGACTTGCTAGCGCACGACCCGGCGCAAAGGCCGGTGAACTTCGAGGCGCTGCGGCGCAGGCTGGAAGAGTTGGCCAACCACCCGGGGCCGGAACACGCGGCAGAGGTGCACGCGCCCTCAGCGCAGCGCCGGCCCCCGCCCGTTGACGGGGCGCGAGGGAAACAGGGTTGGCGCAAGGTGCTAGCATGGGCTGACAGGCAGGCAGCCCGCCTCCGTGGCGGACTCCAACCGCGCGCGCTTGTCGCCGGGGTGCCGGGCTCTCGCCCGCAGTGGCGCAAGCCCCTGGCACTCGCGGGCATGGTGGCTGCCGTCGTGACTGCTGCTGCTGCTGCTGCGTGGCTGACGCAGGGTGAACGCTCCGCGCCCGCATCGGTGCCCGCGCCCGCGTCGGTGCCCGCGCCGAAAGTGGCCACCGCGCCAGCCGTCCCGATTGCCCCGGCGCTTCCCCCTGTGAAGTCTCCGCTTGTGTCTGCTCCCGCTCCCACAACTGCACCGAAGGAAGGATCCACCGTGAAGCCCAAGCCGCCCGATGCTCCCAAGTCGCCCCGTGCCGCACGCGGGCTGAAAGTAGCCCCCGCGCCGAACGATCCCGGATTCCCGGCGTGGTGCAAGGCACTGCCGCTTGCGCTCGCCATGGCTACCGAGGGGTGCGCGTCCGTCCGTATCAAGGCCGAGCCCTTCGAGTGTCCGCCCGGGGCGCAAGAAGCCATGGAGAAACTAGGCTGGATGGGACTCGGGAAGGTCCCCGCACGCATGAGCGTGAGACTCGACGAGAGAGGGCCGAAGTTTGGCTTTTACACGTTCACGCTGGGAGCCCCGGTTACCGGCGTCATGGACGGCGCGAGTAAAGGGGAAGTTCCGGCAGGCTCCCTCTTGCATGGCACCGTCTACAAGACCGATGCGCTCGACGGTGCGCCCCTCGGAGAACTCCGCATCGTCTACGACCACCTAGAGATCCCCGGCAGAGGAAAGTTTCCGGTGTGCATTGTTTCGGAAGGCAACCCGATCACGGAATTGAAGGACAACAAGGCGACGGCGCAAGCGAACGTGGGAGCAAGCCCGGTCAACAGTTGGGAGCCGCCGCGCGACTAGCTCAGGATCGCGGCGTATAGCTCGGATCAGGGCGCGCACGTCGGACAGCTCCAGCTCGGCCCCGCAGGCGCGCGCCAGGACGGCAGCCATCGTCGCCGCGTCCAGCTCGGCCCCGTGGGCGCGCGCCAGGACGGCAGCCATCGTCGCCGCGTCCAGCTCGGCCCCGTGGCACGCGCGCACGTCGGACGGCTCCAGCTCGGCCCCGGGGCGCGCGCGGCGGACGGCTCCAGCTCGGCCCCGGTGGTGCGCGGCTCGCGCGGCGGACAGCTCCAGCTCGGCCCCGGTTGCGCGCGCGGGGACAGCTCCAGCTCGGCCCGTAGCGCGCGTGGTGGGCCGCTCCAGCTCGGCCCCGGTGGCGCGCACGTCGGACAGCTCCAGCTCGGCCCTGGTGGGCCCCGCGTCGGACAGCTCCAGCTCGGCCCGGCGCGCGCGTCGGACAGCTCCAGCTCGGCCCGGCGCGCGCGCGTCGGACAGCTCCAGCTCGGCCCCATGGGCGCGCACGTCGGACAGCTCGTAGCAGCTCGCCGTCCCCCGCTATGAATGGGCGGGTGAGGTCTTGGAATCTAGACTGTAGGTGCCCCACCGCACGGCCAGCAGAGAACTGCGGGCGGCTGCCACCCTGAGTACCCCACCTAACGGGATCACCTAGCTACCATCTCCAGAAATGCCGCGAAATTCCGCAGCAACACGAGGTCGTCGTCCTCAAGTGGGTCTGGGTCGAAGTGCATGATGTCGTTCCGGAGGTCGCGTACCTCTTTCAGCTTCTCGATGAAGGACTCCCTCTCGAAGGACACGTTCAGCTTTGGCCACGCTTCGCGAGGCTCCAAGAGATTCACGTACTCACCGAAGGTCAGATCGGAAACATCGTCGACCTTACGTGATGTATCGGCTTCATGCTTCGCCTTCCGAATCTCCTCCACAGTGAAGCGTTCGCGGATCAGCATTCGGAGGAGGTTCTCGATCTGCTCAAGAAGGAGAAACGGCTCGCTGAGCGCACGGAACTGGAGGCTTAGGTCCACAACCGTCACAATCCCTTGGAAGCGCCTGTCCGGTCCTCGAACGAGCGCGAACCCATTCGCGACGACTTTCTGAATCGCCTCCAACAGAGACGCATTCCACGCGACCTCCTCGGGGGGCACCATGCAGTCATTCACCGTATTGCATGCCTTCCCCAGTGCGGTCGCTGTAGCGATGCTCTGCCACGTCACGGCTCCCTTACAATCGCGCTCGTTCTGAATCACCGGTAGCTGGGAGAAGTCATGGAGCATCATGGTCGTCATCGCTGCGTTGAGTGACGTGCTCGGTGGAACGGAAACGACCGGTTTATTCGCGGCGCGCAGCAAGCGGATCCGACGGATTGGATCAGGAGCCTGTTGCTTCGGCGGCTGCTGGGACAGCGGTGCGGCCCCAGCTTCGCCCGGGCCAGCTGCGACAGGTCCAGCGCTCTGTGTCAACGCCTGGGGCTGGGGGGTAGCCGTCGCCGACGCGCTCTGAGCCCGTTTGACCAGCAGCGGCACATCGACCCAGACCTCGTCAAAGTCCGGCTCGGTCACCAAACTTCGCGCGGAGAGTTCGTCACGGATCCTGGCAACAACCCGCCAGCCGCGACGCTTAACCCCGAATATGGTCAACAGTTCGCGCCCGGTGGTCGACGGCGCTTCGCCACGCGACAGCATCGCGTTCCAACTATCGAGCTTTTGGGAGATTGCAGACACGGGTGACTCCTCCGAAGGTGCTTCAGATACGGGCGGTACGGGAAGATCCATGTCGCCAAGATACATAAGCTCTCGTTTCGACGCGCGCGATTTGAAGCGCCCGCGATCTGCGCCGTTCCAGAGGGGCGCAGCGCTTCCCGGGCTGGGCGCGGCTATGGCTGCCGTCCTGGCCCCCGGGCCGAGCCGGGCAGGCAGTCCTTGCGCCGGGCCGAGTTGGAGCTGACAGACACGCGCGGCACCGGCCCGGAGTGTGGCTGCCCCCGGAAAGGCGCCGCCGACTCACCCCGGAAGAGCGCGCCTCGCTCGCCCGGGAATGCGCCGCGCTCTCGGGGGGCGAACTGGAGCTGTCCGCCGCGCGGCATCCGGGCCGAGCCGGGCGCTTGGACGCGAGCAGCACCGGGCCAAGCTGAGCGCCTGGACGCGCGGCACTCGGGCCGAGTTGGAGCTGTTCGGTCCCGCTGCTGAGCGCGCGGCGGACAGCTCCAGCTCGGGCGCGGCGGACAGCTCCAGGCGGATGGCGCCAGCTCGGGCCGGGGGGCGCGCGTTGGACCGCTCCAGCTCGGCCCCGGTGGCGCGCGCACGTCGGACAGCTCCCAGCTCGGCCCGGTGGCGCGCGCCGGGCCGGCAGCCACCGTCGCCGCGTCCAGCTTGGCCCCGGTGGGCGCGCGCGTCGGACAGCTCCAGCTCGGCCCGGTGCTGCGCGTCGGACAGCTCCAGCTTGAGCACCTCGGTCGGCTCCAGCTCGGCCCCGGTGGCGCGCGCGTCGGACAGCTCCAGCTCGGCCCGTGGGCCCGCACGTCGGATCAGCTCCAGCTCGGCCCGGGTTGAGACTCCCGAGCACTAAGGGGTGCATTTGTGCGGCAGCGCTGGAAATTAGCCGGTTTTTGAACGCGCCCGCCCAACCTCCCCCATCGTTCCCCCTGTCCCCATGTGCCGGGTAGGTTCTCCTCCCGTTGCGCGGCGCCTCGCTCGCGCTCCTCTAGGAGTCTCCACTCATGGCCACCGTCACAGGCCCCCAGTTACCCGAGGGGGCGATCCTCTTTTCTCTGGGCGATTTCTCTTATGCCTTCCTCCGAGTCCTGGAGACGACCAACCACGGCGAAACGGTGCTGATCGTGCAGCAGTGCTCACGCCTGGGACCGGAAGGCAACTACATCGCGCGACGGGTGCTGCCCACGTCGCCCAAGCACGATCCCGAATCTCTCGCATTGATCCGCGCGCGGCTTGAGGAAGAGGCGCGGCTGGCCACCTACCTGGATCATCCGAACATCGCCCGCGTTCTGGGACGGGCCGAGTCTCACGGGGCTCTCTACATCCTGTGCGAGCGAGTCTCAGGCACGCGGCTAGACACCATCGAGACAGCCGCGAGCATGCGGGGCGTCTGCCTGTCGGCGGCCTTTGCGCTCCACGTGGGCGCCGAAGTGGCGAGCGCTCTCCACCACGCGCACACGCGCACGGACGAGAAGGGGCGCCCGCTCGGCATCATTCACCGAGACGTGAACCCCGCCCGCATCTACGTGAAGGGTGACGGCTCAGTGAGGCTCACGGATTTTGCGCTTGCCCGCTCGCTGCTACCGGGCCGGGTGGCAACCTCCGTGCCCCGCCCGCAGGGGGATGCCTTCTACGGCGCCCCCGAGGCACTTCTCGGCGAGCCGATGGATCCGCGCTCGGATCTGTTCGCGCTCGGCTTGGTGATGCTGGAGATCGTCACCGGAAGGGGACTCTACAGCACGCCCACGCTGCGAGCCTCTGCCTTGGAGGAGGCGCTAACGTCCGACGTGCGCGCGAAGGTGGTAGCCGCTCACAACATCGCCACGATTGCCGAACTGCCCGAGCAAGTTGACGACTACATCCTGCGGGCTGCCACGTACACCGCGCAGGAGGTAGAGGAGCTAACGGAGGATGTTTTCCCCCCGCTGCGCTCCATCCTCCGAACGCTGCTCCAGCGGCGCCCAGAAGAGCGCTACCCGTCAGCGGCAGCGCTAGAGGACGATCTCCGCAAGGGACTGGCTGCGTTGGGCGCGCCCTACGGAGCCCCCGAAGCTATCGCGGAGTTGCGGCGCATCTCGGCAGCCGCCCGCATGCACAAGGACGTAGGCGGCCCCACTGCACAGGATTCCGCGTCCACTACGCGCAAGCTGTCCGCTGATCACGTGATCACGTCCCCGGGTAGCTCCGCGTAGCACTCGGCTCCCTCTCCGCTCTCAGCCCCGCAGCCCGCATCGGCATCGCGCCGGGACGGGATCGGCTTGCCTCTGACCTTGGAGGGGGACAGGCCGATCCCATCGGAGCGCGCGCCACTGGCCACACCGAGGGGGATCGGCGTGGCCAGGGCGAAGCGACTGGGGGCGCCCTGCATCCTGGGGGCGCCCCTGGTCGCGGCAGTTCACCGCGCCCGGTGAGCTGATCGGCTGCCTGCTCTCTCCCTGTCATGCGCCCCCGGCTTGTGTCGTTCGTGCTGGCGCGGCGCGCGAGGTTCCCATGATGAAAGGCCACCAGACAGCACGGCCCGCAGAGGGTTTCTCTCGGCGCAAGGCCCGCAGTCAGCGTTCCCCGCTCCCTCGGGACGCGAAACGCCAAGAGCAACGGCTTGGGGCAACGCTCGGAAGGGCCTTGCGAGCGGCGCGGATGCGCGCGGGGCTCACTCAGGCCGAGATTGCCGCGAGCGTCGGCATTGCTCCCGAGGTGTTCGGGCGGATGGAGCGCGGGAAGATGCTTCCCAGCGTGCCCACGCTGTTCCGGCTGTGCGTGGCCCTGCGAAGTGGCCCGCATGAGCTGATGGGCTTCGCCCCCGTGGCCAGCCTGCCGCAAGCGGCACAGCTCGAAGTGCCGCCCGAGCTGGCACACGCGCCCGAAATGCGACGCCTGCTGCATCTGCTCGGACGCCTCCAAGGGCTACAGCTCAGGCTGATCCTGCGGCTGGTCGTGGCCTTCGTAACGGAGCCCAAGCGCCCCCGGCGCCAGAGGAGGGATCGAGGATGACCACGCCCCCGCAGCAAGACGCCCCGACGATGTTCTACCCCCTCAACCCCTGCGGCCACCTTCGCGGCCCCGGTGGTGGTTGCATCGGCTCCCCCGAGTGCAAACGCGAGCCTGTCAGCGCGGACAAGCTGGGGGAGTTGGTGCAACGTTCTGGAGAACTCCGCGCGCGGCTCGTGGCCCATCCTTCCCAGGCGGTCACGGGTGAAGGCCGCGCGACCGTCGCGGACAAGCTTGGGGCGGCGGTGAGCCTGGGCGAGTGCCTTAGCGCGGTGCTGGCCAACTTGCTGGAACACAAGGCGATCCTGACGACGGAGGAACAGGCGACGCTGGCCACCATCGGCGCGAACGTGGAGATGCGGGTGCGGGATCTCCGCGACTTCCTGACGACCTGGACAGGTGGCGTCCCTTCGTGAAGCACGGCGCGTCCTGACGTGCTCCAGAGGCCCCCAAAGGCCCAGTTTGCGGGGGACCAAGGGGACCAAAAAAGGACCAAATCCGCTGGACTCGTGCGGACTCGTGTGGACGCTTCAAAGGGTCGATTTTCAGAGGGAAACCGAGGGGGAGGCCGTTTTTCAGAGCGGGCCGTTTCCCCCCTACACGGCTTCGAAACCCGCCGCCTCCACGGTTCTACTCCATGATGGAGACCGGGGGCTGACGCGCTATCGCCCAGCCTATCCAGGAGGTGTTCGCAAGCCCCGTGATTGATGAGTCCGGCATGGCGTCCCTGTAATCTTCGGTGGTGCTCCCGGTGCGCGGGGGCCGTAGCCGGGAGGCTCCACATGCTGCGCTGGGCGGTGGTGCTGCTGGTCGTGTTCCTCTCATCAGGGTGCAGTGCCTCAACAAAGGCCGTGGTTCGCTTGGACACAGGCCAAGGCGAGCCCCTTGTCCACACTCCGCGCCGCGACGTGGAGCCGGTGGCGGTGAGCGGACAGGAGTTCAGGAAGGCCGTCGCACAGCATGCCCCTTCTGTGCCTCCAGTAGAGCGGCCCCTGGAGCACGCCGGGCGGCTGTTCGGAGTGCCCGAGCGGAGCGGCTGGTTCTGGTACGAGGGGAGGAGCCAACGGCTCATGGCCTCGGCGCCTGGCAGCCGCCGTCACCTGCGCCTGCTGCCCGAGGACGAGGAACTGAAGCGCGGCTACCTGCGGTGGTGCGAGCAGACCTGGGGGGGCGGAGATTGCCTGCGCCTGTTGGTGGACAAGCCCTTTCTGGATGGGGATGCCAAGTATGCGCTGGCCATGGCCATCGCCCACAGCAAGGTGCTGGGCGCCATGAAGGAAGAACTCGCCCGGCAGGTCAGCCCCCAGGCCATCGTGGCCACGGTCGTTGGTGGCCTGACCATGTACGCGATCCTGCTCGCGCTGCCCGAACCGGTGAGCAAGGGCATCGCTGCGCTGCTGACGGTCGGGGCCATGGCCTACCTAGGCTGGGACACGGTGTGGCGGCTGATAGATGGGTGGCTGGTGCTGATGGAGGAGGTGGACAGAGCCACCACTTTCGAGGCGCTCTCCGCGTCCGGAGAGAAGTTCGGGAACACGATGGGAGAGAAGGCGGCGCGAGCCTTCGTCATGCTGGCGATGGTGGCGATGGGGAACACGGTGACAGGCATGGCGACGACCCTGCCGAAGTTGCCGGGAGCCGGACAGGCTGCGGCGGTGGCCGAGAAGCAGCTGAACATCCGCTTCACATCCCCAGCTCTGGCTCAAGTGGAGTCGGTCGCCATTACCTCCGAGGGAGTCACCCTCGTGCTGGCCCCCCATGCGGTGGCCATGGCGGCGCGCGACAGCTCCGGCGGCAAGGCAGGCGCGAAGGCTGCACCGCCCAGCTCCGGTGGTCCCGGGGAATGGGTCCGGGCGGACGAGTACATGCCCGAGCAGTCACGCCGCTATCAGGCTCAGGTGACAGGGGGCCCCGAAGGCACTGCCTACCGCGTGAAACGGGGTGACAAGGAGGTGGACTTCGACGGTTTCGACCAGAGAGGGCTGATCGAGGCCAAAGGCACCGGCTACGCGAAGTGGATTAATGAGGATCTGAACTTTGTCGAGTTCTTCGAGGGGCGCAACCAAATGCTTGAGCAGGCGAGGCGCCAGTTCAAAGTCGCCAACGGAACGCCCATTCGGTGGAGCGTCGCCGAGGAGAGACTCGCACGTGCACTCAGGAGGATGTTCAGGGAAGCCCGTCTCCCGATTGAGGTCGTCCATGTTCCCCCCACTCCGTGAGGAGTAGCCGTGCGATGAGAGAGACCTACTACGCTGGCTCCTACTGGCTCGCCCGGCCCGAACCCGCCGAGGTTTGCGCACGACGCGCGGAGCGGTTCTTCCACCTCCTCGGCCGCTGCGATCCAGCGTGGACACGCTGGTGTGAGACAGCAGGTTCTTTTGAGGACGCGCGCAAACGCCCGTTTGCTCCAGAGGCTGAGGGCTTCCAGAAGCTGTTCAGGGATCAGGAGAAGCGGGGCGATGAGGAGTTCTCGCTCCATTTATGGACAGGTGACAGCCAGGAAGAAACGTCCGGCGTTGACGGGGCGTGTGGTTCAGCTGACCCCTCGCTTCCATCGAGCTGCGTGCTCAGGCCCCACAAGCAGGGGCCCATCGGGGAGCGGGTGCTGACCGCTCCCGTGATGACCGAGGTGCTGCGCGCCATGGTCCTGGCCTGGGAGCCGGAGTGGGGAGTGGTCACCTCGCACCAGTATGACGACCTTGTTTCAGAGCAGGTCATGACGGCAGGCACTTCGGTGGGCTGGGTGATGTACTTCTCGTGGCTACGCGGTACGGTGCCCCCGCTGCCTGCCCCCGTGCGCATTGAACATGTTGAGGACAAGGGTACCCTCGTCCTCCTCACTCCTGAGCGATTCGCCGCCTCCAACCCGGAGCACGTTGCGCTGGCCGCACGTGTCCGCGAGTTGCTGGACCGGGGCGGGCTGCTGCGGCCGTTGCAGCCCTGGTCGGCAGGTTGACTGCATGGCCGTAGGTTGCTCCCTCGCAAGACACGGGCCCGGGCGGGCTGGCTCTAAGGCCCGCGCAAGGGGCCGAGGTACACGCCCTCAGCTCGTCACCGAAGCCTACGGGAACGGTGAGGCCGCATGTGCCCCGTGGGAGTGAGAGTTCGGCCTGCGCCATGTTGCATGTATGTCGCAGGAGCCTGCGGAACGGGCTGGAACAGGACGGGACGAGACGGGACGTGGCGGGATAGCGATTCCGAATCACTCCGGGCGGTTGCGAGGTAATGGCGCGATTCTGCTAGAGGTTTCGCACCGCCCGGCGCGGGTTCGATTCCCGCTGCCTCCTCCATCTACATGGGTGAGGAGAAGGGCTCCACGTACTACCCGGCGCTGCGCAGAGCGTCCCGGGCGCCGTGCTATACGCTGGCGGCGAGGAGCGCACGTGACACGTCGACCGCTCGGCAACACGGGGTTGGAGGTCTCTCCACTGGGTTTTGGAGCCGGCCCGGTGGGCAGCGAGACCCTGTCGGACACTGAGGCCGAGGCGCTGCTGCACGGCGTGCTGGACGCGGGCATCAACCTGCTCGACACGGCGCCGAGCTACGGACGCTCCGAGGAGCGCATCGGCCGGGTGCTGGCGAGCCGGCGGCGTGAGGCCGTGGTCTCCACCAAGTGCGGCTATGGGGTACCGGGCGTGGAGGACTGGACGGGGCCGTGCATCACCCTGGGCATCGAGCGGGCGCTGACCGGATGCACATCCTGTCGTTGGACCCCGAGGGGCTCGAGCCTGCGGAGGTGGCCCTGCGCTTCACCGCCTTCACCCCCGGGGTGACCAGTTGCATCGTGGGCACCACGCGGCTGGACAACCTCCAGCGCAACCTGCGCGCCCTGGGAGAAGGGCCCCCTGCCCGAGGCCCAAGTGGAGCGGCTGCGCGGTGCGTTCCAGCGGCGCGGCCAGGGGTGGCAAGGGCTCGTCTGAGCGTTTACCCTCTTCCTCCGAAAGTGGGACCCGAGACACACAAAGGAAGAGGCTGATGGCGACTGATCCGATCCGTAGCTGGCACGCATATATGGCCGCACCGGCGCGCGAGGTGCTCGACGCGCTGCTCGCCGACCACGTCGTCTTCCTGAGCCCCGCGGTGCACACGCCGCAGGAGGGCAAGGCGGTGACGATGAAGTATCTCATCGCCGCCACCGAGGTTCTTGGAAACCCCTCCTTCCGCTACCTCGGAGAGTGGCGCCGCGAGCGCTCCGCGGTGCTGGAGTTCGAGTGCACGCTCGACGGCGGCATCCAGGTCAACGGGGTCGACATGATCGAATGGGACGAGACCGGCCGCATCACCCGGTTCAAGGTCATGCTCCGGCCGATGAAGGCGCTCAACGCGGTGGTGGCCGCGATGGGCGCGGCGCTGGCGCGGCTGGGATAGGTTCCAAGCCTGGCCCCGGCGCTACGGGCCGGCGAGGGACTTCTCGAAAGCGGCCTCCAGCTTCTCGATGAAGGGCTTGAACTCGGTGGGGTTGATGAAGGGGTTGGGGGCGCCGTCCTTCAACTTCGCGCGCTTGCCGGCCATGTCAAAGAACTCCGGGTGCGGGGCGAGGAAGACGTCGACTTTCATCGCCTTCGCTTTGGCGAAGGTCCCCCGGTAGTCCTCGACGATGCCGGGATACTGCAGCGGCGGGGTGATGCGGTTGGCGGCAACGGTGGCCGAGCAGAAGACCAGCAGCTCGTAGGGCTTGCCCTGGTGTTGCACCGTCTGGCCCCAGGACGTGCAGCCGCGGCTGTGGCCGGGCGTGAGGTGAGCCTTGAGCGTGACGCCGCCCAGGCTGACCGTCTCGCCGTCGCGGAGCACCTTGTCGACCTTCACGGGCGGCGTGTTCAGGGACTTGTCGCTCTCGCTGCCGAGATAGAAGCCGCCCTCGAGCGCCGAGACATCGCCCTCCATGGCGTAGAGCTTGGCGCCGGTGTCCTTCTTCAACTGGGCCAGGCCGCCCGAATGATCAAAATGGGCATGGCTGTTGAGGAGGATCTTCACGTCCGAGAGCTTGAAGCCGAGCTTCTGGATGTTGGCTTCGATCCCAGGGGCGGATTCCGGGAGCGCGGCGTCCAGGAGGATCAGCCCATCCTGGGTCTTGAAGAGATATGCGGCGAGCCCAGCGGTACCCACGGAGTAGACATTGCCGATGACGTGGAAGGGCTCCGCCGGAGCGTTCCAGAGCTCGCGCTGCGAGGGTTGCTTCGCGGCAGGCTTGGCGGGGGGCTTCTGCGCGAAGGCAGGAGCGCAGAGCAATGCCACCAGCGCGGCGGCGAGAAGCGGCGTCTTCCGTGTCATGCAAGTCATTCCTATGGTGGGCCAGGGGGCTCTGGCCGACTGTATACTCCGTGCTGGCTGGCGGCCCACATCGGCCGGTGGCGTGGCTAGAATCACGGCGCATGGGCGTTCATGACTTCCGGTGCAGTGTCTGCGGCGAGCCTGGCTCCTACACGTGTGGTGAGAAGACCGGCGCGCCGTGTGAGCAGGAGGGCTTTGGCGAGGACCGGGCCGTGCTCGATCTGTTCTTCTTCGCGGAGAAGGACGCGCCGGAGAGCGTCGAGACGTTCGAGCAGGCCCGCGGCCGGGCCCTCCGCGTCGAGACGAAGCCTTTCGGCTACGATTGGGGGGACTGGGAGTTCGAGCCCAGCCTCAACTACCGAGAGGTGCTCATGGGCGCCGGGGACGAGGTGGGCGTCTGGGCCCTTCAGCCGTTCCGGGAGGGGGGCGAAGGCAGCCCCATCTCCATCGAGATTCCCGGCAACGAGCAGGTGTGGGCCGTGAACTACTGCCCGCCTTGCCGCGCGCTGTTCGTGGACGGCGAGTCCACGGAGGAGCCCTGCATCGAGTACCTGCGCACCGTCGCCGAGAACCTTCGGCTGGACTTCAAGGGCGTCCGGAGCAGCGCGGACAAGCCAGGCTTCATCGCGGCGGTACGGGCCCAGGCCGCCCGGAGACGCCCCGTACCGGGCTGACCTGGGGACCGCGCCGCTCGACGATGGCGACGTCCACCCTCGCGAGCTCGAGCTCACCCTGACCGCTTCCTCCACTCAGTGCACAGCGCCCTGCGGCGGAGCGGGCGGGAGTGTGACGGTGAAGCAAGTTCCATCCTGGAATGAGCTCGTCACCGTCACCGCTCCACCGTGCGCTTCAGCCAGGCCCTTGACCAGGGGCAGCCCAAGCCCCCATCCTTTTTGGGAGCTGTCCGTAGCGGACCTCGTGCGGTGAAACGGCTCGAAGATGGTCCGCAGCTCGCTCTCGGGAATCGGGTTGCCTCGATTCTTCACGCGAAGCGTCACTTCGTCATCGCTCCGGCCGAGCACCACTTCGATCGGAGTGCCCGGCGAGCCGTACTTGGCCGCGTTCGACGCAAGGTTCTCGACGATGCGGCGCAGCCCGTTCGGGTCCGCGACCATCTGGAGCTCGCCTTCTGCCTTCAGGACGAAGCGCTCTCCATGAACCGCCGCGAGTTCCTGCAGGGCCTGGGCGGTAATCTCGTGGACTTCGCACGGGCTCATCTTCAGTGATGTCAGCCTTCCGGCCTTGATGGCGCTTGCGTCCAGCAGGTCCTGGATCATGCGCTCGGCGCGGTCCAGGCTTTGGGTGACCCGGGTCACCGCCGTCTGGACGGTGGGCATGTCTGCGTGGCGTCTTCCGAGAAGCTGCACGTGCAGCTTGGAGGACGCCAGGGGCGTGCGCAGATCATGGGTCAGCGCCGCGACGAACGTCTCCCGGAGATTCTGCTCGGCCTTCATCTTGAGGATCTGCTCACGGAGGTTGATCTCCGTCATGATGGACGCGGTCAGCTCGCGCATGACCGTGAGATCATGCTCGGTCCACTCGCGCACACTGGGCTGGATGGCGCAGAAGGTTCCCAGCACGTGCCCGTCAGCGTTGATCAACGGGAGCACGATGATGGCCACGATCCCCCAGGGGCCGGTCGACGGGTGAAACTTCAGGAACGGGTCGGCCAGCGCATTCGATGAGATGATCGGCTCGCCCTCGAGCGTGTAGCGGCAAAGCGAGGCATCGATCGGCAACGTTCGCGTCTCTTTGAACGGCGAGGGGAGGCCGTAATCCGCCTTGAAGAATTGCCGCTCGGCGTCCACCAGGGACACGATGGTCAAGGGGACGTGCAGAATCTGAGCCGCCAGGCGCGCGAGGCGGTCAAAGGTCTCCTCGCAAGGCGTGTCCATCAGCCCCGTGTCCCGGATCGCCTTCAGACGGTTGGGATCGGTGAGGCGCTGGTTGCACCCCTGCGTCCGCCGCGTTGCCACGGGATCAAGCTCGCCCAAGAACTTCATGGTTCAGACCCTACCTGAATCCTCTGCCTGTGGAGGCTGCTCTCCCAGGGGCCTCATCCCTTTTCGGGCATGCGGAAGGTGGGGCCCGGGAGGCCGGGCACGGGGGCCTCGAAGGCGAACAGGTTGCCCTCCTCGGGCCGCTGGCGCCGTTCCTCCGGACTCAGCGAGTGATTGGCCGAGGTGACGAAGATCGTCCCGAGCCCCTCGCCGCCAAAGGCGGGCATGGTGGGGTACTGCACGGGCATGCGTACCTCGCGCTCCACGCGGCCCTGAGGATCGAAGCGCACCACCTTGCCGGCGCCGTAGAGGGCGCACCACAGAAAGCCGTCCCGGTCCACCGAGGCGCCATCCGGCCCCACGCCCTCGTGGGTGCGCGCGAACACCCGGGGGGTCGACGCCGTGCCCGTCTCCACGTCGTAGTCAGAGGCCCAGAGGGTCTTCTGGGGCGTGTCGCTGTGGTACATCGTGCGCCCATCCGGGCTCCACGCCAGCGAGTTCGCCGTCTGCACGGGGGCGGTGCCCGGCAGCCACGTCCCCTCGCCGCCGTAGCACCAGAAGGGCAGGGCGCGCGGGGCGCTGCTCGCGTCGCCCGGCTCGAGCGGCTCGTACATGGGCCCGGCCCACAAGCGGCCCCGCGGATCCAGCCCTCCATCGTTGAAGGTGAAGCGGCGCGAGTCGAACGGCGCGGGCGCGAGGAAGCGCAGTGCGCCATCCTTCTCGGTGAATTCGAACAGGCCGGTGCGCAGGGCCACCACGGCGCCGGTGGGCGTCAGGCCCAGGGTGCCAATCCACGCGGGCATCTTCCAGGCGGTGTCCTGGCCCGTCTTCGGATCGAAGGCGTGCAGCGCGGGCTCTCGCAGGCAGACCCAGAACAGGCGCCCTGAGCGCTCGTCCCAGACGGGGCTCTCCCCATTGAGTGCCTGGGCCCGAAGCACACACCGCACCTGACTCGCTCCACGCATCGCCCGTCTCCCGGGTGAGGGTCTGTTCCCGGTTTACACCACCCAGCACCGGTCATCCCCGCGGCCGGGAGACCGCCCCCGGGAGTTCAGGACTTCCCGTCCCCCCTGATGTGTCATTTTGTTCACGTACTTACAACACCGTTGCGATTGTTCACCCCCACTGTTATGGCTCTGCCTCGGCAGAGACTTTCGATGGCCCGCGAGTCGCGGTGCCTGAGGACCCCCCTCCATGAATCTGGCTCCTCGAACCGTGGTGCCCGAGCATCGACAGGTTGTGCGCGCGGTCCTCAACGAAGCCCTGGAGAGCAAGCTGGGCGGAGAGGTGGTGGTGAAGTCCACCTCGGTCTCCGGACGCATCTTCGTGGTGGAGCGCAAGGTGGCGTGGACGGTGCTCACGGGGCCCGGGGCGCGCAGCTTCTCCATGGCGCTCATCGACGCGCGGCTGGTGAGCCGGGAAGACGTCGAGCAGGTGATGGCGGAGTGCCGCAAGAGCGGCGGCAACTTCTGCGAGACGCTGGTGGCCTGGGGCCTGGTGGCGCGCGACACGCTGCGCGACCTGTTGTGCCGGCACCTGGGAGGGCAACTGGACACGCTCCTGGGGCTGACGGAGGTCCAGGCCCTCTTCGTGCCGCAGCCGCGCTCCTATGCCAGCCAGATGACGTTCCATCTGGAGGAGCTGGCCCCTCCCGCGAAGCCCTCCGGCACTCCGCTGCCGCTGGTGATGCCGTCGCAGCTCCCCCCCCTCTCGGAAAGTGAAGCGACCGTGAACGTGAAGCAGGTGCTGGAAGAGGCGCTGAAGATCGATGGCGCCTTCTCGGTGTGTCTGGCGGATGCGAACAGCGGCATGACGCTGGGCAGCAGCGGGTCCGCGGGGTTCAACATCGAGGCGGCGGCCGCGGGCAACACGGAGGTGGTGCGCGCCAAGATGAAGACGATGAAAACGTTGGGCCTCAAGGACCGCATCGAGGACATCCTCATCACCCTGGGCGAGCAGTACCACATCATCCGCCCCCTCGGGACGCGCGAGGGCCTGTTCCTCTACCTCGCGCTGCACCGCTCCAGCGCGAACCTGGCGATGGCGCGCTTCCGGCTGGCGGATCTGGAGAAGACGCTCCAGCTGTAGCGCCTCACGCCGTCCGTTTGCCGGCCGTGCGCGGTGTTCGCGCGGCGAGGTGCCTTGCCAGGCAGCGGGGGATGCTGAAGGTTAGGCTTCGCCCATGAACTCCAGCCCTTCCAACCGCTCGTCCGTGGTCATCGCGGAGCTGGGGCCGACGAACACCGGGAAGACCCACCGGGCCATCGAGCGCATGCTCGAGCACGATACGGGCATCATCGGACTGCCGCTGCGCCTGCTCGCCCGGGAAGTCTACGACCGGGTGACCGCCCGGGTGGGCGAGGGGCGGGTGGCGCTGATGACGGGGGAGGAGAAGCGGCTGCCCCCCCGGCCCGACTATTGGATCTGCACCGTCGAGGCGATGCCGGTGGACCGCCCCGTCGACTTTCTCGCGGTGGATGAGATTCAGCTCGCTGCCCACCGCGAGCGTGGGCACGTCTTCACGGACCGGCTGCTGCATGCGCGGGGGCGCCGGGAGACATGGTTCCTGGGCGCGGACACGATGCGGCCGATGGTCCAGTCGCTCATCCCCCAGGCGTCGGTGAAGCGCGCCACCCGCCTGTCCCAGCTTCGCTACTCCGGAAGCCGCTCCCTGAAGAGCCTCCCCCCCCGCTCGGCCGTGGTCGCGTTCTCTGCGGACCGCGTGTACGAGCTGGCCGAGACGCTGCGCCGCCTCCGGGGCGGGGTGGCCGTGGTTCTGGGCGCGCTCTCCCCCCGGACGCGCAATGCCCAGGTGGCGATGTACCAGTCCGGAGAGGTGCAGTACCTGGTGGCCACCGATGCCATCGGCATGGGGCTGAACCTCGACCTCAACCATGTGGCCTTCGCGGCGTTCTCCAAGTACGACGGCGCCGAGCAGCGGGAGCTGTTCCCGGACGAGCTTGCCCAGATCGCGGGCCGCGCGGGGCGTCACCTGAATGACGGCAGCTTCGGGACGCTGAACACGCTGCCCGAGCTGTCCCCACGGGTCGTCTCGGCCATCGAGACCCACCGGTTTCCGGCGGTGCGAAGCCTCATCTGGCGCAACGCCTCGCTCGACTTCTTGAGCCCGGAGGCCCTGCTGGACTCGCTGTCACGGGCACCGCGCCACAGTGCCTTCATCCGGGTGGAGCGCGCGGACGACTTCGATGCGCTCAAGGAGCTCTCGCACGTTCCCGCCATCCGGGACGTGGCCACAAGCCAGCCCATGGTCGAGTTGCTGTGGCAGGTCTGCCAGATTCCGGATTTCCGCAAGGGGCTCTTCGGGCAGCATGTCTCGCTGCTGCGGGAGACCTTCCTCCAGCTCTGCGAAGGCGACGGGAGGCTGGACCCGGTCTGGCTGGGAAGGCAGGTGTCGCCGCTCGATGATGTCTCCGGAGACATCCATACCCTGATGGACCGGCTGGCGGCCATCCGCATCTGGACGTACATCAGCCACCGGTCCGGCTGGCTGCACGAGGCGGAGCAGTGGCAGGAGCGCACCCGGCGCATCGAGGACGCCCTGGGCGATGCCCTGCACGAGCGGCTCGTGGAGCGCTTCGTGCAGCGGGCCGCGCGGAGAAGCTCCCGCCGGTTCGTGAGGCCCGCCGCTCCCTCCTCCGCGGGGTCGGACAGCCCCTTCGCCAAGCTGGGGCTGCTGCTGGGAGAAGTCCCGGGCGCGGAGGGCGGGGGGCTGACCGAGGAACAGTTCGTCCAGCGGGTGGTCGACGCGACGCATGACGCCTTCCAGGTGGATGCCTCTGGAATCATCTCCTTCGAAGGGCAGCCGCTGGCCCGGCTGGTGCGTGGGAAGGACCTGCGCTCCCCGCAGGTCGCGCTGGGGGAGCCAGAGGTCTGGACCGGAGGCGCCCGGCGGCAGCTGGAGCGCCGGCTGGTGGCGCTCGCGAGGGACCTGGTGACCGAGGCCATGGGAGGCTTTCCCGCCGAGGCGCTCACCGGGACGGGCCGCTCCGCGGCGATGCGAGGCCTTGCCTACCGCCTGGCGGAGGGGCTGGGGGTGATTTCCCTGGGGGAGGCGCGCGAGCAGTGGCGGCTCATGGCGCTGGAGGAGCGAGAGCGCCTGAGGGCGCTGGGCGCCCGCGAGGGACAGCGCTTCTTCTACGTCGACGAGGCGCTCGCCCCGCATGCGCTGGACCGGCGCTGCATGCTGACGGCGCTGTTTCATCAAACCCCTGTGCCCAAGGGCGTTCCCCGGGAGCCGGGGCTCGCCGCCGCGGAGCTGGGCGGCTGGGATGCGCGGGTCCTCGGCTACGAAGTCTTGGGAACCGTGGCGCTGCGGATCGACATCCTGGAGCGGCTCAGCGAGTCGCTGCGCCACCCCCAGGGGACCCGTCAGGCGCAGGCGCTCCTGCAAGAGCTGCGTCTGGAGGGCGGCGTCCGCGCGCGGGTGCTGCGGGAGCTCGGAGGTTCCCCAGGAGGTGCTTCCGCGAAGCGCCGCCGCCGCCGCCGGGGACGGAAGCCGCAGGCCACGGCTCCTGACAAGCGGGGAGCCCCTGGACAATCGGCTCCACCCAGCGGAAGCGGGGGCGGCGAGCGGGGCGTCTGAGCCGGGCGCCCGCTGCGCTCAGGTCACGGGTGGGACCAGTCCAAGGCCGTGCCGCACTGCTTGCAGAAGCGCGCATCCAGATCATGGCCCTGGGCGCCACAGCCCGGACAGGCCTGGGTGTCGGGGCGCTGGCGCGAGGCGGCCGCCAGCTCCACGGACACGATGCCCGTGGGCACCGCGAGGATGCCGTAGCCCATCACCATCAACACCGACGCGATGAACTGGCCAAAGACCGTCTTGGGGGTGATGTCGCCAAAGCCCACCGTCGTCATCGTCACGATGGCCCAGTACATGGAGCGGGGGATGTTGTCGAAGCCGTTCTCCTCGCCCTCCACCAAGTACATCACCGCGCCCATGATGACGTCGATGGTCAGCACCGTGCCCAGGAAGACGATGATCTTCGGCCGGCTGGCCCGCAGGGCCGTCAGCAGCACCTCCGCCTGGCCCAACAGGTGCCCCAGCTTGAGGATCCGGAAGACGCGCAGCAGCCGGAGCACGCGCACCACGAGCAGCGTCTGGGCGCCGGGCAGCAGCACGCTCAGGAAGGAGGGCAGGAGCGCCATCAGGTCCACGATGCCGAAGAAGCTGCGCGCGTAGTCCAGGGGCTTTCGCACCGCCATGAGCCGCAGCACGTATTCCAGCGCGAAGAGCAGGGTGAACACCCACTCGGCCAGGTGCAGCGCGTGGCCAAAGCGGGCGCGCACCTCCGCGACGCTCTCCAGCATCACCGCCAGCACGCTCAACACGATGGCCCACAAGAGGGCCACGTCGAACGCCTTGCCGGAGGGGGTGTCGGCCTCGAAGATGAGGGTGTGCAGGCGGGCGCGCAGCCCGCTCTCGGGACTTTGTTCGGAGGGCCGGTTCACGGCCGCGCAGCTTAGTCCGGCTTTCGATGCCCGCCGCTCCCTCCTGAGAGAGTGGGTCTGTTACCGTGGGCGCCGAAGTTGGCAGGCGGGACCCCCATGAAATCTTCAGCGATTTGCCTTTTGGCCTTGTCCCTCGTGACGGTGGCCTGTGACCAGAAAACGGACAAGAAGACCGTTGCCTCGCGGGGCGCCGGTGGTGGGGACCTGGAGCCGGCGCAGGCCCTGGCCCAGGCGGCTCCGGACGGCAAGCTCGTCACGCACAAGCTGCTGGATGACAAATACCTGGAGATGGCCTCGCTGCCCCTGCCGGACAACTGGATCCTGAATCACGGCAAGGCGTTCATGAGTGGTCCCGGGAACGTTCACGTCTACATGTTCCCGCTCAAGACCTTCATGCATTCCAATGACACGATGATGCAGCAGCTGTACGCGCAAACCGGCAACACGATGCGGCCGTTCACCTCCATCGAGAAGGTCATCCAGCAGGACCTGGTGCCGGTGGCGAAGAAGGAGGGTGCCAAGCTGGTGAAGCAGTACGATGCGCCGCAGATCGCCGCCTCCGATAAGAGCTTCTCGGACCTCCTGTACAAGGTGGGTCCCATGCGGCAGGTCTTCCACGCCCAGGTGACCGAGTGGACCGATAAAAAGGGAAACCCCTACATGATCGTCGTTCATCTGAACGCGACAGACATGGGGAACATGGTCAGCTGGAGCTATTCCTGTCACGCGCTCGATGCGCCGAAAGAGCGGTACGAGGAGAGCAAGAAGATCGTCCTCAATGCCCTGGCCAACATTCGTTACAACCCGCAGTACGTGCAGGCGTACAACCAGAACGAGATGGCGAAGGAGCGGTCCAGCTGGGCCGCGCACAACCAGCGCATGCAGGCCAACAAAGAGGCGTTCGAGGCCCAGCAGCGCGCGTTCCGCGAGAAGAACGACGCCATCAACAGCGCGATTGCCTCGTCCTACGCCGGGCGGGAGGCCGCGTCGGACAAGATGCACAACCGGTTCTTGAACTACATCAAGGATGAGAACACGGTCCGCAACCCGGCGGACGGCAAGCGCCACCAGGTCCAGACGGGGGCCAATCAATACTGGATGAACGGCAACGGGCAGTACGTGCCGTCGAACAATCCCAATGACGATCCGAACCGGAACCCTGCCCTGAATCACCAGCCGTGGACCGAGACGGAACTCGAAGAGTAACTGGAGCGGACGTCTCCCCCAGTCTCAGGCGGGGAGGAACCGGAGGGGCAGGGTGTGTGGGCCCCGGACCGTGAGGGCCTGGCTCCACGTCAGCTCGGCGGCGGTTCGCTGGAAGCCACTGAAGCGGGAGAGCAACGCCTCCAGGCCACAACGGGCCTCCATCCGGGCCAGCTGCGCGCCAATGCAGTAGTGGGCGCCATGGCCGAAGGAGATGCTGGGCTGTTCACGGAGGGTGAACCGGGCTGCATGCTCCCGCTGACGATTGCCCCCTCCGTGATGGACCTCTCGGGGCCCCTCCTGATGGAGACATCAGGAGGGGCCGTCCGAAAAGAGACAGCGAGGAATCACTGACGGCCGAGCTGAGCGACGAAGGAGGGGCCGTTGCAGATGACGCGCTCGCGCAAGGGGTTGAGGTGCCCTTCGGCATTGCCCGACAGCGACTTGGCGTAGATGCCGCCGTCGAAGCTGCCGTTGGTGAAGTTCACGTGAGCGTTGGGGGCCAGCAGGGTGCCCCACAAGCCGTAGCCCTGGGCGTTGATGGAGGTGGCGTCCACGAAGTTGAAGAGGACGCCCTGCTGGTCGATGCCCCCGCTGAAGGCATGGCCGCCTGCAAGCTTGGCGGAGGTGCCGTGGATGTTGAGCACCGCCAAGGAGCCGGCGGGCGCATCGATGGACAGCAGCACGGTGGAGGACAGGTCGCTGGCGTTGACGCTGAAGACGTTCACGTCAGGAGAGGAGCCGGTGAGCATGAGTCCACCCCAGGTCTCGCGGCGGGTGAGGCCGTTGGTGGGCAAGGAGTCCAGCTGTGTGGAGAGCTTGCGCACCTCGGCTGCGCGGGTGGGGAAGTCCACGGGGGTGCTCTTGGAGGGAGCGCCGCGGACATAGGTGACGTTGGAGGCGGAGTAGGTGCCGCCGTAAGCGGCGTCGCCCCAGACGCCACCCTGGGTGAGGGAGAGGTTGCCGCCAGCCACGAGCACCGGAGCGGTGTCGGAGGAGGGCAGCTCCCAGCCCACGGAGAAGTGCTTCATGGAGATGTTGCCACCTGCGGCCACGCGGCCCTCGACGTCGGAGCCCAGGGTGTAGTCCTCGAAGAGGAAGACGTTGAAGTCGCTGAGGCGGACCTGGATGCCGCCCTCACGAACGATGCGGCTGACAGGGGCCACGGCCTTGTTACCGGAGGGGTCCTGGACGCTGTAGGAGATGGTGAAGGAGCCAGGCTGACCGGGGACCGGAGAGCGTGTGGCCACGATGTGGCTCGTCAGGTCTCCAGCGCAGGCGTCGGCGGCGGTGGCGCCCGGGTCGATGTACTGGCCCCCACACTCGTACGTGTCGGAGGGTGGGCCCTTGAGGGTGATGACGGGCGCCTGGGTATCGGACACGCCCACCGTGCGGGTGGCGGAAGCGGTCAGGCCCGAGGGGTCCGTCACGCTGTAGCCCAGCACGTGGTTACCCAGCTGCATGGTGTTCACCGTGCCCGTGGTGACGATGGCATCGTTCAGGTTGCCCACGCACTGGTCGTTGGCGGTAGCGCCCGGATCGATGAAGGGGGTGGCGCATTCCAGCCCGAGGGTGGCTGGACCGTTGAGCGCCAGCACCGGCGGCAGGGTGTCGGAGACGTTGACCTGGCGGGAGACCGAAGGTGCGCTCTGCCCGGACGGATCCGACACGTTGTAGATGACCGTGTAGCTGCTGGGCACGTTCGGGTTGACCTCGCCCGAGCGGGTGATGGCGTCCGTCAGATCGCCGGCGCAGGCATCCAACGCCGTGGCGCCTGGATCCACATACGGCGAACCGCATTCCAGCGCCTGGGTGGCGGGGCCGGTCAGCGCGAGCACCGGCGGCGTGTTGTCCTCCACGCGCACCGTGCGGCTGTTGGCGGAGGTAGCCGTGTTGCCCGACGGGTCCGTCACGCTGTAGCTGATGGTGAAGGCGCCCGGCTGGCCTGCGATGGGGGTGCGCGTGGCAACGATGTTCGCCGTCAGATCATCGGCGCACAGGTCGCTGGCGGTGGCGCCCGGATCCACGTAGGTGGAGCCGCACTCAAACGTCTGGTCGAGCGGACCGTTGAGCGTGACGGCCGGGGCCAGGGTGTCGCCCACCGTCACCGTGCGGCTGACCGGCGCGGCGGTACGGCCGCCCGGATCCTGCACGGTGTAGGTGATCGTCTGAGCGCCCAGCTGCTTGTTGTTGATGTTGCCTGTCGCCTGGATGGCGCCTGTCAGGTCCCCCGCGCACAGGTCGTTGGCCGTGGCGCCCGGGTCGTTGTACGGCGTGCCGCACTCCAGCGGCTGGTTGGCAGGGCCCACCAGCGCCAGCTCCGGCGGCAGGGTGTCCTCCACCGTGACCGTGCGGCCGGTGTTGCCCACGCCCACGTTGCCGGACGGGTCCGTGGCGCTGTAGGTGATGGTCACCGCGCCCGGCACGCTCGGATTCACCGTGGTGCTCGGCACCGCGGGCAGCGTGCCCGCGCAGGCATCGTCGGCCGTGGCGCCCGGGTCATTGAACCCGTCGTCACCGCACTCCACCGCCAGCGTGGCAGGCCCGTTGACCGTGACCACAGGCTTCAGCGTGTCGCTCACCGCCACCGTGCGGCTGACCGGCGCGGCCGTGTGGCCCCCGGAGTCCGCCACGGTGTAGGTCAGCGTGTAGTTGCCCACCGCGCCCTCGTTGAGCGTGCCGGTGCGCACCACCGCGTCCGACAGGTCGCCCGCGCACAGATCGTTGGCCGTCGCGCCCGGGTCGTTGAAGGGCGTGGCGCACTCCAGAGGGATGTTGGCAGACCCATTAAGCGCCAGCGTCGGCGCCTGGGTGTCCTGCACCGTCACCGTGCGAACCACGGGCGTGGCCGCGTTGGCCGCCGAGTCCGTCACGTTGTAGGTCAGCGTGTAGTCGGCCGGCACCGCGGGGTTCACCGTGCCCGTCACGGTGATGTTCAGGTTGTCGTCGCACACGTCCTCGGCGATGGCGCCCGGGTCCGTGAACGGATTGCCGCACTCCAGCGGCAGGTTGGCAGCCCCGTTGAGGGCGAGCACTGGCGGCGTGGTGTCGGCCGACTTCACCGTGCGGGTCACCGGCGCGGCGGCGCTGTTGCCCGACGGATCCGTCACGCTGTAGGTGATGGTGAAGCCACCCGGCACCTGGGTGCGCGTCGCCACCACGCGGTCAGACACCTCGCCTGCGCACAGGTCATTGGCCGTCGCGCCCGGGTCCACGTAGTCCGCGCCGCACTCGAACGTCTCGGTGGCGCCGCCGTTGAGGGCCAGGGTGGGCGCCAGCGTGTCGGACACCGTCACCGTGCGGTTGACCGGCGCGGCGGCACGGCCGCCGAGGTCCGTTACAGAGTAGGTGATCGTCTGCGCGGTGAGCTGCTTGTTGTCGATGGTGCCCGAGGTCTGGATGCGGTGGCTCACATCTCCCGCGCACTGGTCGTTGGCCGTGGCGCCGGGGTCGGCGAACGGCGTGGCGCACTCCAGGCCCAGCGCCGCAGGACCGTTGAGCGCCAGCGTGGGCGGCAGGGTGTCGGCCACCGTCACGATGCGGCTGGCGTCCGAGGTCGCCGTGTTTCCGGAGGTGTCCTGGGCCATGTACTTGATGCTGTAGGTGCCCTGGGAGCCCGGGTTCACGACAGAGGTCGGCACCGCGGGAACCGGTCCGATGCACTTGTCGTCGGCCGTGGCGCCCGGATCGTTGAACGAGCCGCCGCCGCACTCGATGGTGGCGGCCAGCGG
>NZ_JAHXBH010000004.1:0-457645 GCF_020103775.1 Allostigmatella hybrida
ACATTGCTGCCGGGCGTGGCGATGAACAGCCGCAGCCCTCGCTTGCGCCACATGTGGCGCGCCACCGGCAGCAGTTCAAAGCGCACGCCATCGCCGTACCACAGTTCGAAGTCAGCTCCTGGCGCTCTGGCTCGGCGTTGCAGAAGCGCCAGCCTGCGCTGCGCTGCTTTTTTTCCCCCCCTCCTGCTGGAGATTGCGTGTGGTCAGCTTCGCCTTGCGCCACACGAAGCCTTGGGCCTTGAGTAACCCACGCACCCAGCGGGGGCTGATGTCGGTGCCCGTGCACTGCCGCAGGTACTCGGCCAACCGGGGTGCCGTCCACCTGGAGAAGGCATACCCCAGCTGGCGCGGGTCCGTCTGCACCGTCTCCTCCAGCAGTCGCTCATAGGCTTGGCCCACCCGGGAGGGCCTGCCTGAACGAGGCGCGTCCCTCAAACTCGCCAGCCCTCGCTGCCGCCAGCGGCTCCGGCATTGATGCACCGTTCGCTCTGCCAGCCCCAGGGTGTGGCCGATGTGAGCGGCACTGTGCCCTGCGGCACTCAGCAGCACGACCAGGGCACGCATTTGCTCGCGTCCTGGTCCGTGCTTCGCCACTTGCTGGAGGGCCTGCCGCTGACGGAGCGTCAGCCGAAGGTACCTCGCCTCTGCCTCCACTGCCCGCTCCCTTCAGTCACTTCGACTTCAGGGACGCGGTTTACCCCCTGCACGAACTTTCTTCCGATGGCTTAGCAGAATCGCGCCCTTACCTCGTAATCGCCCGGAATGATTCGGAGTCGTTATCCCCCCGCGTCCCGTGTGGTCCCGTTCTGTCCCATCCCATTCCGCAGGCTCCTGCGACATACGTGCAACATGAGCGGAGGCCGGATCCCACGCCCATGGGGGCACATGCGGCCCCTCCGTCCCGCGACTTCGGCAACAACCAGAAGGCGAGCACCTCGGACCCTTGCACGGCCTTTGCTCCAGTCCGCCCGAGCCCGTTTCGTGCGAGGGAGCAACCTACGGCCATGCAGTCACCTTGCTAGCCAGGGCTGCAACGGTCGCAGCAGCCCTGCCCGGTTCAGCAGTTCGTGGACGCGAGCGGCCAGCGCGACGTGCCCCGAGTTGGAAGCGGTGAACCGCTCGGGAGTCAGAATGACGAGGGTACCCTTGTCCTCCACCGGCTCGATGCGCACGGGGGCAGGCAGTGGAGGCACCGTGCCGCGCAGCCGTGAGAAGTACACCACCCAACTCACCGAGGTGCCTGCGGGGATGACCTTGTCTGAAAGCAGTTCTTCGTATTGGTGAGAGGTGACCACTCCCCACTCTGGGTCCCAGGCCAGGGCCATGGCGCGCAACACCTCGGTCATGACGGGAGCGGTCAGCACTCGCTCACCGACGGGGCCTTCAGCGTAAGGGTTGAGTACGCAGGAGGACGGAAGCCGCAGCGAGGATGAACCGCACCTTCCATCAACGGTGGAGGTCTCCTGAATGTTGTCGCCAGTCCACAGCCCGTAAGAGAAACGGTCACCGAAATGATTCTCCTTCCGTGCGAACAGCTTCTGGAAGCTCGCTGCGTTTGGCGTGAAGTGGAGTTTGCGAGCCTCCTCGAAGGAGTCTGCCGTCTCATACCAACGGGTCCACGCCGGGTCGCAGTGCCCGAGAAGGTGGAAGAAGTGCTCCGTGCGGCGTGCGCAAGCCTCGGCGGATTCATGCCGGGCGAGCCAATAGGAGCCAGCGTAATACGTTTCTACCATCGGATGGCTACTCCTTAAGGGAGAGGGGTCGGGGAACATGAACGACCTCAATATCGAGGCGCTCTGCCTTGAACATTTTCCTGAGTGCACCCGCGAGCTTCTCTTCAGCGACGATCCACCGGATGGGCGTTCCATTGGCGGCTTCTACCTGGCGTGTCGCCTGCTCGAGCATCTGGAGTCTCCCTTTAAAAATTCCGAAGAAGTTCAGATTCTTATCGACCCACTGCGCGTACCCAGTGCTCTTGGTTTCGAGCAGAACTCCCTCATCGAAGCCGTCGAACTTCACATACGTGTCACCCAGCTTGACGCGGTAGACGTAGTCTCCGGGGGCTCCTGTTACCTGCGCCTGATAGCGGCGTGAGTGTTCGGGCATGGCCTCGTTCGCCTTGCCCCATTCCCCCGGGCCACCGGAACTGGGCGGCGCAGCCTTCGCGCCCGCCTTGCCGCCTGAGCTGTCGCGCGCCGCCATGGCGACTGCGTTGGGGGTCAGTGCGATGGTGACGCCCTCGGCAGTGATGGCCACCGAGTCCACTTGAGCCAGCGCTGGGGCAGTGAAGCGAATGTTCATCTGCGTCTCAGCCACCACCGCCACCTGCCCGGCTCCCGGCAGCTTCGGCAGCGTCGTTGCCATGCCTGCCGCTGTGTTCCCCATCGCCACTGTGGCCAGCATCACGAAGGCTCGCGCCGCCTTCTCCCCCATCGTGTCCCCGAACTTCTCTCCGGAGGCGTAGATGCTGTCGAAGGTGGTGGCTTTATCCACTTCCTTCATCAGCACCAGCCACCCATCAATCAGCTTCCACACCGTGTCCCAGCCCAGGTAGGCCATGGCCCCCAGCGTCAGCAGCGCCGCCACGCCCTTACTCACCGGCTCGGGCAGCGCGAGCAAAATGGCGTACATGGTCAGCCCACCGACAACCGTGGCCATCACTGCCTGGGGGCTCACCATCCGGGCGAGCTCTTCCTTCATGGCGCCCAGCACCTTGCTCTGGGCAATGGCCATGGCCAACGCATACTTGGCGTCTCCATCCAGAAAGGGCTTGTCCACCAGAAGGAGCAAGCAGTCGCCGCCTCCCCACGTCTGCTCGCACCACTGCAGGTATTGGCGCTTCAGTTCCTCGTCCTCGGGTAGCAGGCGCAGGTTGCGGTAGCTGCCCGGTTCCGAGGCCATGAGCCGCTGGCTGCGGCCCTCGTACCAGAGCCATCCGCTGCGCTCGGGCACTCCGAATAGCCTCCCGGCGTACTCCAGGGGCCGCTTCACGGAGGGCACGGAGGGAGCATGTTGCGCGACGGCCTTCTTGAACTCCTCTTCGCTCACCTCCTCTGGCTCCACGTCGCGGCGCGGAGTGTAGACGAGGGGTTCGCCCTGGCCTGTGTTTAGGCGGACAACGGCCCTCGTGGAGGCGCTGCACCCTGAGAGGAACACGATCAGCAGCAGGAGCGTCGAGCGCGGCATGAGGAACCTCCTGGCCAAGGGCCCCGCACGCCGGGAGCACCACTCGAAACTACAGGAGTACCATGACAGGCCCGTCAATCACGGCGGCTCGCGGACACCTTTACGTCCGTGACGGCCCTCTGCTCTGGCGTGCGACATACGCGCGACACAGATGGAGCCAGCATCCAACCATCCGTCACTAGAGAGTAGAGAAGTGGAGGCGGCGGGTTTCGAACCCGCGAACAAGGCGGAAGCAAACCTCTCCGCAGGCCGTGACGTGCCAAGCCAATGGCCAGATTCCTCAGTTTCCCCAGGAGTCAGTGGATGGCCGCGCGCAGGCCCACGGCGGCCACCACCTGGGCCTCGCCGGCCAGGAGTGTTTCGAGCCGCGCTTTAACGGAGGCCTCGTCGCCGGAGGCCGTCACGGCCAGGCGGTAGAAGAGGGACTGGTGCCCGTCCTCGGACTGCGCCAGCTCCCCGTAGAAGCGGCGCAGGGCGGGGTCCTCCAGGCCTTCTGCGAGCAGGGACAGGCGCTCGCAGGAGCGCGCCTCGATGATGGCGGCCACCAGCAGCCGGTCCACCCGGCGCTCCGGGGACGGGGTGCGGATGAGCTTCTGGAGCCCCTGGGCATAGGGGTCTCCGCCATCGCGGTTGAGGGTGAGCCCCCGGGCGGCCATCAGGTCGAGCACCCGGGCCAGGTGGGCGCTCTCCTCGCGCGCCAGGCGGGCCATCTGCGCGGGCAGGCCCGGCAGGTCCGGGTAGGCCTGGAGCAGCGACAGGGCGTTGGCGGCGGCCTTCTTCTCGCAGTGGGCGTGGTCGACGAGCACCGCGTTGAAGTGCTTGAGCGCCAGCGGCAGCCAGCGCGGGTCCGTGGGCGAGTGCAGGAAGACAGGGCCCTCTCCAGAGAGGGGGCGGCGGGTGGGGGTCGGGCGGGACATGACTATTCCAGGAGAACGATGCGCTGGACGCGGCCGGACAGGTAGCCGACCTTGCGCGCGATGCGGGCCAGGCTCTCGTGCTTGTCGTCCAGGCGCAGGATGAGCCGGGGCAGCGAGGACAGCAGGTGACGGGAGATCTGCCCCAGGCACAGGGTGGCGTGGCCCTTGTTGCGCTCGTGGGGCACCGTGTACAGCCCCTCCAGCTCCGCGCCGTGCTGGGAGCGGCTGCCAATGTCCACCTTGAAGACCAGGGCGCCCTGTTCCTCCAGCACATAGGTGCGCCGGCCCCGGACCCGCTGGGTGACGCGCGCCTCGTAGCCGCTGGGGTCCTCGGCGAGCGGATCCCGCTCCAGGGTCTCCCGCACGGCGCCGAGCGCCAGCGGCATCAGCCGGGGGATGTCCTCCTCCCGGGCCAGCCGCAGCGTGGGGTTGGTGAAGGGCCCCAGGTCGTCGGCGGAGACGCTGAAGAGGCGCTGGGTGCGCGTCAGCCGCGTCTTGCCCGCGCCGCCCAGGTGCTTCACCAGCTCGTCCACCGAGGACTTCTCGCCCAGCGAGGCCTGGAGGCGCACCTGGGAGGGGAGCGCCTTGGCGATGTCGCAGATGAAGGTGCACTCGTTCGCCGAGGGCACCACCAGGCCGCCCTCGCCGCCCACGAAGAGCGCGGCGGTGAGGGTCTTGCTGGCGTCGAAGCGGCCGTAGAAGGCGAAGGGGGCCCGCCCCGCCCGGGGGACGATACCGAACTCCTCGAAGAGACCCAGCAGGTAGACGTTGTGCGGCGGGTCCTTCACCAGGAGCGAGCGCAGGGCGTCCGTGTGCTGGGGGCCGAGCTGTTCAATCGAGAGGGACATGGAGAGGGTGTCGGCCTCCGCCGGCCTGGGCCCACCTTATGGGAAAGGGGCCCTCAACGGCCAGCCTCCGGCGCGGGCTCGAAGCGGAACGGGTAAGCCACGGTCACCTTGCCCCCCCTCCGAGGGGGGGGAAATTGGACGTCCAGCAGCGAATCCACGAAGCAGGCCTGGAGCATGGGGTCCTGCAGGGTGGTCTCCACCACCTCGCCGCCCTGGAAGCGGCCCACCGCTCTATCCCCCGCCAGGGTGAACTTCAGCGTCACCGACTGGGGGCCGCGGTAGCGCCCCTGGGTGTCCTCGAAGCACTGGCGCATCAGGGGCACCACCTGCTGGATGGCGCCGCGAAGTTCCTCCCGGTCCACGGCGCCCTCCGAGGCCAGGATCTGGGGCTCTGCCTCCGGGATGCTGACGGGGAGGGCTTGGGGGGAGGGGGTCTGCTGGGCGGGGAGGGCCACTGCGGGGGGAGGAGGCCGGTCCGGTGGCGCGCGCGGGGGAGGGCTCGCCGAGGGGGGGGGCGCTGGAGCGGGCGAGGGGGCGCGGGAGACGGGAGGCGGGGAGGCGGGCCGCGTGAGCCAGAGCCCCACGGCACACAGGGCCACGAAGGGGAGGATGACCGCGAGAAAGAGACGGCCCGGCATGGCCGCACTATGCCACCGGGCCGGTGGAGGGCCCCGGGTCTTCCGGGGGCCTGCCGGGGGGCCTGCTTACTCCTCCTTCAGGGGCTCGCGCGCCGCGTTGCGCCCGGCGATGAAGCCAAACGTCATGGCGGGGCCGAGGGTGCCCCCCGCGCCCCAGTAGGCCTGGCCACTGGGCGAAGCGATGCAATTGCCTGCCCCGTAGAGCCCCGGGATGGCCGAGCCATCGGTGCGCAGGACCCGGGCATCCGGCCCGATGGCCGGTCCCCCACAGGTGTCCAGCGTCGCGGCGCCCAGCAGCGCGGCGTAATACGGCCCGGTCCGGGACATGGGGTACAGGGTGCGGTTGCCCGTGGTGCTGCGGGAGGGGCCTTGCCAGGCCTGCTCCAGGGCCGTCGCGCCCCGGTGGAAGTCCAGGTCCACGCCGGTGGCGGCGAAGGTGTTGAAGCGCTGGAGGGTCTCCTCCAGCCGGGAGACGAAGTCCGGCGCCAGCTTCAGGGAGGGGGGAATGGTGGCGCTCAGGAAGGGCCGCCCCCGGAGCCGCTCCAGGCGCTCCTCGATGCGCTGGGCCAGCTGCGCGAGCGTCTGGGCCTGAACGACGAGCGGGGACTCCTGTCCGGGCAGGGGGACGACGCCGCGCCAGGGCCAGAAGGTGGGCTCCTGGGCGACGCCCTGGTCCCAGATCATGAACTGCACCAGGTGGGGGTAGTCCTTGCCGCTCCAGTGGAAGTGGGTCTGGGCCCGCTCGTGGTAGGGGGCCTTCTCGTTGGCCACGCGCACGCCCTGCTTGTTCACCACGACGGTGCTGTCCCCATAGGGGAAGAAGACGTGGGCATCGTTCCGGGTCACCTCGCCGCCCCGGGCCGCCGCGTCCTCGATGGCCACCTGGTAGAAGAAGCCGTTGGCGAGGTTGTCGAGCCGCGCCCCCAGCCGCGAGGCGATGTCGATGAAGGCGCCCCGGCTGGTGGGAACGCTGCCGCTGCCAAAGAGGGGGCCTCGCAGGAAGACGCGGGCCTTCTGGGAATCATGGGCGAAGCCGCCCGAGGCGAACACCACGGCCTTCCGGGCGCGCACGGTCTTCCGGGTGCCTTCGTACTCGGCCTCCACGCCCATCACTTCGCCCCGGGCGTTGGTGAGCACCCCGGTCACCCGGTGCCTCGTGAGCACGGGCACGTCCTTGCTCCGGAGGTGGGCCAGCATCCCGTCCGCCAGGAAGACGCCGGGCCACTGCATGGACCCAGGGGGCGCGCGGGCGGTCAGCACGCGTCCGTAGGGCGCCCGGTTCTCGGGCAGCTCCGAGTGGTAGTCCGGATCCGAGAGGGGCTGGGGCGAGAAGCCGTAGGAGCCGAGGATGACCGGCTGGAGGGCCCCGAGCTGGGTGAGCCGGTCGATGGCGGGTGCCGCGTTGTCATAGAAGGCCGCGAGCAGCTCGTACTGGAGCGGGGGCAGGCCCAGGAAAGGGGCCTCCGGCGTGTAGAGCGTGGGGTAGGCCGTGCGGGCCATGAGCTGGAGCGCGCCGTCGCGCGGGTCCGCCAGCCCCTGGGCCCGCATGAGCGCGTTGTTGGGAATCCAGAAGGCGCCACCGGAGCGCCGGGTGGTTCCTCCGGGAGTCTCCGCCGCCTCCAGCAGGAGGGCGGAGGCGCCCTGGTCCACCACGGCCGCGGCGGCCGACAGCGCGGCCCCGCCCGAGCCCACGATGACCACGTCCGCTTGAAGATCCCACGTTGGCATGTTCCTGTTTCCCTTGTCCCGGAGCGTCTCTCTCTGGCCCGGCGGGACATTGTAGAAGCCCAGCGGCCCAGGAGCAGGAGGGGTGATGTCAGGCGCACCAGGCGACGAGCAGCCAGGCTCCGCAGGCCCGGAGACAACCCGGGAGGAGCTGCTCGAGTTCATCACCCAGCTGGCGACCAACGAGCCGCACGTTCGCTGCCGGGTGGGGCAGGGCGCCCTGGCGCCCGTGGCGGAAGCGCTCAATGGGCTGGCGGCCTTGCTGGAGGCCCGCCGGTTGGCCTCGGTGGAGAAGTTCGGCATCGGGGCGCTGGTCGAGCAGTCCCAGAACATGATGATGACCGCCGACACGGAAGAGCGGCTGCGCTTCGTCAACTTCACCATCCCGGGGCTGACCTACGAGCAGGTGGTGGGCCGCAGCGTCTATGACTTCGTGCTGCCCGCGGACCAGGAGCGGGTCCGCGCCGTCATCCGCAAGGTGCTGGCGACGGGAGAGCCCGACACGTACGACATCCAGTCCTACGCCGAGACGGGCCCCCAGTGGTACGTGGTGCGGGTCGGGCCCATCCGGGACGGTGGCCGCATCGTGGGCTGCACGATGATCACCACGGATGTCTCCAACCTCAAGCGGGCCCAGCAGAAGCTGGAGCAGTCCAACCGCGAGCTGGAGCAATCCAACCAGGAACTGGAAGGCTTCGCCTCCATCGCGTCGCATGACCTGCAAGAGCCGCTGCGGAAGATTCAATCCTTCGGCGAGCGCTTGGAGACCCTGGCGGGAGCGTCCCTGCCGCCCGAGGGCCGGGATTACCTGGCGCGCATGCGCAACGCCGCGTCCCGGATGCGCGGGTTGATCAACGACCTGCTGGCCTTCGCGCGGGTGACCTCCCAGGCCCAGCCCTTCGTGCGGGTGGACCTGTCGCGGATCGCCAGCGAGGTGCTGGGAGATCTTGAGGTGGCCATCGAGCAGTCGGGCGCGGCCGTCACCGTGGACCCGCTTCCCACCCTGGATGCCGACCCCACGCAGATGCGGCAACTGCTCCAGAACCTGCTGGGCAATGCGCTCAAGTTCCGCCAGGAGGGGACCTCCCCTCGCATCGCGCTCCGGAGCGCGGTGGACGCGGCCACGGGGCAGTGCGAGCTGCGGGTGGAGGACAACGGCATCGGCTTCGACGAGAAGTACCTCGACCGCATCTTCAACGTCTTCCAGCGCCTGCACGGACAGGGCAAGTACCCTGGCACCGGCATGGGGCTGGCGATCTGCCGCAAGATCGCGGGACGGCACGGGGGCTCCCTCTCCGCGCGGAGCGCCCCGGGCCAGGGGGCGACCTTCATCGTCACCTTGCCCCTCCAGCACATCCCCTCGTGACGGTTGCCCCCCGGGGGCTGGAGCCTTCCACCCAGCCCCCGGGAGTGTCCGCTACGGATAGACTTCCCGGGGGCCCATGGGAGCGATCGTGTGGGTGCCTGCGTAGATGCGCTGTTGCTTGCTCACGCCCAGCGTGGCGCCCAGCACCGATGAGACGAGCCCCAGCAGGAGCACGGCGAAGAGGCCCCAGAAGACGCGGCCCGTGGTGTCGGCGGCCTTGAGCGCCCCCTGTTGCACCTGCTGGCCCACCTGGCTCATCTTGCCCTGGGCCTGGTTCCACTGTGCTTCGATGCGGCTGGCGATATCCTGGGCATCCGCCTGGGACATCGATGTCTGCTGGGCGATGGAGCTCACCAGCATTTCCCGGTCCAGCCGGCCCTGGCGGAGCGACGTGTTGAGCACGTCGCGCGTCGCCGCCTGGAGCTGGTTGGCGGTGATGGCAGGCTTGCCCTCCTGCTGAAGCTTCTGGTTGATGGGCGTCAGCGCGTCATTCATGTCGAGCCCCAGCGAGCTGGCCAGGTTGCCAGCCTCATTGCCCTGCGAGACCGCTCCGGCCACCGCGGCTCCCGTGGCCCCCACCGCGGCCTTGCCCACGTTGAGCACCGTTCCCATCAGCGAGGAGATGAGCATCCCCATCACGATGATGCCCGCCAGTGTCGTGAGGCCCCACAGCACCGCGCCATGCAGGGCGCCACCGGCCTTGTCCATGATGCCCGAGGTGCGGGCCGCCACCATGCCTCCCACGAAGAGCGCGATGAGGGGGGCGATCAGCGACCAGATGCCAGTGCCGATGCCCGCCGAGCGCACGCTGCCCGGGTTCCCGGGATCCACCGAGGACAGGCCCAGGGCCAGCCCCAGCGCATAGAGGAGGATCCAGACGCCCAATGCGACGAAGGTGCCGCCCAGGATGGCTCCCCAGCTCAGCTTGAACGGAGCGGTGGGGACCATTTCCATCCGCGACTTCTCCACGATTTCTGCCATGTCAGCCTCGCGTTTGAAGAAAGACACCCATTGCAGGTGAGACACTTCAACTGGAGGCAAAGCTGTTCATCTGACGGGGACGTGAGAATGTATTGGCCACCGCATGGCCCCTCGAATGCCGCTGCGGCCGCTCACGGCAAGCCGAGTGCCTCGATGATCGTCTGCTCCCGTGTCATGACCGGCGTGCGCGGCAAGCGCTCGGGGTGGAAGCAGTGCACCAGCTCGTCCAGCCCCACGGGGCTCCCATCCCCCAGGCCACTCCATGCGGCGAGCAGGCCAAGAACCCGCTCGGCGGCCAGCCCTCGCTTGCGCAGCTCCGCGAGGGCGAAGGCCCCTTCGCGCTTGGCGAGCCGCTTGCCGTCTTCGCCCAGCACCAGCGGGACATGAAAAAACCCCGGCGCGGTGAGCCCCAGCGCCGCGTAGAGCTGGAGCTGCCGGGGAGTGGAGCTGAGCAGGTCCTCTCCGCGCAGCACGTGGGTGATGCCGGTGGCCGCATCGTCCACCACCACCGCGAGCTGGTAGCTGGCCACCCCATCGTTGCGGCGCACCACGAAGTCCCCGATGACCGTGGCCACGTCCTGGGTGTACGGCCCCTGCAGCCCATCCTCGAAGCGCACCTCGCCGGGCTGGGCCCGGAACCGGTACGCGGGGGGACGGGTCCGCGCACGTTCGGCCCGCTCGGCCGGGCTCAGCCGGGCGCAGGTGCCCGGGTAGCGGGGGCCCTCGTCGCTCAAGCCGTGGGGGGCGCTGGCCGCCCGGGAAATCTCCGCCCGCGTGCAGAAGCAGGGGTAGACGCGCTCCTCCCGCTCCAGCCGCTCCAGCGCCGCCCGGTACACCTCATCGCGTGCGCTCTGGAAGAGTGGAGGCTCGTCCCAGCCGAGCCCCAGCCACTCCAGGTCCTGCTTCATCTCATCGACGTACTCGGGGCGGCACCGGGCCCGGTCGAGGTCCTCCACGCGCAGCAGGAAGCGGCCCCCGGCGGCGCGGGCCTGGAGCCAGCCCAGCAGGGCGCTCCGGGCGTTGCCCAGGTGGAGCCGCCCCGTGGGACTGGGCGCGAACCGGCCTCGGAAGCTCATGGGCGGATGAGGGGCTTGCGAGGGGTGAGGGGCGCGCGGCTGGGGGCGGGCGCCGTGGGGGCTGCCGGGGCCGTGGGCGGCTCCACCACTGGGTAGGGGACCTGGAGCATCCGCGTGTCAGGGGCCTCCTGCGCCGCGGGGGCGGTGGGCAGGCGGACGGGCTCCCCGGAGGCGGCGCCCTGCGCGGCGAGGGCGCCCGTGAGGCCTCTCAGGCGGGGGCCTGCGTCCAGCAGCTCCGCATCCAGCGTGACCCGCGGCAACCGGCGTGGGGCGCGGGTGTCCGGCGCGAGCACGAAGCTGTCGAGCACGAGGTGCTCCTCCGTGCGCGACACGGTGCCAAACACGAGCAGGTCCACGCCCAGGCCTCGCCCAAGCTCCGCCGCCGCCTCCACCGCGGCGGTGTCCAGGCGGTTGCCCGCGAGCGCCGCGGCCAGCACCGCGCTGGGCCCTTCTCCCGGAGGACGGATGGCGACGGAGGCCTCCTGGCCGCTGGACACCTCGACGAGCCCTCCGGCCACTTCTCCCGAGGGCAGCTCCGCACGCCACAGGTGCAGGCCCGGGGGAACACCGGTGACGCGGACGGGGGCGGTCTCCAGGCGCTTTCCATCCAGCGTCACCGTGATACCGGTGGGCGCGGAGGTGAACCGGAGCGAACCCCGGGGCTGCCCCCGCAGGGCCGTCTGCACGCGGCTCACCGTGTGCGCGAACAATGGAGAAGTGGCCGCCAGCGGCAGCGCCCGGCCCGGCGCGAGGGCCAGGGCGGACGTCACGGCGCGCGTGGCCTCCTCGTCCTGGCCCTGGGCATAGCGGATCGCGGCCCGCAGGGCGTACGCATCCGCCAGCTCGTGTCCGTGGGGCAGGGAGGCCGCCAGGGCGGCGTAGCCCTCCAGGGCCTTGTTCAGCGCGGTGTCCGCACCGGCGAAGTCGCGCTGCTGCCGCCGGGCCTCCGCCTCCTTCACCTGCGCCCGGGCCTGGGCGAGCCGGTCCGGAGGCGGCTCCTCCGGGGGCGGGGTGACGAGGGTCAGCCCACCGGTGCCCCGGAGCTCGGACATCAGCCGTTCCGTGAGCCGGGGGCCCCCGCGGGATGCCATGTCCCCGGACAGCGCCTGGAGGGGCACCACGGCCACACGCCGGGCACTCCCCTGAGCGCCCGCGGTGGCGCCGAGGAGCAGAAGCAGGGAGAGCACGAGCCTCATCATGGTATGCGCACACTAGCCTGCCACGCGGTCCGCTTCCGAGAATCCCGATGCGCTTCGTCCACTGCTCCGACGTCCATGTCACCGGTGATTATTTCGCCCTTCCCCTGCGGCGGCTCGGGTGGAGACGGTGGCTGGCGCTGGCGGAGCTGACGGTGGGAGGCCGCGCCCGCGCCTACCGCCGCGCCCCGGAGACGCTCGCCCGCATCGCCCAGGAGGCGCGTGAGCACTCCGCGGATCATTTCATCCTCTCGGGGGACCTCACCGCGTATGCGCTCGACAGCGAGTTCCAGGGCGCCCGCAAGGCCATTGGCGCGTGGGCCGAGGACCGGCGGCGCTGCACCGTCATCCCCGGCAACCACGACGTCTTCACGCCCGGAAGCCACCGGAGCCGCCGCTTCGAGCGCCACTTCGGCCACCTGCTGGAGAGTGACTTGCCCGAGCACTGCCGCGAGGGCGCCTTCCCCTTCGTCCGCCTGGTCGGAGAGGAGGCCGCGGTGGTGGGGTTGCTCTCGGCCCGGGTTCCGGCCGTGCCGGGCATGGCGCAGGGCCGGGTGGGGCCCGCGCAGCTCGAGGGGCTCGCGGCGGTGGTGAAGGATCCCCGGCTGGCGGGCCGGGCCCTGCTCGTGGTGGTCCACCACGCCCCGCTGACGCCGCGGGGACGGGCCGACCATTGGTTTCATGGGCTGCGGGACGCGGAGGCGCTGTTCCGTCTACTGCCGGGGCCCCGGTACGCCATCCTGCACGGGCACATTCATCATCGCTATCACCACGAGGCCACCGCTGGACGGCCGCACCTCTTCGGCGCGGGCTCTTCCACGCTCGCGGGCCGCGAGGGGTACTGGGTCATCGACGTGGCCGGGGGACAGGTGCGGGGCGGGCGGATGCACACGCCGGGCACCCCCCCCGCCACTTACGCCTGAAGGTGGGCCCCGGTGTAGCGGCGCACGAAGTGAATCCAGCGGCGCTCGTCCACCTCCACCTGCCACTCGGAGTTGGGCGTCAGCGGCATGCGCGTGCGCAGGAAGGTCTCCAGGTGGTCGGCCGCCTTCACGGGCGTCAGCCCCGGCGCGCGGAATGCGACGCGCAGGGAGACATCCAGCGTGGCCGACACATCCACGCAGGCGCAGATGCGCAGGGGGCCCACCCGGCGCTGGTAGAGCGCGTTCTGGACGGCCCGCGCGGAGGGGTCCTCCGCCTGCCGTTCGAGGGGTAGCCAGTTGTCTGGTGCCAGGACGAAGCCGAGCAGATCGCCGCTCGCTTCTTCCACCGTCAAGTTCTCATGGATGGCCAGCATCGCCCCACCTCCTCCGCTGTTGCCACGCGAAGAATGTGCCCACGTGCCAAGTCCATGCAAGAGGTCAGAAAGCACTTTGATCGGGGCTGTCGAACAAAGTCCCTGGCGGGAAGGAGGGGGTGCGCCCTGCTTCCGCTACCACTGAACACCACCCTGGTTCTCAGGGGATGTGGGCGCGCGTAAGAGGTGCGTCACCCCGGCATGTTACGGCGAGGCCGCTCCACCGCCGCCTTGAGCTGGCCGCATCCCGCGTCGATGTCGATGCCCCGCCGCTGACGCACCGTGCTGGGCAGTCCATAGGAGGTGAGCACGTCCTGGAAGGCCCGCACGGCCTCGGGCGCGCTGGGCGCGCCGCCGAAGCCCACCGTGGGGTTGAGCGGGATGACGTTGACGTGGGCCTCCATGCCCTTCAGGAGCTGGCCCAGGGTGTGGGCCTGCTCGGGCGTGTCGTTCTTGCCGGCGATGAGCGTCCACTCGAAGAAGATGCGGCGCCCGCGCCTGGCGCTGTAGTAGCGGCACGCCTCCATCAGTTCGTCGAGCGGCCAACGCTTGCCCACCGGCACCAGCGCGGCGCGCTCCGCGTCGGTGGCGCCATGGAGGCTGACGGCGAGCTGGACCGGCCGCTCCTCGTCCGCGAGCCGGCGGATGCCCGGTACCACGCCCACGGTGCTCAGGGTGATGAAGCGCGGGCCGATGGCCAGCCCCTTGGGGTCCACGAGGATGTCCACCGCCTCCATCGTGGCGTCGTAGTTGTGCAGCGGCTCGCCCATGCCCATGAGGACGATGTTGCGCAGGGACTCGCCCGTCTGCCGCAGGAGGCCCACGGCGTGGAGCACCTGCGCGACGATTTCCCCGGGGCTCAGGTGGCGCGCCAGCCCCATCTGGCCGGTGGCGCAGAAGACGCACCCCATGGCGCACCCGGCCTGGGTGCTGATGCACACGGTGGCGCGCCCCTTGAACCGCATCAACACGGTTTCGATCGTCTGCCCGTCATGCTGGCGCAAGAGCAGCTTGTGCGTGAAGCCGTCGCGGCTGAAGGCCTCGTGGTGCACGGTGGGGGCGCGCAGGCAGGCGCGTTCCTTGAGACAGGCCACCAGCTCCGGGCGCAACAGTCCGTCGAGCTCCTCCAGCGACTTCACCTGCCGCCGGTAGAGGGCTTCCCACAGCGCGTCCCGGTGGAAGGCGCTGTAGCCCCACTGGGCCAACTGCTGGCCCAGGGCGGCCCGCGGCAAGTCATGGAGGGCAAGAAGGGGGCTGGAGGCGGCGGCGGACATGGCGCCGCCGAGCGATACCACACCGGCGGGGAAGAAGGGCATGGGGGCAGACGAGCGGCCGGACCCCGGCCGTCCCCAAGGCAGGCGGCCGAGGGAAGCGTGAGAGGGGCAGGCTGCTAGGAAGGGAGGGCATGGCCATGTCTCAAGAATGGGTTTGGCCATCGAACGCGAGGAGTTCAGCCCCGAGGACCACCAGCGCTTCGCCCGCCGGCTTTCCGAGTGTCTGGAGGCGCTGCGCCTGGTGCTGCGCCGCCCGGGCTTCGGCGAGGGGCCCCGCACCGTGGGCGCCGAGCTGGAGATGTTCCTGGTGGATGCGGCGGGCTTTCCATTGTCCGTGAACCAGCAGGTGCTGGACAGCACGGAAGACCCCCGGGTGACGCTGGAGATCAACCGCTACAACCTCGAGTGCAACCTGCGGCCCACGGCCCTGGTGGGGCGGCCCTTCACGGCGCTGCGCGCGGAGTTCGAGGATGTGCTCGCCGAGGTGCGCCGGGCGGCCGCCACCCAGGGCGCGCGCGTGGCGGTGATGGGCATCCTGCCCACCCTGCGGGAGGCGGACTTCGGCGGCTCGGCGCTGACGGACCAGCCCCGCTACCGCGCCCTGTCGGCGGTCCTGCGCCGCCGCAAGGAGGCGCCCTTCAAGGTCTCCATCTCGGGGGAAGAGTCCCTGACGCTCACCTGGGATGACGTGACGCTGCAGGGGGCGAACACCTCGCTGCAATTCCACCTGAGGGTGACGCCCGCGGAGTTCGCGCGCATGTACAATGCGGCGCAACTGGTGACGGGGCCCGTGCTGGCGGTGTCCGCGAACTCGCCCCACTTCCTGGGCCGCAAGCTGTGGGACGAGACGCGGGTGGCGCTCTTCCGGCAGGCGCTGGATGATCGCGGGGAGCCCCAAGACCGCGAGTTCGCCTCGCATGCCCGGGTGACGTTCGGCCACGGCTGGGCGCGAGAGGGCCTCTTCGAGCTGTTCGCGGAGTCGGTGGCGCTGCATGCGCCCCTGCTGCCCGTGCTGGGGCCCCAATCCCCGCTGGAGAGCGTGGCGCGGGGCCAGGTTCCAGGGCTGGATGAGCTGCGGCTGCACCATGGGACCGTGTGGAGCTGGAACCGCGCCATCTACGATCCGCACGACGGAGGGCACCTGCGCATCGAGTTCCGTGCCTTGCCCGCAGGGCCCTCGGTGGTGGACATGGTGGCCAACGGCGCGCTGCTGCTGGGGCTGACCCTGGGGCTTGCCGGTGAGATGGAGCGCCTCCTGCCCGCGATGCCCTTCACCCACGCGCGAGGCAACTTCCTCCGGGCGGCGAAGCAGGGCATGGACGCGGTGATGCTGTGGCCCACGGACAAGATGCCCTCGCCCCAGCCGGTTCCGGTGGTGGAGCTGGTGCGGCAGCTGCTGCCGGTGGCCCGGAAGGGCCTGGTGGAGGCGGGCGTGGAGGAGGCGGAGGCGGACGCGATGCTCGCCCTCATCAACGCCCGCCTGGAGGCGCGCATCACCGGGGCAGGCTGGCAGCGCCAGACGCTGGCCCGGCTGGAAGCGCAGATGCCCCGCGCGGATGCGCTGGCGGCGATGCTGGAGCGCTACCTCCAGCACGCCGCCTCGGGCCGCCCCATCCACGAGTGGCCCCTGGACTGAGGCCCGGTCAGTGGCAGCCCGCGCCGTCATCGGGCGGCGGGGGCGGGGGCAGGGACCGGCTGCCTGCCGGCTCATCCACGTCGAGCTGGAAGGACAACCCCGTCTCCTGGGCGTAGACCCTGTTGCCTTGGCGGCGCTCCACGGGGGGCACCTCGCCGGAGGCAGTGAGGACCCCTACCTTCACATGGCTGGAGGTGGCATTGACTTTCTGTGCCAGGAGCAGGAGCCAGGTGGCGGCCGGGGTGGCGTCTTCCAACTGGAGCGAGTGGGACTCGAGGTCCTTGCCCGTCTTGTCGAAGAGACGGAAGGTGACCTGGCTCTGGGCGGGCAGATCCCCCCGCGCAAGCACCTGCCCCAGCTCCCTCCAGCGGGTGGTGGTGGCCGCCGCCGGGGCCTCCGGGAAGCTCACGTCGCTGCACGAGTAGAAGGCCTCGGTGCTGTCGGAGCGCTGCCAGATGGCGTAGATGACATGCGCGCCGTGCTTGCCCTGGGGAAAGGGACAGCGCATGTGGTAGCGGTGGTCCACATCCGTGAGGCCCGTCGCGGTACAGAACGGCGTGTCCTCCAGGTCTGACCACTTCAGCGGCTGGGACGGATCATACCCCTCGCGCGTGACGAACAGCTGCATCGTCTTCGTGGCGTGCAGGGCCGTGGCGTGAAACACGAACTCGAAGTTGCCCTCCGCGTCCGGCAGCAGGAGCGTGCTGTCCCAGTCCGTGCGCGTCAGGTCCAGTCCCCGGTGGCTGGAGTTGCCACCGCTGCACAGCTGCCCATCGGGGATGAACTTGCGGTGATTGTCATTGGCCTTGGTCTGCCGGATGGCGTTCCACTCGTAGAGCTGCGGCTTGCCGCTGTGGGCAATCAAGGCCTTGCACGCGGTGGAGGTGGGAAACTCGGGGTTTCCCTTGTAGCAATTGTAGACGCGGCTGATGGGGACCTCCATCGAGCCGTGCGCAAGCGCCTGGGACGCCAGCAGGGAACCCAGCAACAGAAAGAGAGGCTTCAGCGGATTCTTGAGAGAGATTGTCATTTGGAGTGCGGTCTGTGTGTACGGCTACCGTCACTCCAGGGTTCTCACCGGGAGGTCCCCCCGCAATCAGACCGCCGGCCCTTGCGGCCCAGGGCGCTGGCAAGGTCCCGCGGTCCGATGCGCGCCGGCTCCCGTCCGTCTGGGCGGGCGGCCCCGGGGGGCCGCCTCTTTCCAACGGGGCCCCGGGGACGGCTAGAGCTGGCCGCTGTCCGCGATGGTGATGGTGCCGCGGGTCTGGCCCCCGGAGGAGCCGAGCGATTCGATCTTCTTCACCACGTCCATGCCCTCGACGACCTCGCCGAAGACGACGTGCTTGCCGTCGAGCCACGAGGTGACGACGGTGGTGATGAAGAACTGCGAGCCATTGGTGTTGGGGCCGGCGTTGGCCATGGAGAGCAGGCCCGGGCGCGTGTGGCGGTTGGTGAAGTTCTCGTCCGCGAACTTCTCACCGTAGATGGACTCGCCGCCGGTGCCGTTGCCCTTGGTGAAGTCGCCACCCTGGAGCATGAAATTGGGGATGACGCGGTGGAAGGACGAGCCCTTGAAGTGCAGCGGCTTGCCCTGCTTCCCGACGCCCTTCTCACCGGTGCACAGCGCCCGGAAGTTCTCGGCCGTCTTGGGGGTGGTGGTGGTGTCGAGCGAGAAGACGATGCGGCCCGCGGGGGCGCCGTCGATGGTGATGTCGAAGAAGACTTTGGTGGTGTTCGCCATGGGATCCTCCGGGATGCGGAAAGTGTCTGCGCGGACTGAGGTTCACGCGGACGGGCCCGGGATATCAGAGCCCGTCCCGGCGGGTCGAAAAAGGTGACGCTCAAGCGTACACCTCTCAATAATGCGATAATGCGGCCCACCGGGGGAAAGCCGTAGGGCTTGGCCCTCGTCACACCCAGGAGACGACATGAAGACACTGGTGATGCGTGCATTCTTCCTCGTGGCCGCCGTGATGGCCGTGGGACCGCTGGGGGCTGCTCAGGCCGCGGAGGAGACGCGCGAGCCCTCCACGAACCTCTGTCTGGCCGCGCCCGCTGGCCTGCCGGGGGCCCGGCAGGCCCAGGACTCCGGGGCCGCGCTGGGCTACTGCACGGTGGACTGTTCGCGCTGTGCGACGAGCCAGGAGTGCCGGAGCCGGGGCGCGGGCTCGTGCACGCCCATCAGTGCCTGCCGCGCTCCGTCCCAGGAGTAAGCCAGGGCCGGGAAGGGCCCTGGGCAGCCCCGGGGCCCTTCAGGGCGCGTAGCTGCGGGAGGGCAGCCGCGCGCGCACGAGCAGCGTCATCCCGGACAGCAGCAGCCAGGGCGCCACGTGGCCCAGCGCCAGGTGCGCGGCGCTGCCATCCGCGCAGTGCAGGTGTAGGACGAAGAGCCCCACGCCCGCGGCGGACAGCCCGGCCGCGAGGGCGCGCAGCGGCTGGAAGACCGACCGGCAGAGCAGCACGAGGGCCGCCACCAGGGGCGGGACGGTCAGCACCACCTCTGTCACCATGCACCCCAGCACCCCGGAGGCGAAGCCGCGCATCTCCGCGTAGCCCGAGCCCCCCAGCACCTGGAAGAGCGCCACCGCCGCGGCCCCCGCGCTGAGCAGCCCCCCCGCCGGGACGCGGCGGGCCGGCGCCACCGCGAGGAACGCCCCCCCGCCCACCAGCACGAGGATGAGCAGCCCCAGCCCCACGAGGGTGGCCGGGGAGGCAGCGTTGTTCACCAGCCCCTGGCGGCCCAGGAAGAACAGGCTCCCCGCCATGACGGCGGTGAAGACCGCCAGCAGCACCAGCAGCTCGCGCCACCACGGGGTGGCCTTGGGCTGGGCGGCCAGCTCCTGGAGGGCGGCCTGGGGGCTCACGGGGGCCGGGGGAGGGGCCGGGGGCGTCCGGGACAGGGGCTCGAGCGCCCCGAAGCCTTCGAGCAGGGCGCGGCAGTCCTCGCACGTGGCGGCATGCGCGGCCAGCTCGGGGGGGAGGGGCCCGCCCAGGGCATCCATCACGCGCGCGCACTCGGGCCTCATTCCTTCATCTCCTGTCGCTGGCGGGCCAGCAGCTCCCGGAGCCGGGCATACCCCCGGTGGGCGCGCACCTTCACCGCGGTCTCCGTCAACCCCAGGGCCTCGGCGATCTCCGCGAAGCTCATTCCCTCGAAGCGGTGCATGACAATGGGGATGCGCTGGCCTTCCGGGAGTTGTTCCAGGGCGCGCTGCACGGTGCGCTCCAGGCCCATGTCGCGTACGGCAGCCGTGTCATCGGCGGCATGGAGGGGCAGCTCCCCCTGCGCGGTGAGCTCCTCGGGCCGCTGGTTGCGCCGCTGCTGGTCCCGGGCCGCGTTGGTGGCGATGGCATACAGCCAGGGCTTCAGGCGGGCGCCTGGCAGGAAGCGTCCCCGGGCGCGCACCAGGGACAGAAAGGTGAGCTGGACCAGGTCCTCGGCCACGGTCCGGTTGCCCGTGAGCCGGGTGAGGTAGCCTTGGACGGGCCGGGCGTAGCGCTGGAAGATGGCGTTGAAGGCCGTGGCATCGCCCTGGCAGAACCGGGCCATCAGCACCTCATCGGATGCTTCGCCGCCCGGCGCGTCCGTCCAGGAGGTCTCCAGGCGGGGGAGGGCGGTCTGGGGTTTGAACGGTGCCAAGGACGCCGACAGTCTAGCCGATTCGGGCTTGCGTGCCTTTCAAGCCTCGGCTAACTCCTGGACCAGGTGCCGAGGGGCGCCTGGACCCGAAAAAGACGACGTCACCCTCGTTGTGCCCGCAGTCCGGTGTGTTCGCGATGAACTCCTTCCAGGGCCCCCAATCGGGTGAGGGCCGCCAACGAGGGACCCGTCATGGGAATTCATCCGCGCGCAGCCGCCCCTTTGTCCCTGCGCGAGTGCAAGGTCCGGGCTTCGCTCCTGCTCAAGGATCTGCTCGCCGCTGGAACCGTCCGCCCGGCCCGGGCCGCTGAGCGGCTCCGGGTGCTCCCGGCCTTCGCCTCGCTGACGCCCGCGGAGGTGCTCACCCGCAGGGAGGCCGTGCGCCGCAAGCATGCGCTGGCCGTCATCGCCCACGAGCAAGGCCACGCCTCCTGGGTGGAGTTGAAGCAGGCCCTGGGCGAGGAGGAGGCTCCCTCGCTCGACACCGAGGCCTTCTTCCGCAAGAACCGGGGGGCCTTCCTCAACCGGTGGTTCCGCACCTACCCGGAGGCGCTCGCCTCGCTCCAGGCGCAGGGGGGCTACCTCTTTCCGTTCCGCGAGCAGTTCTTCCTCTGTGAGGCGGAGTTCCTTCGCGCCCTGGGCATGGACCCCGCGGAGCCCGACTGGGCACGGATGGGGTTCAACTGGGTGGAGCCGAAGGAGCCCTCCGCCCAGCAGCGGCTCCTGCAGAAGCTCGCCGCGCTCGGTTACGTGGGCTGAGCGGTTCCCTTTCTCTTCCCCTCACCTGAAAGACACGCATGTCCTCGAATGATTCCCCCCCGCAGCAGGGTGGCAGGTCGCGGCGTTCCGAGCTGAAGCAGGCCTACAAGGAGAAGCCTCCTCCCATGGGGGTGTTCGCGGTGCGAAACCTCGCCAGTGGGAAGGTGCTGGTGGGCTCGAGCCTCAACCTGCCCGGGGCCCTGAACCGCATCCGCTTCGAGCTGGCCACGGGCATCCACCGCCTGTACCCCGCCCTGCAGGAGGACTGGGCCCGTCATGGCGCGGACCACTTCTCCTTCGAGACGCTCGATGTGCTGGCGCCCCCGGAGGAGCCGGGCGTGGATCCCAAGGAGGAGCTGCGGGTGCTGGAGGCGCTCTGGCTGGAGCGCCTCCGGCCCTACGGGGAGGCGGGCTACAACGCCCCTCCCGGCTGAGGCGGAGCGCTTACCGCTTGGCGCGCTCGTACTGCTGGGGCCACTTCACGTCCGCGCCCAGCTCCTTGGCGGCGTGCAGGGGCCAGTACGGGTCGCGCAGCAGCTGGCGCGCGAGGATGACGAGATCCGCCTGGCCGGAGCGCAGGATGTGCTCGGCCTGGTACGAGGAGTGGATGAGCCCCACGGCGCCGGTGGCGATGCCGGCCTCGCGGCGGACGCGCTCGGCCAGCGAGGTTTGATACCCCGGGCCCACGGGAATCTTCGCGTGGCCCACCACGCCGCCGGACGAGCAGTCCATCAGGTCCACGCCGTCCTCCTTGAGCAGCCGCGACAGGGCCACGGAGTCCTCCACCGTCCAGCCGCCCTCTACCCAGTCCGTGGCGGAGATGCGGACGATGAGGGGCAGCTCCTCGGGCCACTTGGCCCGCACCGCGCGCACGGCCTCCCGGACGATGCGGATGCGGTTCTCGAAGCTGCCGCCGTATTCGTCGGTGCGCTGGTTGGCCAGCGGCGAGAGGAACTCGTGGAACAGGTAGCCGTGCGCCGCGTGCACCTCCAGCAGGCGGAAGCCCGCGGTGTGCGCGCGCACCGCCGTGTCCGCGAAGGCGCGGATGACCTTCTCGATGCCCGCCTTGTCGAGCGCCTCGGGCACCGGATAGGTGGGGGAGAAGGCCTCCGTCGTGGGGCCCACGGGCGTCCAGCCCCCGGCCTCGGGGCGCACCGCGCCGTCGCCGTTCCAGGGCGCCGCGGTGGAGGCCTTGCGGCCCGCGTGCGCGATCTGGATGCCGGGCACCGCGCCCTGCTCGGAGATGAAGCGCGTGAGACGCGCGAGCGGCGCGATGTGCTCGTCCTTCCACAGGCCCAGGTCCTGCGGCGAGATGCGGCCCTCGGGCACGACGGCGGTGGCCTCCACGATGATCAGCCCCGCGCCGCCCACGGCGCGGCTGCCGAGGTGCACGAACTGCCAGTCATTGGAGAAGCCGTCCTCGTACGAGTACTGGCACATGGGGGAGACGGCGATGCGGTTGCGCAAGGTGACGCTGCGCAGGGACAGGGGCGAGAAGAGGAGGCTGCTCATGCGCATCCCATAAACGCATTGCGCCAGGGATGCACGGATTCTCGCACCCCGGGCCCGGTCAGCCGGGGCTGGAGAACTTCATCAGGACCAACCCCGTCACGATCAGGCAGGCCGCCACGGCCCGCATCACCGTCAGATGCTCTCCCAGGAGCACCACGCCGACGATGAACGAGCCCACCGCGCCGATGCCCGTCCAGATGGTATAGGCGGTTCCGAGCGGCAGGCTGCGCATCGCGAGCGACAGCAGGCCGAAGCTTCCGGCCATGACGCCGAGGGTGATGACCGAGGGCCACAAGCGGGTGAACCCCTGCGACTGTTTCATCGCATAGGCCCAGACGATCTCGAGAACGCCCGCGACGAGGAGATAAAGCCAAGCCATATCCAGCCCTCCCAGCATGACGCCGGGCCGTCCCGGACTTAGACCCAATGAGGGGGAGGACGTGGCCTCTCGGACCGCAATGTATTGAGCACCCGGTGTCACGGCAAGCGGGTTTTGCCAGCCTGCCTGGCGAAGCGGTGCTTATGGCTCGTCCGAGGTGGCCTCACACGCCGCGCGGCCCTGTATGAAGAATGCCTTCATGTCTGTCTTTCGGGAACACCCGGTCAGAGAGAAATTATCCGTTCTGGCTGTGTGCTCATGCCGTGACAATCGGGAAAAATTCCTGGCTGTTTGATTCCCTCTCTTCGGCTGGATGTGTTCGATACACTTGGCTGAGCCGTGTCTCACGCAAGCAGGGTGCTGTTTCTCCACACAGGCCTGGAGTTCATTCCATGATGGGTTTGTCTGCTTCCGGCGCTCGCCTCCGTGCGCTGCGCTCCCTGCTGATGATGCTGTGTGTGGGCGTCTGTGGCGCCGCCTGTGAGCCTCCGGCGGAGCCTCGGTCCGCTCCCCTCGCCGCCCGCGCGGACGGGCTGGTGGCGGGGAATGCGAACCTGCAGGTCTTGCTGCTCGATTCGGCGGATCCGATCGCCGAGGGCGCGAACTACCAGTACAAGGCCGAGGTTTTGAACCTGGGGCCCAACGTGGCCGAGCAGGTGTCCGTCACGGTGACCCTGGACACCCGGGCGTCCTTCCAGTCGTTCGATGCCCCGGGATGGGGCTGCACCCCCTCGGGAGGGGTGCACGTGTGGACCTGCACGGTGGCGACGCTCGCCGTGAACGTCTCGCAGAGCCTCACGTTCTCCATGCAGGCCCCGCTTCAGGACGACGTGCTGCTGACCGCGAGCGCCTCGATTACTTCGGCGGGAACCGACCCGGTTCCCGGCAACAACTCCGCATCGCAGGAGACGGTCGTGGGGGAGAACGACGCTCCGGTGAACATCGTTCCACCGCTCCAGACGATTCTCCAGAACACGGAGCGGGTCTTCTCGTCCGCGAACGACAATCGCGTCGCGACCTCGGATCCGGACATCTTCGGAAGGAACATGCGGGTCTTGTTGCAGGTGGCCGATGGCGCCTCTTGCGGCACACTGACGCTCAGCCAGAAGACGGGCCTCGCGTTCATCACCGGAGATGGAACCGCGGATGTGGCCATGTTGTTCACGGGGACGCTGACGAACGTGAATGCCGCGTTGGAGGGACTGAAGTTCACGACGAACCCTGCCTACTCCGGCTCCGCGTCCATCATCTTCTCCGTGCTGGACTTGGGGGGCAGCGGCCTGGGCGGGAACAAGAGTGACAGCGATGCGATCCTCATCAATGTCACGGCGGTGAACCACCCGCCGGTGGCCCAGGACGACAGCTTCTCGGTGCTCAAGGACAGCGGCGCCACGGAGTTGGACGTGCTGGCCAACGACACCACGGCGCCGGACGTGGGCGAGACGCTCTCCATCACGGCGGTCACCCAGCCGGCCGATGGCGCGGTGACCTTCACCGCCACGCGGGTGAGCTTCACGCCGGCGGCTGGCTTCGTGGGCCCCACGACGTTCACCTATACGGTGTCCGATGGGCGCGGGGGCACCGATACGGCCACGGTGACGGTGGCGGTGTCCGAGACGAACAACCCGCCGGTGGCCAATGATGACGCCTTCACGGTGGTGCAGGACAGCGGTGCCACGGAGATGGACGTGCTGGCCAACGACACAGGGGCGCCAGACGTGGGCGAGACGCTCTCCATCACGGCGGTCACCCAGCCCTCGAACGGCTCGGTGACCTTTACCGCCACGCGCGTGCGCTTCACGCCGGCGGCTGGCTTCGTGGGCACCACGGCGTTCACCTATACGGTGTCCGATGGACGTGGGGGCACCGACACGGCCACCGTCACGGTCACCGTCGCTGAGGCCAATCACCCGCCCGTGGCCAACGATGACGCCTTCACGGTGGCGCAGAACAGTGGTGCCACGGAACTGGACGTGCTGGCCAACGACACCACGGCGCCGGATACGGGCGAGACGCTGAGCATCACGGCGGCCACCCAGCCTGCGAATGGCGCGGTGACCTTCACCGCCACGCGCGTGAGCTTCACGCCGGCGGCTGGCTTCGCGGGCCCCACGACATTCACCTATACGGTGGCCGATGGGCGCGGGGGCACCGACACGGCCACCGTCACGGTCACCGTCACCGAAGTGAATTCCCCGCCCGTGGCCAATGACGACAGCTTCTCGGTGCTCAAGGACAGCGGTGCCACGGAGCTGGACGTGCTGGCCAATGACACCACGGCGCCGGACACGGGGGAGACGCTCTCCATCACGGCAGTCACCCAGCCTGCGAACGGCTCGGTGAGCTTCACCGCCACGCGCGCGAGGTTCACGCCGGCTGCTGGCTTCGTGGGCACCACGACGTTCACCTATACGGTGTCCGATGGACGCGGGGGGACCGACACGGCCACCGTGACGGTCACCGTGTCCGAAACGAACAACCCGCCGGTGGCCAATGATGATGCCTTCACGGTGTCCAAGGACAGCGGCGCCACGGAGCTGGACGTGCTGGCCAACGACACCACGGCGCCGGACGCGGGCGAGACGCTCTCCATCACGGCGGTCACCCAGCCTGCGAACGGCGCGGTGACCTTCACCGGCACGCGCGTGCGCTTCACGCCGGCCGCTGGCTTCGTGGGCCCCACGACGTTCACCTATACGGTGTCCGACGGAAAGGGGGGGACCGATACGGCCACCGTGACGGTGACGGTGTCCGAGACGAACAACCCTCCGGTGGCCAATGATGATGCCTTCACGGTGTCCAAGGACAGCGGCGCCACGGAGCTGGACGTGCTGGCCAACGACACCACGGCGCCGGACGCGGGCGAGACGCTCTCCATCACGGCGGTCACTCAGCCCGCGAACGGCGCGGTGACCTTTACCGCCACACGGGTGAGCTTCACGCCGGCCGCTGGCTTCGTGGGCACCACGACGTTCACCTATACGGTGTCCGATGGAAAGGGCGGCCTGGACACGGCCACCGTGACGGTGACGGTGTCCGAGACCAACCAGCCGCCCGTGGCCCGGGATGACGCCTTCACGGTGAAGGAGAACAGCGGCGCCACGGAGCTGGACGTGCTGGCCAATGACACGACGGCCCCGGACGTGGGCGAGACGCTCCGCATCATCGCGACGTCTCAGCCCGCCAACGGCTCGGTCCTCTTCACGGACACGCGGGTGAGCTTCGTGCCGGTGCCGGACTTCGTGGGCACCACGTCATTCACCTATACGGTGTCGGACGGGCGCGGCGGCACCAGCACGGCCACGGTGACCCTCACGGTGACCGAGGAGGACGAGGACGGAGAGGGAGACGGGGGCGCTGAGACCGGAGGCGGCTGCGACTGCAACTCGACGGGAGGCATGGGTTTCATGTCCTTGCTCCTGTTGGCCGGCCTGCCGCTGCTGCTCCGCCGTCGGCAGGAGGGGCAGGCCTGACCGGGGCTGCCGGGCCCTGGCCTCTCACCGGGAGGCCAGGGCATCTCCCAGCGCCGCCGCGTTGCGGATGCAGTCATTGAGCCCCACGCCTTTGTAGGCGTTGCCTGCCAGGTGCAGGCCCGGCAGCCGCGCCAGCGCCGTGTCGATGGCCGCCATCCGTTCAAGGTGTCCCACGGTGTACTGCGGGATGCCTCGCGGCCAGCGGATGACCTCCGTGAAGTCCGGGCTCGCCGCCACCCCGGCCAGCGCGCGCAGCTCCTCCCGGGCCACCTGCGCGAGGGCCTCCTCGTCCAGCCCCACCAGGTCCGGCCGGCGCGCGCCGCCCACCATGCACGTGTAGAGGACGCGCCCTCCCTCCGCGCGGAACGGGAACACCGTGGAGGCGTGGATGGCGCCCAGCAGCCGGCGCTGCTCCAGCGCCGGCACGAGGAAGCCGAAGCCATCCGGCGCGGGCGTCCGTCCGGGCGCGAAGCCCAGGTGCACCACGGCGATGGGCGCGTAGACAATGCCCTTCACCCGCTCGGCGAGCGGCGCATCCAGGGGCTGGAGCAGCTCCGCCGAGACCGGCGCCGGGGCGGTCAACACCACCTGGGAGGCCTCCAGCTCCGCCCGGGCTCCCCCCTCGCGCACCGAGACGCGCCAGCCCTCCGCGGTGCGGGTGAGCCCTTCCACCGCCGCGCCGGTGCGGGCCGCGGGCCCGAGCGCCTGGGCCAGGGCGTCCACCAGCGTGCCCAACCCGCCCTCGAACGTGCACATGGCCCCCTTCAGCTTCGGGCCCTCGGAGGCGGCCTGGCGCTTCGCGCGCTGGGTTCGCACCTGCCCGAGGATGAGGCTGCGGTGCTCGCGCTCCAGTTGCTTCAACACCGGGAAGGCCGCCTCCGCGCTCAGTGCCTCCATGTCCCCCGCGTAGGTGCCCGTCTGCATCGCGTCGATCAGCACCGAGGCCGCCCGCGTCCCCACGTGCCGGCGCCCAAAATCTCCGAGGGATTCATCCCGGCCCGCAGGCCCCCGGCCCGTGAAGAGCTCCGCGAGCACGCGCAGCCGCGCGCTCAGCGGCAGGAGATCCGACTTCAGGAACGCCGGGGGCGAGGCGGGCACGGGCCGCAAGGCGCCGCGTGAGTACACGTAGCGCGACTTCGCCGCCGGATCCGCCATGCGGATCCGCTCCTCCACCCCCAGGCTCGCGGCCAGCTCGCGGGTGGCCGGTTCCCTGTCAAGGAAGCTGTTGGGTCCTGCCTCCGTGGAGAACCCCTCACGGTGTCTGGTCTGGATGACGCCCCCCAGCCGGGGAGCGGCTTCCAGCACGACCGCATCCTTTCCACGTGAGCGGAGGCGATGCGCCAGCGCGAGCCCGGTGATGCCTCCTCCGACGACTGCAATGACGGCCATAACCGTTACTCCTGGGTCTGCGTGCCTTCCTACCTTCAAGGCCGGCCCGTGGGTCAAGCATCACATGTGTTGTGCCTACAGCGTGCGACGCGCGTTAATGCTCCCCATGCGCTACGCCATCTCCGGTGCCAGCCGTGGCATCGGTCTCGAATTCGTCCGGCAACTTCTCGAACGTGGCGACACCGTGGAGGCCGGCGTGCGTGCGCCGGCGGAGGCCAGGTTGCTCGCCCCGTTGGTATACAGCGTGGGGCCCCGGTTGCGGATCCACGAGCTCGATATCACCAACCAAGCCAGCGTGAAGGCGTTCGCCGCGGCCGTGAGTGATGGGCCGCTGGATGTGCTCATCAACAACGCGGGCGTCAGCGGCAAGTGGTGCTCGTTCATGGAGATGGACTACGAGGACATGACCAAGGTCATGGAGACCAACTCCGTGGGCCCCATGCGCCTGTCCGCCGCGCTGATGCCCGCGGTGCTCAAGGGCCCCACGCGGAAAATCATCCACCTGACGACGCGCATGGCCTCGCTCACCGAGAACACCCGTGGGGGCGTCTACGGCTTCGAGGGCGGCGCGTACGCCTACCGCATGTCCAAGGCCGCGCTGAACGTCTGCATGCGCACCATGGCGGTGGACTTCCGGGACCAGGGGCTCATCACCGCCGCCCTCAACCCGGGCTGGGTGCGCACGGAGATGGGCGGCAAGTTGGCCCCCATGCGCCCCGAGGATGCCGTGCGGGGCATGCTGCGCGTCATCGATGACATCACCAAGGAACAGAGCGGCATGTTCCTCGACTTCCAGGGCCGCGAGGTGCCCTGGTAGGCCCGGGGCCGCTCAGGGGTAGAGCATGCGGGTGCGCCAGGTGCCGCCGTCGCGCTCGTAGACGAGCCGCTCGTGCAGGCGGCTCGGGCGGGCGTGCCAGAACTCGATGCGGTCAGGCACCACGCGCAGGCCCGCCCAGTGGGCCGGCCGGGGCACCTGGCCCCCCTCGTACTGGTGCGTCACCGTCTCCACGCGCTCCTCCAGCAGCTCCCGGGACGGCAGGGGCTGGCTCTGGAGGCTGGCCCAGGCGCCCACCTGGCTGCCCCGGGCGCGGCTCTGGAAGTAGGCGTCGGATTCGGCCTCGGAGACGCGCTCCACGCGCCCCTCGATGCGGATCTGCCGCTCCAGCGGGGCCCAGTAGAAGACGAGCGCCGCGAAGGGCTGCCCGAGCAGCTCCTGGCCCTTGCGGCTCGTCAGGTTGGTGAAGAAGACGAAGCCCCGGGCATCGAACTCCTTGAGGAGCACCACGCGCGCGGAGGGGCGGCCGTCCGCACCCACCGAGGCGACGATCATCGCGTTCGGATCCACGGGAATGGCCTTCTTCGCCTGCTCGAACAGGGCGGCGAAGCGTTCGATGGGGTCCTGGGGCAGTTCCATGACGCGCACCCTAACAATCCCGTCCGCCGAGTGAAGGCCAGCGACACACACGTTTGATGGTTGACTCACGGGCGCTACACGGCATGGTGTCAATTCATGAGAATCCTGTTCATCGCCTCGGAAGTCACCCCGTTCTCCAAGACGGGTGGCCTGGGCGACGTGGCGGGGGCGCTGCCCGCGGCGCTTGCCGCACTGGGTCATGACGTCAAGGTGGTCAGCCCCCGCTACTCGGAAGTGACGGACGCCCGGCTCACCCCCACCGGGCACGCGCTGTCGCTGCGCTTTCCCTTTGGCACCCAGGGCGGGCCCATCCTGTCCGTGCGGCTCTCGGAGCGCCACGAGCTGCTGTTCCTGGAGAACGAGCACTTCTTCGGCCGCGCCGGCATCTACCGGGGGCCCTCCGGGGACTTCGATGACAACCACCGGCGCTTCGCCTACCTGAGCATCGGCGCGCTCCAGGCGGCCCAGCGGCTCCAGTTCGTCCCGGACATCATCCACCTCAACGACTGGCAGACGGGGCTGGCGGCGGTGGCGCTGAAGCGCGGCTTCCAGTCCACGCCGCTGTCGCGCGCCCGCACGGTGTTCACCATCCACAACCTGGCCTACCAGGGGCTGTTCGGCAAAGGGGTGATGGAGGATCTGGGGCTGCCCTGGGACTTGTTCACCGCCGAGGGCGGGATGGAGTTCCATGATCAGGTGAACCTGCTCAAGGCGGGCATCGTCTACTCGGACGCGGTGACGACGGTGTCGCCCACCTACGCCAAGGAGATCCAAACGCCCGAGGCGGGGTGCGAGCTGGATGGGCTGCTGCGCCGCTACCAGGGGCGGCTCCAGGGCATCGTCAACGGCATCGACGTGGAGGAGTGGAACCCGGAGACCGACCCGATGTTGCCGGCGCGCTACAGCCTGAAGAGCATGGGCGGCAAGGCCGAGTGCAAGCGGGAGCTGCTGCGGCGCTCGGGGCTGCCCGATGGGGACGCGCCCGTGTTCGGCATCGTCAGCCGGCTGGCGTGGCAGAAGGGCGTGGACCTGCTGCTGGAGGTGCTGCCCACGGCGCTCCAGGCGGACATCCGCTTCGTGGCCATTGGCAGCGGCGAGGCGCAGTACGAGTCGGCCTTCCAGGCGCTCCGGGACCGCTTCCCCGGGCAGGTGTCCGTCTACATGGGGTTCGATCAGGGGCTGTCGCACCTGGTGGAGGCCGGCGCGGACTTCTTCGTGATGCCCAGCCGGTACGAGCCGTGCGGCCTGAACCAGATGTACTCGCTGCGCTACGGCACGGTGCCCATCGTCCGGGCCACGGGCGGGCTGGTGGACACGGTGGAGGGCGGCGTCGAGGGCAACGGCGTGCTCTTCGAGGCGTTCCACCCCTCGGCCTTGCTGGGGGCCTTCCGCCGGGGGCTGGCGCTGTATGCGGATCCGCCCCGGCTGGAGGCCTTCCGCCGCCGGGGCATGGAGAAGGACTTTTCCTGGAAGAACTCCGCCCGGAAGTACGAGGGGCTCTTTGCCTCCCTGCTGAAGGAATAGTGGGGCGGGTGCCGGAAAGCGAAGTAGGCTGCGCGCGTGGCGGAAGCGGACCTTGGAGGATACGAAGTCGTCGGCCGGTTGGCCGTCGGGGGCATGGCCGAGGTGTACCAGGCCCGGGCGCTCGTCACGACGCAGCGTTCTCCTGGGGAGCCCGAAGAGGTGGTGCTCAAGCGGCTCCACCCCTCGTTCCGCAATGACGCCTCCTATGTGAAGGCCTTCGTCGACGAGGCGAAGCTCACCGTCCGCCTGCGCCACCCGAACATCGTGCGCACCTTCCGCCTGTTCAAGGCGGGGCCGGACTACCTGATGGTGCAGGAGCTGGTGAGCGGCCGCACCCTGAGCTTCATGCAGGGGCTGCTCATCAAGGTGGGCACCGCCATGCCCCCGGAGACGGCCTGCTACATCGCCTGGTGCGTGCTCAAGGCGCTGGACTACATCCACCGCGCGAAGGTGGGCGAGGGCGGCGCCACCATCGTCCACCGCGACGTGAACCCCACCAACATCCTCCTGGGGGTGACGGGGGACGTGAAGCTCACCGACTTCGGGGTGGCCGAGGTGGAGGGGATGATGGGCGGGGAGGCCGGCGCGCTGCGCGGCACGCTGGCGTACATGAGCCCGGAGCAGGTGCTGGGGCTGGCGGTGGATGCGCGCAGCGACTTGTACTCGGTGGGCGTCATCCTCTGGGAGCTGCTCGCCAACCGGAGGCTGTTCGCCGGAGAGGGGGGCGAGGCGGAGCTGATGCACCGGGTGCGGGATGCGCGCGTGCCGCTGCTGTCCTCGCTGGGCGTGGAGCTGCCGGACTACGCCGTCCAGGTGGTGCGCAAGGCGCTGTTCGCCGACAAGTCCCGCCGCTTCCAGACGGCCGCGGAGTTCATCAAGGCGCTCGAGGTGCTGGCCCAGCGGTCGGGCTGGCCCCTCACGGTGGATGCGCTGCGGCCCCTGCTGGGCGGGTGATGGGCGTGCGCGGGGCACTGCTGGCCTTGCTGCTGCTCGCCGGGTGCCGGGGCGTCTCCCTGAGCCCGGTGGCCTTCGACGAGGCGGCCCACGTGGAGGCCCTGGCGCTGAGCTTCCAGCCGGATGGCTCGGGGCTGCTCACCTTCCGGCTGGCGGTGCACAGCCCCACCTCGGAGTCCCCCCTGCTCACGGCGGTGGACTTCGAGCTGATGGTGGAGGGGCAGCGGCTGGCCACGGGGCTCCAGGGGGTGGAGGTGCCGCTGGAAGGCGGCGGGCCCGCGCGGACGGTGGAGGTGCGCTTTCCGCTCGTCAGCGGGGAGGCGCCGGGCTCGCCCAGCCCCGTGGCCCGCCAGGTTCAGCTCCGCGGCGGCGTGTCCCTGCGCTACGGGGGGCGCACCGTGCGCCGGGCCCCCTTCCGCGCCGAGCGCCTCCTGCCCCTGCCGTGGGTGCCGCTCGCGGCCCCGTCCCGGGAGTAGGGGGCTCACGCCTTGGCCGAAGGGGCCGCCGTCCCGGACCGCAGGTCGCCCGGCCCGTCTCCGGGGCCGTCTCCAGTGCCTTCCCTGTCCTTGCCGTCCCGGTCCTGCGAGTCCTTGTCCTTGGCGGCCGGGGTGCCCTTGAGCCGCACTAACCGGACGCGGTCGACGCGGGCGCCTTCCTTCGAGGCCACGGTGAACTGCCAGCCGCCGTAGGTGAAGCGCTCGCCCACGTCCGGCAGGTGCCCCGCCAGCGACGAGAGGAAGCCGCCCAGCGTGTCGAAGTCCCCCTCGGGCAGCTCGAAGCCGAACGCCTTGGTGAAGGACTCCACCTCCAGCGCCGCGTCCACCAGGAAGCTGCCGTCGGCCTGCTTCTCCACCAGCTTCTCCTCCACCTCGAACTCGTCGCCGATGTCGCCGACGATTTCGCGGAGGATGTCCTCCAGCGTCACCACGCCCATGAAGCCGCCGTACTCATCCACCACCATCGCCATGTGGATGCGCCGCTTCTGCATGTCCCGCAGCAAGTCGCCAATGGGCTTCATCCACGGCACGAAGTGCGCCGGGCGGATGACGTCTGGCAGGACGATGAGCTCCGGGTGCTGGAGCAGGGGAATCAAGTCCCGCGCGTGGAGGATGCCGACGATGCGGTCCACGTCGTCCCGGTAGACGGGGATGCGCGAGTGGTTCTCCTCCGCCAGCAGGCGCAGCACCTCGGTGGGCGGCGTGGACAGCTCCACCGTCACCACCTCCGTGCGCGACACCATCACGTCCCGGCAGCGCTTGTCGGACAGCTCGAAGATGGAGCGGATGAGCTGCGGGGCGCTCTTGTCCACCTCGTTGTTGGCCGCCTGGGCCGCCAGCAGCTTCTCCAGCTCCTCGAGCGGCGGCGGCGGGGCCTCGAAGCGCAGCGTGCGGCCGAAGGTGCGCACCACCAGGTTGAGCAGCGCCATCACCAGGCGCATGGGCGGGTAGAAGAAGAACACCAGCACGGAGACGAGCCCCGACAGCCGCAGCGCCCAGCGCTCCGCGCCGCCGTTGGCCAGCCCCCGCATCGTCACGTCCAGCAGCGTGGCCACCACGCCCACGAACAGCGCCCCGGCGGCCACCGTGGCCAGCGGCAGCCAGGCCTCGTCGCCCAGGCGGTTGAAGTCCAGCAGCCGCGGGGGCACGAAGGCGCCAATGGCCGCGGCCAGGAAGCCGCTGAGCACCATGCCCAGCCGCAGCGCGGTGGCGGTGGCCTCGCGCTCCGTCTTGTGCCGCAGCACCCGCTTGCCCGCGTTGCCCTGCGTCTCGGCGAGTTCCTGGGCGCGCAGGTCAGAGGTTCCGTAGAGCGCGGATTCGGCGGCGGCCACCAGCGACCGCAGAAAACAGAGGGCCAGGCAGGCGGCCCAGAGAGCCCAGGTTGGCATGGAGCGCCCTTCTTATCCTGTGATAGGGGGCCATACCACCTTGCCGGAGGCCCGATGTCCGCACCTGCGCCCTTTGCCGCCCGCCTCAGGGCAGGGTGGCTCGCCGCCCTCCTGTGCCTGCCGGTGCCCGCCCTGGCCTGGCCGGTGGACATGCGGTTTTCCCTGGAAAGCGGAGGAGACCGCTTCCACAAGCTCTCGGCCGTGGACTGGGTGGAGGTGGAGGACCCCGCCATCGCCACCGCCGAGGTGCTGTCCGGCAGCAACGAGCTGCTGCTGACGGGCAAGCGCCCCGGCCGCACGCTGCTGTTGCTCTACGCAGAGGGGAAGTTCGCCGTCTGGCAGCTCACGGTCTCCGAGCCCGGGGCGCGCCCGGCGGGCCCCGCCTCGCCGGAGCTGCTGGCCGCCGCGCGCAAGGCGTGCCCGGGGCTGGAGGCGAAGGAGGCCCCGGAGCGCCTCCTCACCGTCACCGTGAAGGATGCCGCGTGCCGCACGGCGCTCCTCCCGTTGTTCCAGGGCGACACGTGGTTGGCGCGCGAGCTGGAGCTCACCTTCGAGCTGCCGGTGCTCCAGGCGCAGCTGGCGGCCATGGGGCCCCGGCTGAAGGCGCTGGGGCTGGAGGCGCGCTACAGCGGCGCGGGGCTGGTGCTTCAGGGCACGGCCTCTGCCGAGGCCCACCGGCGCGCGCTCTGGGAGCTGTTCCGGCAGTCCGTGGGCCGCGTGGCCCTGGAGGACCGGGTGAAAGTGGAGCCCCCCGAAGCGCCTCCCGAGGGGCAGGACGCGGGGACGCCCGATGCGGGCCCCCGCGCCCGGTGAGCCCTACGTCCACGGGCCGCGGCGGGTGGGCACCTTGAGCGCCTCGGCGAGCGCCCCGAGGAAGCGCTTGCGCGGCCAAGGCTCGGCGCCGAAGCGGGCCAGGTGCTCGGTCTCCACCTGACAGTCGATGAAGTGGAAGCCCCACGCCTTCAGGCGCTCCACGGAGGCGGCGAAGGCCACCTTCGAGGCATCCGGCGCATGGGCGAACATGCTCTCGCCGAAGAAGGCCGCCCCCAGGGACACGCCGTACAGGCCGCCCTTCAGCTCCCCGTCCGCCCAGGCCTCCACGGAGTGCGCGAAGCCCAGCTGGTGCAGGGCGACGTAGGCCTCCCTCATCGCATCGGTGATCCACGTGCCGTTCTGGCCGGGCCGGGGCGCCTCGGAGCAGGCGGCGATGACGTCCTCGAAGGCCGTGTCCCAGCGCACCTCGTAGGTGCCCGCCTTCATCGTCTTGCGCAGGCTGCGCCCCACGTGGAGCTTGTCCGGCTCCAGCACGAAGCGGGGGTTGGGCGAGTGCCAGAGCAAGGGCTGGCCCTCGCTGTACCAGGGGAAGATGCCCTGGGAGTACGCGGTCAGCAGGCGCTCGGGGCTCAGGTCCCCGCCCACCGCCAGGAGGCCCGAGGCATCGGCGCGGTCGGGCGGGGGAAAGCTCTGCGGATCTTCCGGATCAAGCAGGTAGATGGGCACGGCGGGACGGTCAGCGGGAGGTGTTGATCTTCACGCTGCCCTCCAGGGCGTAGGGCACCTGGAGGTGAGGGCCCTTCAGCTCGCCCTGCATCCGGTAGGGCAGGGTGCCCGTGGCGATGAGCTTCTTCACCTCGGGCCCGAAGGACTCCTTCGTCACCGAGGCCTCCACCGGGTACACGCCCGTGGCGGACGGATCCACCGTGTCGCCCTTGGCCAGCGTGCCCTCGCCCAGCGATTTGCCGGCCACCTGGAGGCTGTAGGTGAGCGCGTCCACCCGCAGGGGGAAGGGGTTGGGGTTCTTCACGCCCACCCGGACGATGAGGTTCACCTCCTCGTCCGAGTAGCGCGCCCCATCCAGGCTCTCGATGACGAGGGTGGGCAGCCGCGGCACGCGCACCGCGCGCGAGGCGGCGAAGGGCACCGTCTCCACGGCCTCGCCCGAGCGCACCGTCAGCGTGCCCCGCAGGGCGAGGAGCAGCGTGCCGCCCCGCTCGCTCAGCGCCCGGAGGTCCTCCGGGCCCTTCACGTAGGAGGCCTGCTCCCGGAAGGAGAAGGCGGTGGGCTGGCCGGGCACCAGGCGCGCGTTGAGCGCCGCCGAGCCCGTCTTCACCACCACCCCGTCGGAGACGAGCTCGTAGTCGGCCTTCTCCAGCACGGCCTCGCCGGGCGTGGTGAGCTGGCCGGCGTACTGCACCGTGGCGTCGGTGAGCGTCTGCGCGGGCACGGTGGTTTCCTGGGCGGCGAGGGCCGCGGGGCCCGCGGGCCGGGGGGGCGCGGAGGCACAGCCGAGCCAGAGGCAGGCCAGAAGGAGGGGAGCACGGGGAACGGGCAGGCAGGAGGAGGGCTTCACAGGATGACATTGTGGGCCAGCCCCCCGGCCCCGCCCAGGGCTTTTCCGCTAGAGTGTCCACCACTCGTGGTCACCCGCCGCCCCAACTTCAACAAAGCGCTCCGAGCCCTCATCCGGGACATCGCCACCCGCATGCCGGAGTTCCACCATGTGAAGGCCCAGCGCATCGTGCTGGTGGCGGGCGAGGCGCGCCGGGCCTCTCGCGGCACGGTGAAGCCCCTGTGCTTCCGGGGCGGCAAGAGCGTGGACCGGGGCGGCCGGCGCAAGCCCATCGTGCGCATCAAGGGCCGGCGCATGCTCTACTGCATCACCCTGCGCCCGCTGTTCTTCCGGGGCTCCACCGCCCAGGCGCGCATCGAGACCATCATGCACGAGCTCTTCCACTGCTCGCGCCGCTTCGATGGCACGCTGCACGCCGGCCGGCGGCACGACGTGCTGGGCAAGGACTTCGCCCGGCGCCTGCGGCCGCTCGTGCGCCGCTACCTGAAGGGGTGCTCCCGGGAGCTCAAGGCCGCGTTCGCCCACAACGGCGAGGTGCGCGTGCTCCAGTGGCTGGAGCGCCCGGGGCCCGCCTACATCCCGGGCTACTCGCGCGTGCGCAAGGTGTACACCGAGGATCAGCTCTACTACGGCATCGCCCGCATGGTGACGCCCAAGCCCCGCGTGGCGCGCGCGGCCCCGGCCAGCCCCAAGGGGTACTGAGCCCCCGGGGCGCGCGGCCTCAGCGGCACGAGTAGAGGTACGAGCCGGGCGTGCTCCAGCGGCCGTCCGGGTGGAGCGTGCGCACCGTGAAGCCGCTGTCCGGGTAGGCCCCGTTCCAGCAGTCCCGGGCGCGCACGTCGTTCTGCACCGCGGAGGTCAGCTCCCAGTTGCCGCGCCGGCGCTGCTTCTCGTAGGTGGCCACCCGGTCGATGGCGTAGCGCCCCTCGGGGTCCGCGGCCAGGGTGTCCCGGCGCTGCTCGAGGAAGCCCTTGAGCCACGCGTCCTCGCTGGTGCCCTGGAGCCCCACCGCGGGCGAGGCCTGGCCCGAGAGGCCCAGCGAGGCGTGGGTGCGCTGGAGCATTCCGCGCACGCCCTCCTCGCCGTGCTGGAGGAAGGCGTCATACAGCGCCGCCTTCGACAGCGCCGTGGCGAGGCCCCACGTCTGGGCCTCGCGCATCGCGGCCTCGTAGGCCTGGGCGCTGGAGGCGGCGTGGGGGAACACGCCGGGCTCTGGGGTGTTGTGCTCCCAGATGCGCGAGAGCGCCTCCACGAGCGCCTTCTGGGAGGCGCTCAGGCCCTCCTTCCCGTCCACCGCGCCGGCGCAGCGGGCCGCGCGAACCTGCACCTGGCTGGCGGTGAACGAGGAGGAGGAATCCGTGAAGTAGGAGAAGGTGTAGGAGGCATCCACGCCGATCGTCAGGTGCGGGGCGCTGGTGTACTTGCAGGTGCCGCGGTCCTGGAGGCGCGTCCACCCGGGGGGGCCGTCGCCGCACGTCACCCCGTCCGGCACGCTGAAGGAGAGCTGCGGGCTCTGGATGTCGCTGGAGCCGGTGTTCTTGAAGGTGATGGAGCCCCAGGACTCCGAGCCCATGTGGGTGCTGGTGGTCAGCGCGTACGCGCAGGCCTCGAGCTCCCCCGCGCCCGCCTCCGGGCCCTCGCCCGCCGGGTCCATGCCCGCCCCGCAGGCGATGAGGGTGGTGGTCATCCCCAGCCGCGCCAGGCGGCGGCCCACGGTCCAGAGCGTCTCGTGCCGGCGGGTGTCCATGTTCCAAGGTCCTCCAGAGGGGCCCCCGGGGTGGGGGCAGCTTCAAGAAGAGGTATAAAATTAAATCTTCACTGAATCAAGGCAATTCCTCCCTTCCCCGCCATGACTGTAATGCGAGGTAGGTGTCATCCGTGTAGAGTGCGCGCGCGTGTCCGTTCCGACTTCTTCTGTGTCCGTCTCTCCCCGGCTTGGGTTGTGGCATTGGATGGCCTTCCTGGTGGGGGTGGTGCCGCTGGCGGTCTACGCCTTCTCGCCGCGAGCGGGCGATCTGCCGCTGTACTTCCGGACGGCCCACGCCTTCCTGCAAGGGGCGGTGCCGAACCAGGACTTCCGCTTCGAGTACCCGCCCTACGCGCTGCTGTGGTTCGTGCCGGCGGCGTGGCTGGGCCCCACGCTGCCCTCCTTCATCCCGCTGTTCGGGCTGCAGCTGGCGCTCTTCGACGCCTTCATCAAGTGGCTGCTGCTGTCCGAGGGCGTCAAACGCTGGGGCCACGGGTGGCGCTCGTATGTGCCCTGTGGCGTGTACGCGGTGGCCAGCTGGGTGCAGAGCATCCACTACCTGAAGCGGTACGATCTCATCCCCGCCGCCTTCGTGCTGGTGGCGCTGGTGGCGCTGGCGCGGCGGCGCGAGGGGCTGGCCGGGTGGGCGCTCTCGGTGGGGGTGGTGACGAAGCTCTACCCGGTGGTGCTGGTGCCGCTGGCGCTGGCGGTGTGCTGGCGCCGGGGCACCTGGCGGCGGCTGGTGGTGGGGCTGCTCGCCGGGGGGCTGCCGCTGGTGCCGCTGAGCGCCTTCTGGCCGTGGTGGAACTTCGCCTCGTTCCATGTGGAGCGGGGGCTCCAGGTGGAGTCCCTGGGGGCCTCGCTGCTGTGGGCCGCGCACCGGCTGGGCTTCGCCCCGGGGGTGGCGTGGGTCCATGCCCCGGCGGCCTACGAGCTGCACGGGGCCGCCGCCGAAGCGGTGAAAGTGGTCTCCCGGTGGGTCTGGGTGGCCGGCTCGCTGGCCGCCGCGGCGGTGGGGCTCGCGGCGGTGCGCCGGCGCCTCCCCGAGCGCACGGAGGACTGGGCGCGGCTGGCCCTGGGGCCGCTCATCGCCTTCGTGGCGCTCAACCCCGTGCTCAGCCCGCAGTACCTCGTCTGGCTGGTGGGCGCTGCGGGGCTCGCGCTGCTGTCCGGCTCGCGGTGGGCTCCGGCGACGCTCTTCGTGACGGTGCTGCTCACCCGGGCCCTCTTCTCGGGCAACGGCAACTACGGCAAGGGGCTCACCGGGCCGTACACGGTGCTGCTGCTCACGCGCAACGGCCTGCTGGTGGCCGTGGGCATCGCGCTGGTGTGGGAGGTGTGGCGGACGCGGGAGGCCCGGCCCGAGGGGGCGCTCAGCCGTTAGGGGGCAGGGCCCGCTGCTGGGCGATCCACTCCCGGGCTTCCTGCTCGGTCTCCACGAAGACCGTGCTCACGGTCGTGCGGCTCATGAGCACGTAGGCCCGGTTGAGCATGTTGAAGAGCGTTCGCATGGAGAAGCTGGCGCCGAAGAACACCATGGCCTTGTACGGCACGTGGGTGGGGGCATGGCCCAGCCGCTTGCGTGTCTCCGGCGACAAGCCCGTGCCCAGGCGGAGGTCTCCCAGCAGGTAGAGGAGGCCGTGGCGGGCATGGAGCTCCTCCACGAAGTCATGCATCCCCTGCTGATCCTTCGGCTCGATGTCGCCCCGGAAGACGAACCTCACGACGTCCGGTGCCTCGAACGCGATCGTATGCTGGCCGAATTGCCGTTCCATGAAGGGCTCCTTGCGCGTCACCGGGGGGCGGGCGCCGTGCCCAGGCGCTTGCGCAGGTAGAGGAAGCACGCGCGCAGGCCTTCCTTGAGGCTGCCGAGTGTCTGGACGTCCCGCAGGTCCACGCCAATCTGCACCAGCGTCTGGGCAATCATCGGGCTGATGCCCGTCACCACACAGTGGGCACCGAGCAGCCGCGCGGCCTTCACCATCTTGATGAAGTGGTTGGCCGTCATGGTGTCCACCACCTCCACTCCGGTGATGTCGATGATGACGCAGCGGGCCTTGTCCTGGACGATGCGGTGCAGCAGCCGCTCGGTCATCTCCACCGAGCGCTGCGTGTCCACCACGCCGACGATGGGCAGCGTGAGGATGTCCTCCCACAGCTCGATGATGGGGGTGGACAAATCTTGAATGGCCATGCGCTGCTGCTCGATGGTGGTGAGCTTCTCCTCCAGCTCCCGGTTGCTGGCGGCCAGGCGCGCCAGGGTCTCGTCGTTCTCCTGGCGCGTGCTGGCCAGCTCGCGCGCGAAGATGTTGAGCGTCTCCTCCAGGACGGCGAACTCATCCTGCGTGTCGATGGGCAGCGTGGTGAACTGGGGCTCGAGGCGCCCCACGGCAATCATCGACAGCACGTCGATGATGCGGCCGATGCGCTCGGGGCTGATGGTGAGGGGCTTGTCCAGGGGGAGCAGCGGAGGGTGGGCCATCGGTGCGCTCAGGGAAGGGGCTTGGACGGAAGGACAGGGGGCAGGCCAAGCATCTCGTCCGCCAGCCGTTGAATGGCCTCGCGCTCGGGGTTGTGGGCGGCCGGGCCGGCAATCTGGACGCCCAGCAGGCTGAGCCCTTCCTCAAGGCCCAGCGCCGTCTCCACGCCCTCGAGCTGGATGCCCATGCTCTGCAGCGTCAGGGCCACGTCGGCGCCCATGCCGGAGAGCACCGTGTGCGTGCCCATGAGCCGGGCCGCGGTGGACAGCCGGGCCAGCACCGCGCACAGGTGGCTGTCCACCAGCCACAGGCCGGAGATGTCCACCACCAGGCCCCGGGCCCCGGTGCGCTGGAGGGTGCGCAGCACGTCCGAGCAGAGCTGCGCCGCCTGGGCATCGGTGATGTCCCCTTGCAGGGGGACGATGAGCTGGCCCCACAGGGGGATGATGGGAATGCGTGACATCTCGGGCTGGGGCCGCGAGGCCGTCTTCTCGTCCGTGAAGCTCATTCTCCCTCCACATCCACCACGAGCACCGTCGCATCATCGGTGTGGCGCCCGTATCGCTCCATCAACAAAGCACAGGCGGCCTCAGGATCGCGCCCCTGGGTGAGGTGGGCCTCCAGCCGGGAGCTCAAGCCGTCGGTGAAGAAGACCAGCCGGTCGTGCGGCGCCAGGGGGGTCTCCAGGGAGTGAACCTTCCGGCACGGGTGGCCGAGGATTCCCGGGGTGGGGAACACCGGCACCCGCGTGCCCACGGTGCGCAGGTCCACGTTGCCCACCCCGCCACAGCGCAGCGTGCGCCCATCGAACAGGGCCACCAGCGCCGCGGCGCCCCGGGTGCCCTTGAGCACCCGGTGCAGCACCTCCACCAGCGCCTCCACGCTGGAGGGCAGGGGCGCGCTGGCCAGTCCCCGGAGGGCCTTGTCCGCCACGTCGGCGGCCACCGGGCCATGCCCCAGCGCGTCCACCACGGCGAGCAATGTGTGTCCCTGTTCGCTGCGCACCAGCACCGCGTCGCCGTTGGCCTGCTCCCCCTGACGGGGCCGCGAGCGCCAGGCGGTGGCGAGCTTCATAGGAAGACCTCGAATTCGACCTGGGTGCCCGTGGGGCCCGTGCGGACCTCGAACCGGTCCGACAGCCGCTTCACCCCGAGCAGCCCCATGCCCAGGCCCGTCTTGCTGCGGTAGGCGCCCGAGAGTACCAGGGCCACATCCGGGATGCCCGGCCCCTGGTCCTGGGCCAGCACGCGCATCAGGCGGCGGGGCGTGCGATGGGGTTGAAGCTGAAGCGTGCCCCCTCCGGCGTAGGAGAGCTGGTTGCGCACCACCTCGCTCACCGCCGTGGCCACCTTCTGGCACTCGAAGCCCTTGCCGCCCAGCTCCTCGCAGAGCGAGCGCGCGGCGAAGCGCGCGGTGGTGGCGTCCGCCTCGGTGCGGATGGCCAGCACCGTGGACCGGGCCATCATCGGCATGCCCGGGTGCGGCGAGGGAGACGGAGGGGGCGGGGGGGCCGGGGTGGGCAGGCTCGCGGGGCGCGGCGGCAGCCCCCGGAAGGGCCCGTTCAGCAGCTCCTTGAGCTCCAGGGTGAGCCGGGGGCGCTGCGCTGGGTGCATGAAGTGCCGGGTGGCAGGCTCCAGCGCGGCGATGAGGCACGGCAGCATCCCCACGGACAGCTCCTGGGCCGGCAGCTTCAAGGACTCCAGCGTGCCGCGAAGCACCAGCCGGGCTGCGGTCTCCGGCATGAAGCCCCGCAGGACATACAGCAGCCGGGAGTGAAGCTCGTCCGGACTCACCACCTGTCCTTCCGGGCCAGGGCCTGGCGCCGCTTGCGGGCCACGACCTCGAGCCCGCCCCCCTCGCGGTTGTGGGCGTGCACGGCATCCGTCAGGCGTTGGATCGCCGGGCCGCCCTCGCCCAGGCTCTCGCCCGGCAGTGGCCCAGGCCGCCCCTGCCGGCCCGCGAAGAGTTGCTCGGGATGATGCATCCCCGGCCCCCGGTCCTGCGCACGGATGATCAGCCAGTCGGCCTCCAGCCACAGCTCCACGGTGCCGCCGCTGCCCGCATGGCGCACCAGGTTGCTGGCCAGCTCGCTCACGACAACGGCCACCTCCGCGCTGGCCACCGTGGCCAGGCCCGCGCCCCGGGCGAAGTGACGTCCCATCGCGGCCGCGACCGCCGTGTCCGACTTGAGCCGGATGGGGACACACAGCCGGGCCGGGTGTGTGGAGATGCTCAGGGAATGGTTCGACAAATCGCGGGCCGTTTCAAAATTTATTGTAGCAAGGATGTATCTCCGGAGGCACCGGCAAATGCTCCTCATTTCCTCCGAGGAGCGTGCCCTTGGCGCCTCCCTGCCCAGGCAGAATCATGAATTCAATGTGTTGCGTTGTTTCACCGGGGCTCCCGGCCAGGCATGGATGTGATTGCCAAAAGGGTACAGGGAAACGAGCGCCCGGCCGTGTGAAGGCGCTCACAGCGTGTGCGGATCTTCTTGGGGTAAAGAGGTGATGAGACAGGAGTGACCCCTTGCGTCATACATTTCAGGTATCGGTGCTGTTGCTGCTCGGGGTGCTCCCCGCCTGTAGCGGTTGCCGCCCGACGGATGCCGAGCGCGCCGCGCGGGAGCGGGCGGAGATCGAAGAGCGGATCCGGGACTCCACCGCGCTGGTGCCCTATCGCGCGCTCAAGCTGACGGCGCGGGCGCAGGGCACGGGCCGCGAGCCGGAGGCCGTCACGGCGCTCTGGGGGATGGTCCAGGAGACGGCGGCCCTGCCCGCCAAGGCCGCCACGGTGGAGGAGGCCCAGCGCATGGCGGCGGTCTACCTGCGGCTGGCCGTGGCCTTCTACCGGGCGAAGCAGACGCTCCGGGAGCACGACGAGGACGACTTCCCCGTGTTCCTGGAGCAGGCGCGGCGGGCGGGGAGCCGGTGGGGAGCGCTGTCCGTGCCCGGTTACGACGCGGGCATGGAGCACCTGTTCGTGGGCATCGCGGTGACGGCGATGGAGACGCTCGACCAGAAGAACACCTTCCCCCTGGCCGAGCCGGCGCTCTACGAGTTCTCACGCGCGGTGCCGCGCCCGGAGTGGCCCGGCGCCCTGCGGGCCGTCTCGCGGGGGGGCCGGGGCATGACGTTCCTGAACGCGGGCTACCACTATGCCGCCGAGGAGGAGCTCACCGCGTACCTGGCGGAGGTGGAGCGGCTTCCCGCCACGCTGCCTCCCCTGGGGAACCTGAGCCAGGAGACCGCGCAGCTCGCCCGCGACCTGCTGGAGTCGCGCGAGTTCCTGCGGGCCACGGGGTACTTCCTGCGGGCCTGGAACCGGATGCAACTGAAGCGCGAGGAGCCCGCCGCGGACGACGTGGACGAGGCGCTGCAATCGCTGGCGCGGCTGGGCATCGAGAACGAGCTGACGTGGTGGGCCATGGCCTTCGTGCACCTGCAGCGCGAGCGCTATGCGGAGGCGGCGGAGAGCCTCGACCGGCTGGCGATCAGCCCCTATGTGGACGAGGCCACGCGCGCGGAGCTCCAGGCCAGCGCGCAGTCGCTGCGCACGCACGGCAAGCGCATTCCCCTGTTCCAGAAAGAGCGGGCGGTGATTCCCCTGGCGCGCGCGTTGGTGGCCCGGGCCGGAGGGGTGGACACGCTCCTCACCAGCGTGCTGGGCGAGGAGCGGGCCCTGCAAATGCTCGCGCCGTTCGCGTGGCTGGAGCAGACGCAGCAGGGGCTCGCGGCGGTGAAGCCCGAGGAGGTGGTGCGCGAGGCGGGCTCCCAGGGGTGGGATGCGCTGAAGGGGCGGCTCGGCGGAGGGACGCCCTCCGCCAGCCCGGCCACCCCGTAACTCAGGGCGCGGGAGCCGAGGCCGCGGCGCTGCTGCCCAGCCGCTGGAGGGCGGCCTGCGCATCGGCGTGGTTCGACTGGAGCTCCACGGCCCGGGCGTACGCCCTGCGGGCCTCGTCGAGCTTCCCCGCGGCCTCCAGGAGCTGGCCGAGGGCGTTGTGCGGCTCGGCGGCGTTCGGGTCCGCCTCGGCCGCGGCCCGGAAGGACTTCTCCGACTGCTTCGTCTTGCCCTGGGCGTAGAGGGTCTGGCCCAGGTAGAGCAGGCCCAGCGGGTGCCGGGGCTCCGTGGCCACCACGTCTCCCAGCACGCGCGCCGCCTTGGTCTTGTCGCCCCCGCGCAGGTAGAGCTGGCCCAGCTCCGCGCGCGCGTCGAGCTGCGCCGGGTCCCTCTCGGCCACCGGCTCCAGCAGCGCCAGGGCCTTGTCCGGCCGCTGGAGGCGCGAGTGCATGATGCCCAGCCGCGCCAGGGCCGCCGTGTCCGCCTCCTCGCCGTCGCGGGGCTGCAGGAGCTGCTCTACCTCCGCGTAGCGCCCCATGGCCAGGTACAGGTCCGCCAGCCCCAGCTTCGCCGCGCGGTGGCCCGCCTCCTCCTTCAACAGCGCCTCATAGAGGGGCTGGGCCTTGGCGCTCACGCGCTTGAGCGCATAGGCGTCCGCGAGCGCCAGGCGCGCCTCGGGGGTGGGGGACAGCGCCACGCTCTGCTCGTACTGGGCGAGGGCGCCGTCCAGGTCGCCCCGGGCCTTCAGCGCATCCCCGTAGGCCGCGCGCGCGCCCACGTCCTTGGGGAACTCCTCCACGGCCGTCTTCAATGCGGCCACCGCGTCGTCCACGCGGCCCTTGGCGAGGTAGGCCCGGGCCAGGCCCTGGTGCGCCTCCGTCGTCTTCTGCCCGTCCTCCCCGCTGGCCGCGAGCGCCTTCTGGAAGGCCTCGATGGCCCGGTCCTTCTTGCCCTGGAGCAGGTAGAGGTGGCCGAGCTGGGTGTACGGCCCGCTGGAGCGGCGCGGCTCCAGGAGGAGCGCCTTCTCGAAGGACTTGGTGGCCCGGGCGTTGTCCCCGAGCCGGAAGTAGGCGAGCCCCAGGTTGAAGTGCGCCTCCGCGTACTTCGGGTCCGCGGCGATGGCCTTCTTGAAGGCCTCCACCGCCAGGGCGTGCTGGCCCAGCTCGTCGTGCGCCACGCCCAGGTTGTTGTGCGCCGGCGCGTGGCGGGGCTGAAGCTCCAGGGCCTTGCGGTAGTCGCCCATGGCGCCCGCCAGGTCGTTCTCCCGCATGCGCAGCACGCCCAGGTTGTAGCGCGCCTCCGCGTCCGAGGGGGCCCGCTCGGTGGCGGCGGCCAGCGCCTCCTTGGCCTCCGCCAGGCGGCCCTTCTCGGCCAGGGCCTTGCCCAGGTTCACCCGGGCCACGGTGAGCCCCTCGTCCAGCTTGAGCGCCTCCCGGTAAGCCTCGATGGCGTCGTCCACCCGGGCGGCGCGCTGGAGCGTCTCCCCCAGGTTGAAGCGCAGCTCGGCGTCGGTTGGGGCCAGCTCACAGGCCACCGAGTACTGGGTGATGGCCACGTCCGTCTCGTCCAGCACCCGCGCCAGCAGGCCGCGCTCGGCGCGCAGCGTGGGCTCCTCGGGCGAGGCCGCGATGGCGCTGTCCAGCAGCGCGCGCGCCTTCTCCATGTCCCCGGACAGCCGCAGCGCCCGGGCCAGCGCCAGCCGCGCGGGCACCACCTCGGGCATCTGCTCCGAGAGCTTCGTCAGGGGCGCCACCGCCCGCTTGGGCTGTCCTTGCGCGAGGAAGGCCGTGCCCAGCTTGTAGAGGGACTCCGCCTCGGGCGGCAGCGCGGGGGCCTCCTCGGCCACGGCCGGGGCCGGGGCGGGAGGGGCCGGGGCGGGGGGCGCGGCGGTCAGCAACTGGAGAACGAGGACACCGGTTCGAGTCATCATCACAGGTTCTCCACGTAGGGGCTTGCCGCCGCGTCGAAGGTCTTCTTGGCCAGCGCCGCCTTGCGCGCCTCCCAGGCCTCACGCGCCTGGGTCTCGTCCGAGGTGTCCTTGCCGAGCTCCGCCCGCTCTTCCTTCACTTCCGCGTCGCACTCGGCCACCTGCTCCTCGAATTCCTTCGGCTCCAGGCGCTCGCTGCCTTCCACCTTGGCTTTGCGGGCCGCCGTCACCCGCGCCAGCTCGAAGCGCGCGAAGGCGCACCGCAGGGCGAGCTGCTCCACGTCCAGCAGCGCCACGTTCAGGTGCTGCTTGGCGCGCAGGTACTTCACGCGCGCCTCCGCCTCGTCGATGGTGAGCTGGGCGACTTCCTTCGACACGGCGTCCTCGGCCCGGTCCAGCTCCGCCTCGGCGGCCTGGGCCCGGGAGCGGGCGCGGCGGATGTTGTCGCGCGCGCGGACAATCTCGTTGCCCGCCTCGTCCACGCGGTCGATGGCGAGCGCCAGGTCATTCTCCGCCTCCAGCAGCTCGATGCGCGTCTCGTAGGGGAGCTTCTTCACCAAGCCGTCGGGCACGCGCATGCCGTAGCGCGGGCCACACGCGGCGAGCAGGGGGAGGGTGAGCAGGAGGATGCACTTCATGGAACGGTGGCCTCGAAGTGGCCGAAGAGGGTGCGGCCGGAATAGACGTCGGTGCCCTGGACGAAGGTGACGTGGAAGTCCCCGGACACCTTCGTGCCGGGCAGCAAGTCTTTCTGGAAGGTGAGCGTGCCCCGGGCGATGCGGGGAAAGCCGCGCACGGGCTCGTCCAGCACGCTGCGGCTCACCTCCCCGCGCTGCACCTCGGAGGGCGGGGTGCCGAGCGCCTCCGTCAAATCGATGGGGGTGCCCGGCGCGAAGGTGAGGTTCTCCCGCTTCGCCGTCACCTTGAGGATGGTGTTCTCCCCGGCGCCCTGGGGGGTGATGAAGCGCACGGAGACTTCCTCCGGGGTGCCCTGGGCCTCGGCGCGCTCGTAGCGCAAGTCCAGCAGCGGGCTGACGCTGCCCTCGACGCGGGGGCCCTCGCCGCACGCCCCCAGCAGGCCCGCGAGCAGGCCCGCGAGCAGGCCCGGAGTAGTGCGCGAGGACCTCACTTGCAGCCCTTCCAGGCGGCGTCCACGTCGGGGCCCGTGAGCGAGGCCAGGTCCTTGAGGACGGACAGCTCGCGCTTGGCGCCTGCCGCGTCGCCGAAGCGGCAGCGCAGGGCGGCGAGGTTCAGCCGGGCCTTGCCGTAGGTGGGGTCCGCCTCCAGCGCCCGCGCGTACGCCTCGCGCGCGCTCATGGCATCGCCCTGGTTGAGCAGCGCCCAGCCCAGCGCGTTGTGCGCCCCGGCGCGCGTGTCCTGAAGCTCCGTCACCCGGCCGAAGGTGAGCTGGGCCCGCGCGTACTGGTGGTTCTCCAGGTACGCCATGCCCAGGGCCTCCAGCGCATCGGCGGACAGCGTGGCCTCGGCCTTCTTGCGCAGCTCGTCCACCGCGGCGCTCCGCGCGGGCGCCCCGCTCGCGGGCACCGGCAGCGCCGCCGACTCGCTCCGCGAGCGGCAGCCCACCACCGCGGCGCTGAACACCTCCAGCTGCTCGGCGCGGGACAGACAGGCCTTGAAGGCATCCTCCGCGCGGGTGCGCAGCGGGGCCACCTGCTCCTTGAGCGCCGTCTGGAAGGTTTTGGCCTCCGCCGCGGACAGGCCCGCGGGCGGGGGCGTGGCGTCCACCACGTCCGCCAGGTGCCCATAGGCCAGGCCCAGCTTCCACAGCGAGGCCACCGCCCACTCCGGGTACCCGAGCGAGGCGGCCTGCGTGTAGATGCCCTCCATGCCCTGGAGCGAGGCGACCTTCTCCTCCACCTGGTCGGCGGGCAGGTCCTTGTAGCCGCGGTAGAGAATCTCTCCCAGGTACCACAGGCCCTTGGCGGCCTCCTCCGTCTGCCCGTTGGGGCCCTGCACGGCGGTGGTGAGGGTGGAGATGAGCTTGTCGGGCGGCTCCTTGGGCGCGGTGGTGGCCTGCACCTCGGCGAGGATGGCGGCGGCGCCCGTGCTCGTCTTGTCCAGCGCCAGGGCCAGCTCCGCCGACTGCTTCGCGCGCGCGGGGTCCTTCTGCTTCAGGCGCGTCTCGGCCAGCATCACCAGCACCTCGGCCTTGCGCGGGCCCGCCACCTCGGAGGCGGCCTCCAGGTTGCGCGCGGCCTCCTTGTACTCGCCCAGCGCCAGGCGCAGCCGGGCGGCGTTCAGCCAGCCGTCCACGCCCGTCACGTCCGCGCCGAGCTTCTGGCCCACCCTCTCGAACCACTCCGCCGCCTCGTCGAAGGCCGCGGCCTCCGCCGCGTGGCGGCCCAGCGTCAGCAGCACGTCGGGCAGGTACTGGCTCTTGGGGTAGTCGGCCAGCAGCTTCGCCCCCAGCTCGCGCTCGCTGCCCAAGTCCCGCTTCTCGCGCGCGGCGGTGAAGGCGCCATAGAGGGCCTTCTCGCCGATCTCCGTGTTCTTGTTCTGCTCGGCCACCTGGGTGAGGCCCTGGATGACGTCGCCCGTCTCCTGGGCGCTCTGGAGCGCCAGCTCGTCCAGCGCCTCGGCGCGGCTCTGCGTGAGGATGCGGCGCACGTCCTCCTGGAACTTCGCGGGCAGCGCGGTGCCGATGAACTTCTTGCCCGTCTCCTCCAGGCCCTTGAAGTCGTTGATCTGCCGCAGGCTGTCGAGCGCCAGGTTGCCGGCCGCGGGCGCGTCCTTGTGGTTGGGGTGCGCCAGGGCGAAGGCGGTGAAGAGCTCGGAGGCCTTCGGGTAGTCGCCGTCCTCGTAGTAGGCGCGCGCGATGTTGAAGCGCACCTCCATCACGTTGGGGCTCTGCGGGAAGCGGGTGATGTAGTTGCTGCCCAGCAGCTTGAGCGCCTGGCGCGCGTCGGCCACCTCGAAGGCGGTGCGCTTCTGCGCCTCCTCCGGCTTGAGCGTGGAGAAGTGCGAGAGCAGGGCCGCGTACACGGCCTCGCCCGCCGCCTTCTCGTCCTTCTGCTTGGCCTTGTCCTCGTAGCGGGCCAGTTCCTCGTACTGGCGCGCGGCCTCCGGGAAGGCGCCCGAGGCGAACAGCGCCTCGGCCCGGTTCTTCATGATGGGCCGCACGTACTGCTCCGGCCGGAACAGGCTCAGGTACTCCTGGTAGGCCGCCGCGGCGGTGACGTAGAGCGCCTTGTCGTCCTTCTTCTGCGCCGCCAGGTGGAGCTGCGTGGACAGGTCGCGCGCCATCTCCTCCAGCTCCGCGAGGTACTTCTTGCGCTCGGGCTCGGGCAGCTCGGGATCGGTCTTGCTCTGCACCGCCGAGCGCACCAGGAAGCGGATGTCCGTGGGCTCCGGCATCACCTTGCCCTTGGAGGCCTTGAGCGCGTCGTACAGCTTCTGGCCGCGCTCCAGGTCCAGCTCGGGGTCGAACTGGATCTCCATCAGCTTGCGCAGCGCGGGGATGGCGTACTCGTACTGTTGCTTGATGAAGTAGCGGTTGCCCAGCTTGTCCAGCGCCAGCGCGAACGTGGCGCGGCTCTCGCTGAGCTTCTCGAAGTAGTTGAGCGCGCCCTTGGCGGGCCGGGCCTCGGTGTAGCTGTAGACGAGGTCGAGCAGCGCCTCGCGCTTCACGTTGAGCGCCTTCTTGGCGTCCACGCCGGGCAGGGGCTCGCTGGCGGCGGCGGCCTCGAAGAAGACGACGGCGTCGGCGTGCCGGGCCTGGTTCACGCGGATCCAGCCCATCTTGTAGCGGGCCAGGTCATGCACCGGCGAGGGCGGCAGGGCGAGGATGGCCGCGTAGTGCTTCTCCGCCTCGGCGAGGTCCGCCTTGTCGAAGAAGTGGTCGCCGAGAATTTGTTCAGCCTCCAGGCGCAGGGGGCTGGAGGGGTACTTGCGCGTCAGCTCCCCCAGCGTCTTGAGCATCTCGTCGAACTGGCCCAGCTCGCGCTGCTCGTGCGCCAGGTAGAAGGTGACTTTGTCCCCGTCGTGGAAGTCCGGGTACTCGCGCAGCAGGCGGTAGTACATCTGCACCGCCTTGTTCTTCATCAGCCGCGTCTCCGGGGAGACGATGGCGCCGGTGGCCCCCTCCGGCCGGGACTCGGCCTGGAGGTAGTACACGTAGCGGCTCTTCTCCACGTACAGCTCCGCCAGGCGGAACTGGAGGTCCGGCAGGTACGGGGCGTTGCGGCTCTTGGCGATGAGGCGCTCCGTCTCGCCGATGGAGCGGTCCACCTTGAAGATGTCGCGCTTGAGCCGCGCGATCATCTCCTCGCGCTCCTTGGCCTTGGAGACGATGGGGTTGAAGGCGCGGTCTCCTCCGCGCGAGGAGGAGGCCGGGGCGGCGGTGAGCAGCGCCGCGGCGAGGAGGCTGCCGAGGGTGCCGCTCATGGCGTCTCCTCGATGCAGCGGCTCTCGATGCGCACGCGGTAGTCCCGGAGCTCGTCGTTCCAGTACTCCCCGCCGAAGCGGAAGGCCACCTGGGCGGGCGACAGCAGCTCTTCCTCGGGCGGCACCGGGGCCTTGGCGCCCCGCTTCACCCGCTCATACAACTTCAGTCCCACTTCGTACTCCATCAGGCGCACCTGCTCGGCGGCGCGCAAGAGTGTGTCGGCTTCCTGGCGCACGGCCTCGCCGAGCCGCGCCTGGTAGACGCGCTCGGACTCGGCCAGCGACAAGGCATAGAGCTTGGTGAGGTGTCCCTGGAGCCGCTCGCCGAAGCTGCCCGCGTAGCGGCCCAGCCGCTCGGACTCCAGCTCCAGCAGCTCCTTGAAGCGCGCGGCCCGCTGGGTGTTGCCGTGGGCGGCGGCGGCCCGGCGCAGGCGCACATCCTGCGTCAAGTCTTCGCGCGAGCGGATGGACTCCAGCGAGTCCGCGAAGCGGCGCGTCAGCTCCTTCGCCGCGCGCTTGGCGGGCAGGTAGTGGCACAGGTCGCGGTAGATGAGCGCGCGCAGCAGGTACTTGTCCGGCAGGAACTCGTCTCGGAACGAGGGCGCATCCAGCGTGGTGAGGATGCCCAGCGCGGCGCGCAGCTCTCCCAGCTTGTAGCGCGTCCACGCCTCCTCCAGGTAGAGCGTGGCCCGGCCAGGGTCCAACATGGGCAGCTTCACCCGCGCGTAGGCCTCCAGCGCGCCCGGGTAGTCGGTGCGCTCGTAGCGCAGCCGGGCCACCGCGAGCGCCGCCTCGTTGCGCGCCTCGCGCGTGAGCTTCTCGTCCTCGGACAGGGCGAGGAAGTCCTGGATGAGCTCCTCCGGGGGCTCCTTCACCGTGCGCAGGCGGGTGACGAGCAGGGCGAACTTCGCGCGGCTGGCCTCGGCGCTGGTGGGCTCCAGCTTGTCGAAGTGCGTGTGGGCCCAGCGCTCGTTGCCCACGCGCAGGTCCACCAGCCCCTGCTGGTAGTGCGCGTAGGCCCCGGCCTCCTGCTCCAGGAAGCCCAGGTCCATGGCGCCGAACACCTGCTCGTCGATCATCACCTCATCGTGCGGCCGGTCCGTCAGCTCGCGCAGGGCCTCCAGCGCGCGCGGCAGCACGTTGGGATTGGAGCGCTCGCGGGCGATGCGGCCCAGGTATGTGGCGCCCGCGTGGGTGAGCCCCAGGTCCACGAGGCTGCGCGCCAGGAAGTACTGCGCCCAGGCGTAGTTGTCGTCCGTGCGGGGCGCGGCCGACAGCCAGGCGAACAGGGGCCCCGCAGCGCCGCGCGGGTTGCCGTCGAAGTACTTCTTCAGGGCCTCATCGAAGAGGCGCGGGTCCACCTTCTCGGGGGCCGCCGCGGCCTCGGGTTCCTCCGGGGCGGCGGGAGCCTCGGCTGGGGCCGGGGCGGGCGTGGAGGCAGCCGCCTCCGGGGCCTGAGGGGCGGCCCGGGCGGTGACGGGGGGGAGCAGGAGCGCGGCGCCCGTGAGCGCGGCAAGCAGGGTGCGGGACATCATTCCGTGGCGCCGAAGTTGAAGGCGGTGGCGAGCTGGAAGGTGGGGACGTTGACGATGCGCGAGGCGCCGGCGAACAGGATGTTGTTTGTCACATCGAGCCGGAAGGAGATGTGCTGGGAGGTGAAGAGGCGCAGCCCCACGCCGATGTTGGCCGCGGGCCGGAAGCCATCATCCCGGTTGAGCTTGAAGACGGTGGCGCCCGCGAGCACGAACGCCTCGAAGTGCAGCACGCGCCGGTTGAGGAAGGCTGTCTTGCCGTAGAAGGGGCTCCACACCACGTCCGAGCCCACCATCCACTGCACCTCGTCCTCGAAGGCGTTGGCGGTGGGCGCCACGCCGAAGTCCCGCTCGAGCTGGCGGCGCAGGCTCGTCTCCACGTTGTAGCTGTAGGCGCCGCGGCCCACCTGCCACGCGAAGCTGTCGGAGAAGTGGTACGTGTAGCCCAGGGCCGCGAAGTAGCCCTTGTAGAAGGCGTCCGCGGGCAGCGCCCCCACCCCCAGTGTCAGCTCGTGGTTGAGCCGGTACAGGCGGTCCTGCACCGCCGAGACGGTACCGGGGTTCTCGAGCGCCTCGGCCTGCGCGAAGGCAAGGCCGGGCACCAGGGACAGGAGGACAAGCAGGGCGTATCGCACAGGGGATTCCAGACGGGGGCCGGCGGGGAGAGGCGGAAGGGGGTTCCGCGTCAGTAGCCGACCGAGTTGAAGAGGAAGGGGTAGGTGATGATGACGACGCCGCCCTTGGGGGAAGGGAAGGCCCACGTCTTCAGGTTGCTGAGGATGCAGGACTCGACGGCGCTGTTGCGCAGGGTGGAGGACTTGGTCTTCGCCGCGGCCACGCGGCCGTTGCCGCCGATGGTCCACTCGAGCACCACCTTGCCGGCGAGGCCCGGATCCTTGAGCAGGGCCCGCTCGTAGCAGGCGTGGACTTCCTGGAGGTGGCTGTTGATGACCTTGGCCACGGCCTCGCGGTCGATGCTGCCTTGGGCCGCGGACACGCTGCGGGCGGTGGCGCGCGTGACGGTGCCGCCCACCTTGCCCTTGCCCACGCCGCCCGCGCCCAGCGCGCCGATGCCGCCGCCGCCCTTGCCCCGCAGAATCTCCGCGCCCAGCGTGGCGCCGCCGCCCTTGCCGCCGCCCGCGAGGCCGAACGTGCCCAGGCCCGCGTTGGCGATGGGCGCCTTGCCAATCAGGCCCGCCAGCTTGTAGTTGGACGCCTTGGCGTTCTTGGCGCCGGGGCCGCTGCCCAGCTTGTCCACCGCCGCCAGCAAGTCGTTGGCCGCGGGCCCGGCGGCCGACAGCTTGGCCAGGGCCTTGAGGGCGCGGGACTCGGGCGGGGGCGGGGCCACGTCCTTCGGCTTGGCCACGGGCGCCTTCTCCACGGGCTTGGGCGTGGGCTTCTCGGCCACCTTCTGCGGCGTCTCCTTGGGCTTGGCCTTCTGCTTGATGGCCTCGAGCTTCTTCTTCGCCTCCTCCTTCTTCTTCGGCTCGGGCATCAGCAGGCGCAGCGCCACGGGCGGGAGGTTCTTCTGGGTGAAGTCCGGGGCCTCGGGCAGCGCGGGCTTCAGCGCGAGGAAGGCGCCCAGGGCCGTGGTGAAGAAGGCGAAGCTCGCCAGCGCCAGCCAGGGCAGGCCCTTGAGCGGGTTGACCCAGACGCGCTCGGGCACGGGCGCGGCGTAGGCCACCAGCGACATCTGCCCCTGCGTCAGGCGCACGGAGGCGCCCTCGCGCAGGGTGACGAAGCGGCGGTTGCCGTCGGACTCGAGCCCCGTGGCGTTGAGCGCCTGGAAGCGCCCATCCGCGCCGCCGCGCTCCACGCCGGTGCCAGGCGGCACGAAGAGGCGGTAGGCGCCGTTGAGCGACTCGGCGAGCGTGAAGGCCTCCTCGGGCAGGGCGAAGCCCCACAGGGGCATGCCGGCGCTCGCGTCGCTGGCGGCCTTCAGGGGCTTCTTGCCCGGACGGAAGCGGATGGCTTCCCGGCGGACGGTGCCCCAGTACAGCTCCAGGTAGAGCTGCGCGGGGCCCTTGCCCGGCGCCATGCGCGGCGCCCGGAGGGGACTGGCCGCCGGCTTCACCGCGGGCTTCGCCTCCGGCACGGGCGGCGTGTCCAGGTCGAGACCGTCCAGGAGGTCATCGGCCAGCATCAGCGAGGGCAGGGACTCCTCGGCCCGCGGGGCCTCTGGGGCGGCGCGGCGGCGCGCGGAGGGCATCGTGCTTGCGGGCACGGGGGCGGGCGCCGCCATGGGGACGGGCACCGGGCGGGGGGCCGCGGCCGGGCTGGCCTGGAGGGAGGCGCCGCGAGCGCCCCGGGAGGGCCCGGTGGGCGGCGTCTCGACGATGACCGGCGCCATCGCGGGGGGCGCCGGGGCGGCCGGCTTCGCGGGCGCGTAGGCGATGGGAACGGTGGAGACGGAGATCTCGGGCGGAGCCTCCGTGGTGCCCCACTGGGGCGCGGTGGTCACCCCGCCGGCGGGAGGCAGCGGCGCCCGGGGGGCCGGGGCGGGCCGGGCCGCGGGGGCGGGGGCCGCGCCGAGCAGGGCGGCCACCTCGGGCGGGGGCTGCGGCTTGGCGTCCGGGCGCTGCGAGAGCACGCGGGTCTTCAGGACGAAGGGGCCACAGAGCACCTCGTCCACGGGGCGGATCTCACACGCGGTGACGCGGTGGCCGTTGACGTAGACGCCCGAGACGGTGCCCGCGTCCTGGATGGCCGAGCGCCCGTTCTGGAAATACAGCACCGCATGGCGCGGTTCGATGGAGGCATCGTCCAGCACCAGGTCCGAGCCCGGATCCGAGCCGATGGCGTAAGAGCCAGGGACGAAGACCTCCGTGCCGATGAGAAGCCCATCGCGGAGGATGACGACCTGGAGGACAGAGGGTTGACCGCTCACGGAGACTCTCCCTTCGGGTGGCTGGGGCGGGACCCTAAGGGTCATAGACGGTGCTGAGGGTTTCGGAACGGAAGCTCTCCCGCTCACGGATCATCGACCGTGTCTTCAGCTCCTTGCGGTCATAGAGATACACCGCGCCGGACTTGTTCGTCTGGCCCTGGATGAGCCGGTCATCGAAATCGATGCGCGCGGGGCCCCGGCTGGGGGCGGCCGCGGCGCCGGCGGACTCCCCGGCGGAGGAGGCGGCCGGCGCTGTGCTCTCCAGCGGCTTCGCGTCGAGCCGGGGCACGGCCCGGGGGGCGCTCTTGGAAGAGGGTTTTTTGGAGGTGCGGCTCTTCGAGGTGCTCTTGGAGCGGCTGCGTTGTGCCCATGCCTCCGGACTGGCGAGGGGGAGGGGAGAGAAGCCAAGGAGGTTGGCGACGAGAAGGCCGAGAAGGAAGCGTCGCATTCGGACTTCCAGGTTAAGCGATGGTTGTACCGCCCTGTCAACGCACGCGCCTGGCTGCTCACCGAGGGGACGAGATTCGCTGTAGAGGGGTGTCCCCCCCAGTTGGGGAGAACACCCCACGGTGAGGAGGAAGGGGTTTTCCAGAAGGCTGGAAAGGGGGAGTCTCGCGCCGTGTTTGCGACGGTGTTCCCCACATGAGACGCGCTCTGGCGGTGTTCGCGGTGCTGGCCGTTCCACTGGCAGTGGGAGGCGTGCTCGCCGTGTCCCCGCGCGCGGCGCCGCCCCCGGTGCCCCGCGCGCGGCTGAGCGCGGTGGGGCCGTGGCTCACGAGCAACCAAACCTCCCAGCCGCTGGCGGTGTACGGCGAGGGGCTCGCGCCCGGGATGCGGCTGGCGCTGGGGCCTCCGCTGTCGCGCGAGCTGCCGCTGAAGGTGGTGGATGCACGGCACGCGTACGCGCGCCTCCCCGCGGGGCTGGCGCTGCCGGTGGACCAGCCCCAGGTGAACGTGACGGTGCGGCTGGTGGCGGACGGCGGGGCCGCGCCCGAGGGCGAGAAGCGCCTGGACCTGGTGAACGACGCGGCGTTCCCGGACCTGACGGAGCTGGCGCTGTCGCCGGATGGCCGGGTGGCCTTCATCGCCTCGGCGCCCACGGACACGGTGTTCGCGCTGGAGCTGGCCACCGGGCAGGTGACGCCGCTGGCGGTGGGGGACGGGCCCAGCGCGCTGGCCACATATAATGATGCGGGCGGGCACCCCTGGCTGGCGGTGGCGCACCGCTTCATCCCCGAGCTGCGGCTCTACGCCCTGGACGCCCTGGAGCGCGCGCCCCGCGTGCTGCCCGCGCCCGTGGGGACCGTGGGGTTGGTGGTGGAGTCCCCGGGGGAGGTGGCCTTCCTCGCCGAACAGGTGAAGGACACGGTGCGGGCGCTGTCCCTGAAGGACGGGCACGAGCGGTGGCGGGCGGCGGTGGACCCGAACCCGCGCGCGCTCGCGCCGTGGAACGGCCTGCTGGCGGTGGGGAGCCTCCAGACGGGGCAGGTGGAGCTGCTGCGCCAGGAGGATGGCGCGCCCGTGTCCACGCTGGTGCCGAAGCCCGGCATCCCCATCATCGGAGGGGAGACGGAGCGCTTCTCCGCGCAGGTGATGGGGGGCAAGGCGGCGCGAGGGCTCGTGGCGGGGACGCGGCTGGGCAGCCTGTTCCTGGCGAGCCTCGGGCCCAACGTGGGGCCGAACGCCGAGCGCATGGAGGTGAGCGCCAACGGCGGGGTGAGCGTGCTCTCGCCCACGCGCGGCGAGGTGGTGCGGCACCGGGGCTTCGGCGCGGGGGTGACGGAGGGGCTGGCGCTGGACGAGGCCGCGGGCGTGCTCTACGCGGCGGACATCGCCCTGGGGCTCGTGCGGGTGCTGGACGCGCGGCGGCTGGTGGCCAGCGACGCGGGCGCGCGCGGCGCGCTGCTCCAGGAGCTGCCCATGCCGCTGCCCGAGCGGACGCCCCTGGCGCGCCCGGCGGAGGACTACGGGACGAACGGGCGCGCGGGGGCCGAGCTGCACGCGGGCCCCCGGGCGCTGGCGCTGGCGCCCGGCGGGCGCACGCTCTACGTGCTCAACCGCTTCACCGGCACGCTGGCGGAGGTGGACGTGACGCGGGCGCGGGAGGGCCAGGCCCGCGTGGTGCGCCAGCTTCCGGTGACGCCGATGCATACGCAGGCCAAGCGCCGGTTGGGACAGGTCCTCTACTACGCGGACATGGGGCGCAAGGCGATGAGCTGTGACGCCTGCCACCTGGAGGGCCACACGGGCGGGGTCTTCTTCGAGAAGACGCACCCGATGCGCATCTACCGCTCCACCACGGTGCGGGGCAGCCGGGACACGCCGCCGTACTTCACCCCGGCGAGCACGCGCAGCCTGGCGGAGACGGTGCGGACGGTGGGCAACCGCAACCGCTACTTCAACCCGGAGCTCACCGGCGCGGAGGTCGAAGCCCTCACGCTCTTCACGGCGCTGATTCCCCTGCTGCCCAATCCCCACGTGGGCGAGGACGGGGCGCCGCCGGAGGCGCTGGAGCTGCCGGATGGGCGCACGGGGCGGCCCGCGGAGGGCCGGGCGCTGTTCGAGGGCAAGGCCGGGTGCGCGGCGTGCCACCCCGCGCCGCTCTTCACGCTGGACCAGGCACCCGAGACGCGGGGGGGCTACCCGGACGTGGGCACGCCCGTGGCGCTGCCCCTGCGCCTGGAGCAGCAGGAGCTCGTCCCGGGCGCGGCGCCTCCCGCGCTGGTGGGCACCTGGGATGTGTGGCCCCTGCTGACCAGCGCGGCGGCGGGCTACGCGGTGAGCGGAGACCGGCTGGTGGTGGAGACGCGCTTTCCGCTGCGCGCCCTCCTGGAGACGTCCGGGCCCGCGCACGGCAACGCGCGGGCGCTCACCCCGCGAGAGCAGGATGACCTGCTCGCGTTTCTCCTCACGCTTTGACCCAGGACTGGAGGGCGGCGGCGTAGTCCTTCATCGACCGGAAGAGCTCCGCGGAGAGGCGCTCGTTCTCCTCGCCATCGGCCTCGTTCAGGGGCAGGTCGTTCCAGGAGCCCATGCCGCCAAAGACGTCCGAGACCGACGCCGCGAGGAAGCCGAGGATCCGCTCCGCCGGCCAGCGCAGAATCCTCAGGTCCTCCGCGAAGGAGAAGACCTCCTGGAAGTTCTCCTGGGCCCGGTCCGAGAAGCCCTTCGCCTGGAGCGCCTCCACGGCGCGCTGGCCATGGGCCTCGTCAAAGTCTCCGCGAGGAAAGTCCTGCTCCAGCAGGGCGAGCCCCAGGCGGAACGCCTCGGCGAAGGGGAAGTCCAGGCGCGCCGCGAACGCCTCGATGGCCTGGAGCGCTTCCTGGAAGCGGGCCTTCGCCTGGGCGGCCTCCACGGGCGGCTCGGTGGGCGCGGCGCCGGGAACCTCCTCGAAGAAGACGAGCTGCCACGGCTGGGGGTTATCCTGGAGCTGCCACTGCTCGCCCCCGCTCAGCCGGCCCCGGGCCTTCGCCCGCTTCTTTTCGAGCTCATCCGGGCCGAAGCTGGCCTTCAAGGCCTCGGGAATGACGGGCTCCTTCTGCTGCTCCTCGCACAGGGTGCGGATGGCATCGCAGACCGCCTGGGGAACGCTGCGCTTCAGCGCGTCGCTCAGCCCGTCCAGCGCCGTGGGCCACGCCCCGGGGGAGGCGGGCAGCAGGGCCGGATCCGTGTACTCCCGGAGCCTCGCGTCGGCCCGGGCCCAGATGTCCGCGGGCGGGAAGGGCTGCGCCTGGATCAACGCGCGCACCTCCTGCGCGGAGACGTCCTGCTTCTCCGGATACAGGAAGACGGGGTCTCTCTCGGGCAGCCCGAACGAGAAATCCGGCTGGTAGAACGCGTCCTTCAGGTGCGGGGGAATCCGGAACGGCGTCTCCCTCACGAGGCACTCGAGCTGGACCTCCCGGCAGAGGTCCATGACGAGGAAGTCGTACACCTCGGCGCCCTCGGGGCTGAGCAGGTACGCCGCGGCCTGGCCGGGTGCGACGGCGGGCCGGCTGTTCAGCGCGTTGGACTCATGCACCAGCTCCCGCACCCGCTCCCACAGGAGCGCCTTCTGCTCTTGGGCGTCCATCAGCTCGACAAACTGCGCGGGGGGGAGGGCCACCTGGGGCGACTGCCGGGTTTGCAGCTCATAGGTCCGCGCCGCGGTGGCGGTCTCCACCTGGAAGAGCAGGATGCGCACCCCCGCGAAGGCCGCCGCCACGTGGGGGGGCAGGGACGGGTCTGCGGGCTTGGCGCCCCAGTAGAAGCGCACCCCCCGCAGCCCCTCCGTCCGGAGCGCCTGGAGCCATGCGGCGTAGCTCAGTTCGTCACCCCCCGGGCCCCGTCCTCCGAGGGAGACGGCCTGGGACTTCTTCAGCTCCTGGAACTCGAAGCGCTGCCCGAAGTGCGCCTGGGCCGTCGCGGCGGGCTCGCCGGACAGGGCCAGGAGGCCGGACGTGAACGCCTGAACAGAGTCATCTCGCTTCAAAAGGCTCCCTCCGGGAGAACGAGCGGTTGCTTCTTATACGCACTCATTGTATAAATCCAATAAGGCCATAATAAGTAGGCATTCATGTACGACACCGGCCCCCGACCTTTGTCCCAGCGCAGCTGCGGGAGCCGTGTGTATGTTCGCCCAGCCGAGTGTCGTGAAAGCCGTCCTGCGCCTGCTGCTGTTGGGCCTGCTCGCCGTGGGGGCCCCCAGCGCGGAAGCCTCCATCGCCGCGAAGCGGTGTGAGAGCCGGAGGCTGCCGGTGGCCCTCTACCCCGGCCTTCCCGTCACCGAGTGGGTGTTCGCCAAGCTGTGCCTTCCGCCGGGGCAGACGCCCTCCACGGTGCAGCTGCTGGTGCACGGCATCACCTACTCGCACCAGTACTGGGACTTTCCGGATCCCGCCGGCCCCAGCAACCGGTACTCCTACGTGAGCGCGGCGCTGAACGCGGGCTTCGCCACGCTGGCCATCGACCGCATCGGCAGCGGCGAGAGCTCCCGCCCGCTGGGGCTGCTCGTCACCATCGAGGCCAACGCCTATGTGGTTCACCAGGTGGTGCAGGCCCTGCGCAACGGCTGGCGCATGGGCGCCTCGGACACGGTGAGCTTCGCCAAGGTCCTGCTGGTGGGCCACTCCTACGGCTCCTTCACCGCCTGGTACGCGGCCTCTGACTACCAGGATGTGGATGGCGTGATTCTCAGCGGGGTCAGCCACTCCATCTCGCCCGAGACGTTGGCGCGGGTCCTCACCCCGCTGATGCCGGCGGCGCTGGATCCGGCCTTCTGGGGCCGGGGCTCTTACGATCTGGCCTACCTCACCACGCGCCCCAACACCCGCTACCGCACCTTCTACGAGCCGGGCGAGGTGACGCCCGAGGTGCTGGCGCAGGACGAGAAGACCAAGGGCACGGTGACGCTGAGCGAGTTCGACACCTTCCCGCTGATTCTTGCCCGGCCGCTGGACATCCGGGTGCCGGTGCTGCTGTTCAACGGCACCGAGGACCGGCTGTTCTGTGGGCCGTCGCTCCTGGGCGCGGACTGCACCAGCGCGGAGGCGCTGGTGGCCATGGAGGCGCCCCGGCTGGGGCCCAACGTGCCTTGTGTCGAGGGCCACGTGCTGCAGGGCGCCGGCCACGCCCTCAACACCCTCGTGAACGCCCAGGACTGGTTCGCGGTGGCCCAGGCCTGGGCGGTGCAGCGCATCGGCACCGGCCCGGGGCCCGCGCCCGGCTGCGGCACGTAAGCCCCTCCGCCTTGTTTAGGGCTGGGGTGCGTGCTCCTATGCGCCCCACTCAACAAGGGATGGGGAGGCTCATGATTCCGGAAAAAGCGCAAGAGATTGCGAGAAGCCCTAAGTATCAGAACCTGGTCAAGAAGCGGTCTGTCTTGGGGTGGAGCCTGACCGCCGTCATGATGGTTGTGTATTACGGATACATCTTCCTGGTGGCCTTCAACCGGGAGTTCCTGGCGCGCACGGTGGGCGAGGGCGTCACCACGCTGAGCATCCCGATTGGCCTGGGGGTCATCGTCTTCACGGTGCTCATCACGGGCGTGTACGTGCGCCATGCGAACTCCGAGTTCGACCGGATGAACGACGAGATCGTCCGGGAGGCCAAGTGATGGGCACGCGCGCGCTGCTCACGGGCCTGGCGCTCCTGCTCTCCTCGGCCCCGGCGTGGGCGGCGGGGGACCTGGGCACGCTGGAGAAGCAGCCCACCAACTGGACCGCCATCGTCATGTTCGCGGTGTTCGTGGCGGCGACGCTGTGGATCACCAAGTGGGCGTCCCAGCGGACGAAGTCCGCGGCGGACTTCTACACGGCCGGCGGCGGCATCACCGGGTTCCAGAACGGGCTGGCGATCGCCGGGGACTTCATGTCCGCCGCCTCGTTCCTGGGGATCTCGGCCGCGGTGATGACCAGCGGCTATGACGGTTTGATCTACTCCATCGGCTTTCTGGTGGGCTGGCCCATCCTGACGTTCCTCATGGCCGAGCGCCTGCGGAACCTGGGCAAGTTCACCTTCGCCGACGTGGTGGCGTACCGCTTCAAGCAGACCCCCACGCGGGCCCTGGCCGCCTCGGGCACGCTGGTGGTCGTCGCCTTCTACCTCATCGCGCAGATGGTGGGCGCGGGCCAGCTCATCAAGCTGCTCTTCGGACTCGAGTACTGGATCGCCGTGATCATCGTCGGCGTGTTGATGATGGTTTACGTGCTCTTTGGCGGCATGACGGCGACCACGTGGGTGCAGATCATCAAGGCCTGCCTGCTGCTGTCGGGCGCGTCCTTCATGGCCTTCATGGTGTTGTACAACTATGGCTTCTCGCCCGAGAAGCTCTTCTCCGAGGCGGTGCGCATCAAGACGGAACTGGCCACGGCGTCCGGCAAGCCGCTGGAGGAGGCCGCCCGGCGAGGGCAATCCATCATGTCGCCCGGAAACTTCGTCAGCAATCCCATCTCCACCATCTCGTTTGGCATGGCGCTGATGTTTGGCACGGCGGGGCTGCCGCACATCCTGATGCGGTTCTTCACGGTGCCGGACGCGAAGGAGGCCCGCAAGTCTGTCTTCTGGGCCACGACGTGGATTGGGTACTTCTACATCCTGACGTTCATCATTGGCTTTGGCGCCATCGTGCTGGTGTCCACCAACCCCGCCTTCCTGGATGAGAAGGGCGGCCTGCTGGGCGGCGGCAACATGGCGGCCGTGCACCTGGCCTCCGCGGTGGGCGGCAATGCCTTCCTCGGGTTCATCTCGGCGGTGGCCTTCGCGACGATTCTGGCGGTGGTCTCGGGCCTGACGCTGTCGGGCGCCTCCGCCGTGTCCCACGACATCTACTCGACCGTGTTGAAAAACGGGAAGCCCGCGCCGGGCTCGGAGCTCAAGGTGTCGCGCGTGACGACCATCCTGCTGGGCATCGTGGCGGTGCTGCTGGGCATCCTGTTCGAGAAGCAGAACATCGCCTTCATGGTCTCGCTGGCGTTCGCCATCGCGGCCTCGGCGAACTTCCCGGCGTTGATCATGTCCCTGCTCTGGAAGAACTGCACCACGCGCGGGGCGTTCATCGGCGGGTTCGCTGGGCTCATCAGCGCGTTCGCCCTGACGGTGCTGTCGCCCTCGGTGTGGGAGGCCACCTTCGGCAACCCGCCCGGCAGCGCGCTCTTCCCCTACACGTCGCCGGCGCTCTTCTCCATGCCGCTGGCGTTCGTCACCATCTGGGTGGTGTCGCTGCTGGACAAGAGCCCGCGCGCAGCAGAGGACCGGGCCGGTTACCTGGCCCAGGAAGTGCGCTCGGAGACGGGCATCGGCGCCGCCGGCGCGTCGGGGCACTGAGCCCATCCCTCAGCGGGCGCCGGGGCTCAGACAGGCCACCGGCGCCCGGTGCAGTTCGCCCGACTCCGGGGCAGGCAGGCTTGACAACCTGGGGTGCTGCCCGGAGTTGTAAGGGCATGCGATACGAGACACAGGACACCGACACCACCCCGGGCGCCCCCGAGGGTCTTGCCAGCGCCCCTGAGGTAGCACCGAAGTACGACACCGCGGCCATCATGGGCGGCCTCTATGGGGATGGCATCATCGGCCTGAAGGGCGCCTTTTCACGGGAGTGGGTGCAGCAGGTGGGGCAGGACATCCACACGCTGTTCCAGGAGGCGCTCGCGCGTCCAAACGGCGCGCTCGGCCGGGGGCCCAACCGCTACTACGTCGAGATTCAGCCGGAGCGGCTCCGGGGCTTCGTCGAGCTCGTCAGCCACCCCTGGGTGGTGGCGGTGTGCGAGGCCGTCCTGGGACCGGAGTACAAGATTGTCGAGCTGGGCTTCGATGTCCCGGGACCGGGAGCCCTGAACCAGCCCTGGCACCGCGACTTCCCCTCCCCCGAGGAGACCCGGGTGGGCCGGCGCTTGAACTCGCTGGCGTTCAACCTCACCACCGTCGATGTCACCGAGGACATGGGCCCCTTCGAAATCGCGGTGGGCACGCAGTGGGACCACAGCCCCAGCTTCGACAAGGGGATGTTCCCGCCCAAGTCGCTCTATCCCCGCTACGTGGAGCGGGCCCAGCGCAAGATGCCGAAGATGGGCGACATCTCGGCCCGCTCGGCCCTGACCGTCCACCGCGGAACAGCCAACCAGTCGGACAAGTCCCGGCCCGTCCTGGTGCTCGGGGCCGATGCGCCGGACGCGCGCAACGCGGAGCGCCACGACCTGCAACTCAGCCGGCGCTTCCACGACACCTTGCCGCCCGAGGTGCGCCGGCACCTGACGTACCGGGTGGTCGACTCGCTGGAGGACATCGTCCAGGCGCACACCATCGAGGGCCTCGTGAAGGCAGACGCCTGAGCCACGGTTTCTGCTTGGTTTCTTTGATTTACTAGTTTTCCTTAACTTGATAGCGCATGGGGGCCACCTCCCATGGGGTTACGGAAAATGAAAGAAACCAAGATTCTTCTCACCACGCTGCTGGCCTCCGTGGTGATGACCGGCTGCGAGGGCGCAAGCCCTGAGGACACCGCTGCGGCGAGCACGGTGTCTGCTCCCCTCCACAGCGCGACGGCTGCCGGTGAGCAGCCCGGCAAGGCGGCCCTGTCCTGGGTGCCAATGCGGCTGAACGTCTACCACGCGTTCGGTGTCACCACGGCGGGGCATACGAGCCGCGTCCTGCGGCACTACGACAGCCTGGCGCGCACGGACATCCTCGGGACGTCGCCGGCCGAGAAGGCGGACTCCAGCTTCCGCGTCGTGGCGGGGCTGGCCGACGGCGGGTGTTACTCGCTGGAGTCCCAGAACTTTCCGGGCAAGTTCCTGCGGCACGCCGCCTCGCGGATTCGCATCGACAGCCGCGACGGCACCCGGGCCTTCGATGAGGACGCCACGTGGTGCACGCGCCCGGGCCTGTCCGGGCAGGGCGTCAGCCTGGAGTCGTTCAACCTCCCGGGCCGCTACATGCGCCACTTCAACTCGGACGTGTGGCTCGCGCAGCGCGGCGGCACGCTGCCCAGCGACACGGCCACCAGCTTCAACGAGGACGCCTCCTGGAAGGACCTCGTCCAGGCCAACAGTGACTTCAAGGCCTGGGGCGAAGAGACCCTTGCGAAGATCGAACAGGACTTCCGCAGGCCGGGCAGCAACCTCTATTACGAGACCTCGGCCCGGCAGGCGACGGCCTTTCACTGGCCCGCCGGGGTGCAGCTCCACGCGCTGATCGCCGCCGGCAAGATTGCGCAGGCCGAGGCCTACGCGAACGAGCTGCACCAGGCCTACTGGTGCAACACCAAGAACCGGTGGGGCTACAACGCTTCCGCCTATGGCTGCGGCGACCGCTACTACGATGACAACGCCTGGGCGGCCAAGGGGCTGATGGAGCTGTACCAGAAGACCAACAACGCCACATACCTGAACCGGGCCAAGGAAGTGCTGGCCTTCAGCATGAGCGGCGAGAACACCGCGAGCAGTGATCCGAACGGAGGCATCCGCTGGCGCGAGGGCGATACCGGCGGCCAGTGCCTGTGCGCCACGGCACCCACCGCGGCGGCGAACCTCATGCTGCACCGGGCCACGGGCACGGCGCAGTACCTGACCGATGGCCTGCGGCTCTACAACTGGATGAAGGCCAACCGGTTCGGCTACGGCCCGGGGTACCGGGGCTACGAGAACGCGGTGATGGCTCAGGCGGCGCTCCTGCTGTTCCGCATCACCGGCAACTACACCTACCTGGACGACGCCCGCCACCAGGGGCTGGCCATGGAGTCGACGTACATCGACTGGCAGACCCACGCGCTGAAGGAGACGGGGCAGTGGGGCGGCCATGACATGACCAACGCCTACGTCGACCTCTACGAGGTGGATGGCGACATCAACTGGCTGAACATCGTCGCGGGGTACCTCCAGTTCCTGCGGGACAATGGCAAGGATGCCAACGGCCGGTACCCCGAGTGGTGGTCCGACGCGGGCAAGCCTGGCAAGGCGGAGCTGCTGTACCAGGCCTCCGCCGCGCGGGCCTTCGCCCGGGCAAGCAACGTCCGCACGGGCACCCCCAAGCCGAGGGATCCGGTGGCGGTGTTCAAGGACTGCAACTACACCGGCATCTGGGGCGCGGGTTTCTGGGTGGGCCGGTTCGCGCTGAAGGACCTCCAGTTCCACGGCATCTCGGGCAAGGACATCTCCTCGGTGCGCGTGCAGCCGGGCTACAAGGTGACGCTCTACGAGAACGCCGACTTCACCGGCGCCTCGCTCGTGCGGACCGCGGACGACGGGTGCCTCGTCAGCAGCGGCTGGAACGACCGGGCCAACGCCATGGTGGTGGAGCCGGTGACGCCCATCGCCGTCGTCTACAAGGACTGCAACTACACCGGCGCGGGCTTCCACCTGCCCGTGGGCAGCTATGACGAGGCGAAGCTGCGCGAGCTGGGGATGAGCCCGGACATCGTGTCCTCGATTCAGGTGGCCGACGGGTATGAGGCGGTGCTGTACGACGGCGGCTACTTCGATCAGACCTCCTACGCGACCGGCACCAACAGTTGCCTGGTCGGAGCGGGCTGGAACGACAAGGCCGCCTCGTTCGTCATCCGGAAGAAGTAACCCCGGAGGGGTTAGCGCAGCAGGCCTGGCCACCAGCGCCAAGCACACTGCTCTTTCTCGGTGGAGGGAGAGCAGGCGTCGTCCTCGTCACAGACCTCGGGCGGCACGATTGTCTCGACGTACTGGACGACGGTGCCGTCCACGCCCACGTTGAGCTGCCGGCCGTCGCAGGAGTCCTGCAAGGCGGGGAACTGAACCGCGCCACAGGCGGTGCCGTCCTGGGTGAACAGGAGCAGGGACGGCTGGCACCCGATGCCCTCGGCCATCGCCGGCGGAGGGATGAGGGCGTGGGCCTGCTGGCCCCGGATGAGTACGAGCTGGGTGCCGGGGTGGTTCGCCAGCCACGCTGGCGCGGGCTGGACCGCCGCCTGGCCGCTGGGGAACACCGCGGTCCATTGCCCAGCACCGTTTCGCAGCGCCAGCCCCCCGCCCGCCAGCGGCTGCAACGTCCCGTTGGCCACCGAGGGCAGCACGAACGGGAAGGGCTGTGTCACGGCGGAGCCATTCCACTCCACCCACTGCCCGTGCCACGTGTTGCCGTCGCCCGGGTTCTGCCACAGCAGCAGCCCGCGCCCCTGGGTGTCCACGCCCGTGAGCAGGGGCCGGCCGCCGCCGGGGACGGAAAGCGCCTCGGCGCGTGCCGCGCGGGCAACCCCCGTCGAATCGAGGAACTGGTACTCCAGCGCCTGGGTGTTCCCCTCGCGCGGCTCCCACACCGCGAACAGCGCGCCGCCCTGCGGATCCGGGGACAGGCGGGCCGTGAGCTCATAATCGGTGGTCAACCGGTGGATGCTCAGGGCCTGGCCCTGGGAGGTGTATGGCTTCAGCGCGAGGCCTGCGGGGGAAAACGCGGTGAGGGAGACGTGGAACCCGCTGGGTTGGGGCACGACGGTATTCGTCAAATCCCCTCCATAGATGAGCTGTCCGGTGGGGATTCCCTCGGAGGACACGACATCCCAGGCCGTGTAGCCCAGCCGCCCCGAATTCATGAGCGCCAGGAAGCCGGCGCCATCCGAGGTTCCGGGGCCGCAGGCCGCCTCGAGCCCCGCATGGCCGTCCAGGGCGATGCTCCGGCTCTCCCCGAGCTGCGCCGGCACGATGTCCTTGCACGACAGCGCCGGGGGAGGCTCTGGAGGAGCAAAGGGGCCCTCGGGGGTCAGCGGCTCTGGGGCCGCGGGCGCGTGGGGAACCTGGGCAGACGGGGCGGTCTCCGGGTCGAGGGGGGCGCCCGGAGACGGGCCCACCTCTGAGCACCCCCAGGCTTGCGCCAGGACCACCGTTGCCACCATCTTCTGCCAGCGTCCTCGGCCCCAAGGCATGCGCGTTTTCCCTCCGGGTGTGATGTGCCGCGAACATGGGCACCCCACTCCGGAAGCGCCAAGGGGGACGGGTGCGAAAAGCCCCACGGACTTCCTGCAAGTAAGGCACTGAAACAATCTGGGCAAGACGCGCTGGCCCTTGGCGAGTGCGTTTCCTGGCCCAGCAAGACGGAGTGGAGGCGGAGATCGTGAAATGCACAGACCCCAACCTCGGGCTCGTGGTCCAAGCCAAGCGCCGGAAGGTGGAGCGGACGCCGGGGGGGCTAGCGGCCCCACCCCCGATCTGACCTCAGCGGCGATTTCCATCTGGCGAGTCGCGAGAGTCCGCAGGAACGTAGGTCAACCTGAGCACATCTTCGCCAATCCGATCATGACTCATCAGGCGGAGCGGCGGCCGAGGTCCGGCGAAATACGGCTTGCCGTGACCCAGCACGACGGGGTGCAGGTAGAGTCGATACTCATCGATCAAGCCCAGCTCGGTGAGGCTTCGTGCCAGGTCCGGACCAGCAACTTCGATCTCTCCATCGCGCCCGGCCTTCAACTCGCGGATCGCGGCCTCCAGATCATCCCCAACAAGCCTGGCGTTGGGGCCGACAGACTTCAATGAGCGCGAGACGACCCATTTCGTCTGCTTCCGCCACGCCGCCGCGAAGGCCTGTTCGTCTGCATTCCATTCAGGATGCTCGTCGTCCCAGTAACGCATGATCTCATACATGTGGCGGCCGTACACACTGCCCGCCTGTCCCTGCGCCTCCTCGATGAAGTGGCGGAAGAGCGTGGGGCTGGGCCCGAACGCCATATGATCGACGTAGCCGTCCAGGGACAGGTTCATTCCGAATACGAGCTTGGCCATAACCGCTTCCTTTCCTAGAAGGGAACATCCGCGCGAAACTGATTGCGGTATGCAATCGGTTTGAAGCTAGCTCGACTGGTTTTGAACCACAACCGGTTTTTGGAGTGCGTACAGGCCCATCCGAGTCACGAACCAGCTGCCATTGCTGGTTGGCATTCCCGCTCCACGGCCACTGGATGACGGGCGCTCCCGCGTCGGACAGGCGCCACTTATCATGCCTTGCTTGAATCGAAGCTTTCGCTGGACCTTGAGCTTCAGCTCGGAGAGGCCGAAGGAGCCGCCGGACGGCGGGCCAGCCGGGCACGCAGCCAGTGCCGCGCGGGCTCCTCCAGCCAGAGGAAGACACCGAGGGAGGCGAGGACCGAGACGGCCGCATAGACCGCGAAGAAGACCCAGGGGGAGGAGGCCGCGAGCCCTGCTCCCGAGCGGTGGTCCCCCATTCGCAGGTAGAAGTAGAGCGGGTTGTGGAGGATGTAGAGCCCGTAGCTGGCCTCGCCGAGCCGCACCGCCCAGGGGTGTCCCAGCAGCCAGGCCATGGGGCCGTCTCCAAAGGCCAGGCTCCAGAGAAGCAGCGCGTAGCAGGGCATCAACGCCAGGTCCCGGAAGGCCAGCGCGGCCCCGTCCAGGGGCGCGGCGAGCAGCAGCACGCTGGCGCCAGCGGCCACCCACGCCTGGGTGGAGGCCGCGGGCCCCGCGCCCTGGCCGTGCTTCACGCGCAGCGAGAAGAGCCGGCCCAGCACGATGCCCAGGAGGAACTGCGGCAGCCGGAGCAGCGGGTTGTACGCCGCCACCTTGAGCCACGTGTCCGCCCCGAAGAGCCCCTCGCCCCACAGCCACAGCAGCACGAGGACGGCCGTGCCCGCGAGCGTGGCGGCGGCGGCACGCCACAGGCCCTGGGAGGCCGAGTGGACCACGGGCAGACACAGCACGGGGAAGAGCAGGTAGAAGAAGGCCTCGACGGACAGGGACCAGCCGGGGCAATTCCAGACACAGGCCAAGTCGGGGACCCAGGCCTGGGTGAGGGTGAGGGCGGCGAGCCCCACGGGGGCGATCTCCCCGAGCGCCTCGGGACGGAGGCCCCCGGCGGCGCGCCGCACGCCGTCGAGCCACGGGGGCGCCATCAACACCAGCCCCAGCAGGTAGACGGGGTACACGCGGGCGAAGCGGGCGGCCCAGAACGCCCGGGGCTCCACCTGCGGGGCCTCCTGGGCGCCCAGGTAGCTGTAGGCCAGGATGAAGCCAGACAGGATGAAGAAGAGCGTGACGCTGTGCGAGCCCGCGCTCAGGAAGCGATCGAGCCACGCCGGTAAGCCCTCGCGCGGGGCATAGTGAAAGGCCACCACGTGCAGGGCCGCCAGGAAGCGGACTCCGGTGAGGGCGCGCAGCGAGGGGCGGGGCGGGGAGGACATGCGCGCCGCACCTTACAGGTTTCCTCGCCCGCCGCTTGCTCGCCGGCTTGCGTCCCGTGCGTGGCCTGGGCTCTACAATGGGGGCTTGATGCGCACCTTTTCGACCTGGCTCCGGCTCCTGACGCCGCTGTTGCTCCTCACCTGCTCCGACGCGGGGCTGTACGCCCTGGATGGACGGGGGCCCAGCGGCAAGGACCGGGCGGACTTCACCGGAGAGACGTGCATCCCGCTGGCCAGCGGGGATGCCTTCCCGGTGAAGATCGTCTTCGCCGTGCAGGGCGGGCAGGGCGTCCCCTCGGAGGTGGTGGGCTACATCACCGACGCGCTCAGCACGGTCAGCAGCCGCTTCTCCGGCTCCTTCGCCAAGTTCGCCCTGGTGGGCTTCCACACGGTGGCCACGGGCTTCCAGGGGAGCTTCGCGGACGCGGCCACCTTCCAGGCGGCGCTGCCGCGCTACGCCAGCTACCAGGAGACGGGGCCGGTGAGCCTGCGCGCCCCGCTGCGGCTGGCCAAGAGCCTGCTCTCCGGCGACATGCAGACGGCCTGCCGGGGCGAGGTGGCCCGCACGCGCTACATCGTCGTCCTGGTGGCCACCAGCGAGGACCTGAGCTGCCAGAACCCCGCCTTCAACGTGGGCATCGACTCGCGCTGCGCCCAGCTCAAGCCCAACAACGAGGCGTGCAACCAGTGTGAGCTGACGGCCGTCACCGGCGAGCTCAAGGCGCTGGCCGCGCAGTTCGGCGCGGGCGAGGTGGTGGTGCAGCCCGTGTACGTGCGGCCGGGCGCCGCGGACCCCGCCACCCGGGACCAGATCGCCGCCATCGCCAACGCCGGGGGCACCGAGGCCATCGAGACCGAGCCGGTGGCCCTGCGCGACGTGATTGGCACCCTCAACTACTCCTCGCTCCAGACGTCGCTGGTGCTCAAGCGCTTCCTGGCCTTCAACCGCAACGTCCAGGTGCGCGCCGGCGAGGTGCTCGCCGACAGCGACGGGGATGGCGTGGCGGACCGGGACGAGGAGGGGCTGGGGTTGGACCCCGCCAACCCGGACTCGGATGGGGATGGGCTCATGGATGGCATCGAGGTGCGCATGGGCCTCAACCCGCAGCCGGGCAACGTGGACCTCATCCCCGGGTGCAGCGTGGCGCTGGATGACGATGGCGACCGGCTCAACACCTGCGAGGAGCGCGTGCTGGGCACCGACCCGTGCATGGGCGACAGCGACGGGGACGGGCTGCCGGACCTGGTCGAGGCGCTCTCGCGCACCAACCCGCTCGTGCCCGAGGACCTCCAGGACACCGACCGCGACGGCATTCCGAACATCCAGGAGGTGGAGGCGCGCGGAGACCCCCTCAGCGCGGACATCGCCTTCCACGTCGAGCGCGGCTACGGCTATTCGCTCACGCCCTCGGAGCCCACCCCGGACGGCCGGGCCTGCTACCAGGTGCGCGCCGAGAACATCACCGTGGTGCCCACGCTCGAGCGTCCCCACCCCTTCATCCCCGGGCGTTCCATCCCCCCGGGCACCAACGACATCTACCTCTACCTCCAGGTGGGCCGGGACAATGATCCGCGCGGCGCGGGCATCGGTGCGCTCTTCATCCAGTCCGTCGGCTACTCCGAGAAGGAGGGCCGCACCCCCGTCCTCCTCCCGCCCTTCACCCCGGCGGACTTCGTGCTCGGGAACTGAGGCCCCCGGGTGGGGGGTAGACCCCACAGAGCCCCTGGGGGTTTTCCCCCACAGACGTTGAGCGGTGAAAAGCCAGCGCCGTCCAACCCCTTGAAATGAGGGGGGCTTCCCGGAGACGGCGGGCGGATCGGCTCTTGCTATGAGCGCAGGTTGAAAAGGAGTCACCATGACATTCCAGCGCATCGCTTCGGTCCTGACCCTCGGGACCCTCTTCCTCCTGGCGCCCGGCGCGCAGGCCCAGACGAACTCCGTGGACAACCCGGAGTGCCTGGGCAGCCAGTGCGGCAAGCCCAAGGAGGAGGGCGGCGGCGGCTGTGGCTGTGGCTGCTCGGTGTGGGTGGCCTACACGGACGACGGCGTGACGCTGTCCTACACGGACGACGCGGACGGGGACGGCAAGGCGGATGACCGCGACAACTGCCCCTTCGCCTCCAACCGCGAGCAGACGGACACGGACGGCGACGGCGTGGGCGATGCGTGTGACAACTGCTCGGGGCTCGCCAACTACCAGCAGCGCGACGCGGACGGCGACGGCGTGGGCGACGACTGCGACAGCGACGCGGATGGCGACGGCGTGGCCAACGCGCAGGACAACTGCCCGCTGGTGCCCAACAAGGACCAGAGCGACCTGGACCGGGATACGGATACCCTGCAGAGCGACCCGGCGAACCGGGGCGGGGACGTGTGCGACCGGGACGATGACAACGACGGCCACGCCGATGGCGAGGACAACTGCCCGCGCGTGCCCAACGCCGACCAGAAGATGCCCGCAGATGCCTCCGCGTGCCGCGTGGACACGGACGGGGACAACATCTCCGACAACGGGGACAACTGCCCGGGCCTGGCCAACCCCAACCAGAAGGACACGGACCGCGACGGCCAGGGCGACGCGTGCGACCCGGACATCGACGATGACGGCGTGCTGAACAAGGGCCCGGACAACAAGCTGCTCGACAACTGCGCCGAGGTGGCCAACCGCGACCAGGCGGACGACGACGGCGACGGCGTGGGCGATGTGTGCGACACGCGCTACTGCGTGGTGGTGGACCGCAACAACCCGGACGACTGCTTGGATCCGCGCGGCCCCTTCACCGTCTCAGGCGGTGGCCAGCTCAGCCTGAAGAAGGGCGACAACGTGCGCCTGCCCCTGTTCGCCAACCGCAACGGGGCGGCCATCGAGTACACCTGGACGGTGAAGCAGCGCCCCTCGGGCTCCAAGGCCGTCATCGAGAACCCCACCGGCGCGGTGACCAACAGCCGCCACTGGCAGTACGCCTACGTGGACGGCCACCTGCCGTCCTTCACGGCGGACACGGATGGCGAGTACGACATCCAGGTGCAGGCCCGGCTGGCCTTCGCGGACCGGGCCTACCCGGACCAGCGCAGCTCCATCTCCAGCCTCAAGCTGTCGGTGGGCGGCGGCAACGCCAGCAGCTGCGCGGCCCTGCCGGGCGCCGCGGGGGGCGTGACGCTGGGCGCCACAGTGCTTGCCCTCTTGCTGCGCCGCCGCCGCCGCGAAGAGTAGGATTCCCCGCTGAACCCGATGGGCAGGAGGCCCGTTTCCATGCACCCCCTCAGCTGGATGCGGTTGGCCGTGGGCCTTCTGGCCACCGTGTGGCTGTCCTGTACGGACACGTTGGTCGAGCCGCTCACCCAGGAGCAGACCCAACTGGACGACCGGCTCACACTCACCGGCCGCGTCTGCACGGCGCCCGCCAACCCCAGCGGGTTTCCGGTGAAGGTGGTGCTGGTCATCGACCAGTCGGGCAGCATGTGCGTGTCGGATCCGCCGGGCTCGCAGGAGCAGACGGGCTTCTGCGAGCAGGTGGGGGGCATCCTCCTGCCGCCGGGGGTGACGGAGCCGGCGCGGGTGCGCGCGCTGAAGCGGCTGGTGAACCAGTTCCGCCAGCAGCCCAACGTGCAGATCTCCATTGTGCCGTTCGAGACCAACGTGAAGAACGTCTGGCCTCCGGTCACCACCGGCAACCGCTTCGCCCGGCCGGATGCCTCGCTGGACACCTACATCCGCGGGCTCCAGAGCCAGCTCGGCAAGGGCACCGACTACCAGGGGGCGGTGGGCTACGCCTACAGCCTCATCGCCAGCGACATCAACGCCGTGTCGGCGAACAACCCCGAGGTGCTGCCGCGCACGCGCTACGTGGTGGTGTTCCTCACGGACGGCACGCCGTACCCACGCTGCTCGGCCAACGACAACCTCTCCACCTATGCCACGCCGGACGCGCCGGACCTGACGTGGTCGGACTCCTCCAGCGCGGGGGACTTCTGCAACCTGCTGGACCCGGACTCGCTCGACAGCATCAACGAGTTCCAGCCCGGCACGGACCGCAACCAGAACTACCAGCTCTTCAGCTACGTGCGGCGGCTGATGGAGCTGAAGGACCAGTACAACGTGGGCGACATCCGCATGCACACGGTGCTGCTCTTCAACCAGCAGGCGGTGCGGCTGTGCGGCCCCATCTGCCAGGACATCTACGGCACCTACCCCGGCACGCCGCCCGCCGAGTACCCCCAGGCGGCGAAGAAGGTCGCCTCGTGGCTGCTCGCGCGCTTCGCGGAGATTGGCAACGGCGTGTACCAGGAGTTCAACGACACGGGGGAGATCAACAACATGGGGCTGGGGGCGCTGGACTACTCGTCCTTCGCGTCCCGCAACGTCGTCAAGACGCTGATGGTGCGCTCGCTCAGCGCGCTTCCCGGCGAGAAGGGGCGCGAGCTGGACACGGACGGCGACGGGCTCGGGGACCTGCTGGACAACACCTTCACGCTGCAGACCAACGCCTACACTCCGGACAGCGATGGGGACTGCCTGGATGACGGCTTCGAGTCGCGCCGGCAGGACCAGGGCTTCAAGCCCGGCAATGACCTGGATGCGCGCGGGTGTGACCCCAGCTCGCCGCTGACGCGCGGCTGTGCCTGCCGCGACACGGACGGGGATGGCCTGTCCCAGTTCGCCGAGGCCTACCTGAAGACGCGCGATGGCATCGTGGACAGCGACGGCGACGGGGTGCCGGATGGCATCGAGTCGCGCTACGGGTTGGATCCGCTCGCGGCGAACGTGTCCGGGCTCGACACGGACGGGGATGGCATTCCGGACGGGGACGAGCTGCGCGCGGACTCGGATCCGACGCGGCGGGACCGGGCCTTCTACGAGCGCTACGGCTACCAGTACGGGGTGAAGATCGCCGAGAAGCGGGACAACGGCAGCACCTGCTACGACTTCACCGTGTCCAACCTGCAACTGGTGACGCCGCCGAACCGCTCGGGGGTGCAGCAGGGCTACAACCTGTTCAAGGTGTGGTTCGCCGAGGCGCCGGAGAGCGGCGTGGCCACGGACTACGGGGTGTGGCGCACGGCGTGTGCCTGGGCGCAGTACGCCCCGCCGGGGCTGCGCGTGCCGCTGGGGCCCTCGCTGGCCCTGGAGGACGGGAACTTCCGCAGGCCGCAGGATCTCGACGAGATGAGCGAATACATGCAGCGGTGCGTGGGTGACCGGCCTGGGGAGGCGCCGTGAGGGGAAGGCTGGGCCTGGCGGTAGGAGGGGTGGGGCTGCTCCTGGCGGTGGTGGCCGCTTGCACCGACGCCTACCTCTATGACGAGCGGCGCGGCGAGCAGCTCCCGGTGGACCGGGCGGTGGCCTTCGAGGGCCGCTTCTGCACGGTGGGCACCAACGAGGTGTTGCGCCCCATCAAGGTCATCGTCGCCATGGACGCCAGCCAGTCCATGAACGTGAGCGATCCAGACGGCGCGCGCGCCACGGCGCTCATCAACCTGCTGGACGGCCTTCCGGACGACCCGGAGGTCTCCGTCGCGGTGGTGCTCTTCGCGGGCAGCACCACGGCCTACCTCACCCAGTCGGGCACGCCCCCGGTGGACGGCTTCGTGCAGGTGGCCAACCTCACGGACGCGCAGAAGCTCAACATGCGCCGCACGCTGCTCAACTTCCAGAACCCGGACAACTCGCCGAACCGGGACGCGACGGACTTCGTCAAGCCGCTGGCGGACATCTACTCGCTCATCAACACGGACATCGCCCTGAGCCGCGCCGACGCGGGGAGCTCCCAGGCGCTGGCCCAGGCGCGCTACTCGGTCATCTTCCTGTCGGACGGACGGCCCAGCAACGACCAGGACGACGAGCTGCTCCAGGGGGATGCGGTGGTGCGCATCCGCCAGCTGAAGGACCTGGTGGAGGACGTGCGCGTCAACACCGTGCACGTCTTCAACCCCACGCAGCCGGTCAGCTCGGTGTGTGATTTGACGGGGGATGGGGGCTGCCCGCTGCTGCTCATCAACCAGAACGCGGACCGCCTGGAGCGGATGGCGGCGCTGGGCGGCGGCAACTTCCGCGACTTCCGCAACAACGAGCCCATCAACTTCCTGAACTTCCAGTTCGGCCAGGCCCGGCGCGCCTTCCAGGTGAAGGAGCTGATCGCCTCCAACTTCACCGCCCCGCCGGGCAGTCCCCTGGGCGAGGCCGACACGGACGGCGATGGCCTCACCGACGCGGAGGAGGCGGAGGAGGGCACCAACCCCTTCAAGGTCGACACGGACGGGGACGGCTTCAGCGACGGGGTGGAGGTGCACTTCGCCCGCCAGGGCGTGGACTTCAACCCCATCCAGATCGCACTGCCGGACGGGGGCGGGCTGGATCCCGGCTGCCCGCCGCCGCTGCGGGCCATGGACTCGGACTGCGACGGGCTCCTGGACTGTGACGAGCAGTTCATCGGCACCAACGCGAACGTGATGGACAGCGACCGGGACGGCGTTCCGGACGGCATCGAGTGGCGCGGGGGCACGCAGGGCTCCAGCAACGACCTGGACGAAGACCCGGACAACGACGGGCTCTCCAGCCGGGCCGAGCTGCGGCTGCACACCGACCCGCTGGAGCCGGACACCGCGCACCTGTCCGTGGACGGCTACCGCTACCAGATGGAGGCGGACGGACCGCCCAACGAGCTGGGCAGCCAGTGCTACACCTTCCGGGTGGACAACGTGCTGCTGGCCCCCACCCAGGTGGAGTACCTCGACGGCGGCGTGGACGGCGGCGGGGAGCTGCTTCCGGACGGAGGCCGGCCGGTGGCGCGCGGCGCGGGCTACAACAGCCTCTTCCTCTCCGTGGCGATGGTGCCCGCGGATGACCCCACCGCCCGGACCCTCACCCGCGCGTTCCGCCATGACTCCGCGCGCTATCCCGTCGGGGGCATCAAGTCCCCGGTGGATGGCGTCATCCGCGTCAACCCAGAGAACTTCGTCGAGGGGTGCCCGGGCCGTCCTGAGTCCACCCCTTCGTCGCCGTGAGCCCCTTTCCGAGTGCCTTCATGACCCGTCTTCACCGGCTGCTGCTGCCCGCGCTGCTCCTGTTGTCTGCTTGCTCCTCGGGAGGGGACAACACCCCGGACGGGGGGGACCCCGGGCTCGCAGATGACTGCAACAGCCTGGAGGAGGCACTCTCCAAGCCCGAGTGCGAGCTGTCCCTGGAAGGGGAGGGCCAGGTGCGGGAGGCCTACCTGTCCACGGCGGGGGATGAGGACTGGTACAGCGTGCGGCTGCCCGCCACGGTGGGGCCGCGCACGTTGGTGCAGGTGACGGCGGGCTACGCGGTGCAGAGCACCGCGGTGAACCTCTCGGTGAACCTCCTTCGGGAGAACGGCACGGCCTCGCTGAGCAAGGGCGTGGACAAGCACGGCCAGGGCGCCCCCCGGCCGGTGGAGTTCATCGTCCCGTTCGGCGAGCCCAACGCGCGGCTGCTCCTCCTGCTGAAGGATGAGCCCAACGTGGTCAACCGGCCCAACTTCGACGCGCGCTCCCCGTACTTCGTGCGGGTGCGGGTGCTGGAGAACCCGGACCTCTTCGAGCCCAACGACACGCCGCCGCAGGCCACGCCCCTCACGCTCGTGCCCGAGGCGGGCAAGGAGTCCGGCAAGGCCGTGGGCTACCTGGGGACGAAGGGCGACGTGGACTACTTCTCCTTCACGGCCCCGGCGAAGAAGGTGGTGTACGTGCGCCTGTCCGCGCCGGAGCTGACGCCGCCGCCCGCCTACCGCCTCGCGTACGAGCTGGTGCGGCCCAACGGCACGGCCGAGGCCCAGGACCAGGTCCCCAACACCTCGATCGCGGCCGAGCTGGCCACTGCGCGCCGGGTGAAGGACGGGGGCACGTGGCTCGTGAAGGTGAAGGCCTACCAGGCCGCGACGGATCCGAACACGCCGCCCGGGGACGTGCGCCAGGCGTACACGCTGGACGTCCAGCTGATGGACGAGGCGGACGCGCAGGACACCAACGGGGACAACGACCTCCGGGAGCGGGCCACGGTGAAGGCCTTCACCTCCTCGCCCCAGACGCTCTCCTTCTCGGGCCGGATTGGCTCGGTGCCCGACGTGGACTGGTACGCGGTGGATGTGCCGCCCTCCGTGAAGAACGGCGTTCCCCAGCCAACCTTGCTGCACTACCGCTTCGTCCAGGGGGCAGGGGGAGGCCGCTTCGCCCCGCTGCCAGGCTTCCTGGACCGGCAGGTGCGCGTCTTCACCCAGGTGACGAAGGGGGCCACGCTCGCCGACCAGCGGGTGGCCTGCGCCACGGATGTGACGGTGTGCCCCAAGGGCTACACCGAGTTCGCCGAGGGGCGGGGGCTGGTGGAGACCTACTGCGGCACCGGCACCGCGGCGCTGTGCCTCCACTCCTCGCGCGAGGAGGCGCCGCAGGACTTCGCCACCCTGCGCAACTTCGAGGGGGCCCTTCCGGTGCCGCCCTCCACGTCGGCGGCGCGCTACTACTTCCTCATCGAGGACGCCTCGAACGACTGGGCGGATGACCGGGACTACACCCTGTCGGTGACGTGGCAGGAGGACGCGGACGAGGCGAACCGCTACGCGGGCGGCACCCAGGAAAAGCCTACCTCGCTGACGTTGGCCCAGGACACCACGGGCAATGACTTCCCCGCGCCGCCTGCCTCCGCCACGGTGATGAGCGGAGAGCTCAGCCATGGCTATGGCCGCTTGCAGCCGTCGGACCGGCTCAAGGGCCGGGGCGTGCGCGGGCCGGCGGACTACGATGCCGTCCCCACGGACGTGGACAGCTACACGCTGACCCTTCCCGGAGGACAGGCGCAGCCGCAGGACCGCACCTGGGAGGTGCAGTGGTCGGTGAAGAACCTGCCGGACGGGGGCATCCCGCCGCATGGGCTCGCGCTGGACCTGACCTTCTGTGACGGAGACCGCCTGGACGGGGGCGCCTGTACTCCGGTGAGCCGGGGCAGCCGCAACTCCCCGCTGACGCTGGCCTACCGGGGCGAGGCGCTGCGCGCCTGGCACTCGGCCAGCGGCACCACCACGAACCTGCAGCCGCTCTACTCGAAGACGGTGTCGGGCGACTCCACCGTCTTCACCGTGCTGCCCTACGCGTGCTCCTGCCTGGAGCCGCGCTTCGTCCGGGGCGGCACCCTGCGTGTGGACGTCTCCGCCACCGAGCGAGAGTCCTACGCGCGGCTGAACTACGCGGTGCGCACCGCGTACACGGACTACCCGAAGACGTACGCGGTGGACGGTGGCACGGGCACCTGCCCGGCGCCGCGGCAGGACGGGGGCACGCCGCTGCCGGATGGGGGCACCACGCCCATCACCTGGACGGGGGGCTGCCAGTTCACGCTGCAGCCCTGAGCCGGGGAGGGGACGCCTGCCTGGCTACGGGGGCGTCACGCCCTTGCCCGTCATGAGGATCTGCTTCTCGGGGGCGTTGGCGGCGTTGGAGCGCAGGGTGAAGGAGCCCTCGTAGGTCTTCGCCTGCTTGGGGCCGAACTCCACCTCGATGAGGGCCGTCTTCCGGCTCTCGACGGTCAGCGTCTGGCCTGCGGCGAGCGCCTCGGGGAGCCGGAGGACGAACTCGGCGGGGGCGTTCTTGACGACGGCGGTGATCTCCAGGGGCTGGTCACCCCGGTTCTCGATGTAGAGCGAGTTGCGGGTGATCGCCCCCACATAGGTGCCGCTGTTGAATTCCGTGTCGAAGGCCAGCGACTCCCGGTCCACGAGCAGGAAGGGCCCCTTCTCCAGGGTATAGGAGTCGTCGTCCCCGCCACAGGCGGCCAGGGCCAGGGCGATGAGGGGGAGCCACAGGAAGCGCAGGCGCATGTTCATTCACTCCTCGGATAAGGTTCGAAAGATGGAGAGGCTTGTAACAGTGTTCCGCCGGCGTCCCCAAACCGTTGCCCTCGTGGCGCTGGCCTGGGGGCTGGGGTGTGGAGGCTCCCGCTCGGACTTCATCGGGGGCCGGGCCCAGGACGTGTGCGATGCCCAGTGGCCGGTGTGCAGCCGGGTGGCGGGCTGCATCCTGGGCGAGGAGAGCTACACGGCGGGGCGCTTCCCGGGACAGGGGCGAATCATCGTCCAGCTGGCGGAGCCCTCCACGGTGCGGCTGCGCTTCTACCTGGAGGACGTGGTGGCGGCGGGGCAGGAGACGGTGGTGACGTTCCACGAGGAAGGGTGCCGGGACCGCATCCGCCAGGTGGTGAGCGGCCGGACCGCGGTGGAGTCGGTGGAGCGGCAGGGGGAGTTCAGCCGCGAGGCGGACCTGACGGGCGCCGGGGACCACATGGTGGAGTTCGAGTCCGACCTGCAAGCCCGCTATGTGATGAAGGTGGAAGTGGAGCCGCTGCGCAACCGCTGAGCCTTCCAGGGCCGCACCCGGGGAGGGAAAGGGAGGGGGCCGTGTACCTGGGCATCGATGTGGGGACGTCGTCCGTGAAGGCGGTGCTCGTGGATGGGAACGAGCGCATCCTCGGCAGCGCCAGCGAGGCGCTGGACGTCACGCGGCCCCAGCCCGGCTGGTCGGAGCAGGAGCCGGAGGCCTGGGTGCGCGCCTGCGAGCGCACCCTGGACGCGCTCACCGCCGCGCACCGCACGGAGATGGCGGCCGTGGAGGGAGTCGGGCTGTCCGGACAGATGCACGGGGCCACGCTGCTGGACGGGCAGGACCGGCCCCTGCGCCCGGCGATCCTCTGGAACGATGGCCGCTCGGAGGCCGAGTGCCGCGTCCTCGAGGAGCGCTGCCCCCGCTTGAGGGACATCGCGGGCAACATCGCCATGCCCGGCTTCACCGCGCCCAAGCTGCTCTGGCTCGCGAAGCACGAGCCGGACACCTTCGCGAAGGTGCGCAAGGTGCTGCTGCCCAAGGACTACCTGCGGCTGTTCCTGACCGGCGAGCACGTGTCGGACATGTCCGATGCGGCCGGAACGCTCTGGCTCGACGTGGCGAAGCGCGCCTGGTCGGACGAGCTGCTCGCGGCCACGGGGCTCACGCGGGAGCACATGCCGCGGCTCGTGGAGGGCTCCCAGGCTTCGGGGCGGCTGCGGCCGGAGCTGGCCCGCCGCTGGGGCATGGCAAGGCCGCCGGTGGTGGCCGGCGGAGGCGGGGACAACGCGGCCAGCGCGGTGGGGATTGGCGCCGTGCGGCCGGGCTCCGCCTTCGTCTCGCTGGGGACCTCCGGCGTGCTCTTCGTCTCCAATGCCCGCTTCTCGCCCAACACGGCGGGCGCGGTGCACGCCTTCTGCCATGCGGTGCCGGGCCTCTGGCACCAGATGGGCGTCATCCTGTCCGCCGCCGCCAGCATGGAATGGTTCTCGGCGCTCCTGGGCATTCCCGCGCCCGAGCTGACGGCGGAGCTGGGGGAGCGCGTGTCCGGCCCCTCCCCGGTGAAGTTCCTGCCCTACCTCTCCGGAGAGCGCACCCCGCACAACGACGCCTCGGCCCGGGGGGCCTTCGTGGGCCTGGCCCATGGGCACGGGCGGGCGGCGCTGACGCAGGCGGTGATGGAAGGGGTGGCCTTCGCCTTCGCCGACTGCCTGCGGGTGCTCTCCGATGCGGGAACGGAGGTGGCCCGGGCCTCGGCGGTGGGGGGAGGCTCCCGCTCACAGCTCTGGCTGAAGATCCTCGCGAGCGTGCTGAACCGGCCGCTGGATCTCCATGCGGAAGGGGATTTCGGCGGAGCCTTCGGGGCCGCCCGGCTGGGCCGGCTCGCCGCGACGGGTGAAGACCCACTGGCCCTCGCCGTGCCGCCCCCGGTCGCGCAGGTGGTGGAGCCCGATGCCGCGCTGGTGCCTCAGTACGCGCAGGCCTATGCGCGTTGGCGCGAGCTCTACGGTTTGGCGAGCCCCCACCTTTGGCAGAAAAAAAGGCGTCGGCGGGAAGAACGAAAACTCCCGGCGTAATGCCGGTGAAGCACGGAAGAGACGCCTATCGAACCGCCCCGGCACACGATGCCCGAGCGGATTCCACACACTTGCGGGCTTTTTGCCCGAAAAGAGTTCAGCCATGAAAAGCCTTCATTTTGTAGCGCTCGCGGTCTTCGGAACGGCGGCACTCACCGGGTGCGGCGTGGAGCCAGGGGAGGTGCAGGACGACGCCAGCGGTCTGGACGTGCCCGCCCAGGAGTTCACGAGTCCTTTCGAGGACACGGCCAAGGACTCCGTGCCTTCCGTCGCGCTCGACGGCAGGGCCGCCGCGGCCGCCGAGGGCGTCCAGGCCATGGCCTTGAATCCAAGCCTCAGGGGGCTCGTGACGTCGTGGTACTCGGGCTCGGTGCCGGCCGGTGCCACCCAGCACTGGTATTGGAACAACTCCAGCCTCACCAGCGCCTACAGCGTGGGCTTGTCCCCAACCGGAGCGAGCACCACGGGCGGGTGCCGGTTCGAAGTCACCCGGACCTGGGATGCCCAGCAATACAGCGGTGAGCGCGAGTTCCACTTCGCCCTGAAGAACACGGGCAGCATCGCCTGCGGGACGAACATCCTGCTCGCGTCGCGTGAGCGGACCAGTACCTGGGCGACGGGCGGGCTCGCCGTGGGCGAGTCGAAATCCTGGACCTGGAACAACGCCAACCCCCTCACCGCCACGTATGCCGTTGGCCTCTCGCCCTCCGGGTCGACCAGCACCAACCCTTGCGAACTCGAAGTGACCCGTGCCTGGTATGCCCAGCAGCCAGGCGGAGAGCGTAAGTTCAAGTTCACGGTGAAGAATGTCGGTGCGATCGCCTGCCAGGGCGACGTCCAGTTGGCGACGGTCACCAGCGCGAACGCGTCCTGGTCCACGGGCTCCCTCAGCCCGGGGGCATCTGGCTCTTGGGTGTGGAACAACGCCAACCCGATCGACCGCGTCTACTCGCTCGGCCTGTCTCCGGCGGGCGCATCCGGCATCACCCCCTGCCAGCTCGAAGTGACGCAGTCCGCCTATCAGCAGTTGATCAACGCGGACGGCACCACCGAACGGAAGTTCTACTTCACGGTCAGGAATATCGGCACCTTGACCTGCTCTGGGACGGTGCTGCTCAATTATCTCTAACGGCCACCTTCGCTTCTTCAGCTTCTCTTTGTTCCCGGACATCCGGTGCTCCTTCATCAGAGCCTGGGTGTCCGTCGCGCACGAGCGGTTGAGTGCCTCCTTGCGGCATCTTCTGGAGCGTCTGCACCGCACGTCACATTTTCGGACTGGCCCACTCTCTCGGATGAAAAGGAGAGGTCCATGACGCCAGAAGAAGCCAACAACTTAGTCCACGGAATCTTCGATGGGATTTTCGACTCGGTGACCCGGGCTGCGCCAGGCAGCAAGCCACTGATGTCGCCGTCGACCACCGTGCTGTCGCTCATGAAGCCTGGCATGGCGATCAAGTCGGCGGACTTCAGGAACCCGTGGACGCCAGGAAACAGCAGTGGCAGCCAGATCTCGGCGGTGAATACCGCGGCCTTGGTCGATGCCGCGCCCAAGCTGTCCACGCTGTACACCGACAGCGGCAACTCCATCTCGAAGGTCTATGGCGACATCATGGACGGCGTGCAAGTGCCTGCACAGCCTCCCAATCCCGCCATCGAAAAGCAGCTCCAAGATGCCTTTGACGTCCTGTACCGGACCGTCCAGGTGACGGATCCCGATACCGGCGAGGTCAGCTCCAAGACCCTGGAGACCACGCTCTATCGCGACTACATGGACAACCTCGCCGTCTACACCGCGCAGCAGCAGGCGTACAACAAGGCCTATCTCGAGGCACAGAAGACCCAGGACGGCCGGGCCAATTGGCCGATGCTCGCCCCGGCCCTGCAAGTACCGGTCAAGCTGGCCTATGACAAATGGCGCTCGAACTTCGCGGACAAGGTCGAGACCGCCATCGCCATTCAGAACACGAGCTCCCAGAACGCGCTGAGCAAGGCGTTCAACAAGGCGAAGACCCTGTTCGATGGGTATGGCGCGGTGCTGGAGGACACCGGGCTCGGCCAGTCCCAAGAGATTCACCGCGTCTCGCTGCTGCCTTCCGACTGGTACTCGGTCAACTCCTCCTCCAAGTGGACCATTGTCGACACGGCCTCCGGGAGCTTCTATCGCAACAACACCTCTGACTTCACCTCCGGCGGCGGCTCGGTGGGGTTCAGCCTGGGCATCTTCTCGATCGGGGGCGGCGGCGGACACTCGGTGACGCACCGCCACATGAGCTCCGAGACCACGAACGTCCGCATCTCCTTCGAGTACGCGCTGGTGACCATCCGCCGCCCGTGGATGGCATTCCACCTCCTGGGAACCCAGGGGTGGAATCTGCAAAACCTGTATCGCAAGGGACAGATCTCCAACGGCAGCCGGCTCAACCAGACCAACTCGGTGATGCCGCTGCTCCCGACCAGCTTCGTCGTGGTGCGCAAGGTCATCGTCACCGCGAACTGGTCGAGCGCTGATTACGATTTCGTCCAGAAGCAGACGCGCGCGGGCGGAGGATTCAGCATCGGTCCCTTCCGCATCGGCGGGTCTTACGCCCACTCCTCGACCAACGAGACCTTCAACTCCGCCTTCGCCAACGGCAGAATCGAAATCCCAGGGGTGCAGATCATCGGCTGGATCAGCCAGATCGTTCCCTACTGCCCGCCCGCGTAGGCTCGTCCCAAGGTGTCGAGAAATCCCAAACGCCCTCCGCGAAGCAGGCCCCGCCCCTGCTTCGCAGGGGGGCGCACATGCGAGGAGCCGCCATGGCCAATGTCACCGACTTGTTTGCCAGTGTGTATGACACGCTGGCCAGAACGTTCAATACCTCCTCCCTGCCCGGCAGCTACTTCCAGTTCGGCTGGCCTGGGATCAACCTGAGCCCCGCGGATTTCAAGCTCAGTGATGTGGCCGGCGCCCCCTATGACGCGAATGCCGCCGAGGAGACGTTCTCGCTGCTCTGCAATATCGCGCCGGCCTGCAGCCCGGTGAGATTCGACAACTCGGGGTTCGAGATCGACGATTTGTATCAAATCCTCCTGCTCGGGGCGGTGCCCTCGGGGGCCAATCCTCAGAACCTCCTGGCCTTTCCCGCCTACAAGCTCTTCAGTGATGCGCAGTACGAGCTGGCCCAGGCCCAGAAGGGCAGCAACCGCGACGCGAGCGTCATCTATTACCCCTGCCGGGCGACCCCGAACGATTGGTACACCGAAGCCAGCGCGCGGAACTGGCCCACGTTGTCGCTGAACGCCGGCCAGATCCCAAAGGCTGCCCCGGACTCCCCGTTCATCCGGCTCGGTGGGAAGCAGCTCATTGACCAAGGCGCCGTCAAACTCGTTCCCGCCGCCACGAATGTGGGGACGATCAAAGCCCAGTTGCAGACCCATGTGGCCAGGGACCTCCAGAAGCAAGACCTCAGGGGCCTTGAGCTCAGGAGCGGTCCCGTGGCCCCCGTGAAGCCGCTGGCGGGGCTCAGGGCACGGGCGCTCGACCGTGGCCTGGCGGTCCCGGGGCAGGTGGAGGAGGGCGCGGTGATGACGCGGCTCATCGCATCCGCCGCCAGCCCAGTGGCCAAGAAGAACTTGCGCCCCATCCCCGAGGTGGCCCGGCTGCCCCGTCTCGACGGGGTGGACATCGATCCGGGGCGATTCGATGTGGTGCCCGCCAAGAACATGACCCTCGACAAGACGCTGCTGCTGCGCCGGTATCTCGGCGAGCAGCTCGTCCCGGCCACGCTCAACACCACCGGCTTCAGCATCTCGTTCAAGTACTGCTTGGTGAACATCACGCGGAACTGGTTCAAGAACGCCTTGCTGAACATGCGCTCGTGGTACACGCTCAGCGTCCCGCAGGGGGATTACTCGAGGGGGACCATTGACAACAATCCGGGGATATTTCCCATGCTCCCCACGTCCATGCTGGCGATTCGCGACTTGCGGATCAGCGCCTCATGGTCGCAAGCGGATCGCATCACCCTTCGCCGGACCAAGTACCTGGGCCCCTTCGACGTCTCGGCGTCGGACTTCAATCAAGACACGCTTCGGGCCGATGGGCTGCAGATCATCGGATGGCTGTCCAGGCTCACGCCCGTCCTGCCACCGCTCTCTCCCCCTCCTTGAGCGAATCCGAATCCCTGAACTGCCCAGAGAGAGGACGGAAACCGTATGAGCCCGTACCTGCGAGCCCTTCCGGGGGTGCTTCTGATGGCCTGCTCGGGCCCTGAAGAGGAAGACATGGAACCCAAGGTGAACTGCACCGTCTCCGCCACCACGGTCTTCGAGCCGGCGGGCCGGATCGTCCGTGGGACGGGGACTCTCACGTGTGACGCCCCGGCGGCGCTCTCCGTGAAGGTCTGTCTGTACTCCCAAGGCATCGGCCAGACGCAGTGGGGCACCCCCCTTCAGTGTGTCTCGATGACCGGAAGCGCGCGGACCACGCTTTCGGCCGAGGCAGCGATCACCCTCGGTCCTGGCGCGGCGAAGCGCTATCGCACCACCGTGGAAGCCCAGGTGAACTCCGAGCCGCGGCCTGCGGAAGAATCCACCATCATTACCGCTCCCTGAGCTTGGCCCCGGGCCCCGGAAAGAGGCCCGGGTGCCCGTCAGGTGGAGGCCCCGGCGGGGCTCTCGAAGAAGATGAGCGTCTTGCCGCCCTTCTCTCCAATCTCCAGACACTCCAGAGCGCCGCTCGCCTCGTCCAACTCCGCGGAGATGCGCTCCGGATGGAGGATGCGGTGAGTGATCTCCGCGCCTTCCCGGCCCACGATGATCTGCACCGCGCCGGAGTCGCTGCCCTTGGTCTCCAGGGAAATCTCCTTCAGGGGCAAGCGGCCGGCCAGGGGCTGATCCCCTGTGTCGGTGTCAATGGACTCCATGTGGACCCAAGGGCTCGGTTCCTGCTGGCTGATGCCGACGAGGTAGCTTGCCCATTGGTCCCGGGGGATTTCCTGGTTGCTGTGCGCCATGTGGTGCCTCCACGTGGCTTGAAGTACCCATCCGCCCGGCGTTTGACAGGCAGGGGGGAAGGACTGGCTCGGCTGACCGCCGCGTTACCCGTTGAAATGGTCGACCGTGATGAGGTCGAACTTGGAGTAGGCGTTATCCAGGTGGTCCAGCAGGATGTTGGTGGCCTGCTTGGGGTCTTTCGTCTGGAACTCGCCCGTGTTGGGGTCCATGAACTTGTACTGGCCGTTCTGCTTCTGGAACGCCATGACGTGCCCATCTCCGCCGCTCGTCTTGTTCAGGTGGATGACGTGGAAGCCATCCTTCTGGAGCGAGTTGTGGAGCTTGCCGATCGAGTCATTGTCGATGGGCGCGCCTTCGAGCACATTCATGTGCGGCAACCCGGAGCCCAGCTTCGTCCGCTCCTCCATCCGCGCCTCCGTGATGTCGTCCGAGACCCGCTGGAAGGTGGCGGACTTCTTCTCGAACCTGCGCAGATCCCGGTTCAGGGCCTGCACCTCCGTGGGGTTCAGCTCTCCACGCTGGTATTTTTCGATCAGGGGCTCGAGCCGTGCCTGCTCCGCATCGAGCACGGTGCGCTGCTGTTTGAGATTTTGAAAGGCATCCTTGATGTCTTGCGCATCTGCCTGGTGCTGGAGCTGACCGGCCTTGAGCTGAGGCATGTTGTTGTCAAGCTTGTGCCCGAAAACCTTCGAGGCCTGGTCCATGGAAGGGCTCTGGGAGCCGAGCCGGATCCACTCCTTCGTGATGGCATTGCACGCTCCGCCGTTGCTCTGGAGATCCGGGTGCCCCTGCTGTCCCACATACTGCGTGAGCTTGGTTCCGGGATACTGGGTCTCGAGGTTCTGGCTGAACTGCTGGATGTTGGCAGGGGTCTGCCAGGGGCGTTGGATGGGACCTGCTGCCGGCGAGCGGGGGGCGGAGGGAGAGGTGGGGCTGCGCGGCAGGGAGCCCGGAGCGGTCCTCGGGCGCTGCGGCGTGAACTGATCCGTGTGCAGGCGGGGAGGCGCCGAAGAAGGCCGGGAGGGGGGACGCGGCGAGGAGGGGAGGCTGTCCGGCCGCTGGGCCGGACCCGGGCTGCGCGGCAGGTCTACGGAAGGGGAGCGAAGCGGGCGCGAGAAACCCTTGAGCTTGAACATGGGAGGAGCCTCCAAAAGAGCATTCCTGTCCCACATGGCAGTGCACCCGGGATGCCAGCGCCTGGAAGGGCCGGGCTCCCTCTGGGGGCGAGGCGGTTCCGGCCCCCCGGCTGATGACTCCGGTTACCAGTTTCCGGGCCAGGGGGAGAATGCAGTCACCACCCCCTTCGAAATTTTGCGACTGACGGGCGGGGAGGCCTGTCCATCCCGCGAGGCTCACAACGAGGGGCCTCGAACCCGAAAGACCTCCCCATGAACCCCATGAACAACACCCGAGAGAAGTCCTTCCAGCCGTGGTTCGGCATGAGCCTGGCCGCGGTCAGCGCGGCATGGCTCCTGGCCGGTTGCGGCCCAACGCCCAGACCCCCTGGAACCATGTCCTCACCATCACCCTGGGCCAGACCCTCAAGGTGGGCTCGTTCTACGATGGCACGGGCCTGCCCACGACCTGCTGCACCACCCTCACGGTGGTGGGGCCCAACGGCTACGTGGCCTACCTCGGCAACCTGACCCTCGTTACCCTGCCGGACGTGGGCATCTACACGGTGACCGCCGCATGCGGCGGCATCTCCGATACGGCCACCGTCACCGTCAAACCGAACTACACGGTCATCCCCCTCACCAACGCCAACCTGGAGACGCAGAGCACCCCTGCGTATGGCTTCATCGACGGCTGGGGCCCCAACGGCGCCTGGGCGTCGCACGCCGACCACCCGGCCAACGGCAGGGCGGGCCTGGGCACCCGCTTCGGCTACTACTCGGCCGGCACCCAGGAGACGGTGGGCCAGTTGCTCTCCACGCAGCGCTTCAAGGCCAACACGCGCTACACCTTCCGCAGCTATGCCCAGGGCGGAGGAGACAACAGCGGCGTGCTGCCCTATCAGCTCGGTTACGCCGCGATTGACGGCGACCTGAGCTCCTTCGTGCCGCTGGCGACGGCCCCCATCGCGGTGGGCGCGAACTGGGTGCTGACCAGTGGCGTGACCTACCTCACGCCCGCCTCGGGCACTCCGCTGGGCAAGCAGGTCATCGTTCGCTTCGGCCAGGGCAGCGACGGCGGCGTGAGCGACATCTGGTTCGACAACCTCGAGCTGCGCACCGTGCCCTGAGCCGCGAGCCCCGGAGCCGGTGGACAGGGTGGGCTGGTGCACCGGGGCTTCACCCGGCAGGATGCCGCTGACGGAGGACGCGAAGGATGAAACGGAAGGGACGCACGCCGTGGCCGCCGGAGCTGTCCGGCCAGCTCCGCGAGGTGGATCGCCTGCGGCGCGGGGGGCGGTATGCGCAGGCGCTCGTTCAGATCCGGCAGCTGGCAGAGACTCACCCGGACCAGCTGCGCGTGCTGCTGGAGATGGGGCTGACGCTCGGCATCTGGGGGCATGCTCCCGCCGAGGCACTCCCCTGGTTCGATCGCATCCTGACGATGGCGCCGGGGCACCTCACCACGCGGCTCCACCGGGCGCTCACCTTGGCCCGGTTGGGCCGTCACGCGGAGGCCGTGGCGGACTTCAACACGGTGGAGTCCGTGGGGCACCGCAAGCTGATTCTCTATGCCAAGCGCGCCGAGTCCCTGCGAGCGGCCGGCCAGAACGCCGAGGCCGAGCGCGATTGGACCCAGGCCCTGGCCGAGGACCCTGGCAATGCCTGGCTGCTTCAGCAGCGTGCCCAGACGCGGGCGCTGCTGGGCCGGCTGGCGGAGGCCATTCAGGATCTCACCGACGCGATCGCCTCGGACCAGGAGGACTCCGTGGACCCGGAGCTGCTCTACGAGCGGGGCGCGCTGCGCGGCCAGCTGGGAGACAGGGCTGGCGCGCGCGCGGACTTCGAGGCGGGACTCTCGGGTTTTCGTGAGGGAGATCCGCCCGGGCTCCTGGACTCGCTGCGCCTGGAACTCCAGCGCACCTCGCCGGCACGGTAGGACTCAGGCCAGCGTGGGCGCCACCAGCAGGGAGGTCGGAGCGGTCACGGCCAGGCTCGTCCCGAGCGCCGTCAGCTTTCCGGTCACGGGGTCCCGCCTGAAGGGCACGATCGTGTGGCTCTGCTGATTGGCCACCAGCAGGTAGGTGCCCGTCGGATCCAGGATGAAGTCCCGGGGCCACAGGCCCTGGGTGGACACGTGCTGCACGAGCGTCAGCTTGCCGAGTGAATCCACGGCGAAGACGGCGATGCTGTTGTGGCCGCGGTTGGAGCCGTAGACGAACTTGCCGTCCGGGCTCACCCGCACCTCGGCGCAGTAGCTGGTGCCCGTGTAGCCGGCGGGCAGCGTGGAGAGGCCCTGCACCTGTGTCAGCGTGCCCCGTGTGGCGTCGAAGGCGAGCGACAGCAGGGTCGAGTTGAGCTCGTTGATGACGAAGACGAACTTCCCACTCGGGTGGAAGGCGAAGTGGCGCGGGCCCGCCCCGGGCTGCGTGGAGAACGACGCCGGCGTGGTGGCGGTGAGCTTTCCGAGCGCGGCGTCGAAGCGGTAGATCATCACCCGGTCCGTTCCCAGGTCCGCGGCGAGCGCATACTGATTGGACGCGTTCGTCATGATCTGGTGGGCATGCGGACTTCTCTGGTTGGGATGGGGCCCCGAGCCCTGGAACTGCTTGAAGTCCGTGGCCGCGCCCAGGCCGCCATTGCTCTGGATAGGGAAGACGGAGATGTTGCCGCCGCCGTAGTTGGCGGCCATCACGAACTTGTCGTTCGCATCCACGCTCACGAAGCAGGGCGCGCTTCCCCGGGAGGCCTGCTGGTTGATGAGCGTCAGGGCCCGGGTCGAGGGATTGACGGCGAAGGCGCTCACTGCCCCGCTGGCCATGCCCTGGTACGAACCCAGCTCATTGACGGCGTAGAGGTAGCGGCCCTGGCGATCCATGGCCAGGAACGAGGGCTCGGACACGTTGCGCGTCACCGCCACCTTTTGCAGGCTGCCTGTCTGCATGGACAGACGGCACAGGGTGATGCCTTCCCCTCCCGCCGAGGTGTAGCTGCCCACGTAGAGGTAGTACTCCGAGGGCGTCGCGAAGGGCGTGACATCGAATCCCAGACCCTCCGGCAGCGCCACGGCCGCCATCCCCAGTCCGGACAGCCTCAGGAATCCACGTCGAGTCAGTTTGGTTTTGCTCATGAAAGAGCCCTATAGTCAGAAAAAACTGGATTCGCTAGGCCTTTGATTGAGCGAGAATGTATGAGAGCAAGGGCTCACGCTTGAGCCGGATATTGGTGTCTGCTATAGGACAGTCATGTCCATCCAGCACATCGACCACATCACTTACGTAGCTGCGGCTGCGGACGAGAACAACTTCATCGAACGGTGGGGCCTGCTTGGATTCAAGGAGTATGTCCGGGTCCACACCCCGCGATATCCTGCCGCGCATATCGCTTTGGCGAGTGGCGATGATCCGAACTTTCCCTGGGCAATGATGACAGGCCTCTCGGTCAGCGATGATCCGAAGTCGCCCATCAACCTGTTTGTCCAGCGTTACGGCGCAGGGCCGCAGCACGTGGCCTACAACATCGGTCCTGGCGAGGACATGGAAGAGCTCCACCGCAAGCTGGTGGCCCGAGGTTGGCGCTTCATGACCGAGGTTCTCACCTACCGTGACAGCACCGGTGCTGGGATTCGCCAGATGTTCGTGGCGCCTCAGGTTCCGTATGGTCCCTTCTCCGAGCTCGTCCAGCGGATTCACGGTCCGTCGGGTCAGCCCTTTGACGGGTTCGACACCACCAATATCGACAATCTGTATGAGGCCTATTCCGACTACAGCGCGCACCTGGAGAATCGGAAGTCCACGCCGCTCTGGACCGGAACGGTCACCCCTCCTGGCAACCGCATGCTCACCCTCGAGTAAGGACTAAAATGAACGGACGATTGCATGGACGCCGGGTGCTGGTGACCAGCGCGGACCGGTATGCCGGCCCGCCGGTCTGCGAGCTCTTCACCCAGGAAGGGGCCGAGGTCATCGCCGACACGAGCGACTACCTCGATCCCAAGGCCCCCCAGCGGGTCATCGACGCGGCGGGGCGGGTCGACGTGCTCGTGGCCAACTTCGCGGGTCCCCTGCGGATTACGCCCTACTCGAAGATGCTTGAAAAGGTCCAGGAGTTCGCCGACGAAGACTTCCAGGCCTACCTGGACGAGATCGTCTGGCCCATGGTCCGCTTCGTACGCGCGGTCCTTCCGCAGATGATCGAACGCCGCTCCGGAAAGATCGTGGCCTTCACCAGTGCCGTGGCCGTCCGGGCCATCCCCGGGCTGGCGGTCTACTCCGCGGCGCGGGGGGCCCAGAACGCCTTCGTGCTGGCCACCGGCGCGGAGGTTGCCCGTCACAACGTGCAATTCAACGCCATCGCCCCGTCATACCTGGAGAACGTCACCTACTTCACCCCGGCGATGCTCGCCGAGCCGGGAATGCGCGCTTCGCTCGTGGCCAACATTCCGGCCGGCCGGACCGGCGAAGGGTATGAAGCCGCCGAGCTGGCGCTCTCGCTCGCCACCAACGCCAGCAACTTCATGGCGGGACAGGTCATCTCGATGGCCGGAGGCTGGTGCACCTGAGCAGGGGCTGAGGCTCCTCAGGCGGGAAGGCGGCTTACTCGCCCAGCTCCGAGCGCCGGGGCGGATTGCAGCCCTCGTGCTCGCACGTCTTCGCGGCCACGCGGGCCGCGAAGGTGGCGCACCCCTTCAAGGTGGCGTCATCCAGGGCGGCCAGCTCCGCGCCCCGGCGGACACCCCGCTCGTAGAGCTGGGTGAGCAGTCCGGCCGTAAAGCTGTCTCCCGCGCCCACGGTGTCTCCGAACTTCGCGAGCTTCGCTGCGGGCACGTCGAGCCGCGTCCCACCCTGACGGAAGACGGAGGCGCCCTCTCCGCCGCGTGTCACCACCACGAGGGAGGGGCCCCGCTCCAGCCAGCGCTGGGCGATGTCATCCAGCCGGGCCCCCGGGAACAGCGCGGCGAGGTCCTCGTCACTGACCTTGACGAGGTGGAAGGCCGAGAGGGCCTCCGTGACGCGCTTCGCGTAGGCGGGCAGGTGGGCGGCGCCAATGACCGGAGGCCGGATGTTGGGATCGAAGGAGATCAGCCGCCGGTCCTTCTCCTGGCGGAACAGCGCCTCCAGGGTGTGGGCCACCGGGGCCCCGTCGAGCACCACGGCGCCCAGTCCCCAGTGGAGGATGGCCCCGTCCGGGAGCTTCGGCAAGTCGCCGGGCTGGAGCAGCCGGTCGGCGGTGCCCTGGGTGTAGAAGGCGTAGCTGGCCTGGCCCTCCACCTTCTTGACGAAGGCGAGCGTCGTCAGCTCTGGCCCCCGGACGGTCAGCCGGAGGTTGACCCCGTTGTCCTCCAGGACCTGGGCGAGCTGGTTGCCGAAGGCGTCCTGGGAGATGCGCCCCAGGAAGGCCGTGGGAGCCCCCAGCCGCGCCAGGGCGAGGGCGGTGTTGAACGGCGAGCCCCCCGGCACGGCCCGGAAGAGGTTCCCGTCTTCCGGGTTGGGAATCAGGTCGATGAGTGCTTCGCCGCAGCTGATGATCATGGTCAGGCTCGGGTTCTCAGGAGGCCGCGTCCGCGGGGAGCTGGTCGCCCGCGGCGACGATTTCCTTCAGCGTGGCCACCACGCCTTGCGTGTCGAGCTTCTTGCGCAGCTGGAGGTACAGGGCGACGAAGCCCGGGTGCGCGGGGATCTGGGTCCCGACGACGTCGGTCAGCTCGAGCAGGGTCCGGGGCGAGTCACTCTGGATGACCGGCTCCAGCAGGTGGCGGGCGTTGGGCTCGACGATGGGGTAGGCCTCGCCGCGCTCGTCCTTGCCCTTGAGGTAGCGCTCGTAGCTTGCCAGGAAGAACGCGATGCGGTGGTAGGGGCGCCCGTTCTTCAGGATCTCGTGCAGGGTGGGCAGCACGAAGCCGGAGATCTTCGAGCCGCCATCCATGCACAGCCGGGCCACCTGGTCGCCCACGGCGCGGTTGCCGAAGCGCTGGAGCAGCTTGGCCTTGTAGGCGGTGAGGTCCAGCCCGGGCAGGGACTTCAGCCAGTACCCCGCGTCGAGGTCGAGGAAGTCCTTCAGGTACTGGGCGAAGAGCCCGTCGTGCAGGACGTCATCCACCTTGCGGAACCCGGCGAGGTAGGCCGGGTAGGACAGCAGGGTGTGGGTCGCGTTGAGGAGGCGGATCTTCGCGTCCTCGTACGGCGTCACATCCGGGGTGAGCATGACGCCCACGGCGTCCCACTCCGGGCGGCCATCGCGGAAGTCGTCCTCCAGCACCCACTGGATGAAGTCCTCGCAGATGACGGGGGCGGCATCGTCCACGCCGGTCAGCTCCCGCAGCTTCTGCCGGGTGGCGTTGTCCGTGGCGGGGGTGATGCGGTCCACCATGGCGTTGGGGAAGCCCACCTCGCGCTCGATCCAGGCGGCGAGCTGGGGGTCCTTCGCCTTGGCGAAGGCCACGCACGCCCGGCGGGCCTGCACGCCGTTGTGGCGCAGGTTGTCGCAAGACATCACCGTGAAGGGCTTGTGGCCTGCCTTGCGGCGGCGGTCCAGCGCCTCGACGATGAAGCCGAACGCGCTGCGCGGCTCGCCCGGGTGCTCCAGGTCGTACACGACGGAGGGGTGCTTCAGGTTGAACTGGCCGTGCTCATCGATGAGGTAGCCGCCCTCGGTGATGGTCAGTGACACGATGCGGATGTCCGGCTGGCTGAGCCGGTCCAGCACGGCGCGGGGGTTGTCCTGGGCGTACAGGTACTCGACCATGGCCTCGACGACGCGCGAGGTGTGCGTGCCATCCGGCGCCATCTCGCTCACGGTGTAGAGCCCATCCTGGCGCTTCATCGCCGCGGCCATGGGGGCGTCCTGCGGCAGCAGGTTGATGCCGCACAGCCCCCACTGCTGCTGGCCGGGACGGGCCAGGCAGCGGTCGAGGTAGATGGCCAGGTGCGCGCGGTGGAACCCGCCCACGCCGATGTGCGCGATGCCGGCCTTCACCTGGCCGCGGTCGTATCCCGGGCGAATGACCGAGGCGGGAAGCGTGGAGAGGTGGGCCTGATCAAGTGGGTGCATGGCGGAGGTCAGGAGTGCTGGGGGTGGTAGATGGCCACGCCGTCAGCGTCGAAGACATGGAAGCCGTTGGGCTGGATCTGCACGGCGGCGGCGGCACCCTGCGTGGCGGCGAGATCGCCAGGGCCACGGACCGTGAGCCGGCCCAGGTTGGGGGTGTTGAGGTAGACGTAGGCATCGCTGCCCAGCCGCTCGATGACGTCGATGCGGCCATCCAGCGTGCCCTGGCCGGCAGGCGCCAGCGAGAGCTGCTCGGGGCGCACGCCAATCGTCACGCGGCGGCCCTGCTGCGCGCCCGGGAGCGCCGCGGGCGCGGGGATGGACTGCCCACTGGCCAGCACCAGCGTGTTGCCCTGCTGGGTGGCCTCCATGAAGGCCATCTGCGGGGTGCCGAGGAACGCGGCCACGAAGCGGTTGACGGGCCGGTGGTACAGCTCCTGCGGCGAGCCCTGCTGCTCGATGTTGCCCCCGTTGAAGAGGACCACCTTGTTGGCCAGCGTCATCGCCTCGACCTGGTCGTGGGTGACGTAGATCATCGTCGCCTTGAACTCCTGGTGCAGGCGGGCGATCTCCAGCCGCATCTGCGCGCGCAGCGAGGCATCCAGGTTGGACAGCGGCTCGTCGAACAGGAAGATGCGCGGCTCGCGCACGATGGCGCGGCCAATGGCCACACGCTGCCGCTGGCCGCCGGAGAGCGCGGCGGGCTTGCGGTCGAGCAGGGGCTCCAGCTCCAGGATGCGCGCGGTGCGCTGCACCTTCTCGTCGATGACGCTGCGCTCGACCTTGGCCAGGTCCAGCGCGAAGGACATGTTCTGCCGCACGGTCATGTGCGGATAGAGCGCGTAGGACTGAAACACCATCGCCAGGTTGCGCCGGGCGGGGGGCAGGTCCGTGATGGGCTTGCCATCGAGGAGAATCTCCCCGGTGGTGGCGTCCTCCAGGCCGGCGATGAGCCGCAGCAGCGTGGACTTGCCGCAGCCGGAGGGCCCCAGGAAGACGCAGAACTCATGATCCTCGACGCGCAGGTCCACGCCTTTGATGACGCGGGTGTCTCCGAAGGATTTGGTCAGGGAACGGATGTCGAGAGTTGCCATGGAAGACCCCCAAGAATTACTTAACGGCGCCGAAGGTGAGGCCGCGGACGAGCTGTTTCTGTGAGCCCCAACCGAGCACGAGAATCGGCGCGCAGGCGAGGGTGGAGACGGCGGAGAGCTTGGCCCAGAAAAGACCTTCCGGGCTGGCGAAGGAGGCGACCAGCGCGCTCAGGGGCGCGGCGTTCGTGGTGGTGAGGTTCAGCGACCAGAAGGCCTCGTTCCAGCTCAGGATGAGCGCCAGCAGCGCGGTGGACGCGAGCCCCCCGCGGCTGACGGGCAGCAGCACCCGGCGGATCTCCTGGAACGTGGTGGCGCCGTCCATGCGCGCCGCCTCGAGGATGTCGCGCGGGATGTCGCGGAAGTAGGTGTAGATCATCCACACCATGATGGGCAGGTTGATGAGCGCGAAGATGACGATGAGCAGGATGCGCGAGTCGAGCAGCCCCAGGCTCCGGGCGATGAGGTAGATGGGCACCAGCACGCCCACCCCGGGCAGCATCTTGGTGGAGAGCATCCACATCAGGGTGCCGCGGGTGCGCAGCGAGGGGTGGAAGGCGAAGCCGTAGGCGGCCGGTACCGCCACCAGCATGCCCAGAATGGTGGAGCCGCCGCTGGTCAGCAGTGAGTTCCAGGCGAAGTGCATGTAGTCGCTGCGCTCCATGATCTCCCGGTAGTTCTCCAGCGTGGGCGCGAAGAGGAACTCCGGGGGCATGGAGAAGGCGCCCAGCTCGGTCTTGAAGCTGGTGAGCACCATCCACAGGATGGGGAAGAAGATGATCAGCGCGACGAGCCAGGAGGCCACCGCGCGCAAGGTGTCGAGGGTCCGGCGGCGTTGTTTCTGCTTGGACATGGCGGGTCCTCCTAGGCTTCGGTGAGCGACTTGCCGATGAGGCGGATCAGGAAGTAGGCGACGACGTTGGCCAGCACCACGGCGACCAGGCCGCCCGCGGAGGCCGCGCCCACGTCGAACTCGAGCAGCGCCTGGGTGAAGATGAGGAAGGGCAGGTTGGTCGTCGCATCCCCGGGGCCGCCGCTCGTGGTGGTGAAAATCTCCGCGAAGATGTTGAGCAGGAAGATGGACTCCACCATCACCACCACCGCGATGGGGCGGGCCAGGTGGGGCAGGGTGAGGTAGCGGAAGACGGCGAAGGCGTTGGCGCCATCCATCTGCGCGGCATCCTTCTGCTCCTGGTTCATCGATTGAAGGGCGGTGATGAAGATGAGCACCGCGAACGGCAGCCACTCCCAGGCGACGATGAGGATGATGGACAGCAGGGGCCAGTCGGAGAACCAGTTGACCGGCGTCATCCCCAGCGAGACCGACAGCCAGGCGAAGAAGCCCGACACGGGGTTCATCAGGAGGTTCTTCCAGACCAGGGCGCTGACCGTGGGCATGATGAAGAACGGGGAGATGAGCAGCATGCGCACGATGCCCTGCCCGGGGAACGGCGCATCCACCAGCACGCTGATGAGCACCCCGAGCACGACGGTGATGGCCAGCACGCTGCCCACGAGCAACAGCGTGTTGAGCACGCTGGTGAGGAAGCTCGGGTAGGTGAAGAAGTAGGCGAAGTTCTCCAGCCCGACGAAGGACGTCTTACCGGGGTAGAGGAGGTTGTAGTACTGCGTGGAGAAGTACACCGTCATGGCCAGCGGGACGATCATCCAGACGAACAGCATCAGGACGGCCGGCGAGACCATGAGGCGTCCGGTACGTGAGGTGGGGCGAGAGGCGCGCATCGCGGAACTCCGGAGCGGGGAAGGGGATCAGCGCAAGGGGAAGGGACGGGCCTACTTCGCGTCGTAGTAGCCGGCGCGCTTCATGGTGCGGCGCACTGCGCCCTGGGAGGTGTGGAGGATCTTGTCGACGCGGGTGTTGCCCGCCAGGGCTCCGGAGATCTGCCGTCCCACGAGGCTCGCGACGGCCTGGAACTCGGGGATGGTGGCGAACTGCACGCCGACGTACGGCACCGGCTTGATGGACGGCGAGGTCGGGTCCGCGGTGAGGATGGCCTCCTGGGTCACCTTCGCGAAGGGGGTGGCCTCCAGGTAGGCTGGGTTGGCGTAGGTGGACAGCCGCGTGCCGGGGGGCATGGCGGAGATGCCGTAGCGCTGGGCGACGAGCTCGCCGTACTCCTTGGAAGTGGCCCAGAGGATGAAGTCGAGCGCGGCCTGCTGCTTGCGGGAGCTCGCGGGGATGGCGAGCGCCCAGGTCCACAGCCACGAGCTGCCCTTGGCGGTGATTTGCCGGGGCGCCTTGGCGAAGCCGGCCTTGTCGGGCACCTGGCTCTGGGTGCGGTCGGTGACGAAGGCGCCGGCCACGCTGGCATCCACCCACATGCCACACTTGCCGGCGTTGAACAGGGCAAGGTTCTCGTTGAAGCCGTTGCTGCTGGGACCGGGCGGGCCGAACGCCGAGAGCATATCGACGTAGAAGTTCACCGCCTTGTGCCACTCGGGGCTGTCGATCTCCGGCTCCCAGCGCTCATCGAACCAGCGCCCGCCGAAGGCATTCACCATGGTGGTGACCAGGGCCATGTTCTCGCCCCAGCCGGCCTTGCCGCGCAGGCAGATGCCGTAGATGCCGCGCGCGGGCTCATGCAGCTTCTCCGCGAAGCCGCGGATCTGCTCCCACGTGGGCTCCTCGGGCATGGTGAGCCCCTTCGCGGCGAACAGGTCGGTGCGGTAGTAGGTGATGGAGCCCTCGGAGTAGAAGGGCACGGCGTACAGGCGCCCGTCGACGCTGAGCTGCTTGCGCACGTTGGGCATCAGGTCTTCGACGCCGTAGGAGGCGGGCAGGTTCTTCAGCTCGGTGAGCCAGTTCTGCCGGCCCCACATGGGGGCCTCGTAGGCTCCGATGGTGATGACGTCGAACTGGCCACCGTTGGTGGTGATGTCGGTCGTCAGCCGCTGGCGGAGGGTGTTCTCGTCGAGCACCACCCAGTTGAGGCGCACGTCCGGGTGCTTGGCCTCGTATTCCTTGGCGAGCAGCTGCATGCGGACCATATCGCCGTTGTTGACGGTGCCGATGGTCAGGAAGGTCTGGGCCTGGGCGGGGAATGTTCCCAGCAGCAGACCGAGTCCCAGGGCAGTGATGAGAGCGTGGCCGAGCTTTGTCATGCGGCGACTCCGGTCGAGGGTCCCGGCACGCTGCATGCGGTGCGAGGGCGGGCCGTTTTATAAGGTCCCCTCACAGGGGCCAACAAAGTTGTTCGGCTGGAAGGCATTGCCCACGCCCCTTCTTGGACTGGAGGACAGTGGGGAGGGGACTGCACAGGACACAGACCTGTAGGAGCAGGGCCAGACCCCCGGTATCCCGCCGCCCGTTGGCCCCGGAGCGCTCCGACATGCCTTCCTTCCCGAAGCCGCCCTTTCCCAAGCAACCGCAATCCGAGCCTGGCGCCACCGGCTCGATGCAGCCCAAGCCGGACCACGGCGAGACGAGCTACAAGGGAAGCGGCAAGCTGACGGGCAAGGCCGCCATCATCACCGGCGGGGACAGCGGCATCGGCCGTGCGGTCGCCATCGCCTTCGCGCGCGAGGGTGCCGATGTCCTCATCTCCTATCTGAACGAGGAGCAGGACGCCCGCGACACGGCGAAGCTGGTGAAGGAAGCGGGACGCAAGGCGGTGCTCGTTCCGGGGGACATCCAGGATGCGGCGCACTGCCGCGCCATCGTCGCGCGCGCCGTGGAGGCCTTCGGCCGGCTCGACATCCTCGTCAACAACGCGGCGTTTCAGATGACGCGGGACTCCCTGGACGAAATCTCCGACGAGGAGTGGAAGCGCACCTTCGACACGAACATCCACGCGATGTTCTATCTCACCAAGGCGGCCGTGCCGCACATGAAGCATGGCGCGTCCATCATCAACACCGCCTCGGTCAACTCCGACACGCCCAAGCCGAAGCTGATGCCCTACTCGGCCACGAAGGCGGCCATCGTCAACTTCACGGGAAGCCTCGCGCAGATGCTCGCGGAGAAGGGTATCCGGGCCAACAGCGTGGCGCCGGGCCCCATCTGGACGCCACTCATTCCGGCCACCATGCCCACCGAGCAGGTGGAGAGCTTCGGGTCGGAGGTGCCGCTCAAGCGCCCGGGCCAGCCCGCGGAGCTCGCCCCCATCTACGTCCTGCTGGCCTCCGACGCGGGCAGCTACGTGTCTGGCGCGCGCATCGCCGTCACCGGCGGCGTGCCCATCATCTGAGCTTGAGCTTGCGCACGAGGTGGTGGGCCACGCGGAAGCTGTTGGCCACGATGGTGAGCGTGGAGGGCACGCTGCCGGCGCTGGGCATGAAGCTTCCGTCCACCACGTAGAGGTTGGGCACCTCGTGGGCCCGGCAATCCTTGTCGAGCACGGAGGTGGCCGGGTCGTTGCCGAACCGGCAGGTGCCATGCTGAAGGATGGTGGTCTCTCCGGACAGCGTTCCGCGCTGGAGGCTGTCCGGCTCCATCCTCAGGAGCAGCTCCTCTCCCCGCTCGACGAGGAAACGGGTGGCGGCGAAGTCCATGGGGTGCCGGTCCAGCGTGATGGCGGCGACGGGCAGGCCATGCTTGTCCTTCACCCCCGGCTCCACCGTCACATATGTGCCAGGGGTGGCGAGGAACTCGCCGTAGACCTCGAACTGGAGGATGCGCGAGTCCCGGTACTCCCGGAGTTTGTCTTTCAGGGCCTTGCCGAAAACACCCCTCGTTCCCTGGCCCGCGAGCCCCACGGCCGCGAAGATGGGGTTGGGATGGGCCCACATGAAGCCCAGCGTCCCGCCCTTGCGGAAGCCGAACCGCTCGTCCGGCATCAGGTAGAAGTCCTGGACGCTCCGGTTGATGAAGGGGCCCGGAGCCGCCAGCCACGGGCGGGAGGTTTGGCTCCGGGAGACGCGGAAGACGGCGCTGGACTCGCCGAATGAGCTGAACATCAGGTTGCGGCCCACCTGGCCGCTCCCATTCGCCAGCCCCTTTGGAAAGCGGGACGAGGTGGAGTTGAGCAGCAGCCGCGCGCTCTCCACCGCCGTGCACGAGACCACGATGAGCTTCGCGGGCTGCTCCTGCTCCACGCCGTCCGGATCCCGGTACACGACGCTCCGGGCCCGCCCCGCCTTGTCCACCTCGATGGAGCGGGCCATGCACCCGGGGCGCAGCTCCACGTTGCCGGTGGCGAGGGCCGCGGGGATGAGGCTGGCATCGGTCCCGCTCTTGGCCCCCACCTCGCAGCCATAGCTTCCGCACAGCGCGCAGTACGCGCACGCCGTCCGGCCCCGGTAGGGCTGGCTGATGATGCCGCGGGCGGTGGGCAGCGAGTGCCAGTGCATCTCGCGGCACACCCGGTCGAGCTCCTGCGCGATGGGGTGCACGTCCAGGGGCGGAAGCGGGTAGGGCTTGCTCCGGGGCTCGGCGAAGGGGTGGGGGATGGACGTGCCGGAGACGCCCAGCTCCGCCTCGGCCTGGTCATAGAAGGGCGCCAGCTCCTCGTAGGAGATGGGCCAGTCCGCGAGGTTCGCCCCTGGGAGCTTGCCCAGCGTGGAGCGCAGCCGGAAGTCCACCGGTTTGAGCCGGTAGAAGTAGCCGCTCATGTGCACGGTGCCACCGCCCACGCAGTTGGCGGTCCAGGCGGCGTTGGAGCGCTCGTAGCGGGCCTGCTCGCCCTGGCGGACCAGGTGCGGCTCCTCCCACGGCAGGGGCATGAAGAAGTTGCGGCGGCTGTTGAGGATCTCGTCGTGGACGAAGTCCTTGGGCCGGTAGTGCGCGCCCTTCTCCAGCACCACCACCTTCAGCCCGGCGCGCCCCAGCTCCAGCGCCATGGGGGCTCCCCCCGCGCCGCTGCCAATGATGCAGACGTCCACCGGCGCCTTCGTCATCGGTGCTCACCGCACTCGCGCAGGCACTTCGGTCCGTCGTAGCCCTCGGGGGGCGCCATGGCCACGGTGCCCACCGTGTCGAAGCCCACCAGCTTCCAGCCCACCCGGTCCTTGTTGCCGCCGTAGGAGGGGTCTCCCAGGAAGCCCTCCAGCGTCAGCAGCAGGAGCAGCTCATAGAAGTGCGCCTCGCCGCTGCCGGACCGGCTGTCCTTGAAGATGGCCAGCAGCTCATCCTGCTGGGAGGGCGTGGCCTCGCTGAAGCCCTTCTGGAACATGCTCCGCGAGCGGCGCTCCAGGGCGGCGAGCCCCTGGAGGAAATCGCTCTTCATCTGCTTCAGCTCCGGCGTCTGGAGGATCCGGTCGATGTAGGCGGGCACCTGGGCGTCCTGCGCACCGGGGTCTTCGTCCTTGGGGAGGATGCGCTCGCAGGCGGCGGCCATGGTGACGAACTCCCGGCCGGTGAAGGTGCCATGCGGCGAATCCGAGAGGGGGGCCGCCGGGGCGGCCGGGGCCTCGTCCGAGGCCGAGCGCTTGCAGGCCGTGGGGCCCAGCAGCACCACGCCCCCGCCGAAGAAGGTCAGCCGCTGGATGAAGGAGCGCCGGGACAGGCGCCTCGAAGAAGGGCGTTTGCGGGCCATGCGGGGGCCAGCCTAGGCCGGTCCTCGGGCTTTGGAAACCGGGCCGGTAGCGTAGGATGGCGGCCTTCAACTCGGCCGACACCGGAGGAGACGTGATGAGACGGCATGCATGGGGACTGTGCCTGATGCTCGCGCTGGCAGGCTGCAAGGGCGACGACGGCGGCGGTGGCGGCGGGGGCAACAACGACGCGGGGCCCAACCCCGTGGATCCGAACAAGGACTCGCCCTACCAGCGCTTCACGCTGGATGCGGCGAGCACCGACCTGCAACCCCTGTCACTCGCGGTGGGGCCAGGGGACACGGTCGGCGTGGCGTACTTCTTCCGGGTGAGTGATGCCCAGTACGAGATTCGCTACGTCCAGACGGGCAGTGACGGCCGGGTCTCCACGCCCGAGACGATCACCACCGTGAAGATGGTGTACGGCCTGTCGCTGGCGTTCGACGGGAACGGCCGCCCGGCGGTGGCCTACCTCGGGGGCGCGGAGGATCCCGCCGCGGCCTTCTGGTTCCTGAATGACCAGGAGGTGGCCTACCGGAACGCCTCGGGCCAGTGGATGAAGAAGGTGGCCGTGCGCGAGAGCAACGAGGCGAAGGCCGGCAACCCGGTGAGCGACAGCGGCAACGTCGTGGGCATCAACCCCGCGCTCGTCTTCAATGGGACGCAGGCGATCGTCGCTTACCGCGACGTCCACCAGGGCCAGTTTGACAAGCAGGACTATGAAGCGAGCGATCTGGAAGTGGCCGTGGGAGGCCCGGACACCTGGACGCACGCCGTTGTGTCCGCGGGGGGGAACGACAAGCGCGCCTACGGTGGCCACATCGAGATGGTGATGGCGGACGGGCAGCCGGTGCTGGTGCATGACCAGGTGTCCGGGAGCGCGGAGGGCACAGGCTCGAATGTCCTGTTCCAGCGGCGCAACGCGAACGGCACCTGGACGAAGGATGTACAGGTGCAGGCGGTGTCCAACACGCAGCGGGGCGCCTCGCTGGCGTGGGACCCGGTGTTGGGCTTCGGCGTCGCCGTGGTGGAGCGCTCCGCCAACCGGCTCACGTTCACGTCCTGCGAGGGAACGTCGGCCTCGCGGTGCGCCGCCGAGGGGGACTGGACCGAGCCGGATCCCGTCTACGCGTCGGGCACGGGCGGCTGGTACCCGTCGCTGGCCATCGACCCCACGACGCATGAGCCGTCCATCGCCTTCTACATCTGCTCGAACGCGTCGGGGATCAACGAGGGCAGCTGCAACCCGAACGACGACGAACTGCGGGTGACCACGCGCATCGCAGGCAACTGGCGCGAGGCGCTGGTGGACGCGGACGGCGGCTGGTCTCCGAAGATGGCGTACCTCTCCACGGGGCAGCGGGTCATCGCCTACCGGGCGCCAGGAAGCGGCGCCCTCAAGCTCGCGGTGGAGCGATGAGCCAGGCGGGCCCGGGGCTGAGAAGAGGGCTCGTGGGCCTGCTGGCGGCAGGGGGGCTGCTGGGCTGCGGCGGCCCCAACTCGCTGTCGGGCAGCGTGGAGGAACTCTTCTCGCTGGAGGTCTCGCGCGTGGAGGTGTTGCGCAACGCCGAGGCGCTTCAGGTCAGCTACTACCGGAACGCGGGGCAGGATGTGGACCTGGTGGTGCGGCTCACGCTGGCCACCGAGGGGCTGGACCTGCGGCCCGGCAGGAAGGTGAACCTGGCGGGCACCACGGCGTCCGGAATGGCCCGGACGACGGTGGTCCACCTCTCGGCCGGAGAGCCCGCCCGGCTCTTCGGTCCGGTGGACAAGGGAGACCTCTCCCTGGACGAGGGCGGCGGCATTGGTGAGCCCACGAGCGGAGATTTCTCCCTCTCCTTCCAGCGGGGAGACAGCTACGGCGCGGGCCGCAGCCTGGAGGGCCGCTTCTCCGCCGTGGCGCAGGATGCGGGCTTTGGTCCGGAGCCCTCGCCGCCGGAGGACATCGTTCCCTCTCCCTGAGTCCAGGCGAAGACGGGTAACCCAACGGGGAGGGCTGACAGGCGGTGACTCGGGGAGTAGGGTGGGGGCCGGTGAAGGCAACCGGCCGCCCCTGCGAGGCTCCCATGGACACGGCATCTCCCGAGAAGCTCCCCCCTGGCACCATCATCGGTTCCTGGCAGATCGTCAGCGGCGCGGGCCGTGGAGCGTACGGCGCCGTCTACCGCGCCGTGCTGGAGGGGCAGGAGGCGGCGGGGTGGGTGGCCCTCAAGGTGGCCCTGCGCTCCCGGGAGGAGCGCTTCGAGCGCGAAGCGGAGGTGCTGTCCCGGATTCTCCACCCGGGAATTCCCCGCCTGCTCGCCCGGGGGGAATGGACGGGAGGCCGCTGGCGGGTGCCTCATCCCTATCTCGTCATGGAGTGGGTGGAGGGGCTTCCCCTGTACCAATGGGCCTGGGAGTGCTCGCCCAGCTCGCGCCAGGTTCTCTGGCTGCTCGCGCAGCTGTGCCGTGCCCTTCAGGCAACCCACGCGGCCCAATGCCTGCACCGGGATGTGAAGGGCGCCAATGTCCTCGTGGGGGCCAATGGAAAGGCGTCCTTGGTGGATTTCGGTTCCGGAACGTACCCGGAGGCACCACCGCTCACGGAGGCTCCGCTCGCTCCGGGAACACGGCCCTACCGGAGTCCCCAGGCCCTGCGCCACACAGCGGCCCATGCGTGGGATGGCGCGCGTTACCAAGCCGGGCCCGAGGACGATGTGTATGCCTTGGGGGTTACCGCCTACCGGATGGTGACTGGAGTCTATCCTTCACAGGAAGAAGACCCGGCGGTGGGGCAGGGCGCGCGCCAGGAGGCGCGGCCTGTCCGGCAGCCACCCCATTTGCGCGTTCGCTGGATCATCCCGGAACTCTCGGCGCTCATCGAGCAGATGCTGGCGGAGAGCCCCTCGGAGCGGGGCAGCGCACGCGAGCTGGCGGACGCGCTGGAGGCGGCGGCGGTCCGGGCGGGCCCTGAGGCGGACTGCTCTCTGGAGACCTCGGCAGGTTTTCGGCCCGTGGTGGCAGTGGTTCCGGAGCCCCTCGGCTGGAGGACTCCGCTCCGGGCTGGGCTGATCGGGGCTGTACTGGCATGCCTTGTGATTGGCCTGTCCACACAGCGCGTGTCCGAGCACTCCTGGCCGGCGCCCCCGGAAGCGGAGCAACCGGATGCGGGAACGGTGGGCCTGGCCGATGCCTCCGTGACACCGGAAGCGCTGGCCGCAGCAGCGAGCTTCGAGAATGCCACGCTGCCAGGTGAGTTCGTGGCGTTGGAGATGCCCAAACGTCCGTTCGCTGGACAGAAGCGGCCGCCCTGCAAACCCCAGCGGGAGACGGAAATCCGGGGCGGGTGCTGGGTCAATGTACAAGCCCCTTGTGAAGACGATGGGTACGTGTGGGCCGGGAAGTGCTTTCTACCTGTAGCAGCCCAACCCCGGCCCGACACGTCGAACTACCCGTAGGTCTCTTCCTGTTGGACGTGGATCTACGGGATAATGCAGAAATTGACCCTTGAGGATTTGTCGGCTCGGTTGGCGGATGTCAAATGAGGAGAGCAGCCGTGCCCGGAGCCGTCTCAAGGCTGTGGAAACTCTTGTCCGAGTTCGGAGCGCTCCTGTTACTGGCAGGTTGTGCTCCCGGGCCTGCGATCGTCTCGGGGCGCATCACGCCTGGGCACTTCCGCTTCAAGACGGTCGTCGCGGTGGATTCCAGAGAGTCACATCCCGATGGATGGCGTGCGGTTTGTATCCATGCCCGCATCACAGAGGGGGATTCGAAGGCGACCGATCTCTGCAAGTTTGAAGTAGGGGTGCCCATTCGCAATATTCAGAGAAAAGAAATTCCTCTGTGGATGGCTCAACAGACAGCTGCAGTGGTAGCGAATGAAGCCGCTCATTCGGTGTTATCCGAAGCCCAGCGCGGCGAAATGATCGCCATTCTGTGCCGTCGCTTCAAGCTTCGATACCAACGGTTGCTGTCCGACGAGATAAACGGGGCACGCGTGTCTCAATGCGAAATCCAGGGGCTGGAGATCGTGTACTTTGATATCCCTGGCAACCCAAGGTCCCATGAGTGAACTGACACAAGATGCACTGGTCCAATTGGTTCACCAGTACTACGCCAAGGGTTTCCCGGCCGAAGAGGACGACTACAGCCAACCTCTCCTGGCCTATCAGCGTACACCGGAGCACCATCGGTGGCGCGCATGCTGGGAAAAAGCCTTGGCCTGGAACGAGTGGCGAACCTTGCTCAAGGAACTGCCACGCGCATTCCCGGGGGATGGCGTAGGCGCCGGTACGCAGCCGTTTGCTTCCGCCTGCCTCCGTTGCTTTGTTTATCGCAAGGAAGTTCAGCCCAGGGGAGAGACCTTCGTTACTCGCATTGCCGCTGCCGTGAGCGTTCTTGCTCCGCTCTATGTCGTTTACGGTACGGCTCAGAAATATGGAGAAGAGGGGGAGAGCGAAGAACAGCGCCAGTATCGTCCCTCCCGCCCTGCGCTTTCCTTCGAATTCCCGGGCGCTCTGAAAGCTGAAGCTGATGCGCTCTCCCGTCTTGTCGAGCAAAGCCTGGGCTGCCGTCCATTTCCCCTGGCTTTGGCGCAAGTGCCTTTGCCTGGGATTCGAGTCGGATTCTTCAATGGGGAGCAGGCGCCGACGCTGCTAGATGCGCTCTTCTCTGACGATTTGGAGAACCTTCCGTAACGATGGAGGTTTCTGTTGGATGCAACCGGACGGACGGAAGCCTACGGGGTGGCCACCACCTCGAACACCTCGGCCTCCGGAAGCGTCAGCACCTCGCTGCCCGCGTCCGCCAGGTGCTCGCGCGGGACATTGAGATAGCGCTCGAAGAAGCGCGCGGCGGGCTTCAGCGTGACGGACTGGCCCGTGGCCCGGTTGCGGAAAGCCGTGGCGGTGCCATCGGGACGGGCTACCTCCGCGAGGGACAAGTTGAGCTTGCCGAGGCTGGCGCCCGTCGCGGCCGCCGCACCATCCGCGATGCAGGCGAACTGCACCTGTGGGGGGCTGTGGTGCAGGACCTCCAGCTCGAAGCTGCCCGCCGGGAGCCCCAGGTGCTGAAGCGCGTACTGGCCCATGCGGTAGCCCGCGACGGCCCAGGGGCCCGCGCCCCCATGAACGGCGGCCACCCGGCTCAGTGCCTCCGGGCGGAGGGCGGGAGCGTGCGGGGAGCCTGCGCACCCCAGCGCAGAGAGGAGGACCAGGGCAGGAAGCAAGCGGGGCGAGGCAGACATGGACGGCTCCAGGACAGAAGCGGGCGGCTTTCTGTACCTGGAAGTCCGGAGGTTGGCACGCGCCAGGCGCTTGTTTCAGGCGGCAACGGCCTCGGTGATGCTGAGGGCCGTTGGCGTGGAGATGATGCGCGACAGCCGGAGACCCGCCAGGGCGAAGAGCTTCCGGAAGTCCTCCTCGGTGCGCTCGCGGCCCGGAAGCGAGGCCATCATCATGACGTCCAGCACCTTGCCTCCATGGGGCCCGTTGCCCGGGGGAATGACCGTATCGATGACCAGGATGCGCCCTCCGGGCTTCATGGCGCTCCGGCAGTTGCGCAGGATGTTGACGCACACCTCGTCGCCCCAGTCGTGGAGGATGCGCTTCAGGACATACACATCCGCGTCTGCGGGAACCGTCTGGAAGAAATCCCCCACGGCCTGTTCGCAGCGGTCCGAGAGTCCGGCGCTGGCGATCCGGGAGCCGCTCAGGACGTGGGCATGGTCGAAGAGCACTCCGCGGAGCGAGGGCGTGGCGCGGAGCGCCTCGATGAGGAACCCTCCGTGTCCACCGCCGACATCCACCACCCGCTCGAAGGGGCTGAAGTCATAGCTGTGCGCGATGGGGCCGTTCTCCAGGTCCGAGAGGCTGGACATTCCCTGGTGGAAGGTGGCCGCCTCCGCCGCATCGCCCGCGAGGTAATCGAAGAAGGGCTTGCCGAAGATGCGATCGAACGGCGTCTGTCCTGTCCGCACCGTCTCCGCCAGCTCTCCCGCCGGAAGCCAGAAGACTTTCTGGGTGAGCATCAGCACCGCATCCCGCAGCGAGCCGGGGACCTGCGAGCGCAGCAGGTGGGCGGCGGGGGTCAGGCCAAAACGGCCTTCGGCGTCTTCAACGAACACGTTCACGCTCGCCAGCAGGCGCAGCAGCCGGAAGAGCGAGCGTGCATCGGCCCCCAGCTCTTTCGCGAGCACCTCGGGATGCTTGGGCCCCTCGGCCAGACGGTCCGCGACGCCGAGCTGGGTGACCGCCGCGAGGGCGCCGGAGAGGATGAATCCAAAGCCGAGATCGACGAGGAGCTGAGCCGGGGGGGGAGGGGACGGGTTCATGGGCACGCTCTCCATGGGGTGAGGGGAGACGCACCGACAGTACTCATTTGCGGGCGCAACCGGAGGGGTATGCTCGCGCGCCATGAATTTCGTCTTCGTCTCCCCCCAGTTCCCGCCGCATTTCTATCTCTTCGTTCAGGCGCTACGGGAGCAAGGGTTCAAGGTGCTCGGCATTGGGGATGCCCCCTACGACAGCCTGCGTCCGGAGTTGCGTGACGCGCTGCAGGAGTATTTCTACACGCCCAACCTCACCGACACGGATGCGGTGCTGCGCGCGGTGGGCTACTTCACCTGGAAGCACGGCCTCGTGCACCGCATCGAGTCGCTCAACGAGAGCTGGCTCGCGGTGGAGGCCACCCTGCGCGAGCACTTCAACGTTCCCGGCTTGCGTCCCCCGGACATTGCCCGCTTGCGCACCAAGTTCGGCATGGCCCAGGTCTTCCGCTCGGCGAACATCCCGCATCCGCTGTGCGAGCGCGCGGTGGATGGTCCGCAGGTGAAGGCCTTTGCCCAACGCGCGGGCTACCCCGTCGTTATCAAGCCGGACGTGGGCGTGGGGGCGGTGCGAACCTTCAAGCTGTCGTCTGACGCGGAGGTGGACGCCACGATCATCCAGCCGCTCGCGGATGCCGTGGTGCAGAACTTCGTGAGGGGGCAGATCTTCACCTACGACGGCTTCGTGGATCCCCAGGGCCGCGTGGTCTTCGCCATCAGCCACCAGTACCTCGACGGCATCATGGAGGTGGTCAACGAGGTGCGGGACTCGGCGTTCTGGACGCTGCGCGAGATGCCGCAGGAACTGGAGGCCATCGGGCGCAAGACGCTGGCGGCGCTGGGACTGCGCGAGCGCTGGTTCCACCTGGAGTTCTTCCGGGGCGAGGATGGCCGCTTCCTGGTGCTGGAGGCGAACCTGCGGCCGCCCGGGGCCACGATGACGGACACCATGAACTACGCCTGCGACGTGGACGTGTACCGGCTCTGGGCGAGGATGCTCACCGGAGAGACGATGGACGGGGTGCGCATCGAGGCGCACTACCACGCGGGCCACATCACCCGCCGCCACGCCAACCGCCACTACCGCCTGTCACGAGAGGAGCTCATCTCCCGGCTTGGAGAGAACCTCATCCTCTTCGGGGAGACGCCGCCCGCCTACCGGGTCAACCTGGGGGATGAGATGTACCTGGTGCGCTACAAGAGCCTGGAGCAACTGCGCGAGGCCATCTCCTGGGCGCATGCTCAGGTGGACTGACCCCAGCCGGTTGGGGCCGGGCGAACGAGGCCTCATAGTCCGGCGCCAGCGTGCCGAAGAGCCGGTCCCACACCACGGTGTAGAAGCCGTAGTGGTGCGCCAGGTCCAGGTGGTGCCGGGCATGGAACGTGGTGGTGGCCACGGCCCGGGCGCCGGGCCAGCGCACCCAGCCGTCCGGAAAGGGCTCCACCCCGAGGTGGCCCAGCGCACCCCAGACGGTGTTGAAGACCAGGTAGAGCATCATGGCGAGCCAGGAGGCCTCGTACGCCACGCACAGGGCCAGCCACAGGGCGCCGAAGCCCAGCACTTCCAGGGGATTCATCACGAAGAGCGTGAGCGGCCGGGCCCGCGTGTAGCGGTGATGGGCCGCGTGCAGCCAGCCGTAGAGCCACCGCGAGTGGGCCACGCGGTGCATCCAGTACATGGCCAGGTCCATCACCCCCACGAGCACCACCAGGTCCACGAGCACGCGCGGGCCCGTATCGAGCCGGAAGCGGATCCAGCCCTGCCGCCACAGCAGGAGGCCCACGAAGGTGACGGCGCTGTTGAGCAGCACGCACACCCCCGCGAGCACGAGCTCCTGGGGTTGGAGGGCCAGCGCCTCGGGGGCCACGCGGCGGTGGGCGAAGCGCTGCACCAGCCCCTCGCCCAGCACGACCGCCAGGGCGCATATGCCCACGTTCAGGAGGAGAAAGAGCCCTGCGGCGTGCCCCAGGGGCACGGTGTGTAGCGCGTCGATGGCCCACTCCATGGCGAGGCTCCTTCTTCGTCAGGCTTGCCGCTCAGCGCGTGTAGCGCTCCGCGCCGGGTTGGCCGCCAGGCATGAAGAGCACCTGGCCCGTGTAGAGCAGGACCGCAGGCCTCAAAAAATAGGAAGAAGGGGAGGAGGAGGGCTCCAACCGCCAGGCATTCTGGGAGGGCGAGTACAGCGCCGCCTGACCACTGTTGTTCGTGACCAGCACTTCGTTGGTGGTGAGCAGCGTCGCGCTGGACGGCTGCGCGAAGGGAAGGGCGGGGCCCGCGTACCAGCGCTGATTGTACGGATCGTAGATGTCCACGGCGGTCTGGGTGGAGTTGTCCTGACCGCTCAAGACCATCACGTGGCCCGAACCGAGCCGGATCGCCTGATGACGGCCCCGGGGGTGTGACAGCGTACCTGCCGCCGTCCAGGTTCCCGTGGAAGGATCGTACAGCTCGGCCGAGGCGATGGGCTGAAAGTCCGACGTGTAGCCCCCGGTGACCAGGACCTTGCCCGAGTAGAGCACCGTCGCGCTATGAGAACTCCGGGCCGTCACCATCTGTCCTGGCAGCAGGGTCCACGTCTCCGTGACGGGATCGAACTCCTCCATGCTCGACAGGGCTGTGGCCTCCGGCGGGATGCTCGAGTAGTTATAGCCCCCCGTCGCGAGGGCCCGGCCCGAGGGGAGCAACGTGATGGCCGGATCCATGCGGTAGACCTTGAAGCCTTGCGTCAGGTAGGCCCACTGATCCGTCTCTGGGTTGTAGGTGCTCAGTCTCACCTCCCCACCCATCCGGCCAGGGGCCCTCGAGATGGCAAGCACCTTCCCTGAGGGAAACTCGGTGAGCATGGGGATGTTGCACATTCCGGGAGAACACATGGGACTCGTGATTCGCCACGTGTCCGTGTAGGGATTGTAGCGCTGCACGAATCCCGCCCAGATGGTCATGGCCTCCCCCGTGCCACTGAGCCGCAGGATGGCCTCGGCTGCATAGGGCATGGGTGCTGGCGACGTGGGGGACCACGTTCCAGCTTGGGCGTTGAGGGAAAGCAATCCTGCCAATGCCAGAGCTGACCTGCTGAGCTGCATGACGAAAACCCCCATGAACCTGCAATGACTTGCAGGAGCGTGCCCGCGCTCAGAGGCCAAAAGCAATCCCCTTCCAGGCCCAGTGACAGGCCGCGGACCTTGCCGCAGCCTGCCACCGGCGCGTGCGCTACTTGGGAACCGGGAAGCCGCGCTTGCGCATCAGCGCTTGGATGCCCGCGTCCTTGCCCCGGAAGGCCCGGTAGGCCTCCGCCGGATCCACGGTGTTTCCGGCCGAGAAGACGTTCTTCCGCAGCCGCGCGGCCACGTCCGAATCATACGGCCCCTTGCCCTGCGTGAAGGCCTCGTACGCGTCGGCCGTGAGGGTGTCGGACCAGAGGTAGCTGTAGTAGCCGGCCGAGTACCCGTCGCCCGAGAAGATGTGGCCGAACTGGGGCGTGCGGTGCCGCATGACGATTTCCTCGGGCATGCCGAGCTTCTTCAGTGTGTCGCGCTCGAATGCGTCGGGATCGATCTTCTGGTCACCGGCCGTGTGCAGCTTCATGTCCACCAGCGCGCTCGACAGGTACTCCACCGTGGCGAAGCCCTGGTTGAAGGTGGAGGCCTTGTCGATCTTCGCCACCAGCTCGGGCGGGATGGGCTTGCCCGTCTGGTAGTGCAGGGCGTAGCGGTTGAGCACCTCGGGCGTGGACAGCCAGTGCTCCAGGAGCTGGGAGGGGAACTCCACGTAGTCGCGCGCCACGGACGTGCCGGACAGCGACGGGTAGGTGACGTTGGAGCTCAGCCCGTGCAGCGCGTGGCCAAACTCGTGGAACAGGGTGGAGGCATCTTCCCAGCTGATGAGGACAGGCTCGCCGGGGTTGCCCTTCAGGAAGTTGGAGTTGTTCGAGACGATGGTGGTGATATCGCCCTTGAACCGCTCCTGGTTGCGGTAGGCGTTCATCCACGCCCCCGAGCGCTTCCCGGCGCGGGCGTAGGGATCGAAGTACCAGAGCCCCACGTGCTTGCCGCTGGCCTTGTCCTTCACCTCCCAGACGCGCACGTCCGGGTGGTAGACGGGCACATCGCTTACGGGCGAGAAGGTGAAGCCAAACAACTCCCCGGCCACCCAGAACATGCCCTCGCGCAGCTTCTCCAACTGGAGGTAGGGCTTCACCTCGTTCTCGTCGAGGTCGTACTTCGCCTTGCGGACCTTCTCCGCGTAGAAGCGGTAGTCCCAGGGGGCGATCTTCAGCTTGGTGCCCTCTTTGTTGGCGATGGCCTGCATGTCGGCCACTTCCTCGCGGACGCGGGCGACGGCCGCGGGCCACACGGCCTCCATCAGGGCCGTGGCGCGCTCCGGCGTCTTGGCCATGGCGTTCTCGAGCCGCCAGTGCGCATGCGTCGGGTACCCAAGCAGCTTGGCGCGCTCGGCGCGCAGCTGGAGGATCTCCGTGATGAGCGCGTTGTTGTCGCGCGTGTCCCCGTTGTCCCCGCGGTTGACGTAGTTGCGCCAGACCTTCTCGCGCAGGTCCCGGCGGGTCGAGTAGGTGAGGAACGGCTCCATGGAGGAGCGCGTGTTGGTGATGGCCCACTTGCCCTTCTGGCCCCGCGCCTCGGCGGCGGCCGCCGCGGCATCCCGGATGGAGCTGGACAGGCCCGCCAGGTCCGCCTCCGTCTCCAGGATGACGGCGTAGCCCTCTTCGTCGGCCAGCACGTTCTGGCTGAAGGAGGTGTAGAGCGTGGCGAGGCGCTGGTTGATGTCCGCCAGGCGCTTCTTGGCGGTGGCGTCGAGCTTGGCGCCCGAGCGCACGAAGTTCGTGTAGTAGTACCACGCGAGGCGCTGCTGCTCGGGGTTCAGCTTCGCCTTGTCCGGCGAGGTGTACACGGCCTCGATGCGCTGGAAGAGCTTCTCGTTCTGGTAGATTTCATCCGAGAAGGCCGCGAGCTTGGGGGCCATCTCCCGCTCGATGACCTGGAACTCGGGGCTGTTGAGCGTCGAGGCCCAGACGCCGAAGACGGTGCCGACGTCGTTGAGCGTCCGCCCGGAGTCCTCCATCGCGGCCAGGGTGTTCTCGAAGGTGGGGGCCTGCGTGTTGGCCGTGATGGCGGCGATCTCCCGGCGGTTGGCCTCCATCGCCTCTTCCAGGCCGGACCGGAACTGCGAGACGGCGAAGCGGTCAAAGGCTGGGACTCCGCCGTAGGGGCCGGTCCAGGAGGCCAGCAGGGGGTTGGTCTCCTGGGCTTTCGATTCGGATGGGCTGCTGCTCATGGCGGGGCGGCCCTCCTGGGCCGTGGTCGCGCACGCGGTGGAGAGGAGGGCGGCGACACCCGCGCTGGCGAAGAAGAACGTTCGTCTCAACGAGCTACCTCCGGTAGGAACTGCAGGAACCGGTGACCGCAGTCATCGGCAGGGTCTTTTCGCACAGGGCACGGCGCTCCGCCTCTCCTTCCCGCCACGGCGGCGGAAGGGTGCGAAAAGACAGGCGAATGGAGGGGATGTGCCGGGAGGGGAGGCCGGGAGCGCCCGGCCGTCCCCTGGTGACGGGAGCCACCAGGGGCACGAGGCCTCAGACGTAGAGCTGCTCGACCGCCTGGAGCTTCAGGAGCTGGCGGGCCATGTGCTGCACCTGCTCCACTTCCATGTTCCCCATGAGCTTGCGGCCCATGGTCTTCAGGTCCGTGGAGGCGTTGAGGAGGATCTGCCGCACCTGCTTGTTGGTCAGGCGGGGGTTGAGGCGGCGCATGTGGGCCACGAGCGTGCCGAGCTGGGCCACGTTCAGCCCGGCGACCATGATCTGGGTGTCCGAGCCCTCATCGGGGTTGAGCCCCACGGCCAGCAGCAGCGGGTCCACCAGCAGCGAGCGCGAGAAGCTCTCGGGGGCGGTCATCTTCAGCCCGGCCAGCTCGGCCAGCATGGGGCCCGTGTCGTGACCGGGCACGATGGGCAGCACGTTCGCCTTGTCGTAGGCTTTGAGCACTTCCTCGTACTGGGCCCGGGTCTCCTTGCCGGGACGGCTGGCTTGGTAGTCCACGAAGGCCTGGTGGACGATGTTCATCAGCTCCTGGAGCAGGGTGGCATTGTCCGTCGCCGGGGAGAACCCCAGCGTCAGGGCCATGCGCTCGCGGCGGGCAGGGACGGAGCTGGGCTCCTTCCAGAGCTCATAGGTGATGGCGCTCTCGCTGAGCACCAGGGTCAGGTTGACGACGCCCAGGCGGCCGGGGCTCTTGATGAACTTGGTCAACCGGCCCAGGACATCCTGCATGCCGGCCTGGATGCGCTGGGCCAGGGCGGCCTGGAGCTTCGCGCGGCCCTCCAGGGCCTGGCGCGCGGCATTGGAGTGCTCCCGGTCCTCCGCGGCCTTCCTCTCGCGGGGCAGCTCGGGCGCGGCTGGAGCGGGCTGCTCGCGCGCGGGGCCCTGGGGAACCGGCTTGGAGTGGGTGGACTCGCCCTGGAGCATGTCGAACCGGCCCCGGCCTTGGCCCTGGGCCTCGCGCTTGTCCAGCGAGCCCGCGCCACCCCCGGCCTGTGCCCCGACGGAGCCGCCCGACTCCATGCCATCCTGGTTCTGAAGACCCTGGGCCCCTGCGCCCTTGCTGCTGCCCGCGGACTTGCCCGCGGCGGCGCCGCCCGTGGAGCCCTTGCCCGAGCCGGGCTTCGCGGGCTCCTTGCGGACCTCCTCCTTGGCTGCGGGTGTCCGGGCCGGCGTTCCCGTCGTTCTCGCGATGATTGCCGCCTGTGCCTGTGCTGACCGGACGCTCATGTGGGGCCTCGGAAGAGGTGCTGCGCGCGGAAGTCTACTGCAACTGGTGTTCCCACGTCTGGAGCTTCACTCCAAGTCCGTTTGGGCTCAGACTATCCGCGACGGAATCAGGCCGCTGGGGGGCGTTCGGTGACTTCGAACGTCATCCCGGCCTTTCGCAGCCGCTCGATGAGCGTGGAGCCCATGCTGGAGGCGGGGGTGAGCACACCGCCCCCGGTGGCGGGCGTGTCGAAGGCCAGGCACAGGGCGGACTGGGAGAGCATCCGGGCCGTCGCCGCGTAGCCCGGGTCGCCCTGGGAGGCCACCTTGCCCTCCAGGCGGAGCGTGCCGCCCTTCGGGGAGGTGCCCTCGCCGCGCAGCCGCACCTCGAAGAAGCCGTTCTCGCGCGCCTCGGCGGAGGGGCCCTCGCCCGGGCCCGGCAGGACGCGCTGCTCGAGCAGGCGCCGCACCGGGGTGATGCTCGCCGCCGCCATGAAGGCGCCCATTCCCGCCGTCATGCCCGCGGCGGTGAGCAGCCCCTTCACGCCGGGGGCGAAGCTGGAGGACTCCGCGTAGAAGAAGTCCCGGCCCCAGGGGTAGCCGAGCAGGGCATTGGAGCGGCGGACCACGCGCGTGTTGACGGAGGCCATCAGGAAGGGGGCCGTCCACCGGCCCAGCTCCGCGCTGTAGCGCACGCCCATCTGGTCGCGCTCCTCGCGGGTGCCCCGCCGGGGCTCCGGGTCCAGGGCGTGGGGATTGCCCATCACCCGGCGGACGGAGGGGTCCGCCGCCATCTCCTCCATCATCTGCATCATGCTCGCCAGGGTGCCCCCGCTGATGCCGCCGCGCATGCGCGTCATGTAGTAGTTCACGCGGTGGCAGTGCGTGCCGTGGCGTTCCTTCATGGCCTCCTGGAGCATCAGCACGCCCAGGTCCGAGGGGATGGAGTCGAAGCCACACGTGTGGACGATGCGCGCGCCGCTCTTCTGGGCCTCCTCGTGGTGCGCGTCGATCATCCGGCGCATCCAGTGCACCTCGCCGGTCAGGTCACAGTAGTCCGTGCCGCTTCGGGCACAGGCCGCCACCAGCTCGTTGCCATGGCGGGCGTAGGGGCCCACGGTGGAGATGACCACGCGCGTGCGCGCCACCATCGCGTCCAGCGAGGCGGCGTTCCGGGCGTCCGCGAGGACGATGGGGAGGTTGGCGCTCGAGGCATTGAGGGCGCCCAGCGACGCGCGGACCTGCTCCAGCCGGGTGCGGTCCCGGCCCGCCAGCGCCCACGTGGCGCCGTGGGTGTCCTGGGTCTTGGAGAGGTACTCGGCGACGAGGCGTCCGGTGAACCCGGTGGCGCCCCAGAGGATGATGTCGAACTCGGTTTTCTCGGATTTGGGCATGGCCAGGCCGCGATTTGCCCGGATGTGATTCTTGGGTCAATCATCATCGAATAGCTGCTATTCATTCCTGGCCATATGCGGCGCCGGGGCGCGGGGCGCATTCTCCTCGCCAGACGCATGCTCCTGGAGACACTCCATGGCTGAACCCGAGATTCGCATCCAATCCGTTCAGGTTCTCTCGGACGATTGGGCCATCCTGAAGAAGACCGTGCTCGACTACCGGCGCCGCGACGGGACGTGGCAGACCCTGGTGCGGCAGACGTATGACCGGGGCCATGGCGCGGCCGTGCTCCCGTATGACGCGGGGCGGGGCACGGTGCTGCTCATCCGCCAGTTCCGCTACCCGGCCTACGTGACAGGGCACCGGGAGCCGCTCATCGAGGTGTGTGCGGGGCTGCTCGACAAGGATGAGCCGGAGACGTGCATCTGCCGGGAGGCCGAGGAGGAGACGGGCTATCGCATCCGCAACGCGCGCCGCATCTTCGATGTCTTCATGAGCCCGGGCAGCGTGACGGAGCGTCTGGCGTTCTTCCTGGCGGATTACTCGCCCGCGGACCGGCTCAACACGGGTGGAGGGGACGCAGGCGAAGGGGAGGACATCGAGGTGCTCGAAATGCCGCTGGCGGAGGCCCTCGCGATGATTGGCCGTGGAGCCATCATCGATGGAAAGACCATCATGCTCCTGCAACACCTGGCGCTGGAGAGGCTCCAGCCGCCGTCCCGATGAGCCAGCGCCTGTCCAACTGGGATGACCTGCGCGTCTTCCTGGCAGTGGCGGAGACTGGCTCGCTCAGCGCCGCGGCCCGGCAGCTCCAGATGAGCCAGCCCACGGTGGGGCGCAGGCTCCGCGCGCTGGAGCAGGACGCGGGCGTGCGCCTCTTCGACCGGGTGTCGAACCGGATGGAATTGACCGAGGCGGGGCGGGAGGTGCAGCGCGTGGCATCGCCCATGCGCGGCACTGCGGATGCGGTGGAGCGGCGCCTCGGTGGGCTCCTGGCGGGTGAGCGCGATCCGGTCCGCATCACCGCGACGGGCTCGGTGGCCTTCTTCCTAACGCAATTCCTGCCGGAGTTGATGGCGAGGACAGGCGGCATTCCCATCGCCCTCTCGTCCACGAAGGAGCCGCTCAACCTGGCCCGCCGCGAGGCGGACGTGGCCATCCGCATGCGCCGGTTGCCCGTGGATGGCGACCTGGTCTCGCGCAAGCTCGCGACGCTGCGCTTCTCCATCTATGCGCCCACGCAAGCCCCTGCTCACCCGTCCATCATCGGGTTGCCGAAGACCGAGCGGAGGCCGTCACAGTCCGGGTTTCTCGACGACTGGGCGGCGGGGCGGCCGGTGGCCCTGCGGCTCTCGGACGTATTCTTGCGCTACCAGGCCGTGCGCTCCGGCCATGGGGTCTCGCTCTTGCCCTGCTGGCTGGGTGATGGCGATTCCGGGCTTGTCCGTCTGATTCCTCCGCCGCAGGAACTGGCGGAGGACGTCTACTGCCTCTACCACGGTGACAACCGCGCCTTCTCACCGGTGGTGAAGGTCTGCCAGGCGCTGGGAGAAGTCTTCCGGTCGCATGCGGGCCTCCTGGCGGGCGAGGGCGGTGAGCCCCGGCGCCGGAAGCGCCGGGAGGGGCGCGCCCATGCCATCCGACGGGAGAGGTAGGTAGGACAACGGGCGACCTCATGGATTGTAAGACTTTGTCCTCGAGGACAGGTGCTGCCCAGGTTTCGAGAGCCCATCGTGGAGTTGCCAGCCGGTACGCGGCTGGCGAAAACCCCAAAGAGGAGAACGCACATGGCTCAGAATCAGGGTGGTTCGAATCGTGGTTTTGCCGCGATGGACGAAGAGCGGCAGCGTGAGATCGCTTCCAAGGGCGGGGAGAGCGTGCCCGCGGAGAAGCGCAGCTTCTCGCAGGACCCGGAGCTTGCCCGCGAGGCGGGCCGCAAGGGCGGGGAGAGCGTGCCCGCGGAGAAGCGCAGCTTCTCGCAGGACCCGGAGCTTGCCCGTGAGGCGGGCCGCAAGGGCGGGGAGAACAGCGGTGGCGGCCAGTCGCAGGAGTAGTTCCTCCAGGGCTTTCCACGCGAAGCGTCTCTAGAGGAGGGGCAGCCGGGGGAGCGGCGGTGACGGTGCGCTTCCCCGGTGCCCGCTTGGCTTGACTCCAGTGATTCCGGCCGACATATTATGGCCGTAATCAAAGGAGCCGTGCATGCCAAGCAGCTACGTCATCGACGCCGTGCGCACCCCGCGAGGCCGCGGCAAGGCGGGCAAGGGAGCGCTGTCCGGGATTCACCCCCAGGCGCTTTTCGCGCAGGTGTTGACCGCCCTTCAGGTGCGGGACCGCTTCGACGCACGGAATGTGGATGACGTGATGGTGGGCATCGTGTCGCAGGTGGGCGAGCAGGGCGCCAACCTCGCCCGGAACGCCGTGCTGGCCGCGGGCTGGCCCCAGGAAGTGTCCGCCGTCTCCCTCAACCGCTTCTGCGGCTCGGGCCTGCAGGCGATTCACTTTGGCGCCATGGGGGTGGGCTCGGGGACGATGGATCTCGCCGTCGCCGGGGGCGTCGAGAGCATGTCGCGCGTGCCCATGGGCGCGGATGGCGGAGGCCAGGATGGGGACAACAAGCACCTCCGGGAGCGCCTCTTCCAGGTTCCCCAGGGCATCAGCGCCGACCTCATCGCCACGCTCGAGGGCTTCTCGCGCGAGGAGCTGGACGCCGTGGCGCTCCGCTCCCAGCAGAACGCCGCCCGGGCCATCGAAGAGGGCCGCTTCTCCCAGTCGCTCTTCGCCGTGAAGGACCCGTTCACCGGGGCCGTGATGCTCGAGCGCGATGAGTTCCCCCGGCCCGATACCACCGCCGCGGGCCTGGCCGCCCTGAAGCCCGCGTTCGCCGCCCTGGGCGAGACGGCGGTGGGGCCCAAGGGGGAGACGCTGGACCAGCTCGCGCTCGCCGTGTACCCACGTGCCAAGACCCTTCACCACCTGCACACCGCTGGCAATTCGAGCGGCATCGTCGATGGGGCCGCCGCCGTGGTGCTCGCCTCCGAGCGGTACGTCCGCGAGAAGGGCATCCGGCCGCGGGCCCGCATCCGGGCGATGACCACCCTGGGCACCGAGCCCGTCCTGATGCTCACCGCCCCGGCGCCCGTGAGCCAGAAGGCCCTGCGCATCGCGGGCATGCAGGCGGCGGACATCGACCTGTGGGAAATCAACGAGGCCTTCTCCGGCGTGGTGCTGCAGACCATTCGCGCGCTGAACATCGATCCGGACCGGGTGAACGTGAATGGTGGCTCCATCGCCCTGGGGCATCCGCTGGGCGCCACGGGGGCCATGCTGTTCGGGACGGCGCTCGATGAGCTGGAGCGCACCGGCAAGCAGACCGCGCTCATCACCATGTGCATCGGGGGCGGCCAGGGCATCGCCACCATTCTGGAACGGCTCTGAGCATGAACCAGAAGACGGAGCAGAAGCTGAAGTCCCGGGAGGCCATTCTTGCCTCCGCCGCGGCGCTCCTGCGCGAGCGTGGCATCCGGGCCAGCTCGGTGAGCGACGTCATGAAGGGCGCGGGCCTCACGGTGGGCGGCTTCTACAACCACTTCGACTCGAAGGAGGACCTCTTCGCCGCCACCATTCGCAGCTCGGCGAGCATCATGTGGAACAAGCTGCTCGCGACCGCCAAGGGCGAGTCGCCCCGGGAGCGGGTGATGAGCGTGCTGGGCCGCTACCTCTCGCGCACCCACCGGGACAACGCGGAGCCAGGATGTCTGCTGCCCAACACCGTGCCCGAGGCTTCCCGGGAAGGGGAGCCGTACCTGAGCGCCCTGGAAGCCGAGCTGGCCGGGTTCGTGAAGTCGTTGAGCGAGCTGCTCAGCGAGGGGAGCGGGCGCAGGGAGAAAGCGGTCGGACTGATTGCGCTGATGTACGGCGCGCTCTCGCTGGCCCGGGCCGTCCGGGGCACGCCGCTCAGTGACGAGTTCTTGCAGGCGGCGAAGAGGCTCGCCGAGAGATCGCTCGCCGAGGATTGAGCTTCGGGGTGGAACGTCTAAGGTCTCCCATTCCTGGCAACGTTCGAGGAGTGGGTGATGGGAATCTTTCAAGCCTTGGGGCTGGAGCTCGCGGGTCTGGGCGCCGGTCTTTTCGCAGGCGCATTGGCCTGGTTCGCGGTGCGGTGTGTCCTCACCGGTTTCTTCAGCGTGGACCAGAGCGAGCGGGCGGTGAAGGTCCGGTTCGGCCGCGCCGTGCGTCTGGCCGGTGAGCCCACGACGAAGACCGGGCCCGTCAGCGAGGGGCTGGCCCGCGCGGACGAGGACCGCTACGTCTACCCGCGGGTGGAAGTGATTCCGCCCGGGGGCCCGTACTTCAAGTGGCCCTGGGAACGGGTGGTCAAGGTCTCGGTGGCCACCCAGACGCTCAACATGGCCTATGATCCCGAGTCCTCCGATGCCAACGAGGGCGGCACGGTGCTGGAGGCGGTGACGAAGGACCAGCTCAACACCGGGCTCACCGGGCAGATCCGTTACCGCGTCTCGGAGCAGAACCTCTACGCCTACCTGTTCGCCGTGAAGAACCCCATCGCGCACGTGATGGGCTACTTCATCTCCATCCTGCGCGAGCGCATCGCCAGCTTCGAGGCCCCGCCCCCGGTGGCCGAGGAGGGCACGGTGCAGGCGGTCGAGGCGATGGCCGTGTCCGGCGTCTCCATCAATGACTTGCGCAAGAACATGCGCGACCTCAACGAGCACATGCTCCGGGAGAGCCGGGGCAGTCTGTCGCGCTATGGCATCGTGCTGGATGCCTCGCTCATCACCGGCATTGATCCGCCCCCTGAGGTGGACTCCGCGCTCGCGGCCATCAACACCGCGCACAACCATGTCTCCTCCGACATCAGCCTGGCGCAGGCCGCGGCGGACCAGAAGATCGTCCAATCGCACCGGGCGGTGGAGCTGGAGACCCTGAAGGCCCAGGCGGAGGTGGAGCCGCTGGTGGCCATGTCCGCCCAGCTCTCCCTGCTCAAGCAGAGCGGCCCCGGAGCCCTGGAGGCCTACCTGCGCAACATCCGCCTTGGCCTCTTCTCCAAGGCCAGCCAGGTGGTGATGGGGGTGAAGCCATGAGCGGCTTCGTCGTGGGCGCGGTCCTGGGGTTCCTGGTGATGCTGATGGGCGTCCCCATGCTGCTGGGGGTCTGCCGGATGCTGGGGCTCTACGCGATCGTGGAGGAGCGCACCTGCCGGGTCTATGTGCTGCTGGGCCAGGTGGTGGCGGTGCTGGATGAGCCCGGCCTGCACTTCCTGTTGCCCCGGCTCGGGTGGAAGGCGCTGCTGGTGAACTGGTTTGGGCGCTGCCAGGTGATTGATCTGCGCACGGACCAGCAGTACCTGCGCAGCCAGCCGGTGAACTCCGAGGAGGGCGCGCCCATGGGGATCGGCATCTGGTACGAGATGTCCATCTCGGATCCCCTCAAGTACCTGTTCGAGAACGCGGACCCCCGGGGGTCGCTGGCCTCCAACGTGAGCAACGCCACGGTGCGCTGCCTGTCCAACATGAAGCTCGCCCGGATGATGGAGAACCGGCACGAGATGAGCCGCACGGTGCGCGCCGAGGTCTCCCCCATGTCGCATGCCTATGGCTACCAGCTGGGCTCGGTCTACATCCGCAAGGTGCACTTCCGCGACCAGGGGATGATCCACCAGATCGAAGAGAAGGTCGTGAACCGGCTGCGGCAGGTGACGTCGGCCATCCGCCAGGATGGTGCCAACCAGGTGAGCATCCTTACCAGCTCCGCCGACCGCCGGGCGGCCATCGAGTTCGCCAAGGCGGCGGCCCTGCGCCCGCGCATCGTGGGCGAGGCCCTGCAGCGCATCTCCCACGATCCGGAGGTCGCCTCGGCGATGTTCGAGATCCTGGAGCTGCAGCGGCTCCAGGAGGGCTCCGCGAAGCTGATCCTCATTCCGGAGAACCAGAAGGAAGGGCTGCTCGCGCAGATGCTGGTGGCGTCCCCCGTGGGGCGCTGATCAGAAGGCGCGGCCCTGGCCTCCGTCCACGGGCAGGGTGGCCCCGGTCACCCAGCGCGCGCGCTCCGAGCACAGGAAGGTGACGACGTCCGCCACCTCCTCGGGCGTTCCGAAGCGGCCCCAGGGCATCTCCTCCCGGAGCAGCTTCTCCACCTTCTCGGGCTGGGCCTTCTGGCGCCGGTCCCAGCTTCCGCCCGGAAAGAGGATGGAGCCCGGGGCCACGCCGTTCACGCGGATGCGGTAGCGCGCCAGGTCGATGGCCATCTCCTTGGTCAGGGCGGTGAGTCCCGCCTTGGCGGCGGTGTAGGGCGCGCTGGTGGCGTACTCCCGGCCGTAGATGGAGTTGATGTGCACGATGCAGCCGCCCCGCTCGCGCATGGTCTCCACGGCGCGCTGGCTGCACCACACGGCGGCCAGGAGGTTGCGGTCCAGCACGTCCGTCCACTGGGCCGCGGTGGCGTGCTCGAAGGAGCCCGCGCCGCCGCTGCCCCCCACGTTGTTGACGAGGATGTCCACGGTGCCGAACGCGTGGACCGTGGCATCCACCGCGGCCCGGGCCCCCTCGGGCGTGGCCACGTCCCCCACGGCGGTGGTGACCTGGGCGCCTTCCGCCCGGAGCTCCGCGGCCGTCTGTTCCAGGGGCTCCGCGTTCCGGGCGCTCAGGCACAGCCGTGCCCCCTCCCGTGCCAGCGCGAACGCGATGGCGCGCCCGATGCCTCGGCTGCTGCCGGTGACGAGTGCCGCCTTGCCCGTGAGTTCCAGGTTCATGCCGGGGGTTTTACCTGAAAGACTCGGCGCCCATGAACGCCCGGCTTACGTTGGTGGTGGTGGGGTGGCTGGCTTCGGCCTGTACCCCTTCTTCCGCAGTCCGTCCGTCCTCCGCTGAGGCCTCGACCCCCGAGGATGCGCGCTTCATCGCCCTCCTGGCGGAGGACTGGGAGAAGAACCTGCGTGAGTACCCTACGCTCGCCACGTTCGTGGGAGATCCCCGTTACAACGACCGGCTGACGGACGAGTCCTTCGAGGCCATCGCCCGCCGCAAGCAGGCGCAGCGGGAGCTGCTCGAGCGGGTGAAGGGAATTGACCGCTCGCGCCTGTCGCCCGCACAGCGCCTCAACTACGAGCTCTTCCGCCAGGATGTGGAGAGCGGCCTCGAAGGCCAACGCTTTCCCGAGGAGTACCTGCAGATCAGCCAGCTCGGCGGCGTCCACAACCAGATGGCGGAGCTGGCGCAGGGCACGCCCAAGCGCACGGTGAAGGACTTCCAGGACTTCGTGAAGCGCCTGCGCGCGGTGCCGGTGATGGTGGATCAGTCCCTCGCGCTGATGCGCAAGGGGCTGGAGACCGGGGTGACGCCCCCGAAGGTGACGCTGCGCGATGTGGCGGGCCTCATCCGCAACCAGATCGTCGAGGCCCCCGAGCAGAGCCCCATCTACCGGGCCCTCTTCGAGGGCTTTCCGCCGTCCTTGAAGGCGGAGGAGGCCTCGCTGCGCGCCGAGGTGGCCACGGCCCTGCGCGAGGCGGTGGTGCCCGCCTACCGGAAGCTGCTCGTCTTCTTCGAGACCGAGTACGCCCCGCGGGCGCGGGAGTCGATCGCCATGTCCGCGCTGCCGGACGGGGCCGCCTGGTACGCCTACCGGGTCAAGGAGCTGACCACCACGGACCTGACGCCCGAGGCGATTCACCAGCTGGGCCTGGCCGAGGTGAGGCGCATCCGCGCGGAGATGGAGAAGGTGAAGGCCGAGGCGGGCTTCCAGGGCTCCCTGGCGCAGTTCTCCCAGTTCCTGCTCAAGGACCCGCGCTTCTCCTTCCGCTCGAAGGAGGAGCTGTTGATGACGTACCGGGACCTAACCAAGCGCCTGGATCCCGAGCTGCCCAAGCTGTTCCGCGTCCTCCCGCGCCTGCCCTACGGTGTGCTGCCCATCCCCGGGTACTCGGAGAAGACGATGTCCGCCGGCTACTACATGCCGGGCTCGCTGGAGGCGGGCCGCGCCGGGTACTTCTTCGTCAACACCTATGACTTGCCCTCCCGGTCCACGTGGATGGTGGACGCGCTGGTGCTGCACGAGACCGTGCCGGGGCACCACTTCCAGATTGCCCTCGCGCAGGAGCAGGGCGGGGTGCCCGCGTTCCGCCGCCACGGCTACTACGGGGCGTTCATCGAGGGCTGGGGCCTCTATGCCGAGTCGCTCGGTGCCGAGCTGGGCGCCTACCGGGACCCCTATGCGAAGTTTGGCCGGCTGGCCTCGGAGATGCTGCGCTCCATCCGGCTGGTGGTGGACACGGGGCTTCACTCCCAGGGCTGGAGCCGCGAGCAGGCCCTCGCGTTCTTCCGGGAGCACTCCGGCGAGCCCGAGCACGATCTCACCGTCGAGGTGGACCGCTACATCGTCAATCCCGGCCAGGCCCTTTGCTACAAGCTGGGCGAGCTGAAGATCCAGGAGCTGCGTGCCTTCGCCACCCGCGAGCTGGGCGCCCGCTTCGATGTGCGCGCCTTCCACGAGGTGGTGCTGCGCGCGGGCGCGCTGCCCTTGCCCGTGCTGGAGCAGCAGGTGAAGGCGTGGGTGACCCAGGCGCCTCTCGCACCCTGAAATTCCGGTAAATTCACTTTTCTGTTGTCCTTTACGCGTCCAGAGGGCATAGAAAAATACAATATGAACGCAACCGCTCGAACTGGCACGCATGCTTCAGCTGGGTGGACGCCGTGGGGCCTGCAAGGAAACTCCAGTGGTTCTCAGGACTTGCCCACGTTGAATGTGGGGGGCCCGTCCGAGAGCCGTCCGCTGGAGAAGGGGCTCTTCGCCGAGCGGTACGCGTTGCGGCGGGTGATTGGCCGGGGCGGGATGGGGACGGTGTACCAGGCGTGGGATGAGCTGTGCGGCCAGTCCGTGGCGCTGAAGGTGCTGGAGGCCACGGGCCCGCTGAGCCCCGTGGCGCAGGAGCGCTTCCGCCGGGAGGCGAAGCTGGCGCGGCGCATCTGCCATCTCAACGTGGCCCGCGTGTTCGAGCTGGGCAGCCACGAGGGGCGCTCCTTCCTGACGATGGAGTTCGTGGAGGGGGAGGACCTGAGGACCCTGCTGGCACGCGAGGGTGTGCTCTCCCCGGTGCGCGCGGCGCGGCTGGCGGTGGAGGTGTGCTCCGGGCTGGGGGCCGCGCACCAGGCGTCGGTGGCCCACCGGGACCTGAAGCCGGCCAACGTGCTGGTGGAGCGCGGCGGCCGGGTGGTGCTGACGGACTTCGGCATCGCGCGCGCGCTGGAGGACTCGAACGAGGAGGGGCTCACGCGCATTCACGGCGTGGTGGGCACCCCGCAGTACATGGCGCCCGAGCAGCTCACCGAGGGCAAGGTGGATGCGCGCACGGACCTCTACGCGGTGGGGCTGCTGCTCTTCGAGATGCTGGTGGGGCAGCCCGCGTTCGCCCAGGCGACGTCCCTCAAGGCCGCCTTCGAGCGCCTGTCGGCCCCGCCTCCGGACCCGCGCAATCACCGCGACGTGCCCCCGGAGCTCGCGCGCGTGGTGCGCCAGTGCCTGTCCGTGTCGCCCTCGGGGCGGCCCTCGGACGCCCGCGAGGTGGCCCGGGCGCTGGAGACGTGGTTGACGGGAGGCAGCGCCTGAGTCTCTGCTCGGGGCCATGCCCATCACCCGCGTTGAGCCGCATGAGGCGTTCCTGCGCGTCCACTTCGCTCCGGGCGAGAGCCCCCGCCACGCCGACTTCCACTGGTTCTGGCTGAGGCACAACTCCGAGCTCGACCGGCACCCGCTCACCCAGGAGCGCATCGTCTGTTCGTCCGAGCTGCCGCTCGACCCCGAGCCGTGCAGCGTGCGCATCGCCGAGGGGGCGGATGCGCTCGACATCGACTGGGGGGGCCGCTCCGACGGCAAGGTGAGCCGCTACGCCACCGAGTGGCTCCGGGCGCATGCCTATGCGGCCGACCAGGAGGCGCCCGCGGCGCCTCCGTCCAACAGCGAGGCGGTGACGGTGGACTTCGCGCGCCTGAAGGAGCCGCTCGGGCCCACGATTCTGCGCGCCCTGGAGCAGCAAGGGCTGCTCATCGTCCGGGGCTATGGGACGGACACCGAGGCCCTCATCGAGACGATTGGCCAGCAGGGCCTGTCCGTCATCGAGACCCACTTCGGCCGCATCGAGGACCTGCGCACCGACAACACGACGAACCGCAACACGGACCAGCTCGGCTACACCGACAGCGCCGTCCAGCTCCACACCGACCAGCCCTTCCTGGAGCGCCCTCCGCGCTATCAGCTGCTGCACTCGCAGCGGCCCGCGGAGACGGGCGGGGCCAACGCGGTGGTGGATGCGCTCGCCGCGGCCCGGTACCTGGCCGCGCTGGACCGGCCGGCGTTCGACTTGCTGCGCACGGTGCCGGTGACGTTCCACCGCAAGCAGAAGTCCTTCGAGCGGGTGCTCGTCTCGCCCATCCTCGACTTCGACGCGCCGGGGGGCTTCCGGGTCCGCTACAGCTACTTCACGCTGGCGCCGCACCGGCGGCCCTTCGCGGAGATGGAGGCGTGGTACCGGGCCTACAACCGCTTCGCCAAGCTGGTGCGCGACGAGCGCCACCAGTACCGGTTCCTCCTCCAGTCCGGCGACTTCCTCATCTATGACAACTGGCGGATGCTCCATGCGCGCACGTCCTTCACCGGCGCGCGCTGGGTGAGGGGCGTCTACTTCGACAAGGGGGGCTGAGCGGGCGCGGCAAGCTGGTGCTGACCGTCAGCCGCCCGTAAGGCGGTGTGGACTCCGCCGGGAATTCAGCGGAACATTCCCGGCCGAGCCGGGGGTGTCCTCTGAAAAAGCTGATCAACCAGCCGCAGAACGTGGTGGCCGAGGCGCTGCGGGGCATGGCCGCCGCGCACGCGGACCTGTTGAGGGTGAACGCCGAGCCGCCGTATCTCGTGCGCCGGGACGCGCCGGTGCAGGGCAAGGTGGGGATCGTCTCCGGCGGTGGCTCCGGGCATGAGCCCCTGCACGGCGGCTTCGTGGGGGCGGGCATGTTGGATGCGGCCTGTCCCGGGCCGGTGTTCACCTCGCCCACGCCGGACCAGATGCTCGCGGCCAGCCATGCGGTCAACGGCGGCGCGGGCGTGCTGCACCTCATCAAGAACTACACCGGGGACTGCCTGAACTTCGAGATGGCCGCCGAGCTGGTCCGCGCGGAGGGCATCGAGGTGGAGCAGGTCCTCATCAACGACGATGTGGCGGTGCAGGACAGCCTCTACACCGCCGGGCGGCGCGGCGTGGGGGCCACGGTGCTGGTGGAGAAGATCGCCGGGGCCGCGGCCGAGCAGCGGCGGCCCTTGAAGGCGGTGGCCGAGGTGGCGCGCACGGTGAATGCCCGGAGCCGCAGCATGGGCATGGCGCTCACCTCGTGCACGGTGCCCCAGGCGGGCAAGCCCACCTTCGAACTCGGCGAGGACGAGATGGAGATCGGCATCGGCATTCACGGCGAGCCGGGCCGCCGCCGGATGAAGCATGCGTCCGCCGCCGAGGTGGCCGTGATGCTGGTGGAGCCCATCCTGGGGGACCTGCCCTTCCGGTCCGGGGATGAGGTGCTGGCCTTCGTGAACGGCATGGGCGGCACGCCCCTGCTCGAGCTGTACATCATGTTCGCCGAGGTGGCCCGCATCCTGGAGGGCAAGGGCATCCGCATCGCCCGCAGCCTCGTGGGCCCGTATGTCACCTCGCTGGAGATGGCGGGGTGCTCCGTCACCTTGCTGAAGCTGGATGGGGAGTTGCTCCAGCTCTGGGATGCGCCGGTGAAGACGCCCGCGCTGCGCTGGGGGGCATGACGATGGCGGTGACCCGCGAGGCGGCAGAGCAGTGGATCCGGGCGTACGCGGCCGCCATCGCCGAGCATGAGCAGGCCCTCACGCAGCTCGACATGGCCATTGGCGATGGGGACCACGGGACGAACATGCACCGGGGGTTCCAGGCGGTGGTGTCCCGCCTGCCCACCGTGGCCGAAGGGGACCTGGCCGCCCTGTTCAAGCTGGTGGGCATGACGCTGCTGTCCACCGTGGGGGGGACCAGCGGTCCGCTCTACGGAACGCTGTTCCTGCAGATGGCCATGAGGGCCCAGGGCAAGCGCGAGCTGGCGCCTGAAGATCTGGAGGCCGCGTTCCGGGCAGGCCTGGAGGGCATCATCGCCCGGGGGAAGGCGGCCCCGGGAGACAAGACGATGATCGACGCGCTGAAGCCCGCCCAGGATGCGCTCCGGCTGGCGCTGAATCAGCAGGCGTCTCTGCCGGAGGCCCTGCGCCGGGCCGAGGAGGCCGCCCGGAAAGGCCGGGATGCCACCACGGCGATGGAGGCGCGCAAGGGACGCGCCAGCTACCTGGGACCGCGGAGCGTGGGCCATCCGGATCCCGGTGCCACCTCGGCCCACCTGTTGATGGAATGTGCCGCAAGGACGTGGGTGTGACGGATCGCAGCGACAGTTCGCCCCTGGTGGGATTGGTCATTGTCTCGCACAGCCGGCAGCTCGCCGAAGGCGTCGCGGAGCTCGCGCGCGAGATGGCAGGGCCCAGTGTCCGGATCGCCACCGCCGGGGGGACGGACGCCCCGGGTGCCCCCCTGGGGACCGATGCCCTCCGGGTGATGAACGCCATCGAGAGCATCTACTCGGAGGCGGGCGTGCTGGTGTTGATGGACCTCGGCAGCGCCGTGATGAACGCGGAGCTGGCGGTGGATCTGTTGCCTCCGGACCACCGGGAGCGCGTGCTGCTGTGCAGCGCGCCGCTGGTGGAGGGGGCGGTGGTGGCGGCGGTCCAGGCGCGTCTGGGCAACCCGCTGGGACGGGTGGCCGAGGAGGCCGGCATGGCCCTGCTGGCGAAGCAGGGGCAGGTGGGCGGCCCGGCGGTGTCCGAGGCCCTTGCCTCCCCCCGGCCGCTGGGGGAGCCCGAGGTGACCCTGCGCATGGCCGTGCTCAACCCCCTGGGGTTGCACGCGCGGCCGGCCGCGCGCCTGGTGCAGGCGGTGGCGTCCTTCTCGGCGGCCATCCAGCTGCGCAACCTCACCACCCAGAGCAAGGAGGTGGATGCCCGGAGCATCAGCGCGGTGATGACGCTGGGCGTGCAGCAGGGCCATGAAGTCGAGTTCATCGCCAGCGGAGTGGATGGGGCGCATGCGCTGGAGGCGCTGCGTCTGCTGGTGGAGACCCACTTCGGCGATGCCTCCGCCTCGCGGGTCTCCGCCGCGCCCGCGGTGGGCCCGCTGCTGGCGTCCGAGGCGTCCGTCACCACCTGGCTGCCCGGGGTGCTCATCTCCCCGGGCATTGCCGTGGGCCCCGCCGTCGTGCTCCAGCCGGAGGTGGACGGGGGGGACGGGGGCGCCATGGGCTCGCCTTCCCAGGAGTGGGAGCGGTTGCAAAAGGCCATCCAGTTCGTGCGCGACGAGCTGATGGCGACGCGCGCCGCCCTGGCCCTGCGCGCGGACCACCAGACGGTGGAGATCTTCGATGCCCACCTGCTGGTGCTCGAGGACTCCGAGCTGCTCCAGTGGCTTCACGAGCGCATCCTCCGGGGGGCCGAGGGGGCCGTCTCGGCGTGGAAGGCGGCCGTGGAGGGGGTGGCGCTGCGCTACGAGACCCTGCCGGATGAGTACCTGCGCTCCCGCATCGCGGACATCCGGGACGTGGGCCGCCAGGTCTTCGCGGCCCTGACGGGAGTCTCCCGGGCCGCCCCGGCCGAGCCCCCCGCCGGCATTCTGGCCGCGCTGGACTTCGTGCCCTCGGAGATCGCCCGCCTGGATGTCCACCGGGTCCAGGGGCTGTGCGCGGCGCGGGGCACGGCCAACAGCCATGCCGCCATCCTGGCCCGCTCGCTCGGGATTCCCGCCGTGTTTGGCGTGGGCGAGAGGCTGCTGCAGGTCCGTGACGGCGACACCCTGCTCGTGGATGCCACGGCGGCGCGCGTGTGTATCCGGCCCGATGCGGCCCTGCTGGCGGAGTACGAGGACCGGGCGCGCGTGGAGCAGAAGTCCCGGAGGCTGGCCCATCAGCTTCGCGCCCAGGCGGCGCTGACGCGGGATGGCCACCGCGTGGAGGTGGCCGCCAACATTGGCCGGGTGGCCGAAGTCGAGGCTGCCGTCGAGGCCGGGGCGGAAGGGGTGGGCTTGTTCCGCACCGAGTTTCTCTTCCTCCAGCGCACCTCCGCCCCGGACGAGGACGAGCAGTACGAGGCGTACCGCGAGGCGGCGCGGGCGCTCGATGGGCGTCCGTTGATCATCCGCACGCTCGACATCGGCGGGGATAAGCCGCTGCCCTACCTCGGCGTGGGGCCGGAGGCGAACCCCTTCCTCGGGGTGCGTGGCCTGCGCTTCTGCCTGTCGAACCGGGAGCTGTTCTCCTCCCAGCTCCGGGCCATTGCCCGGGCCGCGGTGGATGCCCCCATCCGGGTGATGTTTCCCATGGTGGCCACGCGCGAGGAGTGGCGCGAGGCCCGGGCGCTCTGGGAGGAGGCCGCCCGGCCGTTCCCCTCGGCCCGGCACGTGGAGGTGGGCCTGATGATCGAAGTCCCCTCCGCGGTGCTCCTCGTGCGGCACCTGGCGGCCGAGGCTCACTTCTTTTCGTTGGGGACCAACGATTTGACGCAGTACCTCTTCGCCGCCGAGCGGGGCAATGAGCAGCTGGCGCACCTGTCCGACGCGCTCCACCCGGCCCTGTTGCAGATGGTGGCGCGGGTGACCGAGGAGGCGCACGCGCGAGGCCGGTGGGTGGGCATCTGCGGAGAGCTGGCCGGCGAGGCGCTGGCGGTGCCGCTGCTCGTGGGGCTGGGGGTGAATGAGCTGAGCATGAGCGTGCCGTCCATCGCCGGCGTGAAGCAGGCCCTGCGCGCCTGCCACGTGGGCGAGTGCCGGGCGCTGGTGCGGCAGGCACTCGCCTGCGGGAGCGCCGCGGAGGTCAGGCGTTTGTTGGCGGGCGAGGCGTTCGAGGGGATAATGCCGGGGGCGCGCCCGTAGCGAGCGCGCGGACGCTGAGCGTCAGGAGTGTTCCGTGGGCATCAAGGTGGGCGACAAGGCTCCGGGCTTCACGCTGCCGAAGCAGGACGGCACGGCGGTGAGCCTGAATGACTTGCTCCAGAAGTCGGCCGTGGTCCTCTATTTCTACCCGAAGGACGATACGCCGGGCTGCACCCAGGAGGCGTGCTCCTTCCGCGACTCCTACGAGGCCTTCAAGGACGCGGGCGCCGAGGTGGTGGGCATCAGCTCGCAGTCGGCGGACTCCCACAAGGCCTTCGCCGCGAAGCACCGGCTGCCGTTCACCCTGGTGAGCGACGAGGGCGGCAAGGTGCGCAAGCAGTACGGCGTGCCGAGCACGCTGGGGCTGATTCCGGGCCGGGTGACGTATGTCATCGACCGCGGCGGCACCGTGCAGCACGTGTTCAACTCGCAGCTCAACGCGGCCCGGCACGTCACCGAGGCCCTGGGCATCATCCAGAAGCTCAACGGCGCGCGCGCCTCTTAGCCGGAGGCGGCGCGTGTCCCGGAGAGGGAGGCCCTCGCGGGGAGCCTCCCTCCGGACGGAGCGCTACGGCTGGCTCGTGCAGAGCGCCAGGCCCTGGCCCAGCGGGGCGAGCTGGTTCTGGGCGTAGTGCGCCAGGCCCACGGCGCCCTCGTTGAGGAGCACCTGCCGCGCCTGGGCCACGGCCTCGGCCGAGTGCAGCGCCATCGTCTGCCCGGCCGCGTCCGTCACCGCCACGGCGCCTCCGGTCTGCTCGCGCGCCTGGAGCAGCAGCGCGCCCGCGTCGTCGCGCACGGCGATGCCGTCTTCCAGCGGCTCGAAGTAGCGCACCAGCGGGGCCTGGCCCTCGCGCTCCAGCTCCACCTTCATCACGCCCGAGGCCGCATCGCGCGACAGCCGCAGCGTCTCGCTGGGCCCCAGCCGCACCACGCGCGTGGTGCCCGGCGTGCCGTCCGCGTTCGCCACGGGGTTCTCCCCGGTCCAGAACTCGATGCTGTTGATGACCAGTGCGTCCACCAGGGTGCCAATGGCGTACACGGGGACGATCGCCATCACCAGGAACACGCCCCACTGGGCGAACTTGTTGTCCGAGACGTTCTTGTTGAACTCCCACATGGCCCGCGTCAGCGAGAACTTGCCGAAGCATCCGGACATGTGAAGCGACAGAACACCCACGCACAGCGTGGCCAGCAGACGGGAAGAGCGCTTCATACGGTGTGTCCACCTCCAGAGGACCGCGAAGTCAGTCCTCCTCGCTCTGTACCAGACCGTACTTGTGCAGGAGTGAGTACAGGTGCTTCCGGTCCAATTCTGCTTCCCGGGCGGCCTTCGCAATGTTGCCCTTTGTACGTCCCAGCAGCCGGGTGAGGTATTCGCGCTCGAAGGCGCGCACCAGCTCGTCCTTGCACGTCTTGAAGGGGCCCGTGAACTCCACCGGCAGCGCCTCGCCCGCGGTGGCCGGGGGCTCGCGGGTGAACTCCCGCAGGAGCCCGTCCCCGGCCAGCTCGGGGATGTCCGCCATGTGGCGCGCCCGCTCCAGCGCGTTTCGCAGCTCGCGCACGTTGCCCGGCCACGTGTGCCCCATGAACTGCTCCCGCACCTTCTCCGGGAGCCGGCCCCACAGCCCCTCGCCCGCGAACGCGTCCACCAAGAGGGGGATGTCCTCCTTCCGGTCCCGCAGGGCCGGCAGGCTCACGGTGAAGACGGACAGCCGGAAGTAGAGGTCCTCCCGGAAGCGGCTCGCCTGGGTCTCCGCCCACAGATCCTTCTTGCTCGCCACGACGATGCGCGCATCGAAGGAGATGGGCGTGGAGGCGCCCAGGCGGCGGAACTCCCGGTCCTCGATGGCCCGCAGCAGCTTGGGCTGCAGGTCCATGGCCAGGTCGTCGATTTCGTCCAGGAAGAGCGTGCCGCCGTTGGCCCGCTCCAGGCAGCCGATGCGCTGGCTCACCGCGCCGGTGAAGGCGCCCTTCTCGTGGCCGAACAGCTCGCTCTCGATGAGCGAGTCGGAGACGGAGGCGCAATCGAAGACGATGAGCGGCCCGGCGGCCCGGGGCGACAGCTTGTGGATGGCCTTGGCCGCGGCGCCCTTGCCCGCGCCCGTCTCGCCCACCAGCAGGATGGTGGAGTCCGTGGTGGCGATGCGCTGGAGCAGGGTGAAGATCTGCCGCATGGGCACGCTGCGGCCCACCAGGTCCCCCAGCCGGTCCTCCGAGGACGGGTCCACGTGGACGGGGGCCACCTGGGGGCTGAAGCGCAGGCGCACGTCGCCCACCTCCAGCAGGGCGCCCGGGCGCAGGTACGCCTCGCGCACCTGGGCCCCGTCCAGGAAGGTGCCGTTGGTGGAGCCCAGGTCCTGCACGAGGAAGCGGTCCCCCTGGCGGCGCACCAGCAGGTGGTTGCGGCTCACCGTGGGGTGCTCGATGACGACGTCGTTCTCGGGCGCCTTGCCGATGCGCAGCACCTCCCCGCCGAGTGGGAAGACGGTGCCCGCACGTTCGGTATCCAGCAGCACCAGGTGGAACTGCTGCGCGGCGAGCCGGTCCGCTTGCGCACGGCTGCCGAGAACCGTGTGCGTGGGAATGGGGCCAGGCGGGGCGGAGGACATGGGCGGTGCGGACTCTATCCTGGATGGTCCACGAAGGGGTCAGGAGGATTCGGACCCGGCCGTGTTAGACGGGGCGTCGCATGCGCCCTCTCTTTCTGTTGCTGCCCGTGCTGGCCTCGTGTGCCTCCGTTCCTCCCACATCGGCGCCCCCGGCGCTCCCCGCTCCGGCACCGGCGCAGGTCCTGGCCACCCGGACGTGGGTCCAGCCGCGCGCCGTCGTCATCCGCCATGCCACGGTGATGCCCGCCTCGGGCCCGGCCATCGAGGATGGCGCGGTGGCCTTCGCCGAGGGCCGGTTGCTGGCGGTGGGCCGCAACGCGGAGGTGCAGACGCCGCCGGGCGCGGAGGAGCTGGACGGCACGGGGCTCTTCGTCACCCCGGGCATCATCGATGCGCACAGCCACCTGGGCGTGTACGCCACCCCGGCGAGCTTCGCCAACGAGGAGGGCAACGAGGCCACCGCCCCGGTGACGGCCGAGGTGGATGCCGAGCACGGCTTCTGGCCGCAGGATCCGGGGCTGCGGCGCGCGGCGGCGGGTGGGGTGACCTCGCTGCTCGTGCTGCCGGGCAGCGCCAACCTGATTGGGGGCCGGGGCTTCCCGGTGAAGCTGCACTTTGGCCGCACGGCGGCGGAGATGCAGTTTCCGGGGGCCAAGGACGCGCTGAAGATGGCCTGCGGGGAGAACCCGCGCCGGGTGTACGGCGAGGGCCGCAAGATGGCGCCCGCCACGCGCATGGCCAACGTGGCCGGCTTCCGGCAGGCGTTCGCCCTGGCGCGCGACTACCTCCAGAAGCGCGAGGACTGGGAGAAGAAGCGGGCGAAGAAGCCCGAGGAGGCGGGGCCGCCGCCCGCGCGGGACTTGAAGCTGGAGACGCTGGCGGAGGTGCTGCGCGGCAACCTGCTCGTACAGAACCACTGCTACCGCGCCGATGAGATGGCGGTGATGCTCCAGGTGGCGGAGGAGGCGGGCTTCTCCATCCGCGCCTTCCACCACGCGGTGGAGGCCTACAAGCTCCGGGACGTGCTGGCGAAGAAAGAGGTGGCGGTGGCCACCTGGACGGACTGGTGGGGCTTCAAGCTGGAGGCCTGGGATGGCATCCCCGAGAACCCGGGGCTCCTGTGGCAGGCCGGGGTGCGGACCGTCATCCACTCGGACTCGGCCTACGGCATCCAGCGGCTGAACCAGGAGGCGGGCAAGGCGATGTGGCGGGCGCGCGAGTCGGGCATCCCCGTCACCGAGGAGGAGGTGCTGCGCTGGGTGACGCTCCACCCCGCGTGGGTGATGGGGGTGGAGGAGCGCACGGGCTCGCTGGAGCCGGGGAAGATGGCGGATGTGGTGCTGTGGAAGGGCCACCCGCTGAGCGCCTATGCGCGGGCGCAGCGCGTGTGGGCCGATGGCGTCGTCACCTATGACGCCGCCCAGGGCGTGGTGGAGGCGAGCGACTTCGAGGTGGGGGAGCACGCGCGGACCTCGGCCCGGCTGGTGGCGCAGCCCGCGGCCGTGCCCACGCGGCAGGCGCTGGGGCTGGAGGCCCCGTGCGATGGCGTGAAGGAGCCGGCCTGCGCTGCGCTATTGGCCCTGGAGGAGGGGACGTGCACGGCCTTCCAGGGCGTGACGGTGTTCACCGGCTCCGAGTGGTGGACGGGGGCCTCGGTGCTCGTGGAGGGCGGCAAGGTGACGCGGGCGCAGAAGGGGGCGCTGGGGACGCTGCCCGCCGGGTGCCGCGCGGTGGAGGGCCGGGGCCGGTTGCTGACGCCGGGCTTGATGGATGCCTTCACGGGGCTGGGGCTGGTGGAGGTGCCCGCGGAGTGGTCTGCCTCCGATGAGGACTTCCGGGGCGAGGCCGCGGCGAAGACGCCCATCCGGGCCGCGCTGCGGGCCTCCGATGGAATCAATCCGGCCTCGGAGCTCTTCCCGGTGGCCCGGCTGGGCGGCGTGACGGCGGTGGGCGCGGTTCCTTCAGGGGGACTGGTGCCTGGCCAGAGCGCCTTCGTGGCGGCGGATGGCCGCGTGCTCCGGACGCCCCTGGCGCTCCACATCAACCTGGGGATCTCCGGCCGGGCGGCGCTGTCCACCTCGCGCTCCGGGGTGCTCGAGCGCCTGCGGGAGCTGCTCTCGGATGCGCGGGAGTACGGCCGGCGACGGGCGGACTTCGAGCAGAACCGCATGCGGGACGTGGCCGCGAGCCGGTTGGATCTGGAGGCGCTCCAGCCGGTGCTGAACGGCTCCGTGCGGGTGGTGGTAGCGGCGAAGCGGGCAGGGGACTTGCTGGCGGCGCTGGATCTGGCGCGCGAGTACAGGCTCAAGCTCGTGCTCGTGGGCGCGGACGAGGCGTGGCAGGTGGCAGGGGCCCTGGCGGCGGCGAAGGTGCCCGTCATCCTCCAGCCCACGCAGAACCTGCCCAGTGACTTCGACAGCCTGGGCGGGCGGCTGGACCAGGCGGCCTTGCTACATGCCGCAGGGGTGAAGGTGCTCTTCTCGACGCTGGGCGAGCCGCACCGGGTGCGCACGCTGTCCCAGGAGGCCGCGAACGCGGTGGCCTGGGGCTTGCCCCACACCGAGGCCCTGCGGGCGATGACATCCAACGTGGCGGAGGCCTTCGGGGTGGAGGGCGGCCGCATTGCCCCGGGCGCGGTGGCGGACCTGGTGCTGTGGAACGGGGACCCGCTGGAGAGCGCCAGCCGCCCGCTGGGCATGTGGCTCGCGGGCCGGCAGGTGCCGCTCGTCAGCCGGCAGCAGGCGCTCTTCGAGAAGCACCGCGTGCCGGTGAAGTAGGCGCTTTCATTTGAAGCTGTGCCGAGCGGCTGTGCTGGCCGCGCTCCTCATGGGGTGTGCAACGCCCCAAGGAGTGGGCGGCTCTGGTTCTTCACCATCGTCAGGAGTCCACCCTGCGGTGAAGAAGGAATTGCCTTGGCTCCCGGTGCTCGGAGGGCAGTTGAAGACAACCCTCTTCTACGGTCCTTGGCAGTGCAGGCAGGACTTCATGCGGATGTGTCAGAAGGAGTGCGCTCAGCAAGGCCATCGGCTCATGGGCTGCATGTGGTTGGCCGACATCAAGCTGGATTGGGAGGGACGTCTCGTCATCCCTCCGTTACCCGTCAAGGCAGGTAGCCGCTATGGCATCTTCCACTGTTGCTGCGACTACCCTGCGGTGACGAAGGCGCAAAACGATGCCGCACGCAAGAAGTGGGAAAACTTTCGAGATTCCTTCCGGGACCAATGGAGCAAGAAGTTTGGCCAGTGGCCAGCCGATGGCGATAACTGGCCGGGCCATCACATTCGCGATCTGAAACACGGCGGTGACCCGACGGATCGCAACAACATCTTGCCTACTGAGCCCAGTGTGCATGGCGAGTTCGGCAGGCAGTATCCTGCCTGTTACGACAGCAGATCCCCCTGGAATACGGTGGGCCCCAATCTGCCCTACCTGGACAATTGATCATGGCCACACCCATGAACCTCCTGCTGGAAGAGGTCTCACGCGACCACTTTCCGTATCCACCCGCCACGCTTGAGCAGATTGAGGCGTTCGAGCACCGGGTGGGATGGAGGTTGGATCCTGACCTGCGGGCCTTTTATCTTCACTGTGATGGAGCGGAACTGATCAAACAGCGGCCGGGTTGCCCGTACCGCGTCCTACCACTGTCAGAGCTCGTCCGGGCCCGGGTCGCCATCCGCGGAGAAGACAACGACCAGTGGGGCCCCGCTTCGATGTATGCCATCTGCTACGTGCAGGATGGAAACTACGTCGTGCTGGACGTCGGCCATCAGGAGGACGGCCGCTATCGCCTCATTGATGGGTCCCATGAAGCATGGCCGGACCTTTATTACTGTGGCCCCGTCGCCAGTTCCTTCTCGAAGTTCTTGGAGAACGTGCTGCGCACCCGGCGCAACCTCTACTGGCTGGGAGACTGAAGCCCTCCCTCTATGAGGAAACCCTTAACACAGCGCATCATCCACCCTTCGCGGCCTCGCTCCACGCAAGCGTGAAGTTCTCCACAGCCGGCATGCCCCCCCTTCACCTCCCCCGTGGGACGCAAGTATGTAGGGCGGCGTGAGTTGGGGGGGAAAGGCCGATGAGCCCTCCTGGCCCGTCAAGGGAGGCGTGTGTGCTACGCGTGAACAGAAGGGCTGATATGTCTAGAATTGGGATCCGGCTTGCCGTCGTGGCGTTGCTGGGATTGATGTGTGCGTGTTCTTCGACGGAGGATGAGCCTTCAGACGATGGGCTCGTGCAGCTCCATCGCTACATCGACGAACAGTTGTTCGATGATCTCTCGACATTTGTCGCGGCCCGGACCTACCGCGGGGTGGACCTGTCCGAGGCTCAAGTCGTGGCCAACCTCCAGCAGATCCAGGCGGAGCTGCTGCGCCAGGTCGAGCAGTTCAATCAAACTCAGAAGGTCCATAAGCTTGTTCCCTTCGAGTGGAAGAAGACCATCAATGGCCAGGAGTACTGGCTGTTTGGCGTTCGCGTGGGCTCGGGGCCGCGCCGGGTGGCCCTGAGCAGCCACCTCGACACGGTGGCTCCAGGGAACCAGGAGGGCTGGGAGCCCTTCAAGCTCGTGAAGGAGCAGCGGACCTATTTAGGCAAGGAGCAGGAGTTCTACGTCGGCCGCGGAGCCATCGACGACAAGGGCCCCGCCCTCATCGCCCTCAACGTCCTGAAGGCCGTGGCCCGGCAGTATGACGGCGATTCCAGGCTGGACCGGCTCACCCTGGAGGTCATCTTCGATACCTCGGAGGAGACCGACATGTCGATGCACCACTACCTGGAAGACAAGCCGGAGGAGAACCCGGACCTGGGGGTCATCTTCGATGCCATGTGGTGCATCCGCGCCGAGAAGGGACTGGAGCGCCCCGTCTTCACCATCCAGCGCCGGGCGCCGGTACCTGAGCCCGGGCCCGAGGCCCCAGCACAGGTGTGGATCGAATCGCTCGATACGCCGAAGGGGCCCGCGAACCAGATTCCCGACTCGGCCACCGCGGTCATCCGCTCGAATTCGCAGGAGGCCCTCCAGCGCTTCGCCCAGCAGGTGGAGGCCCTGTACCAGGGCCACGGGTTCGATGACCCTGCCTATCGCAAGGCCCCGCTGTCCGTGGACACGTCGGGACTGGCCAACAATCGCCTGGTCCTCAAGACCTCGGTGATCGGTGCTCAGCACGGCTCGGCGCCGGATGAGAACCGGCGGGAGGGTGCCAACCCGCTGATCTCGCTGGCCAACTTCTTGAGCGCGATGGTGGGCAGCCACCTGGAGCGCAACGAGATCAGCGAGCTGAGCCGGTTCATCACCTGGAGCTGGGGCACCCAGGTCCTCGGCGAGCACCACCCGGAGCTGCTGCTGCGCCACGATGATGTCTTCACGGAGGGCAAGGGGACGACGTATGCCGTGACCCGCTTCTACACCCGCCCGGAGGGCGCGCCCGACACCGCCGCGCGGGTGGAGATCGACATCCGCTACGCCCTCGGCCACCACAGCGTGGCGTGGGACGGCAAGACGGAGGGACTGGTCGGAGGCAAGGCGTCCCCCAGCCGCTTCCAGGAGACCTTCGCGGAGCTGATGCGGCGTTTCCCCGCCGAGCCCGGCTACACCCTCGGATACCGGACAACGACCTTGTTCCCGCCCGACGTCCGGCTGCCGGAGAGCAATGCGTTCCGGAGAGTCAGTCAGGCGTTCGAGAAGGTTCTTGGCGAGCCGTGCCCGGCCAGGGCCATTGGGGGCGGAACGGATGCCAAGGGCAACACGAACCTGATCGCCGCCGGCGCGCTGTTCACCGAGAACATGGGGCCGCCCATCAACTACCACGGCTTCAACGAGGGCGCCCCGGTCGAGGATCTCCGCAAGAGCGCCGACATCCTCTATGGCCTGTTGGCGGATGAGGTGACAGGCGCCGCGAAGTCTTCGTCCAGCGCCCGTCCCCGCTTCACACCGATGCGCGCCGCGCCGGATTTCCACTAGAAGGTTGCTGAAAAAGCAAGAGATGAGGCGCTGGGGCTCTGCCGGGCAAGTCGTTTCCCGGTTTCCCCGGCGCATTCTACAGTCAGGCTTCCAAGAAGGACTTCCCTTCTGGAAATATCAGGTGCGACTCACCGGCTTGTCGCGACGATGGCCGAACTGGGAAAACCACAGCAGATCAAATGGTAGAGAAACCTGGACAGCGGTGCGGTTCGGCGGACCGTCTGCCGGCTTCAGCCTTGGTTTCCTCAAAGCCCAGGTGGCTCTTCACCAGAGGGCACAGAACGTGGCCTTGTCCACCCTCACCCCTGAACACCCGGGTCCACCTGTTCCTGAGCTGTGGGCATTGGACCGTTGTCCAATGCCCTGCCACCGCTCCGGGCCCAAGAACTTGCCGCGGAATTCAGTAGATGCTTTCGCAGTACTTGTTCACGTAGAAGGACGTGGCTGGCGCTGTGCTGCTGTAGAGGTTGCAATCGGAACCAATGCCCGGGGTGAGCAGGGAGCCGCTGTTGATATCCGGCGAAGTTCCAAAAATGGGATACAACGGGCGCTGTCTTATCAAGCCCGGGTCCCGGGCCCACCTGTAGTACCCCTGCGCGTCGGAGCCCTGATAAGCGCTGGTGCCGGACTTGTAGAGTGAGGACACGTAAGCGGAATTGACCTCATAGTTCACGCTGGGCCCAGAGTACCTTCTGTCCTGCGGAGCCGCCGTCTCGGAGTAGTCCTTCAGCGTGGTGCTCTGATCGAGCGCCAGCAGGCCCGTGTCGAACCACGCGGAGGGGAGTCCGATGTTCTGCCTCAGACCGCATTGGCGCGCCCAGTCGATCCGTTCTTTGGCCTCGCGCACGTTCAGCCGGTCGGTGGTGCACCGATCCGTGGATGCGGCGGCCTCGCAGTATCCGTTGACGTAGAAGCTGGAGCCGGTCGCCAGCACCGTGCCATTCGGATCACGATAGAGGAAGCAATTGCTCAGTTGAGGGTGGGGATAGAGCTGCTGGTTGCTGAGGCTATAGATGTCGAAGTGGCTCCCGAAGATGGGATAGACCGGGCGGCTCTTGCGCCGGGCCGCCGGGCGCCACCACTCGTAGTAGCCATTGGCGTCCAGGCCTTGGGAGGTCGGCCCGCTCATGTAGAGCTTGCTGATGAACGAGGCGTTTACTTCGAAGTTGTCGTTCTGACCGATATAGGCGTTCACCCCTTGCCAGTTCGAGCTGACATCGGTCTCGGCGTAATCCTTCAGCGTCCCGCCATTGGCTGCCGTGGCGTAGGTGTCGTAATAGGCGCCCGGGGAAATGGCATGTGTGGTCAACGCGCACCGGCGTGCCCAGTGGACGCGAGCCTCGGCCTGGCTTGGGTTCCGGCTATCCGCGTTGCACCGCTGTTGGAGGATGGGCTGCGCATCTGCCTGTTGTGGCAGCCACGCGGCCACGCAGAGGGCTGCGAACAAGACACGTGCTTCCGTCAGGAGGTTCATGAGCGGGAGATTTCAAGGCCGAGACGGGTATGCGGCAGGGGTTTACCCGCACACCCGTCTCAGCCAACGCCACTGGGTTACGGGATGATTTCGGCCGGGATGGTCGAGCTGAACAGGATGACGCGGTTGATGTAGCCGATGTCGTCGTTCTGGAACGTCGAGGAGCCCACGAGGAAGCCCTGGGCAACGAGGATGTTCGTGACGGGCTGATCGGTCACGGGGCGCACGTTGTAAACCTTGCCAAAGTACGGGGTCTGCCGGATGTCGGTGATGCGGTCGCGCGAGCCGTCGACCTTCACCAGCTCGTCCCCCACCTTGAGCGTCTGCGCCTGCACGAGGCGGCCCTCGCCTTGGATGATGGGGTGCGCCCCGGTGACGCGCAGGTGTCCACCCGACTCCGTGGCGATCTCATAGAGCGTGTGCCGGGTATCGCGGAGCTCTTCGGTGAAGCTGTAGGTCTGGTTGGTCTGCAATTGGATGGCATCCAGCGTGGAGTCTGCGGTCAGGGTGACCAGATCCTCGCGCATCGCCTTGCGTGCCTCGACGATGGCTTGGGGACCATCCGAGAACAGCACCTCCTGCTCCGGAGAGTAGCAGCTCGCCCGGCAGTACCCATTGACATAGAAGGCAGGGGCGACGGTGCCGTTGGCCCTGTAGAGGTTGCAGTCCGCCAAGGTGGCGTGTGGGCGCAGCGGAGTGCCTGCGGTGATGTCCCTGTTGTCGCTGAAAGTCGGGTAAAGTGGGAGCGGCCTGACTCGGGTAGAGGAACCCGTCCACTTGTAAAAGCCCTGAGCATCGATCGAGCTCGTGATGGGTGAGCTCAGATAGATCGTATTCAGGTAGGTAGAGTTAATTTCATTGGACTGAAAGTCGCCCGAAAACATGCGGCTCGCAGGCCCTACGGTCGTCTCCGTGTACTCATACAGGTAGCCACCGTTGGAGGCGGGCAATTCCGTGTTGAAGTAAGCCCCGGTGCCTCCCGAGTTGTAGGCCAAACCGCACTTGCGCGCCCACTCGTTGCGCTGGATGGCCTGCGCGGGATCGAGGCTGTCGTCGGTGCAGCGTTGCTCCAAGATGGTAGCGCTGGCCCCAGTCGAGTAGCCCAGGACTCCCACGACGGTCACGACGTGTTTGAGTCGAAATTCCATTCCGGTGCCTCCTTGGTTTGGTGATGAACGAAGGTTCACAGGGAATGGTCAACGCCGTCAATGATTAAAGAGCTTGTTTGGCGAGGAAAGCCTTTGTTGTCACCTTGGCCCGGATTGCCCACGGCAGCGGACCGCGCTTTATCGGGCTTGGCCAAGCGGCCTCGGATTGAGCCGGGAGGAACTGACAATTCATTCCATCCGGCGCAGACCCCTCACCTGTCGGTAAAGCCTGATTTTAATGTAGGCGGATTTTGCCTGGTGAGGTCTGGGTGATGCTGGAGAGAGAGACAGGCTCCGGCGCTAAGGGGTTTCCCGTAGACAATCATTGTCGCTGGAGAAGTCATGAATGGTTGAGTAACTTGGTTGGAAAGAAAAACGCCCTGCTTCCGCGAGTGGGGAAGCAGGGCGAGTGGCGCTGGCTGGAATTGAATCCTGGGCCGTGGAGGGTCAGTCCCCGGTGTAGATGCCGATGGAGCCCGCCACCCAGCGCTTGTCACTGCGCTCGTAGCCCATGAAGCCCACGAGGATGCGGCGCTGGGCGCCCGAGGTGTCCGCCTGGATGTCGGACACGCGGGACATGGCCAGGTCCATGCCGATGATGTCGCTGTTGTAGTGCATGACGGTGTTGCCCCGGATGCGGCTGATGCCACCGCCCCAGCTCGTGCCCGCCCAGACGCTGCCATCGAGCGGGTCCGCCGAGAGCGAAGCGACGTAGCCCTTGCGGTCCACCAGCTCCGTGCTGAACCGGCGCAGCACCTTGCCCTCGCCGTCGAGCTGGGCCACCCCGTTCGCGAAGGAGCCCACCCACACCGTGCCGTCCTTGGCCACCGCCATGCCGGAGACGGTGTCCGCGGTGCGCTGCTCGGGGCGCGAGCCGTCCGCCACCGCGTCCGTCCAGATGTCGTACCGGTTCCAGGCGTAGGCGCTGTCCTCGGTCATCGACTGGGCCCGCCAGTAGTTCGGGCTGCCCGTCGCGGTGACGTAGCGGAAGCGCGTGGAGCGGTCCGCGCCGCCGAACCACACGTCCCCGCTGGGGTCCACCGCCACGCCGTAGTAGGCGTCCGTGAGCAGCGCGTTGCGCACGCGCCACTTGGACGGATCATTCGGGTAGAGCTTCGAGTCCTCGGCCTTATTCGAGTAGACGAAGGCGTTGATGGCCGGGTGCACGTGCTCGTAGAGGCCCGCGCACGAGTGCTGCCCGTTGCAGGCCGGGTTGCCCTCGAAGCGGATGTCGCCCCAGGCGAAGCCGTGGTTGCCGCCGAACCAGACGCTGTGGGTCTTCTTGTCCACCGCGATGCGCAGGATGTTGCAGACCTTCTCCCGGCCGCGGGGCTCGTCGCGCACCACGTCCGGACCCGAGAAGATGTCGTAGTGCACCGTGGTGATGGTGCCATCCGGCAGCAGCGTCACCTTGTCCGCGTCTCCGCTCTTGTAGCGGCTGGCGTCCGGGTTGGCCCCGTCCCAGTTGTTCTCGCAGTGGTTCGCGCCCTCGCCGGGCAGCCCCTCGTAGCCCACGAACACCATGCCCGAGGCGCCCGCCTTCTTCACGCCGCCGGCCACGGAGATGACCTTGAGGTACTTGGTGCCCGTGGGCGTGCCCCCGCCCGGCAGGTAGCCGTAGGGCCGCAGGCCGTCGGTCATCGTGAACTTCTGGAAGCTCGTGGCGCCGGGCTTCAGCACGAAGAGGCCCTCTTCGCCGCCCGCCACCCAGATGTTGCCGTCCTCATCGGACGTCACGCCGTACACCTTCTCCGGGCCCCCCTCGGCCCGGCCGAAGAACCGCCAGCCGGCCGCCGACGGCGGGGGGGCGATGATGGGCGGGGTGGGGGGGGGCGGCGGCGTGGGCGGGGTTCCCCCGTCCGTGGGCGGCGTGCCCCCGTCGCCTGGAGGCGTCCCGGCATCGGGGGTTCCGCCATCGTTCCCCGAGGCGGGCGGGTTCTCCGCCGCCGGGGGATTCACGGGCACCACGGGCGTCTCAGGCCCTGGATTGTCCAGTCCTGGATTGCCCTGCTCCGAGGTGTCGTTGCTCTCGCCGCCATCCGAGCACGCCGCCGCCGACACCAGCCCAGCCGCCAGCAGTGCTCCCGCCCACTTCCGTCCGCCCTTCATACGTCCCTCACTTGAGGAAAACGGGTGTTGCCATCCCGTGCTCACTCAGGGTGAGGCAAAACCGGGGCCAACGGGATCGACTGCGGGGCAGAGGGGCGCGTCGGTTCCTGGACAGGCCGTGGGAAGAGGATTGCTCAGTATGAGCAGGCCCCTGTCCCGGCAAGGTGTCTTTCCGTGCTACGTCCGGGACATGAGCGGGAATGATGTCCGCGGCCGTGCGCCCCTGTCCCTGGTGAGCCAGGAGCCGGATCTCCTCTTCTACATGCGCCAGGCAGGTGAGCGGGGCGGGCCGGTGCTCGTGCTGGGCACCGCCAACGGCCGGGTGCCCTGGTCCCTGGCGGGCCATGGGTTCCCGGTGGTGGGCGTGGACGCCTCCGAGGCGATGATTCGCTCCGCCGAGGAGCGCCGCAGCGCGGAGTCCCCGGAGGTCTCCGGCCGGGTGCGCTTCGTCATCTCCGATGTGCGGGCCCTGCGCCTGGAGGAGCGCTTTCCGCTGGTGCTTGCCCCCCAGCACGCCATGGGGCTCATGCCGAACCGGGATGACCTGGAGGCCTTCCTGGCCACGGTGCGTCACCACCTCGCGCCGGATGGCACCTTCATCTATGACGTGCTCAACCCGCCCCGCGAGGCCATTCTCCCCCGGGACGACACCCCCACGGCCCCGCTGGAGCCCCGCCGCTCGCTGTTCGCCCTGCACCTGAGCGAGCGCAAGCCGCCCGGGGGCCCGGCGCCCATCCGCCGGTTGCGGCTGCGCCACTTCTCCCCGGAAGAGCTGGAAACGGCGCTCAGTGCCTGTGGGTTGACGCTGCGCGAGCGCTACGGGCGCTTCGACGGCAAGCCGTTCGACCTGGAGGACTCCCGCCAGATTGGCGTCGTGGGGCTGTAGCCCGTCAGCTGATGACGGGGAGCTTGAACTTGTCCGGCCCGTTGGGGTTGGGCGGGGGCCCCTCGGTCTCGATGCCGAGCGCCAGCTCCATCAAGTCCAGCAGCTGGGCGCGGCCGTCCTCGCCATCGGGCGCCATGACGATCAGCTCCACGGGCAGCCGGTCCTCGGGGGGCACGGGCTCGGGGTCGATGGCCTTGCCCTGGGCGTCGAGTTCCTCCACGAGGAGGTCCCCGTCTCGGTGGATGGTGTAGCGGCGGCGCATGGTGTCCTCGGCAGCTCGGCGGGCATCGTGCGGGAGGCGGTGGCTCCCGGAAAGCAAAATGTGCGGCCTCAGCGGTCGAACCGGTAGCCCAGCCCCCGGATCGTCAGAAAGTGGCGGGGGGATTCCGGATCCGGCTCGAACTTGAGCCGCAGCTGGCGCACGAAGTTGTCCACCGTGCGCGCGCTGCCCTCGTAGTCGAAGCCCCAGGCGCCCGACAGCAGCTCCTCGCGGGAGAAGGTCCGCCCCGGGTGGGCCAGGAAGTGGGTGAGCAGCTTGAACTCCTGCGCCGTCAGCTCCACGGCCTTGCCGGCGCGCGCCACCGTCTTGCCCACCATGTCCACCTCCACGTCCCCGAACGTCACCGGGGGCGCGCCGGAGACGGGGTGCCGGCGGCGCAGCACGGCCTTGATGCGCGCCATCAGCTCCTGCAGCCCGAAGGGCTTCACCACGTAGTCATCCGCCCCCAGGTTGAGGCCGAGAATCTTGTCCGTCTCCATGCCCTTGGCGGAGAGCATCACCACGGCGGTGTCCCGGCCGCGCTGGCGCAGCTCCTTGAGGACATCGAAGCCGTTGAGCTCCGGCAGCATGATGTCCAGGACGATGAGGTCCGGCGCCTCGTCGAGCGCCTTGGCGAGCCCCACGCGCCCGTCCTGGGCCTGGAGCACCTCGTAGCCCTCGATGCGCAGGTTGATGGACAGGCCCGTGAGGATGGACAGGTCATCCTCCACGACCAGGATGCGTTGGACCTTGCCGCTCATGCCTTTCCCGCTGGAAGCTGGATGGTGAAGAGGCTGCCCCGGCCCAGCTTGCTCTGGACCGAGATGCGTCCCCCGTGGGCCTCGATGATGCGCTTGGTGATGGCCAGGCCCAGCCCGCTGCCCTCCGTCTTGCGGGTCAGCAGGTTGTCCACCCGGTAGAAGCGCTCGAAGATGCGCTGGCGGTCCCTGGGTGCGATTCCCACCCCATTGTCCTCCACGGAGAAGGCCACCCACCGCCGGTACGCGCGGACGGTGAGGGCGATGCGCTTGTCCTGCCCACTGTACTTGTAGGCGTTCTGCAGCAGGTTGAGCAGGGCGCCGGCCATGGCGTGCCGGTCCACGTGCACCGGGGGCAGCCCGCTGGGCACCTCCACCTTCAGGTCCATGCCCCCATCCAGCCGCTGGGCCCGGAAGGCCGCCACCGCCGTGTCCACCAGGTCGGCCACCGCGATGCGCTCGCGCTGGTACTCCTTGCGCCCGCTCTCCAGGCGCGCCCAGTCCAGCACCCGCTCGATGAGGACCGACAGCCGCTCGGTCTCCCGCGTGAGCAGCTGGAGCACCTCCTGGATCTGCGCGGGGTCCTTCAGCCGTCCCAGCGCCAGCGTCTCGATGAACATGCGGATGGAGGTCAGCGGGGTGCGCAGCTCGTGGCTCACCAGCGAGACGAAGTCCGTCTTCAGCCGCGACAGCTTCGCCTCCCGGTAGAGGACCCGGCCGGTGTACACCACCCCGAAGGTGAGCGTCAGGTAGAACAGGCCCAGCAGCACGCCGTACACCACGCGGTTGCGCGTGGAGGCGCGCGCCACCGGGTCCTCGCCCGTGGGGAGCACCACCAGCCGGAAGTCCTGCAGCGGCGCCGCGAGCACCTGGTCCGCCAGCACCTGGGGGCCCAGGGCGCTCGCCCGGGCCTGCACCACCTCGGACATGAGCCGGCCCATGAGCCCCTCGTTGGTCTCCCGGGGGATGGGCCGCAGCGCGAAGAGCACCGGCTCCGGGGAGGTCAGGTAGTGCTCGGCCTGCTCCGTCAGCAGCGCCTCCACGGCGGCGGTGGACAGCTGGGTGCCGCGCACCCCGTTGCCGTGCCGCTCGGCGGCGATGAGCACCGGCAGGCCGCCCACATATAAGGAGAAGACGGTCGTGTCCGGGGGCAGGTGGCTCAGGTCGGTGAGCACCGCGTTGAGCGCCAGCGCCAGGGGCGCATCCGAGCACGTCACCTTGCCCCCTTCGATCCAGAAGGAGGCGTTGGAGAGCACCCGGCCCGGGGTGTTCACCAGGTCCAGCTCCTCGCCGCGCTCCACGAAGCGCGCCTGGCGCAGCTCCTGGGGCAGGTCCTTCGCCAGCGCCTTCAGGGTGCCGTGCCAGGCGGCCTCCAGGCGCTTTTCCACCGCGGCGCGCTCGTTGATGATGGCCACCACGCCGAAGCCCGACAGCCCCGCCGAGGGCAGCACCACCAGCACGATGAGCAGTGCGAAGGTGCGCCGGAAGCTCAGGACGATGGGGGGCGAGGCACGGGCCACGGGGTCTCCTTACTCCGCTCCCGCCATGTATGCCCGTGTCGTGGAGGCTTGGCCAGGAGCGTGGCTTCTGTGTCCAGCGAGTCACACCCGGTGTGGGGAAACATTCGACTTTGGGTTGCCGCCGGTGGCACCATGCCGCCCTGGGAGGAAGGAGCCGGGCCGGAACCCTTCCTGTCGAGGAGTGCCCATGCGCAAGCAGGTTCTGGCCGCGGTGATGGTGTTGGCCCTGGGGTGGACGGGCTGTGAGCAGAAGCCCATCGCCACCTATTCGACCTCCGCGGGCTCCGTGGCGCTCAGCCGGGATGACGCGCTGCTCTACGCGGTGGACACCGACAACGGCATCGTCGCGGTGGTGGACACCGAGGCCTACGAGAAGGTGGCCGAAATCAAGGTGGGCCGCGCCCCTGAGCGCATCACCGTGGGGCCAGATGACACCTTATATGTCTCCAACCGGGGCGACCGCAGCGTGTCCGTCATCCGCCGGGGCGAGTGGACGGAGGCGGCGCGGCTGAAGGTGGGCGTGGAGCCCATGGGCCTGGCGGTCTCCGCGGATGGCCAGACGCTCTTCGTGGTGAACACCGCCATGCTCGACACCACCGAGACGGGCTCCGTCGCCGCCTTCGACACGGCCACGCTCGCCAAGCGCTGGGAGCTGCCCGTGGGCGAGGAGCCCCGCGGCATCGCGCTGAGGGAGGATGGCACGGCGCTCGTGACGCTCCACCGCTCGGGCGAGGTGGTTCAGTTGGACTTGTCCAGCCGGGACCGGCCGAAGGTGCTCAAGGCGAGCACCGGGCTCTACGAGCGCGCCAACGCCACCCTGCTGTTGCGGCGGGGCCCGGGCGGGAGTGCCCAGGAGTTTCCGGGAACCCTCTTCCATGCCCGGGGCATGACGGACGTGGTGGTGTCGCCGGACGGCCGCCGGGCTTTCGCGACGGCGCAGTGGGCGCGCGAGGACCCCGTCGTGACGCCGGGGATGCCGGATTCCGGCGGTGGCGGGGGCAGCCTCTACGGGGGGGGCGGGCCGTGCGGCACGGGCGCCATCGCCTCGCCGGGCATCGTCACCTTCGAGGCGGACACCGCCGAGCCTCTGGTGGACGACCACAGCCAGACCTGCCACGAGGACGGCAACCCGGACTATCCGCCCAACACCATCACCAGCCCGGACCCCTCGCACCCGGTGCAGGGGCCCATCGCGTCCGTGGTGGACGCGACCGGGGCGTGGCTCTACGTGGTGAACCGCGAGACGAACAACGTGGCGGTGATTCCCACCGACCGCCGCTCGGGCGAGGACCTGAGCCGCAGGCCGGGGGTCACCACCTCCACCGTGCGCCAGCTCGTGCGCGTGGGCTCGGGCCCCACCGGCATTGCCCTGTCGCGGGATGGCCGCCGGGCCTACGTGTACAACGGCTTCGACCACACGCTGAGCCGGCTGGTGGGCGATGGCACGGGGACGGTGAACATCCGCGAGGAGGAACCCCGGCTGAAGCTCGCCGGGGACGTGCTGCCGCCCGAGGTGGTGATGGGCCGCAAGCTCTTCTTCTCCGCGCTCGACACGCGCATGACGGCGTCCAACGTGGGCGCCGCGTGCTCCACCTGCCACCACGACGTGCGCGATGACGGCCACACGTGGATGTTCCCGGATGGGCCGCGCCAGACGCCCACGATTGCCGGCCGCATGATTCCCCAGACGGGCCCGTTCCACTGGAGCGGCGAGTTCTCCTCGCTGAGCGACTTCCTGGACACCACCGTGCGCCACCGCATGGGCGGGGGCATGGTGGATGCGTTCATGACGGCGCAGCTCACCGCCTTCATGGACGCAGCCCCGGCGCCGGACAACCCCTACCAGCGCGAGCAGATGACGGAGGCGCAGATCCGCGGCTCCCAGGTCTTCCTCAAGGCCCGGTGTGACGAGTGCCACGCGGGCCAGGCGCTCACCAACAACAATCAGGCCAACGTGGGCACCTTCGTGCTCACGGGCGCGCAGCCGGACATCGAGGCCGTGCGCAAGCTGGGCCTCAACACCCCGTCCCTGCTGGGGCTGGCGCGCAGCGCGCCGTACCTGCATGACGGCAGCGCGAAGACGCTCCGGGAGCGCATCTTCCAGACGCGCTACACGGATCAGCACGGCAAGACGTCGCAGCTCTCCGACGCCGAGGTGGAGGACCTCGTCGAGTTCCTGCGCACGCTGTAGCCTGGGCGTTCTGACCGGAGCGTGCCATGACGGCGAAGACGGATGCCCCCTCCTCGAAGCTGCTCGTGCGGGCCGCGGATCATTCGCGGGTGCCCGAGCAGTCCCAGTCCCACCCGCTCAACCCCGCCTCGCTGGTGCGGGGCCTGTCGCTGAGTGAGCTGACCGGGCTCAAGCGCCTGGGGATTCACCTGCTGAAGCTGGCCCCGGGCAAGGAGTCCTTTGTCTTTCACTCCCACCACTCCGAGGAGGAGTTTCTCTACATCCTCTCGGGGCGGGGCATCGCCGAGATTGGGGAGGAACGCCACGAGGTGGGGCCCGGAGACTTCATGGGCTTTCCCACGCCCAGCGTGGGCCACCACCTGCTCAACCCCTTCGACGCGGAGCTCGTCTACCTCTCCGGGGGCGAGCGGCGGGAGGTGGAGGTGGCGGACTTCCCGCGCCTGGGCAAGCGGCTGGTGCGCTTTGGGATGCAGGCGGCCATCTACGAGGTGGACCGCGGGCAGAAAATCTCCTTCGAGGAGGAGTAGCCCCGCTCAGGGCAGCCCGCCGCCGCCGGCGGGCCCTTCCGAAGGCGGGGCCGCCACCAGGCCCGCGTCCGGCTGGAGCAGGACGGAGGTGGTGGCGCGCAGGGCCGTGCGCAGGACTTCGACGGCGCGCTCGGAACCCGCGCCGAGCCAGGTGACGGCCAGCACGCACGGGGTGTCATCGTCCCAGGCCACCACCTGGAGCATGCCGGGCACGAGCGAGCGGCGCGCGGCGGCCCGGCCCAGCGCGGGCACCTCCACGCCGCCGGCCTTCAGGGTGGGCTCGAGCAGCTCACGGACCTCGGTGTGCGAGTCCCGGGGCTGGCAGTCATAGGTGAGCGAGACGGTCACGCCGGGCTCGGCCGCCGAGCGGTAGGTGCACAGCGGGCCACAGGTGGGGCACGCGCGCGCCTCCTTGCCGGTGAAGCCGGGCAGCGCCAGCTCCAGGAGATCCGCGGGCAGGAGGGTGTCACACCCGGGCCCCGTCCACGCCACGGCGGGGGCGCGCGGGCCCGCATCCTCCGGTGTGGAGGGCGCGCGCTCCCGGCATGCCCCGAGTGTCAGCGCCATCACCAGTCCCACGCCCCATCCGGGCCTCATCCCGTCGTGCTCCTCCGCCGGAGATTCCGGCGCGCGGATGCTAGACCGGGCGGGGCGTCTCGGGGGCACAATGCGGGCGGTTGGTGGGTGCTGGACGTCCGGGGCGTGTTCTAAGCTGCCCCGGCCCGTCCCCATGCGAACCCCCCTCCTGACATCCTTGCTGGCCCTGAGCGTGGGGCTGCCTGCCTGGGGGCAGGAGGCCTCCGGGCCCGCCTCCGCCGCCAATCCGGAGCCGGACGAGTCCTGGCTGAGCTTCCCGGGCCCGGCGGACGGGGCCCCTCCGGTGGACGCCATGCCCGCGCCCCCCCCTCCGCCTCGCCGGGAGGCGCCCGGCCCCGAAGCCCCTCTCCGGGGTGTGCCCCGCCCGGAAGCGCGGACCCCCGTGCGGACGGCGGCGTTCGGTCCCAACCGGGTGAGCCTGCAGGGCGCCATCCCCCTGGGGCAGGGGCAACTGGCAGCGGGCCTGCTCCTGGGGTTTCCGCTCGTCTCGGCCCAAGTCTCATGGGGGGTGCTCCCCTGGCTCGATGCGGGCGCCGCCGTGAACAGCCTGTACGGCGTCATGAACGAGGTGAATGCCCGGGTGCGGCTGTCCCTGGTGAATGGCGAGGAGGCCCAGGTGTCCCTGGGCCTGGAGGGCGGGCATGCCTTCTTCCTCAAGCCGCAGGCCCGTGAGCAGCACGGCGGGCGGTACTTCACGGGCCGGCGCGACTGGAACCTCATGCCGGGGCTGACCGGCTCGGTGCGGGTGGGGCGGCGGACCCGGGCCTTCCTGGACGTGCGCTACCACCTGGCCTTCGACACGGATCCGGTCGTGCGCACGCCGCTGGGCGGGGCGCCGGACGATGTGAAGGTCTCCAGCAATGTTCTGTTCCGTACGGGGGTGGAGGTGCCCTTCTCCGAGCGGACGTCCTACGTCATCATGGTGGGCGGCAACATTCATGGCCGTCCCGAGGATGCCTCCTTCATGCCCACCCTCTCCCTGGGCGTGGTCACGGGCATCTGAAGGGTTGCCCAGGCCCCCTCTCATTCCGAGGCTTCCATGCGCAGCAGCGTCATCGGCTCTGGCTCCTTTGGTACGGCGCTCGCCAACTCCCTGGCGGTGACGTGTGACGAGGTCCGCCTGTGGGGGCGTGACGAGGCGCTCGCCGCCAGCATCAACACCCGGCACGAGAACCCCACGTACCTGCCGGGCATCCCGCTGTCCCCGCGGGTGCGCGCCACGCTGGATTTGAAGGAGGCGCTGGAGGGCGCGGAGCTGGTCATCCTGGCCACGCCCAGCCAGGCCACGCGGGACATCATCTCCCGGGCGGTGGACTTCCTGCCGCGCCACGTGCCGCTGCTCACGGTGGCCAAGGGCATCGAGAACGAGACCCTGCTGACGATGACGGAGCTGCTGGAGGACTGCCTGCCGGAGGAGTTCCATCCTTATATCGCCGTGCTGTCGGGCCCCAGCTTCGCGCGGGAGCTGGCGCTGCGCAGCCCCACGGTGGTGACCATCGCCTCGTACTGGGAGAAGGTGGCGGCGCGGTGCCAGAAGATGCTCCAGACGGAGACGTTCCGCTCCTACACCTCCAATGACGTGGTGGGGGTGCAGTACGGCGGGGCGCTGAAGAACGTCATCGCCATCGCGGCGGGCATCGCGGACGGGCTGGGCATGGGCCACAACGCGCGGGCGGCCATCATCACCCGGGGGCTGGCGGAAATCACCCGGCTGGCGGTGCGCAAGGGTGGCAACCCGCTGACGCTCTCGGGGCTGTCGGGGATGGGGGACCTGGTGCTCACGTGCACGGGCGAGCTGAGCCGCAACCGCCGCGTGGGCATGGAGCTGGGCAAGGGGCGGCCGCTGGCGGACATCCTCGGGGACATGAAGCAGGTGGCCGAGGGGGTGAAGACGGCCAAGAGCGCCCAGGACCTGGCCGTGAAGCTGGGGGTGGAGCTGCCCATCTGCCAGCAGGTCTACGCCATCTCCCACGAGGGCAAGAGCGCCAAGGCCGCGGTGGTGGAACTGATGACCCGTCAGCCGAAGCCGGAGCTGGGCGGCGCCTGAGCCCGGAGGGCCCAGGGCAGGGCGCTCAGTAGCGCGCGTCCTTCCGGTCGTTGCCGGTGCCCCGGACGCGCCACACCATCATCCGGTTGGAGCTCATGTAGGAGCTGATCATCCCCTCCTGCTGCATCTGCTCCAGGAGCTTCATGGTCTTGAGGCGCTCCAGGCCAATGGCGCGGGCGAGCACGTCGCCGGGCAGGCCACTGAGGTTGCTGCGCAGCTCGTTGACGATGGCGCGCTTGAACTCGTTCTTGGTCAAGCCGTCCATGTCCTGGCTGCGCCAGGCCTGGATGATGCCGATGATGACCAGCCCCAGCGCGAGCAGGCCCAGCGCGGGGTAGATGATGTGGCTGTTCTGCTCCAGCAGCTCGAAGTACTTCGGCGCCATGGAGGACGCGGGCCGGACGTACTGCGGCCGGTTGTCCTGGCCGGGCAGGCCTTCGATCTGCGTCAGGTGGAGGAAGAAATAGAAGAGCAGCGTGAGCACGGGGGCGAATCTAGAAAAGCCTGGGGCCAGACACCACCCCTGCCAGACGCTCTCCTGCTCGCCCGCCGCGAGGTGCCGGAAAGGGAAGGGGGCCGCAGGTTGCGGGAAGAGGAGGCCCCCATGCTCACCCTGTTGCTGCTGGAGCTGCTCATGACCGCCCCCCTGACGGTGGAAGGCCCCGGGGTGCCCGAAGGTGTCGAGACCCTCGACGGGCTGCGGTGGAAGCAGCGGGTGCTGCTGCTGTTCCCCGGGGAGCCGGGCGGAGCGTGGCAGGCCCAGCTTCAGGGCTTGGAGCGGGCCCGGCCGGAGCTCGCCGAGCGGGACGTGCTCGTGCTCATCGTGGGAGCGAAAGAAGGGAAGGACGCCCGCCTCCCCGGCGAACGCGAGGCGCGGGCGCGCTGGAAGGTGGCGCCCGGGGAGGGGGCCGCGGTGCTCATCGGCAAGGACGGGGGCGAGAAGTGGCGCTCGCCCCTGCCCGCCCCCTTGGAGGAGATGTTCCCCGTGATTGACGCCATGCCCATGCGGAAGCAGGAGCAGGGCGGGTAGGGCTCAGAGCGCCCCGAGCATCTGCGAGGCGCCCTCGGCGAACAGCGTCGTGTCCGCCTTGGCCAGCAGGGAGGCGAGCCCCTCGCGCGTCTCCGCGCTGATGGCGACGCCGCCCCGGGACCGGAGCAGGGCCTCCACCTCGTCGGAGGCCATGAGGTCCGCCTTGTTCCAGACCATGAGGCGCGGCTTCTCCATCAGCCCCAGGGAGCTGAGGATGGTTTCCACCGCCTCCACCTGCTCGTCCCGCGCGGGGTCCGCCGCATCCACCACGTGCAGCAGCAGGCTGGCGTCGTACAGCTCCTCCAGCGTGGCGCGGAAGGCGGCCACCAGGTCCTTGGGCAGGTCCCGGATGAACCCCACCGTGTCGGTGATGATGACCTCGCGCTCCTGCGGGAAGCGCAGGCGGCGGCTCGTCGGGTCCAGCGTGGCGAACAGCTTGTTCTCCGCCAGCACGTCCGCGTTGGTGATGGCGTTGAGCAGGGTGGACTTGCCCGCGTTGGTGTAGCCCACGATGGAGATGACGGGCAGCTCGCGCCGGTTGCGCTGGGCCCGCCGCACGCTGCGCTCGCGCGAGACGGCGTCGATGCGCTTCTCCAGGTGGTTGATGCGGTCGCGCACCCGGCGGCGGTCGATTTCGAGCTTCGTCTCACCGGGGCCGCGCCCGCCGATGCCACCGGCGAGCCGGCTGAGCGAGTCGTCACTCTGGACGAGCCGTGGCAGGCGGTACTTGAGCTGGGCCAGCTCGACCTGGAGCTTGCCCTCGGCGCTCTGGGCGCGCTGGGCGAAGATGTCCAGGATGAGCTGCGTGCGGTCCAGCACCTTCAGGCTGGTGGCCTCGCCGATGTGGCGGCCCTGCGAGGGCGTCAAGTCCTTGTCGAAGATGAGGACGTCCACCATGGACTGCATGGAGCGCAGGTTCAGGTCCTCCAGCTTGCCCCGGCCGATGAGGTAGCGCGGGTCCGCCTCGCGGCGCACCTGGAGCACGCTGTCGATGACCTCCACGCCGGCCGTGCGCGCGAGCTCCTTGAGCTCCGCCAGGCTTGCCTCGGCGTGCGCGCGGTTGCCGTCCAGGCACACCGCCACGAGGATGGCCTTCTCCCGCCCGCCCACCGCGCGTGCGGCGGCCTTGCGGTTGAACTCCTCCTCCAGCGCCTCCAGGGTGTCCAGGAGGTCGGGCTGGTCATGGTGCACGCTGGGCAGCGTGGCCACCTGCCAGAACTCGCCGGTGCCGTTCTCGGGCACCAGGTGGGCGTAGTGGAGCACCCCGGGCAGGCCTTCCCGGCCCACGCCCACGGCGGCCACCATGTCCAGGCGCAGCAGCGCCAGGTCCGTCAGGTCGTCCTTGGTGAGCGGCTCGCTCTTGAGGTGCGTGTGCACCAGCCGCAGGCCACGCAGACGGATCTGCCCCGCGCGGGCACGGCCGATGTCGGGCAGCTCGAGCTTGTGGGCGTTGCCCACCACCACGTGCTCGATTTCGCCCTTGCGGTTGATGAGGACGCCCACCTGCCGGTTGAGCTCGCTCGACAGCTCGGTGAGGTGGCGGGCAAGCTCCGGGGAAACAATCTCGTGGGGAGCCACGCGCCGCCGGAAGGTGTTGCGCAGCCGGCTCTGTTCACTGGCCTTGAGGCCCAGGGTGTTTCCGTAGATTTCCTTCAACGATTCACTCTCCCGTGCGGGTGTAGATAGATGCCCGCGGCCGTCCTCTCCTGACAGTCTAGGGTCTGGCCCGCCCAGTTTCACGGCCTTGCGTGCTTCCGGGTGGGTTAGTGGAAACACCTGAGGGGCGGGCCCTCTTCCGGCTTAATCTCGGAGCCGTGAGTGACTCGGGACGAGACGGGGTGCGCGCCGCCCGGCGCGTGGTGGTGAAGATCGGCACGAACGCGCTGACGAACGCCACGGGGCGCTTCAACCGCGCCCACTTCGAGGCGCTGAGCGAGGACCTGCTCTGGGCGGCGAAGGACCGGGAGCTGGTGGTGGTCTCCAGCGGCGCCATCGCCCTGGGGGTGGAGCGGCTGGGGCTTCCGGCCCGGCCCAAGGATATTCCCGGCAAACAGGCCTGCGCGGCCGTGGGCCAGAGCCGCCTGATGCAGGCCTATGAGGAGGCCTTCGGCCGGGCCGACAAGCGCGTGGCGCAGATTCTTCTGACGCACGAGGACGTGCAGGACCGGCGGCGCTACCTCAACGTGAAGCACGCCCTGGACCGGTTGCTGGAGGCCGGGGTGGTGCCCGTCATCAACGAGAACGACACCGTCTCGGTGGACGAGCTGAAGTTCGGCGACAACGACACGCTGGCGAGCCTCGTGGCCGGTGTCGTCGAAGCCGAGGTGCTGGTGGTGCTCTCGGACGTGGAGGGGCTCTACACGGCCGACCCGCGCAAGGACGCCGGGGCCCGGCTGCTGGCGCAGGTGGATGCGGTGACGCCGGAGCTGCTGGCGCTGGCGGGCGGCAGTGGCTCGACGGTGGGCACCGGGGGCATGTCCACCAAGGTCCGGGCCGCCGCCCGGGCCTCCGAGCGGGGCATCCGCTGTGTCATCACCTCGGGCGCCGTTCCGGGGCGCCTCCGGGCGGTGCTGGCGGGGGAGTCCGTGGGCACCCTCTTCGAGGCCGCCTCCAGCCGCCGCAGCGCCCGCACGGCGTGGATCGCCCATGCCCTGCGGCCCAAGGGGCGGCTCGTCGTGGATGCCGGGGCCCGGGATGCCATCGTCGGAAGCAAGCGCAGCCTCCTTCCCTCGGGCATCAAGCAGGTGGAAGGGGACTTTGGCCGGGGAGACCCGGTGGACCTGGTGGACGAGCAGGGCACGCCGTTCGCCCGGGGGCTCAGCGCCTACGAGGGCAGCGAGCTGCGCCGCATCGCGGGCCACAAGAGCACGGAGATCGAGTCCCTGCTGGGCTACCGCTACCTCGATGAGGCGGTGCACCGGGACGATCTGGCGGTGCTGCAGACCTTGGCGTGACAGGCTGACAGGGGCATTTTGCCAGGGCGGGCGCCGCAGGGTGCCCGGCCTTGGGGGCCTCAGCGGGGGCTCAGATGGGCCGGGCGGTGATGGTGCCCTCGGACTCCGAGAGGTTCATCATCGCCCGGAACTCGGGGGAATCCACCCGCATCAGGAGGAGGGACACCTCGAGCTCACCCGGCACGTTGCCCAGCTGGAGCTTCCGCTGCTGACCGTGCAGGAGGGACAGGTCCGAGTGCCCGCGCAGCTCCGGCAGCGTCAGGTCCAGGGCCAGGCGGTAGGACTGCCCCTCGGGCATGGGCTTCAAGATGAGCTGGTAGTCCGAGTGCGGAGCGCCCGGCTTGCGGCGCTCGGCCCGGAGCGTGCGGCCCGTCTCCCCCAGCAGCTTGGGCTGGGCCACCAGCCGTCCCTCCCGCCGGACCTCCAGCGCGAAGTAGAGCGGCTCGGCCTCGGCGGGGGCGGGCGCCATGAAGCTGGTGAGCACGGCCAGGGCCAGTCCCGCGAAGACACTTCTGAGGAAGGAGGAGGTGTTCACGATGGGTCCCTGTCAGAGCAATCTTCGCGCCACGTTGGCCTGGCCGGGCGCCGGCCGGCCCTCTCTCCCCGAGAGGTTGGGGCCGCTTCACCCCAGGAATACCCCAGAAATGCCCCGAGGGCGAGTCCCCCCCTGCTCTCTTGGCCGGAGCCCAAGTGTAAATAAATGGGCCACCTGGCATTACCTGCTTGCCTGTTCAGGTGTCGATGGGTACCGATCCGGATGTACCCGCACCCCTCGTTTGTTTCCATGACCATGCCCGCCTTGACCCCGCGTGCCCCCATTCGCCATCGTCGCCGGCCTCCTGACATGGACCGTACGGAACGCCTACTCGATCTCGTCGCCTTGCTGCTCGACGCCCGCGAGCCCATCTCGTGGGCGGAGCTGCGCGAGCACTTCCCCGCGGACTACGGCGGCATCTCGGACGATGCGGCCGAGCGCAAGTTCGAGCGCGACAAGGCGGAGCTGCTCGAGCTGGGGCTGCCGCTCGCCTACGTCCAGGGCGATGACGACCGGAAGGACGGCTACCTCGTCGACCGGAGCGCCTACTACCTGCCCGAGGTGGACCTGACCAAGGAGGAACTGGCGGTGCTGTACGCCGCGGGCAGCGCCTCGCTGGCCTCGGGCGCCTTCCCGGGCAGCGATGACCTGGCGCATGCGCTGCGCAAGATCGGCTTCTTCGCGGGGGATGCGCTGCCCACGCCCCGGGTCCGCATGGAACTGGGCATGGCCCAGGGCGACGCGGAGCTGTCCTCCCGCCTGGAGCACCTCTGGGAGGCGTGCGCCGCGCACAAGTGGGTGCAGATCTCCTACGCCTCGCCCAAGCAGCCCGTGGCCACCGACCGCAAGGTGGATCCGTACGGCTTGGCGCTGCGGCGGGGCGTCTGGACGCTCGTGGGCTACTGCCACCTGCGCCAGGGGCTGCGCACCTTCCACGTCCACCGCATCCGCGAGCTGAAGGTGAACCCCTCCAAGCCCCGCACGCCGGACTTCGAGGTGCCCGCGGAGTTCTCGCTCGACGCGCACGTGGCCTACTTCCCCTGGCAGCACCGCTTCCATGAGCCCATGGAGGTGACGCTGAGCCTGCGCGGGGATGCCGCCCAGCGCGTCTCGAGCCTCTTTCCGGGCGCCACGGTGGAGCCCGAGGGCGAGCGGGTGCGGGCCCGGCTCGGGGTGACGTTCCTGGATGGGCTGCTGCGCTTCTGCCTGGCGCTCGGACAGGACTGCCGGGTGGAGGCCCCCGAGGCCGCCGTCAACCGGGGGCACGAGATGGCCCGGCGCATCCTGGAGCGCCACGCTCCGTCCTCCGACGAGAAGAAGGTGAGTGGATGAGCACCGTCCATGAGCGGCTCCGCCGCCTGTTGTTCCTCGTGCCTTACGTCTCCAAGCACCCCGGCGTCTCGGTGGACGACCTGTCCAAGGCGCTCAACGTCAAGCGCGAGGACCTCCTGGTGGAGCTGGACCTGCTCACGTGCGTGGGCCGGCCGCCCTTCAACCCGGACGACTACGTGGACATCTACGTGGACAACGACCGGGTCTACGTGGATCTGGACCAGCGCCTGTCCCGGCCGCCCCGGCTGACCGCGGGCGAGGCCGCGGCCCTGGCCGCCGCGGCGGAGCTGCTGCGCCCGGCCGCAGGCGATGCGCTCGAGGGGGCCCTCCAGAAGCTGGAGCGCATCCTGCCGGCGGGCGCCCGCGAGCGCTACCGGGAGATGCACCGGAAGATCGACGCCTCCACCGACGCCCCGCAGTCCCTGGGGCCCCTGACCCGCGCCATCCTGGAGCGGCGGGAGGTGACGTTCGATTACGCCAGCCCGGGGCGGGTCTCGGAGCCGCGCAAGGTGCGGCCCTACGAGCTGCTGAGCCACCGGGGCCAGTGGTACCTCCAGGGCTACTGCCACACCCGGCAGGACGCGCGGCTGTTCCGCCTGGACCGCATGGAGAACCTGGCGCTCACGGACATCCCCTTCCAGCCGCCTGCGGACGCGCGCGCCGCGGTGCCCAACCCGGCCCGCTCGGACGCCAGCGTCCGGGTGCGCTTCTCCAAGCTGGTGGCGCCGTACGTCCGGGAGCGCTTCGGCTCGGATGCCCGGTTGCTGGCCGACGGGGGCGTCGAGGTGCGGGTGGCAGGGGACAGCGAGCGGTGGCTCACCCAGTGGGTCCTCTCGTTTGGAGGGGAGGCCGAGGTGCTGGAGCCCGCTTCCGCGCGCGCGGCCGTTGCCCGGGCCGCCCAGGCCTCGCTAGGATTCTAGAGATTCCATGGGCTTCCAGCTGAAGATTGCCGAGGGCAAGGACGCGGGCAAGGAGTTCCAGTTCGAGCACGAAGAGGTGCTGATCGGACGGACCCCCGAGTGCGACGTGGTCTTGTATGACGCGGGGATCTCCCGCAAGCACTGCCGCATCTTCAGTCTGGGAGAGCGCTACTTCGTCGAGGACATGGGCAGCTCCAACGGCACCAAGGTGAACGGGGCGCCCATCAAGAAGCAGCCGCTGTCAGACGGGGACCAGATCGGCCTGGGGCCGGTGGTGTTCTTCTTCGAGGCGCTCGCGTCGGACCCTGGCGAGGAGCCCAACACGGACGCGGGCGAGGAGCCGCCCCAGGATGACCCCAGCACGCGCATCGTCTCCCTGGCGGAGGTCAAACAGCGCCGCGGCAAGCGCGAGGTGATGAAGCCCGAGGGCGAGGAGGCGCAGCCGGAGCGGCTGGACAAGATGCAGCGCTCGGCCACCCGGATGGGGATGCCCGCGATTCGCCCCTCTTCTCCCCGCGCCCCGGCGGGCGGCTCCCCGCGGGCCCTCGACCGGGCGGCTCCCTCGGCGCCCACCCCTTCCCGCCGGGCCGGTGGCGCCGGGTCCGTGGAGCGGGCGGCGCCCGCGCGGGGTGCTGCGGCCGGGGCGGTGCTGTCCGCCGCGGAGCGGGCCCGCATCAAGCGGGCCTCCGGAAGCATCGCCGCCCAGCTGAAGATCTTCTGGATCGAAGCGGGCACCTGGACCCGCCGCGGCGTCATCGCCTGCATGGTGATGCTGGGGCTGGGCGTGGTGGGGCTGGCGTACTGGCTGGTGCTCGATTCGGGCCGCAATCCGAACGCGGGGGCCTCCGAGCCCATGGCCCTGACCGCCCAGCCCATCGAGGACTCGTTCGGCCTGGGGCCGGACGTGGCGTGGGAGCGGCCCGACCTGAAGTCCTTCACCTGGGAGTACACGGCCGCCACGCGCGCGGTCGTCATCCTGCACTTCCAGGCGCAGGGCATCTCGCAGGGCGAGCTGGTGGTGACGGTGAACGGCCTGGACGTGGGGCAGGTGCCCGCGGACACCCTGGCCAGCCGGGACCGCTCGCTGGAGATCATGATTCCCCCCAACGTCCTCAAGAAGGGGGAGATCAACCGCTTCACCTTCGACAACACGAAGAACCCCCCGGGCGAGGACACCTGGCGCATCTGGAACGTGTGGGTGGAGAAGGCCCTGCTGCCCGAGCTGCCTCCGGATCAGCTCGTGCTGGAGGCGCGCAACGCCTATCAACGCGGCAAGCAGAACATCGACCGTGCGGACGTGGGCGCCCGCAACCGGTACCTGGCGTGGAAGTCCTTCCGCGAGGCGTGGCTGATGCTGGAGGCCCACCCCGAGCCCAAGCCGGACCTCTATTACGAGGCCCGCGACCGCATGGGGGATGCGCAGCAGGCGCTGGACCGCACCTGCTCCAAGCTCCTCCTGGAGGCGGAGGGCTACTACAACCAGCGCAACTACAAGGCGGCCAAGCACACGCTGGAGCACATCCGGGAGTACTTCCCGGAGTTCGACCAGCCCTGCGCCATCAAGTCCGAAAACAAGCTGCTCGAATACGACTTGTAGTGAAGTGTCCCCCCGTGAACGCGGGGGGAGACCGAGGGTTGCCGGTCTGACGGACCGTCCTCACCGTTGTCCCGTATGCGTGAGCTGGGGGCGGAGAGGGAGCAGGCGGGGCTGACGCGGCGGGCGGAGCCGGAGGTGGAGCCCGTGCACCGGGGGGCGGGACCGGTGCCGGAGCACGGCCGGGTCTGGAGTCCATCCATCCCCAACCGGTTGCTGGCGCGGTACTACCTGCCCCGCAGCCACACCATTCTGCCGGGCAACTCCTGCCAGCTCCTGCGCGACGGCGTGGAGGCCTACCCGGCGATGCTGGAGGCCATCCAGCAGGCGCGCCGCTACATCCGGCTCGAGACGTACCAGTTCATCTCGGACGCGGTGGGCGAGCTGTTCGGCCAGGCGCTGGCCGAGGCGGCGGAGCGGGGGGTGCACGTCAAGGTGCTCTTCGACGCGGTGGGCTCGTGGACGAGCCGCCGGGACTTCTTCGAGGCGCTGCGCCAGCGGGGCGTGGACATCCGCCCCTTCAAGCCCTTCAGCCTGAGCCGGGGCCTGCGGCACTTCGTGCGCCGGGACCACCGGAAGATTCTGGTGGTGGACGGCGAGGTGGCCTTCACCGGCGGGGTGAACATCTCCGCGCACTGGGCGCCCCTGGGGCAGGGGGGCGGGTGGCGCGATGACGTGCTGCGGATTGAAGGGCCGGCGGTGCATGAGCTGGAGCGGCGCTTCGTGGCCACCTGGCGCATGGCCTTCCAGGACCGGTTCGAGCGCTTCCGCTCCCGGCTCCACGTGTCGCGGCGGCGCACCCGGACTTCACCGGGCAAGGTGTGCCTGTCGGTGCTCTCCAGCCGCCGGAGCATTCACCGGGCGTACCTGAATGCCATCGCGCGCGCGCGGCGCAGCGTGCTCATTGCCGCAGCGTACTTCGTGCCGGACCGGCGCATGGTGGCGGCGCTGTGCGAGGCGGCGCAGCGGGGGGTGGAGGTGAGCCTGCTGCTCAACGGCCGCAGCGACCATCCCTTCCTGGAGCACGCCACGCGGGCCTTCTACGAGAAGCTCCTGGGCGCGGGCATCCGCATCTTCGAGTGGCAGCGCGGGGTGCTGCACGCCAAGACGGCGGTGGTGGACGGCGTATGGGGCACCCTGGGCTCCTTCAACCTGGAGCGGCTGAGCCTGGCCTTCAACCACGAGGCGAACGCTGTCTTCGCGGACCCGCGGCTGGGCAAGGCGCTGGAGGACTCGTTCCGCAACGACTGTGGCAACTGCCGGGAAGTGAGCCTGGCGGAGTTCCGTCAGCGGCCGTTCTGGCAGAAGGTGCTGGAGCGGGTGCTGTACTTCTTCCGCAAGGTGCTCTGAGCCGGGCGCGTTCTCAGGTTTCTGAGCCGGCCGCGACGGAGGGGGCGTGCTTGCCGGGAGGGGCTGCGCGCCGCTCCGGGAGGGGCGCCTTGGCACCGTCATTGCTCTGGGGCAAGGGCTCCCCTTTACGCTGGAGCCCGCCATGGATTCGTCATCGGTGTACCGCGCCTTCCTGAATGCCCTGCGTCTGTCGCTCGTGTCCCCCCTGGTCTTGGCGGGGTGTGGGGATGACGAGGATTTGACGGGCTACGCGTTGCCCGCGTGCGAGGACGGTGGGCTCGCGGTGAGTGGCCTGTCGCCCGCCGCACCGGTGGATGCGGTGCAGCTGCGGACGCGCGTCTCCACCGGGAACGAGGTGGTGAATACCCGGGCCACGGCCACCTCGGGGACGCCTTGCGCGACGGCATCCAACCCCAGCGCGTGCCAGAGCACCCTGGAAGGCCTGGCCCCGGCCAGCAGCTTCCACAGGATCTGTTACGACATCTGCAGCGAGTACTACCTGGCGACGACGCGAGGGGATGACGTCACCGCCCACGCGACGTTGGAGTCCCTCCGGGGATTCCTGGGCACCGTGGACACCCCGCAGGAGGCGGCGCTGATCGCCTTCGCCGAGGGGTACAACCTGTCCTGCGAAAACCTGAAGCGCGGCGGGGTGCGGACGAACGCGGATGGGAGCTTCAGCGTCATCGGCACCCAGGGCTTCGCCTGCGGGGAGGGCACGAAGGTCACCCGCTTCATCCTAGAGGTCTCCCCCTCGGGCGAGCTGAAGGAGGAGAGCCGCAAGGTCATCGAGAAGGGGAACGACAGCTGCGCGATCGGCCGGCGGCCCGCGGGCCTGCGGACGGCGGAGGAGGTGGCGTGCACGGACGCGCTGGGCCGCCACTTCGCGGCGGCCGCCCACCTGGAGGCAGCCTCCATCCACGCGTTTCTCCGGCTGCGCGAGGAGCTCGCGCTCCACGGGGCCGATGCAGCCCTCCAGGAGGCGGCACTGAGGAGCGCTTGCGAGGAAGTGCGGCACACGGAGGTCTCCAAGCGCCTGGCGGGCCTCTTCGGCGCCGTGCCCCCGCGGCCCGGGGTGGAAGCGCTGCCCTTGCGCTCCCTGTTCGAGGTGGCCCTGGACAACGCGGTGGAGGGCTGCGTGCGGGAGACGTTCGGCGCGCTGGTGGCGCACCACCAGGCCGCCCACGCACGCGACGAGGGGATTCGCCAGGTGATGTCGCAGATCGCCGAGGACGAGACGCGGCACGCGGGGCTCTCCTGGGCCATTGACCGCTGGGTGCAGCCGAAGCTGTCCGCCCCCGAGCAGGAGCGCCTGCGCGAGGCGCGGGCCCGGGCCGTGGCGGCGCTGCGCGAGGAGATGGCCACCGCGCCCGAGGCCGTGCTCATCGAGGAGGCCGGGCTTCCGCCGCCGGCCGTGGCCTCCGCGATGATGGACTCCCTGGCCCGGGACCTCTGGGCCTAGGGAACGGTGAATCGCACGCCCTGGCTCTCCGCCCCGCCCCGGCCCACGGCGCTGACGGCCCACGAGCCGCTGGAGACCTCGAAGCGGGCCTCGGCGCCGCCCGCCACCCGCACGAGCTCCCACTCGCCGGGGGTGGCCTCGCGGTACAGGAGGTGGAAGCGCACCGCGGGCGGCTGGGGCGAGCTCACCCGCACGGTGAGCCCCTCCTGGGCCACCACTGGCTCGGGGGGAATGAGCGCCGCGCCCATGCGGGGCACCAGGGGGGGCAGGGCGGGCTTCGCATACAGCGTGTCGCGGAAGAGGGCCTTCACGCCCTTGCCATCATTCGAGAGGAACATCGACCGGAAGTGGATGTCGCCCAGCGCACCCAGGCCCCGCAGGGTGCGGGTGAACGCCACCTGAGCCTCCAGCTCCGCCAGGGGCCAGTCCTGCGCGGACGTCAGGTGGTGCACCGCGTGCGCGGGGAAGAGGTGCCGCCCGCCCACCAGGCCGTTGGCCCACCAGCTGGACAGCTTCGAGTACGACTGGGCCGACGTCTCGCGCCAGTAGAGCTGGGGGGCCAGGTAGTCGACCCAGCCCTGGTTCATCCACGTCACAGCATCGCAGGAGATGGCGCTGTAGGCATCCAGGCCGGGCACGGGCACGCCGCTCTTCCAGATGCCGAAGGGCGAGACGCCAAAGCGCACATGGGGGTGCTCCGAGACGATGGTGGCCATCACCTCGCGGATGAGCACGTTGACGTTCTCCCGCCGCCAGTCGCCCTTCTCCAGCGTGCCCCCCGTGGCCCGGTAGCGCTCGTACGTCGCGGTGTCGGGGAAGGGCGTCTGCTGGGCATCGGGGTACGGGTAGAAGTAGTCATCGAAGATGAGCCCATCGACGTCGTAGCGGCCGAGCAGATCCTTCACCACGGCCTTCACGTGCTGGCGGACCTCGGGCTCGCCCGGGTTCATCACCACCGCCTTGTTGTACGTCACCGCCGCGGCGGGCAGCCGCTGGGAGACATGGTCCGGCGCGGCCACCACGGTGGTGGACATCAACGCCCGGTAGGGGTTCACCCAGGCATGGACCTCCAGGCCCCGCGCGTGCGCGGCATTCACCAGGTGCTCCAGCGGATCCCACCCCGGATCCGTGCCCTGCGTGCCGGACAGGAAGCGGCTCCAGGGCTCCAGCGTGGAGGCATAGAGCGCGTCGGACTCCGGGCGGACCTGGAAGAAGAGGGCGTTGAGCCCCAGCCCAGCCATTTCGTCCACCAACGAATCGAGCGAGGCCCGCCCGGCCTCGGGCGTCATCCCCTCGGCGGGAGGCCAATCGAGCCGCAGCACCGTGGAGACCCACACGCCGCGCAGCTCGCGCGCATGGCCCACCGTCACCCGCTCGGGCTCGGGGGGAAGGGGCGTGTCCGGGCCCTCCGGCGGAGGCGTTCCGGAGTCACCGCACGCCACGAGCATCCACAGCAGTCCAAGGGGCAGCAATCGGGTGGGCATCCGGTGCATCTACCCGTGCACACCCCTTGGCGTCGATCTTGTAGGTAAACGTCGGCACCGGCCGGTGTCCGGCATTATGAGTCCCTTAAGCCTGACACCCGGGGGGGCTGCGGGCATGCGTCCGCTCCTGGAAGCGGGCACAGGAACCCTTTGCAAGCCGCAAGGTGTGGGCCTAGAAGACACCTCGCGCACCCTCATGGGGAAGGACGGCGAACGGACATGACGGACAGTTTCGGCACGAAGAGCCAGCTCAAAGTGGGCTCCAAGACCTACGACTTCTACAGCTTGGGCAAGCTGGCCCAGAAGAACCCGGCGGTCAGCCGGCTGCCCCTCTCCCTCAAGGTGCTGCTGGAGAACCTGCTGCGCCACGAGGACGGGCGCGTGGTGAAGAAGGAGCACGTGGAGAAGATGCTGGCGTGGGACCCCAAGGCCACGCCCGACACGGAGATCTCCTTCCACCCGGCGCGCGTGCTCTTGCAGGACTTCACGGGCGTGCCCGCGGTGGTGGACCTGGCGGCCATGCGCGAGGCGCTGGCGTCCATGGGCGGCGACCCGGCGAAAATCAATCCCCGCAACCCCGCGGACCTGGTCATCGACCACTCCGTGCAGGTGGACTCCTTCGCCACCACGGCCTCCTATAAGGAGAACGCGGAGCTGGAGTTCGAGCGCAACCGGGAGCGCTATGCCTTCCTGCGCTGGGGCTCCAACGCGTTCAAGAACTTCGGCGTGGTGCCGCCGGACATCGGCATCTGCCACCAGGTGAACCTGGAGTACCTGGCCCAGGTGACGTTCCGCCAGGGCAACGTGGTGTGCCCCGACACGCTCGTGGGCACCGACAGCCACACGACGATGATCAACGGCATCGGCGTGGTGGGCTGGGGCGTGGGCGGCATCGAGGCCGAGGCGGCGCTGCTGGGCCAGCCCATCACGATGCTCATTCCGCAGGTGGTGGGCTTCAAGCTGACGGGCCAGCTGCCCGCGGGCGCCACCGCCACGGACCTGGTGCTCACCGTCACCCAGATGCTCCGCAAGAAGGGCGTGGTGGGCAAGTTCGTCGAGTTCTACGGCAACGGCGTGAAGAACCTGTCGCTGCCGGACCGCGCCACCATCGCCAACATGGCGCCCGAGTACGGGGCCACCATCGGCTTCTTCCCGGTGGACGAGGAGAGCCTGGCGTACCTGCGCTTCACCGGCCGTCCGGACGAGGTGGTGGCGCTCACCGAGGCCTACTGCCGGGAGCAGGGGCTGTTCCGGCTGGACAGCGCGCAGGACCCCGTCTTCAGCGACACGCTGGAGCTGGACCTGGCCACGGTGGTGCCGAGCCTGGCGGGCCCCAAGCGGCCCCAGGACCGCGTGCCCCTCAAGGACATGAAGGGCGCCTACGAGAAGGCGCTCGTGGAGATGCTGGCGGCCGGCAAGAGCAAGGGCGAGGACGACGAGGGCGGCGGCAAGAAGGCCCCCGCGGCGGCCGTGCCCCCGGAGCGCCTGCAGCAGACCTCCACCGTGACGGCGGGCAGCGAGAGCTACAAGATGGGCCACGGCGCGGTGGTCATCGCCGCCATCACCTCGTGCACCAACACCTCCAACCCGGCGGTGCTGGTGGGCGCGGGCCTCCTGGCGAAGAAGGCCGTGGAGCGCGGCCTGACCTCCAAGCCCTGGGTGAAGACGAGCCTGGCGCCGGGCAGCCGCGTGGTGACCGAGTACCTCAAGGAGGCGGGCCTCCTGCCGTACCTGGAGGGCGTGGGCTTCCACGTGGTGGGCTACGGGTGCACCACGTGCATCGGCAACTCCGGCCCCCTGACGGAGCCTGTGGCCAACGCCGTGACGGAGGGCGACCTCGTGGTGGCCGCGGTGCTCTCGGGCAACCGCAACTTCGAGGGCCGCATCAACCCGCACGTGCGCATGAACTACCTGGCCTCGCCGCCGCTCGTGGTGGCGTACGCGCTGGCGGGCGACGTGAACCGGAACCTGGACACGGAGCCGGTGGGCCATGACCGCAACGGCAAGCCGGTGTTCCTCAAGGACATCTGGCCCTCGGACGAGGAGATCCGCGAGGTCATCCGCACCGCGGTGAAGCCCGAGCAGTTCCGCACCCAGTACGCCCACGCCATGGAGGGCGACACGCTCTGGCAGCAGCTCCAGGTGAACAAGGGCAACACGTTCCAGTGGGAGCCGAAGTCCACCTACGTGCGCAAGCCGCCCTTCTTCGAGAACCTGCCCAAGGAGCCGGCCGCGCTCAAGGACATCCACGGCGCGCACGTGCTGGCGGTGCTGGGCGACTCGGTGACGACGGACCACATCTCGCCCGCGGGCAACATCGCCAAGAACAGCCCGGCGGCCAAGTACCTCATGGCCGAGGGCGTGGAGCCCAAGGACTTCAACTCCTACGGCGCGCGCCGCGGCAACCACGAGGTGATGGTGCGCGGCACCTTCGCCAACATCCGCCTGAAGAACCTGCTGGTTCCCGGGGTGGAGGGTGGCGTGACGGTGCACATCCCCACGCGTGAGAAGACGACCATCTACGACGCCTCCATGAAGTACCAGCAGGAGGGCACGCCGCTGGTGGTGCTCGCCGGCGCCGAGTACGGCACGGGCTCCAGCCGTGACTGGGCGGCCAAGGGCACGCAGCTCCTGGGCGTGAAGGCCGTCATCGCCAAGAGCTTCGAGCGCATCCACCGCTCGAACCTGGTGGGCATGGGCGTGCTGCCGCTGCAGTTCGAGGCGGGCCAGGACGCGCAGTCCCTGGGGCTCACCGGCCACGAGAAGTTCACCATCACCGGCGTCTCCGAGGGCCTGGCGCCCCAGAAGATGCTCACGGTGAAGGCCGAGGGTGAGGGCGGCACGAAGGAGTTCAAGGCGCTGTGCCGCATCGACACGCCCAACGAGCTCGACTACTACCGCCACGGCGGCATCCTGCAGTACGTGCTGCGCCAGCTCGCCAAGGCGTAAGGCACTTCGCCCGAAGCGCCGGCAGCACCGCGGCCCGGTGTACCTCTTGGGTACGCCGGGCCGTCGTGTTTCTGGCTCCGGAGCTTAGAACTGCGCCCAGCCCGGCACGCGCGGGTAGGGGATGGCGTCGCGGATGTTCTGCAGGCCGCACAGGTAGACGATGAGGCGCTCGAAGCCGAGGCCGAAGCCTGCGTGGGGCACGGTGCCGTAGCGCCGCAGGTCGCGGTACCACTGGTAGCTCTCGGGCTTGAGGCCGAACTGCACCATGCGTTGGTCGAGCACGTCCAGGCGCTCCTCTCGCTGGCTGCCGCCGATGATTTCGCCGATGCCCGGGGCCAGCACGTCCATCGCCGCGACGGTCTTCCCGTCCTCGTTGATGCGCATGTAGAAGGCCTTGATTTTCTCCGGGTAGTTCATGACGACCACAGGCCTGCCCACGTGCTCCTCGGTGAGGTAGCGCTCGTGCTCGGTCTGCAAGTCATTGCCCCACTCGGGCGTGTACTCGAACTTCTTCTTCTTGGCGTTCTTCAGGATGGTGATGGCGTCCGTGTAGTCGATGCGCTCGAAGCTGGAGTTGATGAACTTCTCCAGCCGCTCGGTGACGCCCTTCTGCACGCGCTCCTCGAAGAACTTCATGTCCGGGGCGCACTCATTGAGCACCGCCTGGAAGACGTACTTGAGGAAGCGCTCGGCGAGCGCCGCGTCGTCGTTCAGGTTGGCGAAGGCGATCTCCGGCTCGATCATCCAGAACTCGGCCAGGTGGCGCGTGGTGTTGGAGTTCTCCGCCCGGAAGGTGGGGCCGAAGGTGTACACCTTGGACATGGCCAGGCAGTACGCCTCCACGTTGAGCTGGCCGGAGACGGTGAGGTAGGCCTCCTTGCCGAAGAAGTCCTTGTGCCAGTCCACCTTGCCCTCGGGCGTGCGGGGCGGGTTGAGGGCATCCAGCGTGGAGACGCGGAACATCTGCCCGGCGCCCTCCGCGTCGCTGGCGGTGATGATGGGGGTGTTCACCCAGAAGAAGCCCTCCTCGTGGAAGAAGCGGTGGATGGCCTGCATCGCCGAGTGGCGCACGCGGGTGATGGAGCTGAAGGTGTTGGTGCGCACGCGCAGGTGGGCCACCTCGCGCAGGAACTCCAGCGTGTGCTGCTTGGGCTGGATGGGGTAGGTGTCCGGGTCGTCCACCAGCCCCAGCACCTGCACCTCGTCGGCCTGGACTTCGAAAGCCTGCCCCTTGCCCTGGGACTGCACGAGGGTGCCCCGGCAGATGACGGAGGCGCCCGTGGTGAGGTGGAGCACCTCCTTCTCGTAGTTGGGCAGCGTGTTGGGGGCGACGACCTGAATGGGATCGAAGCACGAGCCATCGCTCACGTTGACGAAGCTGATGCCCGCCTTCGAGTCCCGGCGCGTGCGCACCCAGCCCCGCACTTCCACCTTGTCCCCCGCGCTCACCGCACCCGCGAGGGCCTTCTTCACACTGATGACCTGCATGGCGCTCTCCCTGGCTTCCTGCTCCCAGCCGGAGCAGCGAGTTAGCCGTGCGCGGGCCGAAGGACAAGGCCCGCGTGGGAACTCCCACCAGGACTGACACCCGTGTCAGGGCACCCCGGGGGCAGAAGGCCCCGGCGTGACGAAGTTCCAAGGGTTATCGCTGGCACTGGAGTTGCTCAGGAGACCGTGCATGCGCAAGGCACTTCGAATCCTCCTCCTCGTCGCGGGCTGTACCGTGATGATGGCGACCTCCCAGATCGATGACATGGGCAGACGCTCGGCGTTCGTCACGCTGGGGGCGGGGGAGGCCCAGACCTTCGCGGTCCAGGCGCACCCGACGAAGGCTGTCGAACTCCAACACCGGCTTCATGTGAGGTTCTCGAGCGAGTGGAAGGGCGGGGAGGGGGCCTGGGTGGTGGGGCTGGTCTCGAAATGGGGAGCTGGCCCGCTCCAGGTCACCCCTCAGGACACCTTCACCGTGGGCCAGGAGCTGAGCGGCGGGTGGCGGGTGGCCTTCGTGGCCCAGGTGCCCTTCGAGACGCGCTCCGGCGATGGCTGGGAGCTGCCCGAGGGGGATGCCCTCCTCACGCTGTACGCCCCGGAGCAGGCGCTGCTGGGCGAGCTGGAAGTGGACCTCAAGGCCATGGAGGCCCAGTGCAAGTGTGACGTGTACGCGGGCGTGAGCCCGCAGGCCGGCTCCTTCGTGCCGGGAATGCCTGCGGATGGCGGCGATGGGGGCTGAGCCCACAGGCGCCTGCCCCCGGCTCTTCACCCGGGCGCTGCCCGTGGCCTGCATGGGGCTGGTGGCCCTCAATGACCACTGGCTCAAGGGCTCCGGGCTGTTGCCCGGGTGGCTCACCGGAAAGCTGTCGGATGTGGCGGGCCTCTATTTCGCGCCGCTGTTGCTCGCGGAGTTGTCGCTGCTCGCGTGGCCTGCCTCCGGCCCCCCGGCCGTCCTGCGCCGGGTGGTGGGGGCGGCCCTGGCCGTGGGCGGGGTGTTCACCGCCATCAAGACCTGGCCTGCGGCCGACGCGCTGTACGAAGCGGGGCTCTCCGCGCTGTGGCGGCACCCCGCTCGAAACACGATGGACCCCACGGACCTCCCGGCCCTGCTCGTGCTGGGGCTGGCCGTGGGGGCGGCCTGGCGAAGCATGGACCGTGACGAGGCCCCGGCGCTTCCCGCCGGATGTCAGGGCAAAGGAGCTGGACGATGAACACGCGAATGCTGGGAATCCTGGCCGTGGTGGCCCTGATGGGCTGTGGCGGCGACGAGCGGGCGAGGGCGGTGTGCGCGGGGCTGATCGATGGCGCGTTCAAGCACTACGAAGAGGCCCTGGCCCCCTGTGTGAATGCCTCGGAGGAGGCGGGTTTCTTGAGGCGCTACACGCGCAACCTCGACCGGTGCGAGGACACGCTCGGCCATCATTGCACGGAGAGCGATCTCAGCCAGATCGAGCAGTTCGGAGAGTGCCTGAGCACGCTCCCCCAGTGCGTGCCCAGCAGCCCAGACGCGTTCCTGCAAGCCACCGAGAGCTGTCAGCAAGAGCTGAATCACGTGCGCACGGAGTGTCAGTGGTAACCCCTTGAGCAAGCGTTCGCCATAGCCGGGGATGAGTGCCCCGAGCCCCGAGTACCCCCAGCGAGCGAAGGCCTATACTCTGGCGCGCTGGCGCGACGACGTCATGGGGACCGGTGTGCTCGCCCACGAGGGTGCTCGTTCATGTTGGATATTCCAGGGTACAGGGTTCTCGGCACCCTCCGGGCCACGGGCTCGAACGCGCTGTTCCTGGCGGTGCGAGAGGCCGATGGCCTGCCCGTCATCATCAAGACGCCCATGGCGGCCTCTCCGGGCCGCATGGAGAGCGAGCGGTACCGGCGGGAGTTTGGCATCCTGCAACGGCTGCGGGACGTGCGGGGCGTGGCCAGGCCCTATGCCTGCGAGCGGCTCGGCGAGCGGCCCGTGTTGCTGCTGGAGCGGGTGCAGGGCCAGACCCTGTCCGAGTCCACATCGGCGGGGCAGCCCCTGGAGCTGTCCCGGTTCCTGAGCCTGGCCCTGTCGCTGGTGTCCACGCTGGGGGAGGTCCACTGCCGCAACGTCATCCACAAGGACATCAAACCCTCCAACATCATCCTGGAGCCATCGGGGGAAGGGCGGCTCATCGACTTCGGCGTGGCCACGCTGCAGCAGGTGGAATACCTGGACGCGGCGCCGACGCACTTGATCGAAGGCACGCTGGCGTACATGTCGCCGGAGCAGACGGGGCGGATGAACCGGGTGGTGGACTACCGCACCGACTTCTACTCCCTGGGCGTCACCTTCTACGAGCTGCTCACGGGGCACCGTCCCTTCCAGGGAAAGGACGCACTCGAGTGGTTTCACGCCCACATGGCGCAGCAACCGAGGCCTCCGCACGAGCTCAACCCGCTGGTGCCCCAGGCCCTGTCCGCCGTCGTGCTCAAGCTGATGGCGAAGACGGCCGAGGAGCGCTACCAGAGCACCGAGGGCCTGCGGGCGGACCTGGAGCGCTGCCGCGAGGCGTTGGGCCAGGACGTGCGGGAGCTGTTCCCGCTGGGCACTCAGGACACGCCCAGCCGCTTCCAACTGCCGCAACGGCTCTACGGGCGCGAAGCCCAGGTGTCCACCCTGCTGGAGGGCTTCGAGCGGGTGGCACGCACGGGGAGGCCGGAACTCTTTCTCGTCAGCGGGTACTCGGGCATCGGCAAGTCCTCCGTGGTGCATGAACTGCACAAACCCGTGGTCCAACGCCGCGGCTTCTTCCTGAGTGGCAAGTTCGATCAGTTCCAGCGGGATATTCCCTACGTCTCCCTGGCCCAGACGCTTCGGGGCTTGGTGCAACAGTTGCTCGCGGGAAGCGAGGAGGAGCTGGCCCGGTGGCGCCAGCGGGTGAATGAAGCCTGGGAAGGTGCGGGTCAAGCGCTCGTGGAGCTGGTGCCCCAACTCGAAGTGCTGGTGGGCCCCCAGCCCGCGCTCCAGGACGTGCCGCCCAGCGAGGCCTCGCGCCGCTTCTACCGGGTGGTCCGCCAATTCCTCTCGGTGTTCGCCACCCTCGAGCAGCCCCTGGTGGTGTTCCTGGATGACCTGCAGTGGGCGGACCTCGCCAGTCTTCAGCTGCTTGCTCAAATGCTGTCCCAGCCCGAGTCCCTCCCGGTGCTGTGGATTGGCGCCTACCGGGACAACGAGGTGAGCCTCACGCACCCGCTCATGCCGGTGTTGGAGGAGGTACGCAAGGCGGGCGCAAGCGTGACGGATATTCACCTGGAGCCGCTGAGCGTGGCGCAGGTGGAGCACCTGGTGGGCGACACGCTGCCGGGGGCGGGGAGGGACGTGGTGGCGCCCCTCTCGGCGCGGGTGCACGAGAAGACGGGGGGCAATCCCTTCTTCCTGCTGCAGTTGCTGGTGGCGCTCCACCAGGACGGCCTGCTGGTGCGTGTGCCCGGAGAAGGCTGGCGGTGGGATGCCGAGGGCGTGCGCGCCCGGGGATATTCGGAGAACATCGTCGGCTTCATGGTGGGCAAGCTGCGCCAGTTCCCCCCGGGCACGCAGGACTTGCTGCGGCTGGCCGCGTGCGTGGGCAACCACTTCTCCCTCCCACTGCTGGGCACCCTCGCCCACCAGGGAGGGGGAGGGGACGTGGAACAGGGGCTCGAGCCCGTGCTCCAGGAAGGCCTGCTGGTGCGCACGGGCCCGGAGCAGTACCGCTTCCTGCATGACCGCATCCAGCAGGCGGCCCTCTCCCTTCTCTCCGAGGCCGAGCGCGGGGCGCTCCACCTGCGCATCGGCCGCCTGCTGCTCGAGAGTTTTCCCCCGGGACAACTGCGCGAGTCGCTCTTCGACGTGGTGAGCCAGCTCAACGCGGGGGCGGCGCTCCTGGAGGAGCCCGCCGAGCGCCACCAGCTCGCGCGGCTGAACGCCGAGGCGGGTGACAAGGCCCGGGCCGCGGTGGCGCTCCCGCGCGCCATCACCTACTTCTCGACGGCCTTCACGTTCATTCCCGGAGACCCGTGGGAGACGGACCCCGCGCTGGCCTTCAAAGTGAGGCTCGAACAGGCGCGCTGTGCCTTCATGCACGGCGACATTGCCGAGGCGCGCCGTCTGGCCGAGGAGCTCCGCCCCCGGGTGCGCACGCCTCCGGACATCGTGGCCGTCTATGGCCTGAAGCAGGACATCCACTTCGCCATGGGTGAGGGCGAGGAGGGCATCACCTGCATGCTGGACTGCCTGTCCCTGCTGGGCATTCCGCTCTCACGAGAGCCCTCCCGGGAGGAGGCGGTGGCTGCCCATGAGGAGGTCTGGGCCTTGCTGGGAGCGCGTCCCATCGAGAGCCTCATCGAGATGCCCGCCATGACCGACCCGGACATGAAGCTGTCCGTCGGCGCCCTCTTCAAGCTTTTCTATGCCGCGGGCTCCATCAACCAGAACCTGCACATCATCACCCTGAGCCGGATGGTGTCCCTCACCCTCCGCCACGGCTTCGTGGATGCCGTTGTGAGTGGATATGGCTGGTTTGGTGTCCTCACCGGCTCGTACTTCCAGCGGTACCGGCAAGGCTTTGCCTTCGCCAGACTCGCTCTCGGGTTCATCGAGCGGTACAATCTGTCCACCAGCCGGGCAGCGGTTCTCTTCAGCACGCAGTTCATCAGCTGTTGGACCGAGCCCCTGGTCCATGCGCAGGAGCTCTCCCTCAGCGCCCTCCACCACTCGCTTCAAGTGGGGGACATCATCACCGCTGCCTTCAGCAACCTCTATAGCGTCACCAATCGCCTCGCCATGGGGCACAACCTGGAGGAGGTCCACGAGGAGTCGCTCGCGCGCGGCGAGTTCTTGCGCAAGACGGGCTTTCTGGATCCCCAGGAGTGGCTGCTCCCGGTTCAGCGCTACGTGCAGCAGATGCGCGGTCAAACCCTCTCGTTTGGCACACTCGACGGGGAGGGCTTCGAGGAGCGGTCCTTCGAGGCCGGGATGCCCGGGCGCAGGATCGGCACGCGGTGCTTCTATTGGATCATCAAACTCCAGTCGCACTTCATGTGCGGCGCCTACGCGGAGGCCCGGGAGGCCGCGGACAAGGCCCTCGAGTTCCTGTGGACCATCAGTGGCCAGCTCCCCCTGCGCGAATTCCATCTCTACCGGGCCCTGACCCTGGCCGCGTGCTTCGAGGACGCTCCGCCCGAGGAACAGCAGCGGTGGCTCGAGGCCATCCAGGGTCATCAGCGGCAGCTCGCGGCGTGGGCGGAGCATTGCCCCGAGAACTTCCACGCACTCGAGCGGTTGGTGTCCGCGGAGCTGGCCCGCCTGTCGGATCGGCCGGACGTGGCGACACGCGCCTACGAAGCGGCCGTCCGCTCGGCGCGAGAGAACGGGGCCACCCAGTACGTGGGCCTGGCCAACGAGCTCGCCGCGAACTTCTGGCGCACGCAGCAGTCACCCACCGTCGCTCATGCCTTCGCACGCGAGGCCCGGGCGGCCTACCGGCAGTGGGGCGCCCTGGGCAAGGTGCAGCACCTGGAGTCCCTCTGGCCCCACCTCTCCTCCTCCACGGACGCCGGGGAAGCACTGACCACCAGCAGCACGGATTCCACTCGCATCGACGCGCTCACGCTCGTCAAGGCCCAGCAGGCCGTCTCCAGTGAGATCGAACTGGAGCGGCTGGTGAAGACGCTGCTGCATGCGGCCATCGAGAACGCGGGCGCCCAGCGCGGCGCCCTGTTGCTGCCCGACGGGGACACACTGGCGGTGGCCGCCACCTCCGAGGCCCCTCCGGGGGGGGACGCCCCCGCGCTGCCCTGGACGCTCCTGTCCTACGTGCGGCGCACCCGCGAGCACGTGCTCATCGGCGATGCCTCCAAGCCACACCCCTTCGCGTCCGATGCCTACCTGGCACACCACGGAGCGCGCTCGGTGTTGTGTCTGCCCCTGCTGAGAAAGGAGCAACTCTCCGGGGTGCTGTACCTGGAGAACAACCTGGCGGCCAATGCCTTCAGCCCCATGCGCCTGGCGCTCCTGGGACACCTGGCCTCCCAGGCGGCCATCTCCATCGAGAACGCCCGGCTCTATGAGGACGTCCAACGCGCCAAGACGGAGCTGCGCCGGGCGAACGAAGAGCTGGAGCAGCGGGTGGAGGAACGCACGCGCGAGCTCAAGCAGGCCCAGGCCCGGCTGGTGGATACAGCGCGTGAGGTGGGCATGGCGGAGGTGGCCGCCAACGTGCTGCACAACGTGGGCAATGTGCTCACCAGCGCCGTCGTCAACATGGAGGGGATGCGCAAGACCGTGGGCTCGCTGCGCGTGGGCCGGGTGAAACAGACGGCGGCGCTCCTCGTGGAGCAGCGGGGGAACCTGACGGACTTCCTGACGGGCAACCCCCGGGGCCGGCACCTGCCGGACTACCTCATGGCGCTGGGCGGATCGCTGGTGAAGGAGCAGACGCTCCTGATGGAGAACATGGATGCGATGAACCGGCACATCGAGCACATCCGCGCCATCGTCCAGGTGCAACAGACGTATGCGAAGAGCTCGCTGATGACGGAGGAGTGCGAGCTGCCCCAGCTCATCGACGACGCGCTGCGCATCCAGCTGGCGGCCTTGCAGCGCCATGGGGTCACCGTGCACCGGGAGCTGTCGGCGGTGCCGCGGGTGAAGGTGGACAAGCACAAGGTGCTGCAAATCCTCATCAACCTCATCAGCAACGCCAAGCATGCGTTGGACCCGAAGCCCGAGGGCCAGCGCAACCTGTGGGTGCGGCTGTGGGTGGAGGGGCCGGTGGTCCGCATCCAGGTGGTGGATGATGGCGTGGGCATCGCCCCCGAGGTGAAGGGCAAGCTGTTCTCCCACGGCTTCACCACGCGCAAGGACGGCCACGGCTTCGGCCTGCACTCCAGCGCGCTGGCGGCACAGCTCCTCGATGGCCGCCTGACCATCGAGAGCGAGGGACCGGGAAAGGGCGCCGTCTCCACCCTGGAGCTTCCGCTCCACTAACGGAGTGCCGTCCGGCTCACACCGGACGGCACCGGGCTTCGTCTCCTTCACTCAGGACAGGGTGATCGCGTACACCTCGAACCGGGCGTCGTTCGGCAGGCTCATGGAGTGCACCTGCTTCGTGGGATCAAGTGCGAGGGATTGGCCGAACAAGCGCACCGGCGGTCCATCTACGCCGCTCCCGGCCTTGATCCGGTGGGGCATGTCGAGCAACACGCTGCTGCCAGACGGCGGGCTGCCCGCCCAATCCCCGGCGGTGACCGGGAGGTCCACCACGCTGCCATCGGTGTACCGGACGGAGACCGTCGTCGTCACGGGACCATTGTGCGACGTGGAGACCAGGTGGAGCGTCTGGTAGTTGCCTCCCGGAAGCAGGATTCCCTGGCCTCGTGCCTCCACGAAGTTGTTCGTGGTCCCGCCCGGGTCGGGCGCCGAATACGTCACACCCGCCCAGGTGACGGAGCCGGCCGCGGGCAACAGGGTGGCGTCATAGCTCCAGCCCTGGCCGTCGAAGTTGCCCTCTCGCGATTGGGCAACCGTCGCGGTGCCGTCATGGTTGCGGTCGTTCGTCAGATCCACGGCGCATTGTCCGGAAACGCCGGTCAGACAGACGCCCTCCGGCCGCAGCTCGAGGGTCACGTTCCGGGTGACGGTGTTCGCCCCCTCCGCCGAGACGGTCACCTGGACGGGATACACGCCCGCGGGCGTGTGGGCGGGCACGGTGACGGCGAGGGGCCCGGTCCACTGCACGGGCAGACGCCGTGACGACAATGTGAAGGACGTGGCCGGGGCGGACCAGCCCGCCGGGACGGCCGGCGTCACGGTGATGTTCAACCCCTCGGGGGCCTGGCCGAGCACGTCCAGCGTCAGCCCGATCGTCTGGGCCTCGCTGCTGAGGGGCAGGACGGCCGCGGACGGCCGCACGGAGGCGTCGACATGGCGGCGGGAGTCCCCCTCGCCCGGATTGATCGACGGGGGCCTCGTGTTGCTCCCGGTGCCCCAGTTCGAGGGCTCGTCGCCGAGCGTGTGGGCCAGCTGGCCGCCCCGGAGGAGCTCGTTCCACTCCACATGGGTCCGGGTGAGCTCCTGGCCATCGAGCGTCACACGCTGGATGTACCGCCGGGTGTCACTGGCACCGGACGCCGTGAGGGTCAGTGTGCTGGCCGGACGGGGGCCGAAAGCCCCGATGCGAACCACGGCGGACTCGAACTGGGGGCTGGACAGGGCGAGGAAGTTCGCGCCACTCATCGTCGGATACAGGCCGAGCGAGGAGAACACGTACCAGGCGGACATGGTGCCCAGGTCGTCATTGCCCGTCATTCCGTCCGGCCCCGTGGTGAACAAGGTCATCGCCGCGCGCACGACGGTGGCCGTCTTCGCGGGCGCACCCGCCCACAGGTACAGGTAGGGCGCGAGCAAGTCGGGCTCGTTGTTGGGGTTGTACGTGGGCTTGCCGTAATAATCGTAGGGTTGGGTGATCCAATCCGCGCGAGCAGTCCCGGCAGGATCTGCGAGCAGCTTGTCATAGGCGAAGAAGGTATCCAGGCGCTGTTCGGCCGCGCGCTCACCGCCCATGAGCGCGATCAGCCCGGCCGGATCCTGGGGTACCAACCACTGGTACTGGTGAGCCCCTCCCTCGTGGAACTGGTGGGAGGCCTCCACCGGATCATACGGCGTCAGCCACGTGCCATCGGCCGTGCGGGGACGGAACTGGCCGAGGGAGGCGTCCCACAGGTTGCGGTACCACTGCCCGCGCCCGGCGAACATCTGGGCATCGTCCTCATGTCCGAGCCCTCGCGCCATCAACGCGAGCGCCGCGTCGGCCGCCGCGTACTCGAGCGTCGCCGAGGCCGGGTGCACGCAGTCGTTGTCCCCACCCTTGTGCGCGCAGTCGACGCCCAGCCTCAAGCCGGAGGGGATGTAGCCCCGCTCGTTGTAATACTCGACGCCCGAGCGGCCGTTGTAGGGCGAGTCGGAGGGAGGCGTCTGGAGCGCGTTCTTGCGCAGCAGCGCGTAGGCCTCCTGCTCATGGCCTGCGAGGAGTCCCCGGGCCCAGACCTCGACGAGGAAGGGCGTCACCGGATCTCCCGTCATGATGTTGGTCTCGCTGTTGGCGAGCGACCAGCGGGGCAGCCAGCCCCCATCCCGGCCGATGGCGAGGATCGACAGCGCGACGTCCCGGGCGACCTGCGGCTCGATGACTTCCAGCAAGTGGTTCTGGGGGCGGTACGTGTCCCACAGCGAGAAGTTCTGATACGGCGTGTAATCGCTCGCCTCGTGGACCTGGTTGTCGAAACCGACGTACCGGCCGTCCACGTCACCGGCCGGGTTCGGGTGCAGCTGCGCATGGTAGAGGGCGCTGTAGAAGGCAACCTGCCGGTCGCGGGTGCCTCCGCTGATCTGGATGGCGCCGAGCTTATGGGCCCACGCGTCATGCAGCCGGGTCCGCGTGGCCTCGAAGTCGAAGGACTCTCCGGTCTCCTTCGTGAGGTTCTTCCGGGCGCCCTCGAGCCCGGTATAGGACAGGCCAACCTTCACGATGACGTCCAAGTCCGTGGTCGCATCGAACGTCACCCAGGCGCCGTTGCTCCCAGAGCCGGCCGCGTCCCGGGAGCCCGGAGTCCGGGTGGCGCCGCGCCAGGTGCCGTGGGCCGCGAAGGGCCGGTCGAACGTGGCCGTGAAGTACACCGTGTGCTGGTCCCGCCCGGCGCAGAAGCCACCCGCCCGGACGCGGCCCTCGAGGGTCCTGTCCCCGACGACGTGGATCTCCGAGTCCTGGACCGCCTGGTTGGCTTTGCCGGTGTTGAACAGGACGTTCGCGGTGGCCGTGGACGGGAAGGTGAAGCGCAGCCAGCCCGTCCGTTCGGTGGCGGTGAGCTCGGCGTTGATGCCGTAGCGCGAGAGTCCGACACGGTAATAGCCTGGCGTGGCCTCCTCGTCGTCATGCGAGTACTTCGACTTGTAGCCGTTGACGTCGACGGACTCGACGGCACCGGTCGTGGGCATGATGGGCAATTCGCCCATGACACCGCAGCCGACACCCGACAGGTGCGTCTGACTGAAGCCGTAGATGGCGTCCTGTTGGTAGTCGTATCCGCCCTGTCCGCCCGTGTCCGGACTGAGCTGCACCATGCCGAAGGGCGCGCTCGCGCCGGGAAAGGTGTTGCCGAAGTTCTGGGTACCGATGAAGGGATTGACGAGCTGGGTGGGATCCACCGGAGGAGGTGGGGGCGGTGGCGGTGGCGGAGGTGGGGGCTCCTCCTCCCCTGGAACGTCGGGCTCCTCGCTGGGGGGCTGCGGGTCCTTGCATCCGGCGAACAGGAATCCGGCGACGGCCAGACCCACCAGGCTTCTCCTGTGGAACAACCCCATGAACAGAACTCCTCGTTGTGTCGGCATTATTGAGGTGAAGTGTAAAGTACAGGAAGGATGGAGAGTCGGCTGAGGGGACGTTGGCCGCAGCTTCGGTGGCTAACGAAGTCTTTGCATCATTTTGCGCCCCGCCGGATCATCCGCCCTGAGTGCATCCCCTCATGCCTCACGAATGGAGAAACGCCTTGCAGAAACCTTCCTGGAAGCACCTGATGTTCACCTCTGGCCTCACCGTTCTCTCCGCATGCGGAGCTCCGTCCGCTGATGCCACCGAGTCCCAGGCACAGGCGGAAGGCGCTGCCTTGACGGCCAGCACACCGGCGCCGGTGCGGGAGGGCGCATCGGCCCTTGAGACCCTGGCCGCGGGCAAGTTCTTGAGGTCCTCCGACGCCATCCCCGGGCAGTACATCGTCGTGCTGAAGGGCACCTCGCTCCGCGCCGCCCAGGTCTCCCAGGCCGCCCAGAAGCTCGCGCTGCCGCAGCGCGCCACCGTCACCCGGACCTACGCGCACGCCCTGAATGGCTTCGTGGCGCAGACCACCGAGGAGGGGGCCCGTGCGATCGCCGCCCAGCCCGAGGTGGAGTACGTGGTGGAGGATGGACGCGTCCACACCACGGCGACGCAGTCTGGCGCCACCTGGGGGCTGGACCGCATCGACCAGCTCAACCTTCCGCTCAACGGCACCTACAGCTATGGCCCGACCGGCGCCGGGGTGAACGTCTACATCATCGACACGGGCATCGAGACGAGCCACCCCCAGTTTGGGGGCCGGGCATCCGGCGATTACACCGCTGTCGCCGACGGCAATGGCACCAACGACTGCAACGGTCACGGCACGCACGTGGCCGGTACGGTGGGCGGAGCCACCTGGGGCGTGGCCAAGGCGGCCCGGCTCCATGGTGTCCGCGTGCTGGGCTGCAATGGCTCGGGGACGATCTCTGGCGTCATCGAGGGCGTGGACTGGGTGACGGCCAACCGCATCAAGCCGGCGGTGGCCAACATGAGCCTCGGCGGATCGCCCAACCCCGCGCTGGACGCGGCCGTCAGCAATTCGATCGCCTCGGGCATCACCTACGTCATCGCCGCGGGCAATAGCTACATCGACGCGTGCTATCCCTCCCCCGCGCGGGTTCCCGAGGCCCTCACGGTCGGGGCCTCCAACAATACGGATTCCACGGCCTCCTTCTCCAACTGGGGCCCCTGCCTCGACGTCTACGCCCCGGGGGTGGCCATCACCTCTGCCTATCTGGGCGGCGGTACCGCGACCCTGGATGGCACCTCGATGGCCGCTCCCCATGTGGCCGGTGTGGCGGCGCTGTACCTCGAGAGCAACCGCACCGCCACCCCCGCCACGGTGGCCGCGGCGATCGTCCTCAACGCCCCGGCGAACAAGGTGCGCAACACCATCAACGGCTCCACCACGCGCCTGCTCTACAGCAACCCTCCTCCCGCTTGCGGCACGCTCGGCAGTGGCCAGGCACTCGCGCCTGGACAGACACTCCCGGCATGCTCTGGCAAAGCCGTCCTTGCGCATCAGACGGATGGGAACGTGGTGCTCTATGCCCAGTCAGGCGCCGTGCTCTGGAATACGGGCACCTGGAACCAGACCACGTCTACCTTCATCATGCAGACCGATGGGAATCTGGTGCTGTATCCCAGCTCGATGAGCGCGATCTGGAACACCGGGACCTATGGGAACAGTGGGGCCTACCTGAAGGTGCAAGACGACTGCAACCTCGCTGTGTACAGCGCGGGGGGCTCTCTCCTCTGGGCGAGCCAGACTACCTGCCGGTAGTGCAGCTCGCTCGCGGAGCGGCTACGGCGCGGTGGATGCCCGCTGGGTATAGACAGTGGGCATCACCGCGCGCATGCGCGCGCCCAGCCCGACGAGGCTCTCGGAGTGTCCGAGGAAGAGCAAACCCGAGGGGGACAAGTGGCTCAGCAACCGCTCCACGGCCTGGGCCCGTGAGGTCTGGTCGAAGTAGATGAGGACGTTGCGGCAGAAGATGATGTCGAAGCGCCCCACGACGCCGTGCCCATCATTCAGGTTCACGCGGTGGAAGCGCACCAGCCCGCGCAGCTCCGCGTCCGCCTTCATCCACGCTTCCTGGCTGCCCACGCCCCGCAGCATGAAGGCCCGGAGATAGTGTTTGGGAATCTCCTGCGCCTTTTTGACCGGGAAGCGGGCCTGACGGGCCTGCTCGAGAATGCGCGTGGAGAGGTCCGTTGCCAGGATGTCGATTTCCCAGCCCTCCGAGGCGGGCAGGTGGTGGCGCAGCACCATGGCCAGCGAGAAGGGCTCCTCGCCTGTCGAGCACCCCGCGCTCCAGACGCGGACTCGCCGCGGCTCATCACTTCCGGCCGTCTTCTGCGCCCTCCAGCGGGGGAGCACCTCGCGTTCCAGGAACTCGAAGTGACGGGGCTCCCGGAAGAAGTGCGTCTCGTGCGTGCACAGCGCGTCCAGTAACCGCACCCGCTCCAGGTCGTCCGTCTCCGCCCGGCGGAGGTAGGCGCTGAACGAGGGACTCTTCAGCTCGCGCAACCGGCGCGCCAGCCGCCCCACCACGAGGGCCTTCTTCGCCGGAGAGAGCCAGATGCCCGCCTCACGGTAGAGCAGCCGCTGGAAACCCCCGAACTCCCGCTCGGACAGCGGAGGAGGTTCGAAGAAGGCCTCGCCCTGGTTCATGTCTCCTCTTCAGGAAGGCCATGGGCGGCCGTTTCGGACGGGGGCGCTGCCGTGGCCAGAGCGATTTCCTGGGTGCTGAGCACCTTGTTGATGTCCAGCAACAGGACGAAGTGCCGCCCCGTCGCCACCCGCCCCATGCCCACCAGATAGTCCGCGTGCACCGGGGTGCCGAAGGAGGGTGGGGGCGCCACATCCTCGGGCGCCAGCTCGATGACCTGGCCAATCGCGTCGGCGAGAAGCCCCAGGACGATCTCCTCGCCCTCCAGCCGCACCTCCACCACCACGATGCAACTGCGGCGGGTGAGGGTGGCCGGTGGCAGGTTCAGCTTGACCGTCAGATCCACCACGGGCACCACGTTGCCGCGCAGGTTGAACACCCCGCGGACCCACACGGGCGCTCCCGGGACGGGCGTCACGGTGTCGTATTCGATGATCTCCTTCACCTGCAGGATGCCGAGCGCATACTCCTGCGCGGCGAGGATGAAGCTGAGGTACTGCGTGGCGGCGGACGTCTCCTCGGTCGTGTTGTTCATGGTCACACCTGGAAGCGCTTGAACTCGCGATCCTCGTCGGTGGGAGCGAGGGGGGCGCGAGGCGGCGGGGGGGCGCCCGTGCCGAGTCCACGCGCGGCGGCTTTCAGCCCGGGCGCGGCCGGGCCGCCCGTGAAGCGGTGCCCCATCAGCCGCGAGCCGCGCTCATAGCCATCTCCCACCCGGAAGAAGGACACCAGTTGCTGCAATGCCTCTGCCTGGGCGGACAGCTCCTCTGCGGTGGAGGCGAGCTCCTCGGAGGCCGAGGCATTGCGCTGGGTCACCTGGTCCACGTGCAGCATGGCCTTGTTCATCTGGGTGACGCCACCGGCCTGTTCCGCGGAGGCGGCCACCACCTCCTGTACCAGGTCCGCCGTCTTGCGGATGGAGGGCACCAGCTCCACCAGCAACTGCCCCGAGCGCGAGGCCACCTTCACGCTCTGGGAGGCCAGGCTGGAGATCTCCCGCGCGGCCGTCTGGCTGCGCTCGGCCAGCTTGCGCACCTCGGTGGCCACCACCGCGAAGCCCTTGCCATGGGCTCCCGCGCGCGCTGCCTCGATGGCCGCGTTGAGCGCCAGCAGGTTCGTCTGGTAGGCGATCTCCTCGATGATGGAGATCTTCTCCGCGATGGAGCCCATGGCATCCACCGTCTCCTTCACGGCCCGGCCGCTCTCGTCGGCATCCCGGGCGCCCTGCACGGCCATCTGCTCCATCTGCCGGCTGTGCTCGCGGTTCTGGGAGATGGTGGCGGTGATCTGCTCGAGGCTGGAGGTGGTCTCCTCCACGCTGCTGGCCTGCTCGCTGGTTCCCTGGGACAGGCTCTGCGACGAGGAGGACACCTGCGCCGAGGCGGAGGCGAGCGTGCTGGCGCCCTCGCGCACCTCACTGATGACTTGGGCGAGCTTCTGCACCATGCGCTGCATGGCCCCGAGCAGCCGGCCCGTCTCGTCCTCGGTCGTCGAGGCGATGCGCACGGTGAGGTCTCCCTCGGCGATGCGGTCCGCCACCTGCACCGCGTCGGCGAGGGGCCGGGAGATGACACGCGAGATGAGAACGCTGAGCAGCACACCCGCCAGGAAGCTGAAGCCCACGACGGTGAAGATCCACCCACGCGCGGCGGCATAGATGTCATCCGAGTCGCCCGAGGCGGTGCCCGACGATTTCTGGATGGCCAGCACCAGCTCCTCCAGCTTGTCGCTGGCGCTCTGATAAGTCTCCTGCAGGCGGCCTTGCTCGACGGCGCGCGCCTCCTCTTTCTGGTTGGCACGTGAGAGGGTGATGAGCCGCTCATGTTCCTCCAGGAAGTCCTTCCAGAGCCTGTTGAACTCCTCAAGCATGCGCCGCTCCTCGGAGGAGGAGATGAGCGCCTCGTACTTGCGCATGTTGGAGTCGATCGACTCCAGCTCCTGCCGCATGCTCCGCTCGTAGCTGGCCATGCGCACGGCATCGGTCGACAGCAGGTGTTGATGCTCGTAGATGAGGAAGTCCGAGGTGTCGGTGTTCGCGGTCGAGACGAAGATGATGCTGGGCATCCGGTTGTCGGTCACCACGTCGGTCGCATCGTTCATCTTGCTCAACTGGTGGATGGCGAAGGCGCCGAGCAGGACGCTGAGCATGCTCAAGCAGAGGAAGGAGAGGAGCAGCTTGGAGGAGATCTTCAAGTCGTAGAACCAAGTCATAGGAGAAGGGAGAGAGGCTCAGGCTGGGAGGGCCGTGGGGGGCGTCTTCACGGCCTGTTGGAGGAGCGCGGGCACATCGAGGATGAGGGCAACCCGGCCATCGCCCAGCAGGGTGGAGCCCGAGAGCCCAGGCAATCCCTGACAGAATTTTCCCAGGGGTTTGATGACCGTCTGGCCCTGGCCGAGCAGCGTGTCCACGGCGAGGCCCGCGACGCCCCGCCCATGGCCGATGACGACGAGGTTTTCCCGGGCCGGGGCGCTTCCCTCCAGGCCGAAATGCTCACGTAAGCGGACGTACGGGAGCGCGGCTCCCCGCAGGTTGACGAAGCCGGTGCGGCCGGGATGGCTCTCCTCCACGGGCAGCTCCACGCACTCGAGCACGTTCTCCAGCGGGATGACGTACGTCTGGGCGCCCACGGCGACGCTGAAGCCTTCGATGATGGAGAGGGTGAGTGGCAGGCGGAGGCTGAAGGTGGTGCCCTGTCCTGGGGTGCTCTCCACGGAGACGGTGCCCCGCAGCATCTCCACGTTGCGCTTCACCACGTCCATGCCCACCCCGCGGCCGGACAGGTCGGTGACGCGCTCGGCGGTGGAGAAGCCCGGCTCCAGGATGAGCCGCAGGAGGGCTCCGTCGTCCGGCGTCTCCTCCGGCCCGAGCATCCCCAGGGTTCTGGCGCGCCGGGTGATGCGCTCGCGGTCCAGTCCCGCCCCGTCGTCGGCCACCTGGATGACGATGGTGCCCGCCTCATGGAAGGCCCGGAGGGCCAGGGTGCCGGTGGGCTCCTTCCCGCTCGCCTGGCGCACCTGGGGCGTCTCCAGGCCGTGGTCCATGGCGTTGCGAACCAGGTGGTTGAGCGGATCGCGGATGAGCTCGGCGACGGTGGTGTCCACCTCCACGTCCTCGCCGCTCACCTCCCAGCGGATCTGCTTTTCCAGGCGGAGGCTCAGGTCTCGCACCGTGCGTCCGAAGGGCTGGAAGGTGCGCCCGATGGGCACCATTCGCACCTTCATCACCAGCTCTTGCAGGTCCAGGTAGAGCCGGTCTCCCTCCCGATGGGCCTCCAGCAATTGTTGGGGCGTGTAGCGGTTCGCCTGCGCGAGCATGGTGGCCAGGCGTCCGCGCGCGATGGCGATCTCCCCGGTGAGGTCCAGCATCCGGTCCAACCGGTGCAGCTCCACCCGCAGGGTGTGCTCCCGGGGCGCAGCGGCTTCAGGGGAGGGTTTGGCGGGTTCCTGTGGCAGCGCCCGGCCGGTGAAACTCGCGGGGCGGGCGGCCTTGACCAGGCTCGCCAGGAGCCCTTGCACCTCCGCGGCAGGCAAGCCCAGGGAAGGGTCGCTCGTTCGCGTCAACCCCACCCGCTCCCGGAGCCCATCCACCGCCTGCAAGAGCAGTGAACCCAGCCCCTCGTACAGCATGATGGCCTGCGTCTCCAGCAGGGTGAGCAGGTCTTCCAGCGTGTGGGCCAGCTCCACCACTTCGGTGAGCCCCAGCGAGGAGGCGGCTCCCTTGAAGGTATGGATCGTGCGGAAGACGGCCTGCAGGCGCTCCGGACCGAATGAGCGTTCGAGCGCCAGCAGCTCCTGCTCCAGCGTGGCGAGCAGTTCCTCGGCTTCGGCGAGGAACACAGCGTGGACCTTCTCCAACTCGGGAGTCATGGGTCCGGGACGCAAGAGCAATCCGCACGCCAAGGATAAATCTGTTCAGAAGTGCGCGGAACTCCTCGCCTTGTGAAACGGGGCCATGCTCGATGCTCAAACTTTTGAATCTGGATTCTAGACTTTGGACGAAAGGCCCAAGCTCTTCAGGCGCTGATAGAGCGAGCTGCGGGGAATCCCCAGCCGCTGGGCAGCCCGGCCGACATGGCCTCCCTCGGCTTCCAGCACGCGGGTGATGTGGCGGCGCTCCACCTCGCGCAGGGTGAGGTGCAGCTCAGGCCCCATGGAAGCCTCCTCGGGGAGTTCGTTGAGCATTCGCGCGATGGCGGAGCCGTTGAACTGCAAGTCCTCCACGCGCAGGGTGGAGCGGGATGAGAGCAGCACGGAGCGCTCCAGCACGTTGCGCAACTCGCGCAGGTTGCCGGGCCAGGGGTAGGCGCGCAGGGCGGCCTCCGCTTGCGGGGCCAGCTTGAGTCCTGGGCGTCCGAGTTCACGCGAGAGCTGGGCGAGCGAGGCGTGGGCCAGAGGCGGGATGTCCTCGGGGCGCTCCCGCAGGGCGGGAATGTGCAAGGGCAGGGTGCTGATGCGGAAATACAGATCGCTGCGGAACTGCCGGGCCCTCACCCGCTCGACGAGATCCTGATGGGTGGCGGCGATGAGCCGGATGTCCACCGAGCGCTCCTCCACCTCTCCCAGGCGCCGGAAGCGCCGCTCCTCCAGCACCTTGAGGAGCTTGGGTTGGACGAGGGGATCCATGTCTCCCACTTCATCGAGGAACACGCTGCCCCGGTGGGCGCGCTCGAGCAGGCCCTGCTTGCTGCTGACGGCACTGGTGAAGGCGCCTCGCTCGTGGCCGAAGAGTTCCGTCTCCAAGAACTGGGGGGACAGGCCCGCGCAGTTGAGCTGAATCAGGGGCTCATGGGCCCGGGGCCCGTGGCGGTGCAGCCAGGATGCGAGCACGCCCTTGCCCGTCCCGGTCTCTCCCTGGATGAGGATGGAGCGGTCACTGTCGCGCACGCGCTGCGCGGTGGCTTCCAGCCGGCGGATGAGCGGACTGGTGCCCAGGAAGGGGTCGAGGTCCTCCGGTGGGTTCCGGGTTCTCCGTGCCTCGTGGATGCACTCCATCGCCCGGGACAGCACGGGCCACTCCACCGGCTTGGGGAGGAACTGCTCCGCCCCAAGCTTGACGAGCTGCACGGCCCTGTCGATGGACGCGTTCTCGGCGAGGACGATCAGGGAGGTCAGGGGGGACATCTCGCGCAGCTCGGGAAGCAGCTTGTGCACGGAGAGACCCGGCAGACGGTCATCCAGCAGCACCACTTCCAGCGGGGCACGGCGCAGGGACTCATGCACCTCCTGGGTGTTCCGGGCCTCGAGGACCTCCCAGCCGTGCGCCTCGAGCCACCGGCGAAGGGTTGAACGGACCAACGGCTCCGCATCAGCGATCAAACACCTACTTCCCATGGCGTTTCACCGTCTTCCTCGTACCGGGTCCCCGGCGAAACGCACGGGCGGCCCCCCTTCGCGCCCGGGAGGCCACCCCGGCGCGACACAGCTAACAAAATATGAACACGCGGCGTGTATCGAAGAGCATGTCACGCGGAACAGGGGGGCGCGTCCCGTGGGGAAGCAGCGGCCCTGGCCGGCGTTTCACTCAGCGCCCGGGTTATCCGCCGCCGGGAGACTTCGGGCTGGGCACTGCGCGAGCGCAAGGTCTTCCTGCTCGCCCTGTCCCCATAACGGCGTTGGCGTCCGCACGTGGCTCTGGATGGTGCTGCATGGGAGGCTCCCCCTGAGGGTCCGTCAGGTGCGCCCGGAGTCTACCGGATCGAATCCTGAAAACACCAGAAACAGAAGCTCTCGGGGGCCAGGGCGGGATACCGGGCCGAGACAGCGAGACTCAGGCCCTTGATAACACCCCATGGGAAATTCATATCAATTCGAAAGGCCGAGGGAGTGAAGACGCTTCTTGAGCGGATGAGATGTCTATTCGAGGCATCCCATCATCGACGCGGACCGTGTTGCCGGCGTGGGCCGTCACGAAAGATAGACATGCTTGCCAAAGAGAGAAGAGACTTCTCGGAGAGGGCGTAGCGTTTCCCTCCATTCGCTGAGGAATCGATGAAACTTCCCTTTCGAGCCCGTCCGCACCAGGGCCTCTTCGCCACACTGGCCGTGCTCCTGCTCGCCGCTGCCGGCTGTGGAGGCAATGAGGCTCCTACCCTGGCCGAGCGCACGCAGTCGGCGGCCAGCGCGCGGCCCCTGGAGACCGTCACCTTCCGCGTCGCGGCGAAGGACGCCGGGAGTTCATCCCTTCGCTTCTCCTGGGAGGCCAGCACAGGCACCCTCGGGGACCCGAGCCATACCGCCACCACCAGCGAGGTTGCTTGGACCGCCCCCGCCTGTGCCGCCCGCGCCACGGGAGAGGCCACCGTCACCGTCACCCTTCAGGACGAGGAGGGCAGCGCGCTGGCCCATCCCTTCACCGTCTCGCTCCAGCCCTGCCGCGCCCTCTCTCTCTCCAGTGGGGCCTCCCACGCCCTCGCGGCGCTGTCGGACGGAACGGTCTGGAGTTGGGGGAGCAACTCGAGCGGTCAGTTGGGCGATGGGAGCACCCGCCTGAGCAGCACGCCCATCCAGGTGTCTGGGTTGAGTGGCATCACCGCCGTGGAGGCAGGTGACTTTCACTCGCTGGCCCTGCACAAGGATGGCACCGTCTGGGTCTGGGGCCCCATCCTCGACAGCCAAAAGGGCGATGGCTCCTCCATCGACCAGCTCACGCCCATCCAGGTGCCCGGGCTAACGGGCATGACCGCGCTCGCCGCTGGCATCGAGCACTCCCTGGCGCTGCGCAACGACGGCACCGTCTGGGCCTGGGGAGACAACTCCTCCGGCCAGTTGGGCGATGGGACCCGTACCGTGCGCCCCACGCCCATTCAGGTACCTGGGCTGACGGGCATCGTGGCCGTCTACGCGGGCGCCTACCACTCGCTGGCCGTGCGCAAGGACGGCACCCTGTGGGCCTGGGGAGACAACTCCTCCGGCCAGTTGGGCGATGGGTCCTACACCGCCCACGCCACCCCCCTTCAGGTGCCCGGGCTGACGGGCATCACCGCCGCCGCTGGAGACGAGAGCCACACCCTGGCGGTGGGCAAGGACGGCACCGTCTGGGCCTGGGGGCAGAACTTCGGTGGCCAGCTGGGCGATGGGTCCTATGACGAACGTACCACCCCGGTCCAGGTGCCTGGGCTGACGGGCATCACCGCCATCGCGACGGGCTATATCCACTCCCTGGCGCTGCGCAGCGACGGCTCCCTGTGGGCCTGGGGAGACAACGCCAAGGGCCAGCTGGGCGATGGAACGCTCACCGAGCGCCTCACCCCTGTTCAGGTGCCCGGCCTGAGCGGCATCACCGCCATCGCGGGGGGCTACAAACAGTCGCTGGCCCTGCTCAACGACGGCACGGTCCGGGCCTGGGGCCAGAACAGCTTTGGCCAGTTGGGCAATGGGGCCACCTCCCACCGCTTCACGCCCGTACGGCTGGCGGGACTCACCGGCGTGACCGCCGTGGCAGCCCACACCAGCCACTCCCTGGCGGTGGGCTCCGGCGGCGTTGCGTGGTCCTGGGGGCTCAACACCCTGGGGGCGCTGGGTGACGGAACCTCCGCCGGCGAGCGGGACACGCCTGCCCCGGTGTCCGGGTTGACAGGGGCTGTCGCGGTCTCCGCCGGCTCTTTCCACTCGTATGCGCTCCGCAACGACGGCACCGTCTGGGCCTGGGGCAGCAACTCCTTTGGCCAGCTGGGCGATGGGAACTCTCAGATCAGCCGCACCACCGCGGCCCTGGTGCCAGGGTTGACGGACATCACCGCCATCGCTTCTGGCTCCTCTCACGCCTTGGCCTTGCGCGGTGATGGAACGGTCTGGAGTTGGGGAGAGAACCGTGATGGCCAGCTGGGCAACGGGACTACCTCCCAACAGGGCACGCCTCTTCAGGTGCCCGGGCTGACGGGTGTCACTGCCGTGTCCGCCGGCGCCAGGCACTCGCTGGCCGTGCGGGTTGACGGCACCGTCTGGGCCTGGGGGCGCAACGCCCAGGGCCAGCTGGGCGATGGAACCACCACCCAACGCCTCAGCCCGGTCCAGGTGCCCGGGCTGATGGGGGTCACCACCGTCTCCGCGGGCCTCTTGTTCTCCGTGGCCGTGCGCAATGACGGCACCCTCTGGGCCTGGGGAAGCAACTCGTCCGGCCAGCTGGGCGACGGGAGCACGGCGCAGCGCCTCACCCCGGTTCAGGTGTCTGGGCTGACGGGCGTGAGCGCTGTCTCCGCCGGGGCAGTCCACTGCCTGGCCGTGCGCAATGACGGCACCCTCTGGGCCTGGGGGAACAACGAGACGGGCCAGCTGGGCGAGGGGATCATCCCCGGCCGGCTCCTTCCGGCCCAGGTGTCTGGGCTGGCGGGCATCACCGCCATCGCCGCGGGCTATGACTACTCCCTGGCCGTGAGCCATGACGGGGCCCTGTGGGCTTGGGGCAGCAATGAGTTCGGCCAGGTCGGGGACGGAAACGCGGCGTCCTACAAAACCCCTGGGCCCGTGCTGCTGCACTGACCGGGCTATTGCAGCAGCAGCCTGAGCACCGCTGGCGAGGCGGCCACGAGCACGCCCGCCATGAGGGCCAGCAGCATCTGAACGAAGAACAAACCCTCCAACGGGTTTGATGACGGCGTACAGGTAGCAACCTTTGAGTGCCCCGAGCAGGCCGGCCCCCACCAGGGAGGGCACCATGCTGATGAAGAGCCGCAGCCCGGAGCGTGTCAGCGCCAGCGGCAGCCATGCTGGGAGGGGACTGGGTGTTTTGCTTTTTATGCTTGGAATACTCGTTTTGTGATATGTGATAAGGGCCGTGGACAAGGCGTCAAGTCGGCCGTCTGTGGCGTGGACGAATGGCGCTGCGTGCCTGTCTCCCCGGAGGGACCATGTCCAAAGTGCTCCACAGTGTCGGTGCCGCCGTTGCGGCGCTCTTCGTGTCCGCGCCGTCGGTGGCCGTGGCGGCCATCTGTAACAAGTATTGCGATGGCCGAGACCCTGCGCTGTCGCCGAAGGACCGCCAGCCGGTCAGCGCTTCCATCCACTCGCGGAGCATCGTTCTGCACTTCAACGATGACGACGCGATGGCCTGGGCCTCCATCGAGAACGGCAATCCGGGAGACCAGGTGTGGCTCGACCGGTCTTTTGATGGGGGCCGCACCTGGGGATCCGGCAGCAAGCTGGGCGAGGCGGCGATTCCGGGTTCGTACCGGAGTTGGCGCACCCTGATGTACAACGTGGACGACTGGAGCACCCACGGCGTGGGGGCCCTGCGCGCCTGCGGCAAGGCCGGTGACCGGCCTGAGATTGCCTGTACGCCGTGGGCCCGCACCACGTGGAACGCCTGGGACCGGCGCACCGCCGCGGCGACCGCGCTGATGCAGTTCTACGACAACAACACCGGGCTGTTCAGCACCACCGGCTGGTGGAACTCGGCCAACGCGCTGACCGCGATCATCGACAACATCCGCGTGTCCGGCATGCCGAGCTACCGCTACGCCATCGCCAACACCTATGACCGCAACCGCTCCGCGCAGGGCGGGAACTTCACCAACGACTACATCGACGACACGGGCTGGTGGGGGTTGGCGTGGATCGCCGCGTACGACCTGACCGGCGAGACCCGGTATCTGGACACCGCCCGGGCGGACGCCGATTACATGGCGCGCTACTGGGACAGCGTGTGCGGCGGCGGGGTCTGGTGGAGCACGGCCAAGCAGTACAAGAACGCGATCTCCAACAGCCTCTACCTGCAGCTCAACGCCGCGCTGCACAACCGCATCCCGGGGGACACCGTCTATCTGCAGCGGGCCCGTTCAACGTGGATGTGGTTCCAGGGCACCGGGATGATCAACTCCTCGAACCTGGTGAATGACGGCGTCAACCTGAGCACTTGCAAGAACAACGGGGATGTCGCCTGGACGTACAACCAGGGCGTCCTGGTCGCAGGGCTCGCGGAGCTGTACCGCGCCACCGGGGACAGCACCCTGCTGACCCGGGCGCGCCAGCTCGCGGACGCATCGACCACCCACCCGTCGCTCCACGTGAACGGAATCCTCCGGGAGCCGTGTGAGAGCGGCGACTGCGGAGGGGACGGCCCCTCGTTCAAGGGGGCGTACGTCCGTGGGTTGGGAGCGCTGAACGCGCTGCTGGCCGACCGGCCCTACAGCGCTTACCTGCGCCGTCAGGCGGACTCCGCGTACACGAAGAATCGCAACGCCCTGGACGCGTATGGCCTGCGGTGGGCGGGAGGCCTGGACCGCACGGACGCGGCCCGCCAGCACAGCGTGGTCGATCTGATGAACGCCGCGCCCTGAACCGGGCGCCGCTCAGGTCTCCTGGAGCCGGCTCCAGGCAGCGCGGTAGCGCGTGAGGCGCTCGGCCTCGTGGGGGCCCACGGCGGGCAGCCGCCGGACATCCATGTTGTCCTCCAGGTCCGCCAGCTTCACGCGGCGGGCCAGAGGGTGGGGGCGGAGGCGCTCGATGAAGGCCTCGTAGCTCTCACCCTCCCGCTTGGTGAGGCAGTCCAGCGCGCCCAGCACCTCGTCCGGGTAGCCCAGGGCGCGCAGCCGCTCCAGCGTGTAGGGGGTGTCCTCCACCACGTCGTGGAGGATGGCCGCCATGCGCTCGGTGTCCGTCTGCAGGCGCATCATCACCCGCAGGGGGTGGAGGATGTAGCTCTGTCCCGCCTTGTCGCGCTGGCCCCGGTGGGCCTCCACGGCCAGGGCGATGGCATCTTCCAGGGTGGGCATCAGCACTCTCCAGGCCGGGGAGCCATCCACGGCGGACTCGGGTTCACCAGAGGTCCTTCTTGCCGCGCAGGGCTTTTTTCTGGCTGTCCTGCTTCTTGCCCTCCAGGCGCCGCCGCTGGGAGCCCTTCGTGGGCTGGGTGGCCCGGCGCACCTTGGGCACGAAGGTGAGCGCCTTGAGCCCTTGCCGGAGCCGCTCCAGCGCCACGCCCTTGTTCTGCACCTGGCTGCGGCGCTCGGTGGCGGTGACGGACAGCTCGGTGGGCGGGTGGGTCAGCCGCACGCCGCTGGCCGTGGTGTTGCGGTGCTGGCCGCCAGGGCCGGAGGCGATGAAGTACTCCACCTCGCACGTCTTCAGCAGCGCCTCGTCGTCGAGCTGGAGGGCCGCCAGGGCGGCTTGTCTGCGGATGGGGGAAACGCTCATGGCGGCCCGTACCCTAGCACCCGCGAAGGCGAGGGCGGACAGGCGCCTGGAGGGTGTTAGGTTCCCGGCCATGGTGCTCAAGATCGTTCAGGCGGGAGAGCCGGTGTTGCGGCAGCGCGCGCGGGAGCTGACGCCGGAGGAAATCGCCAGCCCGCAGGTGACGCAGCTCATCCAGCTCATGCGCGACACGATGCGGGATGCGCCGGGCGTGGGGCTCGCGGCGCCCCAGGTGGGCGTGGGATTGAGGCTGGTGGTGGTGGAGGACCGGGCCGAGTACCAGCTGGGCGTCAAGCCGGAGGAGCTGGCCGCGCGCGAGCGTCAGCCGGTGAACTTCCACGTGCTCATCAACCCGAAGCTCGTGGTGGAGGATCCGGAGCCCGTGGAGTTTCACGAGGGGTGCTTGAGCGTCAGCGGCTTCTCGGCGCTGGTGCCCCGGGCGCGTGGCGTCCGCGTGGAGGCGCTGGACGAGCACGGGGCCCCCGTCACCCTGGTGGCCCGGGGCTGGTACGCCCGCATTCTCCAGCACGAGTTCGACCACCTGGAGGGGACGCTCTACCTGGACCGGATGGAGCCCCGCAGCTTCACCACCGCGGAGAACCACCGCCGGCACTGGGCGGGCCGTCCCACCGCCGAAGTTCGCGCGGCGCTCGGATTGCCGGAACGTTCCCCGTGAGACATCAGGGTCCGTGAACACCCGCACGGAGAGTGGGGTGGAAGACGTGTACGGTCGCCGCCAGCAGCCCCGTCACAAGACGACCTGTGGGGGCGTGTGCAACTGATAGGGTTGTCCTCCAGAATTCGCCTGCTTCACCCAATCCCCCTTTGTCGAGGTACGCATGAGTTCGGTTCGAGTTGTGCGCCGTTGGGCTGCCGCCAGTGTGGTGTCGCTGCTGGCTGTTGGATGCGGTCAGGAGATGAGCCAGGAGCAGGCGCCTCAGGCGGCCCCGGCCTCCGCGTCGCAAGAGATTGTCGGTGGTGCCAACACCACCATCGCCGAGAACCCGTGGCAGGTCTCCCTGCAGGATGGCAGCTTCCACTTCTGCGGCGGCTCCATCATCAACGAGAACTGGATTCTGACCGCGCAGCACTGCGTGAACAGCGGTGGGTCCATCTCCAAGCCGGGCCGCGTGGTGGCCGGCATCACGAAGGTCTCCGGAAGCAGCGCCGGGCAGATCCGCACGGTGGCCGAGGTCGTCGTCTATCCGGGCTATGTGGACGCGAACATTGGCAAGGATGCGGCGCTGCTGCGCCTGTCCTCGCCGCTGGACCTGAGCGGCCCGAACGCGAAGGCCATTCCCCTGGCCACGGCGGCGGACGGCTCGGCGGGCTTCCCCAGCACGGGCTCCTCGGTGCGCGTCACCGGCTGGGGCACGCTGCGCAGCGGCGGCTCTTCTCCGGACACGCTCCAGACGGTCGATGTGTCGGTGCTGACCAATGCCCAGGCCCAGTCGAGCTACCCCCAGGAGACCATCTCGGCGGACCAGCTCGCCGCGGCCGCGGCCGGCAAGGACTCGTGCCAGGGTGACAGCGGCGGTCCCCTGACCGCGCTCAAGGGCAGCACCCGCGTCCTGGCGGGCATCGTGAGCTGGGGTTACGGCTGCGCGGATGCGCGCTACCCGGGCATGTACGCCCGCGTGTCGTCCTTCGAGAGCTGGATCAACTCCACCATCAACGGGACGACGCCTCCTCCCACCGGCTCGACGCTGCTCAACCAGAGCGGTATCTCCGGTGCGTCCAAGGCCTGGAAGCACTACGCCATCACCGTTCCGTCCGGCGCCACCAAGCTGACCGTCAACCAGTCGGGCGGCACGGGTGACGCGGACCTCTACGTCCGCCGGACCTCGCAGCCCACCACCAGCAGCTATAACTGCCGTTCCCAGAACGCGAACAACACGGAGTCCTGCTCCGTCTCCAGCCCCGCCGCGGGTACCTGGTACGTCTCCGTGTACGGCTACTCCGCCTTCTCGGGTGTGACGGTCACGGCCACCGTGCCGTAGTTCCCAGGCCTTCACCTTGAAGTTTTGGAAGCCCTCTTTCTCCACCGGGAGAAAGGGGGCTTCTGTGTTTGAGCCCTCGAGTGTCCAGCACGAGGCGCCTGTACTGGCACCTGGAGGATGGGGTGCTCATCTTCCCGCACTGAGAACCGGGGAGGGGGCGCATGGGCTGGAAGGGATGGCGGTGGGGGAAGGTGCTGGCCGCGGTGCTGTGCGTGCAGGCCGTGGGCTGTTCGTCGGACGAACCCGCTCCCACTGGGCCGCCGGACGCGGAGGAGGCGCCTTCCGCCCCTCCCACGCCCCCCCAGGCGCAGGTGCCCGTGCCTCCCTCGCCTCCGGAGGACCCGGCGCCCGCGTCCGCGTGCGAGGGCCTCCTGCCCGAGCAGCTCGGGCCCAGCCGGAGCATCGTCGTGGATGCCCTTTCCCCGGAGGTCTACTGCGGATCGGGCAGGAGTGATGGCGCGGGTTTCCTGGCGCTCCTGAATTCCAACTCGCATGGCGTGGATGTCTGGCAGGTGGTCTCGGGGGAGGGCGTCGCCACGGGAAAGCGGATGGGGTTCGGTGACGGGGCGGGCTACCCAGTGCCCCAGCCCCAGGGGTTCCTCGTCTCCAGGTTTACATCTAGGGGGGAAGAGCTGATGGCCTTCTCCTCCTTGGGAGAGCAGCTGAACCACCAGCAGCTGACGGATGTGTATGACGATTACCCCAGCGTGGCCTACGATCCCCAGGGGGGCGCGCTGGCCGCCGTGTGGAAGACGCGCCCGGGCAATCTCCAGGTTTTGACGTACCGGTTCTTCGATACTGTGGGGATGCCCCTCGGGGAGACCCTCGAACTGGGAGCGCTGCCCCTGGACGAGAACCGCGACGTCTTCGCGGGGGTGGACACGAAGGGCCGCGCGCTCCTGCTCTGGCCAGAGCCTGGGGGCAGCAACTGGACCGGCCAATGGCTGAGCCGCCAGGGGGGGCCCTTGACCCAGCCCTTCACGTTCCCGGCGCCCGCGGTCTCCGCGTCGTTCTGGCTGCTGGAGCCGCTGGCTGGCGGAGGCCTGGCACTGCGGGGAGGAGAGCAGTGGGTGGCGCGGTTTCCCAGTGGAGAGGCCGTGGCCCAACCCGCTCCCGCCTGGCTGGCCAGCCACCCGGGCTCCCGCCTGACCCTCATCCGGAACCAGCAGGCCAACGTCCTCGCCCCGGTGCCCACGATGAGCGGAGCCGGGTGCCAGCAGTCCCTGCTTGTCTTCGCCAGTGACGGCACCGCCTGTGGCGAGCTTGTGTTTCCTCCGGATGGAAGTAACTGCTCCCCTTGGTCCTTGGACGTCGGACGGGATGGAACCGTCATCCAGAAACTCGAGCTGAGCGCCCAGGCCACCCCCCAGTGCTCTTGGCGGTGGTGGCCCGGGCTGCTGCGGTAGGGCGGTGCCGCCCCGGCCGCTTACAGCGACTCAAGGAACGTAATCACCGCGTCCCGGTCATCCTTCGAGAGCGCCTCGAACCTGGCGCGGCTGGCGCTTGCCTCGCCGCCGTGCCAGCCGATGGCCTCCTTCAGCGTGCGGGCGCGGCCGTCATGCAGGTAGCGCACGTTCTGGGCGCCGCCCTGCACGAACTTCAGCGAGCCCACGCCCCACAGGGGCGGCGTGCGCCACATGCGGGGGGCCGCCTGGCCTTCGGTCAGCGTGTCGGCCAGCTCCGGGCCCATGTCGTGCAGCAGCAGGTCGGTGTACGGGCGGATGGTCTGGTTGCGCAGCTCGGCGAACGGGTGGGTGTTGCCCGTGGTCATCTGCGGCGTGTGGCACGCGGTGCACTGGGCCTGGGCGAACAGGGTCTTGCCGCGGGCAATCTGCGCCGGGTTCACATCGTGCTCCGGCGACACGCGGATGCCCTCGGGGTAGCCGCTGCGCAGGCTGCGCTGGGCCGGCACACCGATGAGTGCCAGGTAATCCGACAGCCGCTGGAGCTCCGTCTCGGACACGGACGTGGCGCCCGTCGCGTTGTGGCAGTTGGGTGAGCCCTTCTGGCAGTCGCGGGAGGGGAACACGGGCGAGGTGACGCTCATGTCCTTGATGAGCGCATCGCCCACCTGCTGGCGCAGGCTCGCCTTGGTGGCCTTCCAGCCGAAGCGGCCCAGGTGCACCTGGCCCGTCTCGGGGTTGGTCACATAGTGGGGCACGCCGCGCACGCCGTCCCCGTTCGCGTCGTTGGGGTCCGCCAGTGCCAGGAGGGTGGTTTCATCCACGGCCTCCAGCAGGCCCAGGCCGATGACCTGCGGGGCCTGCCGCACGGAATAGAGCGACGGCGTGGGCCCGCTGAAGGTGTAGACGGGCTTGAGCAGCTCCACCGTCTCACCGCCCGACAGCGTGCGCGTCGTCTTCGTGTAGGAGGCCACGCTCACCCCGTAGTTGGGGGCGGAGGTGGAGGCCGCCTGCTGCTGCACGTTCCAGCCGTAGGTGGGATCCGGCAGCACCGCGCCGCTGCTGCCCGCGGTGCCGGTGAGCACCGACAGGGTGGAGAGCTTCGCGCCCACGGCCGGGGCCACGCCGCGGCCGTTGGCCGTGTGGCACTCGATGCAGCGTGCCTGGTTGTAGCGGGGGCCGAGCTGGCCCTTGTGCTCGGTGAACACCGGATTGGTGGTGGGGTGCTCGGAGTGCGTGCCGTCGGCGAACGAGGTGTGGAACAGGCGGCGGCCCTGCACGAAGCGCTTGGTGTTGGTGATGCCGATGTTGTTGGCCATCTGCTGGAACACCCGGTGCGGCTCCTCCGAGTAGTTGTAGGAGACGCTGGCCTGGCCTCCCAGCAGCGTCTCGTCCGGCAGGGGCTCGGAGTCCAGGTTGGGGACGATGCCGTACCAGGGGCGCATGCCCACGCCCACCACGTAGAGCTGCTCGAACGAGTAGTAGCGCTCGCCGCCGCCGTCGATGACGGGCGCCAGCAGGCGCGGGGCGGGGGCCAGTTCGATCTTGTCGCCAATCTTCAACGGGCTGTGCGGGGACGTGCGCCAGTTGGAGGTGAACGACATCATGCAGTCGCTGGACCCCGCGTGGCAGATGGGCTGATTGCCTTCGTTGGGGTTGTTGAAGCCGTAGTTGAGCGACCAGCCGAAGTCGCGCACGTTGGGGTTGTTGATGTTGCGGAACAGGCTGAAGGTGGTGCCCCGGAACGTGCCGTCATTGACGTGCAGGTACACCTCGATGCGCTGGCGGCCGGCGGGCACGTGGTCGCGGATCTCCAGGCCGAAGGTGCGGTTCTGGAAGTAGAAGGTGGGGAAGGTGAAGTACCGCCCCGGCCCCTTGTCGGGCTCATCCCAGGCCTCGCCGCGCTCACGGGCATGGCGCTCCGTGGGCCGGGCGCCCATGAAGGTGACGAGGGTGCCGTCGGCTTCCCTGTATTGGATTTGCTCCGTGATGCTGGTGCCCGGTGGGTACAGCGGCGTGTAGGCGGCTGCCAGGGTGTTGCTTGGGGACGCAGCCTCGGGGGTTACATCCGCCGCGCTGTCTTCTCCGGGGGCGGCCCCACAGGCCGTCAGTGAGACCGCCGCGGCCACCATGGCCGCGAGCGTTGAAGCGGATGGACTTCCAGACGGATCGGGAGAGGGGAATACCGGTGTCTTGGATTTCAAGGCGCCTCCTTGAGAGGGTGTTGCGTGGGACGGCGCCTCCCTGTCTACCTGAAGATGGAAATGGATTTAAGGACTAAACTCGAATTTCATGCTAGGGGTATTTTTCTAATCCAGGAGGGAAGCGGCACATGAAGCGGTTGATGATGGGATTGGGGCTTGCTGTGTGTTTGGGAGGCGCGTTCGAGGCGCACGCCCGGCGGGCGCCCGAGACGCTGACACTGTCGGGTAAACAACTGTTGATCAACGGCAAGCCTTTCACCGCGAAGGGCGTCAACTACCACCCCGTGCCCCGGACGGGGCCGGGCAACTGGCCCGACGACTGGACCATGAACCGGGCGGTGGTGTTCAGCGACTTCGCGAAGATGAAGGAGATGGGCGTCAATACCATCCGCGTCTACGTGTTGTACGACCGGCTGTTCCAGAACTGGGAGGAGCAGAATGATCCGTCCACGGACCCGGGCCGGGTGGACCCCGCGGTGCTCGCCAATTACCGCGCCGTGCTGGACGAGGCCGACCGCCAGGGCATCTATGTCATCATGAACTACTTCCTGCCCACGAACGCGGACCTCCGCGCGGGGCAGCAGGTGAAGTTCAACAAGGACGCGCGTACGCGGCACAAGCTGCGCTTCCGCAACATCATCAATGTCTTCAAGAACCGCACCGAATTCCCCATGGTGTTGATGTGGGCCTTCGGCAATGAGAACAACTTCGATTGGAACCGCGGACAGATGACCGCCGCGGCGATGTTCGACTTCTACGGAGAGGCCATCCGCGAGGCCGATCAGCAGGCCGATGCGTCGCATCCCTACACCGTGGTGCTCGGGGACAACCCCCAGCTGGACATTCACAACAGCAGCCTGCTCAACCGGGCGCCGCTCGTGGATGTCTGGTCTGTCAACATGTACAACACGGAGCAGGGCTTCAAGAACATCATCCAGGGCTATCCGCTCAACAAGCCGCTCCTGTTCACGGAGTTTGGCTATGACGCCTGCCAGCACAACCAGGGGTGTGACTTCTCCAATCCCGAGGGCCGGGGCACCGCGGAGGCGCAGCAGCACCAGGCCGCGTTCTACAAGAACCGCTGGGAGAACACGATGCTGCCCAACCTCAGCGCCCGGAACGCCAACAACAAGCTGCTCGGCGGCGTCGTGTTCGAGTGGAGCGACGAGTGGTGGAAGGATGGCAGCGGGCCCCGGGATGTCCACAACACCGGCGGGTTCTCCAACGCGAACCTCGGCCCCGATTACTTCCTGAACGAGGAGTGGTTCGGGCTGTCCACCGCCCTGACGGAGACGCAGACCACGGGGCGGTATTACCGGTCCGCCTTCAACCAGCTCAAGACGATGTGGACCGCCCCGGCCCTGATGTCCGCCGAGGAGGCCACGCAGGGGACTGCCACAAGGCCCTGAAACCCGGTATCGTCTGGCCGAGTATTCATGAGCCAGGCCAAACCTGCCGGGACGGAAGTCTCCTCTTCGGAGGGCGCCTCGTCCGAGGCCCCCTCCCCCTCTTCGTCCCCGGGCGTCTTCCCCCCCACGGTGGATTCCTCGGGCATTGGGGAGGCGCCCACGCTGCGGACGTCCGCGCCCGCGCGTCTGGCGCCTCCTTCGCCGGGCCAGCTGCTGCCCGTGGTGGACCCCGCGTTGTATGCGCTCGAAGGGGAGCTCGCTCACGGCGGCATTGGCCGCATCCTCCGGGCGAGGGATCTGCGGCTGGGCCGGGCCGTGGCCCTCAAGCAGATCCTCTCGCCGTCGCCGGAGGCCGAGTCCCGCTTCATGACCGAGGCGCTCGTCACCGCGCGGTTGCAGCACCCGTCGATTGTGCCGGTGCACGAGGTGGGGCGCTGGCCCGACGGCGAGCTGTTCTACTCGATGAAGCTCGTCTCCGGCCGCTCGCTGGCGGAGGTCGTCTCCGAGCTCAAGAGCTTGAAGGAGCGCCTGGCCTTTCTGCCCCATGTGCTGGCGGTGGCGGAGGCCATGGCCTATGCGCACTCCGAGCGCATCATTCATCGGGACCTCAAGCCGGCGAACATCCTCGTGGGAGGGTTTGGCGAGACGGTGGTCATCGATTGGGGCCTGGCGAAGGACCTGTCGCGCGCGGACCCTCCCTCCGCCCCCGATGCGTTCTCCCCCGCGGCCCTCTCCTCCGATGGAGGATTGACCCGGGTGGGCACGGTGATGGGGACGCCCGCGTACATGCCGCCCGAGCAGGCCGCGGGCATGCCCGTGGACGAGCGCGCCGACGTCTATGCCCTGGGGGCCATCCTCTACCACCTGCTCGCGGGGGCCCGTCCGTATGACGGGGACACCTCGGATCAGGTGCTGACGCGGGTGATCAAAGGACCCCCGCCGCCCCTGGCCAGCCTCCAGGAGTTCATTCCGAGGGATCTGCTGGCCATCGTGACCAAGGCGATGGCCCGCCGCCCCGAAGACCGCTACGCCACCGCGCGCGAGCTGGCGGAGGACTTGAGGCGCTTCCAGACGGGGCAGATCGTCGGGGCGTACGCGTACTCGCGCATGGAGTTGCTGCGCCGCTTCCTGCGGCGCTACCGGGCCGTGGTGACCGTCACTGGGGTGGCCCTGCTGGTGCTCGCCGCCGTGGGTACGGAGAGCGTCCTGGAGATCCTGGCCCAGCGCGATGCCGCCCGGGCCTCCCGCCAGCAGGCCCAGGAACTCTCCGACAGCCTGCTGTTGACGAAGGCCCGGGACATCGTGGAGGAGGCGCCCAACGACTCCCTCGAATCCCTGCGGGGCATCTCCGCTGGATTCAATCAGTGGTCCGCCGCGCGGGTGGTCGCCGCGGATGCCCAGGCCCATGGGTTCGCCACCGTGCTGCGGGGGCACACCCAGCACATCAATGACATCGCCTTCACGGCCAGCGGCGACTACCTCATCTCCGCCAGTGACGACCACACGCTGCGGGTCTGGGACACCCGGCTGGGCAAGAGCCACCGGCTGCTGCGCGATGACGCCCGGACCGAGACGGACACGGACACGGATGATGTGTGGCGCATCCAGATGCTCCCGGGCGGCGGGTTCATCTCGAGCGGCAAGGATGGCGTGCTGCGCCAGTGGGACCTGGCCACGGGCAAGGCCAGGCTCTTCGCCACCTTGCCAGGGCCTGTCTCGGCGCTCACCCTGGGGTGCCAGGACCGGTGCCTGCTCGCCGCGACCCAGACGGATGAGGTGCTCTATTCCTGGGACCTGGGCACGGGGCAGCTCCGCACCTTCCACACGGGCGTCCCGGGCATCGAGGAGCTGCTGGCCTCGCCGCGCGGCCCCTGGGTGTTCGTGCGCGGCTACCAGGACGCCCCCTCGGCCCTGGGAGACGTGAAGGGTGGGGCCTTCCAGGTCCTGAATCAGGCCCGGTCCACCGTGGGGGGATTTTCCGAGGACGGCCTCCTCTTCACGGTGAACATCCAGGGGGAGCTGCACCGCTGGGTGCCTGGAGCCCCCGAGGGGCAGCTGCTCGCGCGCGGCCTGGGCATTGGCACGGCCCTGACCTTCGTGCCGCGAACGCCCTGGGTGGTGATTGGCACCCAGGAGGGGGTGATCCGGCTGCGGAATGCCTCCACGGGCGAGGCCCGGGAGTTCCGCCAGCATGAAGGGTCTGTCACCAGCCTGGATGTCACCTCGGATGGCCAGTACCTCGCATCGGCCAGTGCCGACCGGACCTCGATCCTCTGGGAGCTGGAGACCGGGGAGCCCCGCGTGCTGCGGCGGGCCCGGCAGCAGGCCCACCTCGTCCAGTTCTCGCCGGATGACCAGCAGCTGGCCGTGGCCAGCTTCAACGGGCAGGTGCGCCTGTTCTCCATGCAGGACAAGCTCCACCATGTGCTCTTCTCGGGCGTGGGGCCCCAGGTCTCCCTGGAGCTGTCCCCGGAGGGGGATTGGTTGGCCACCCTGTCCCGCCAGGGGGAACTGCGCCTCTTCGAGGCCCGCTCGGGAACCCTCTTCCTGAATGCGCCGGGCTTCGTCCCGGACGCGTTGAGCTTCTCCCCGGCGGGCCAATGGCTGGCCGTGGGGGGGAGTGATGGACGGGTCCACCTGTACGAGCCCTCCACCGGGAGCAAGCTGGCCGCATTGCAGGGACATACCGCCCGGGTGGTGGCCGTCGGCTTCTCCGCCAGCGGCGAGCACCTGGCCTCGGCGGATGAGCAGGGGAATGTGTGGGTCTGGGAGGCTGGGGAGGGGAAGGGCACCTTGCTGGGGACGCATGAGTCGCGGGTCTGGCAGCTCGCCTTCTCCCCGGATGGCAAGCGTCTGGCCACGGCGTGCGATGACGGCACCGTGCGGGTGTGGGAGCTGGAAACGGGCACGTTCCGCGTCCTGTCCGGCCACACGGGGGCCGTGCGGACCGTGGCGTTCTCCCCGAAGCCCCTGAACGGAGAGGTCCTCGTCACGGGGGGCATGGATCACCGCGTGATTTTCTGGGACCTGGAGACGGGCCAGAGCCGCTCGCACACCACGAGCGGGGGAGGGGTCCTGGAGCTTCGCTTCTCGCCCCAGGGCACGCTGGTGGCCAGCCGTGACCAGAAGGATGGCTCCGTGAGGCTCTGGGATGGACGGACGGGCGAGCCGTACGCCATCCCCGTGCTCAGCCATCAGGCGGATGTGCTGGGCTTTGCCTTCTCACCCGATGGCTCCCGCCTGGCCTCGGCGAGCCTCGACAAGACCGCCCGGATGTGGGACCTGGCGACCGGAGAGAGCCGCGCGCTGCGGGGCCACATGGGGCCCGTGGAGGCGGTGGCCTTCTTCCCAAAGGGGACGATGCTCGTCTCCACGGGAGCCGATGGCAGCCTCCGGCTCTGGCCGGACAGCTTACCCCTGGAGCCGGAGGCCCTGCGCGCCTGGTTGAAGTCCTTCACGAAGGACGAGCGGCCGCCCGCGAACTCCTGGCAGTGAGGTAGAAAGTCGCATCAAGCCGTGCCGGTCCAGTGCAGGTGCAGCAGCGGGAAGGGCTTGCCCTGGCCGTCCCGCTCCGAGCGGCCTTCCACGGCAAACCCCAGGTGTTGGTAGAACCCCACCGCCTGGGGGTTCTGCTCGTTCACGTCCACCGCCGTGATGCCGCCCTCGTCGAGGACGTGCCTCAACAGTGCCCGGCCGAAGCCCTGGCCATGGTGGGCCGGATCCACGAAGAGCATCTCGACCTTTCCCTCCGCGGTGCCGATGAAGCCCACGATGGAGCCCCCCGCCCCACGGAGGCAGACGAGCCTCACCGCATCCAGGTAGACGTCCCGCACCAGGGGCTTGAAGAACTGGATGTCCTCCTCGCCCAGGAAGTGGTGCGTGGCGCGCACGGCGGCCTCCCAGACTTCCACCAGGCGCGAACGGTCGACGGCATTCAGCACCGTCAACCGTTCCGGGGTCATGGGAGAGGTGGGGCTCATGGCAGGTCTCTACTTGCCCTTCACCTGCTCCTTGGCCCAGGAGTCCTTCAGCGTCACCGTGCGGTTGAAGACGGGCTTGCCTGGCTGGGAGTCCTTCGAGTCCACGTTGAAGTACCCCAGCCGCTCGAACTGGAAGAAGGCCTCGGGGGCCGCCTGGCCCAGCATGGGCTCGACGCGGGCGTTGGAGAGCACCTCCAGCGAGTTCGGGTTCAGGAACGTCTTGAAGTCCTTGTCCTTGTCGCGGTCCGGGTGCTCCACGGAGAAGAGCCGGTCGTACAGCCGCACCTCCGCCACGGGCGCGCTGGCCGGCACCCAGTGCAGGGTGCCCTTCACCTTGCGCCCATCCGGCGAGTCTCCGCCCCGGGTGGCCGGATCATACGTGCAGCGCAGCTCCACCACCTGGCCCTTGTCGTCCTTGATGACCCGCTCGCACTTGATGAAGTACGCCGAGCGCAGGCGGACCTCCTTGCCGGGCGCCAGCCGGAAGAACCCCTTGGTGGGCTCCTCCATGAAGTCATCCGCCTCGATGTACAGCTCCCGCTCGAACCGGAGCTTGCGCTTGCCCAGCTCCTCCTTGTTCGGGTGGTTGGCGGTCTCCAACTCCTCGCTCTGGCCCTCGGGGTAGTTCTCGATGACGACCTTGAGCGGCCGCAGCACCGCCATGGCCCGGGGGGCGCGCTCGTTGAGGTCCTCCCGGATGCACAGCTCCAGGACGCTCATGTCGATCCAGCTGTCCGTCTTGCTCACGCCGATGCGCGTGGCGAAGTCCCGCAGGGAGGCCGGGGTGAAGCCGCGCCGGCGCAGGCCGCTGATGGTCATCATGCGCGGGTCGTCCCAGCCGGACACCAGCCCCTCGTTCACCATCTGGAGCAGCTTGCGCTTGCTCATCACCGTGTAGGTGAGCTTCAGGCGCGAGAACTCGTACTGGTAGGGCCGGTCCCCTTTGATGAGGCTGTCGACGATCCAGTCGTAGAGCACCCGCCGGTTCTCGAACTCCAGGGTACAGATGGAGTGGGTAATCCCCTCGATGGCGTCCGACAGGCAGTGGGCGAAGTCGTAGAGCGGGTAGATGCACCACGTGTCGCCCGTGCGGTGGTGGTGCGCGTGGCGGATCCGGTAGATGGGCGGGTCTCTCAGCACCGGGTTGGGCGAGGTCATGTCGATCTTCGCCCGCAGGGTGTGCGTGCCGTCCGGGAACTCGCCCGCGCGCATGCGCCGGAACAGGTCCAGGTTCTCCTCCACGGAGCGCGTGCGGTAGGGGCTGTCCCGGCCCGGGGTGTTGAAGTCACCCCGGTACTGGCTGATCTCGTCCGCCGTGAGGCTGCACACGTACGCCTTGCCCTGCTGGATGAGCGAGACGGCGAACGTGTAGAGCTGCTCGAAGTAGTCCGAGGCGAAGAACTTCCGGTCGTCCCACTCGCCCCCGAGCCACTTCACGTCGCGCTCGATGGACTGGACGTAGTCGGTGTCCTCGGTGAGGGGGTTGGTGTCATCCAGGCGCAGGTTGCACTTGCCGCCGTATTGTTGGGCCAGGCCGAAGTTCAGGCAGATGGCCTTGGCGTGCCCGATGTGCAGGTAGCCGTTGGGCTCCGGGGGGAAGCGGGTGTGCACCCGCCCGCCGTGCTTCCCCGCGCGCCGGTCCTCCTCGATGATTTCCTGAAGGAAGTTCTGGCCTTGCGACTCGCTGGTCGTCGTCATGGCCCGGCATCCTCTTGGAGCTTTCCAGCCTCGGCAAGGGGAACGAGGTTCACCCGGCGTAAATCCTCAGCGCAGGCCTGCCCGGCGGCCCAGTTCGGCGGCCAGGGCGCGCAGCTCCTCCACGCCGGGGGAGCCCGGGCTGGTATCGAACACCACCTCGTAGCCCAGCCCCGCCTGGTTGATGGCCTCCGAGCGGGGGATCCGCATGGGCAGCACCGGCACGGTGGACTCCTGGAGCGCCCCGTCCATGGCGTCGTTGGTGGCCTTGGTGCGGCGGTCCCAGAGGTTCACCACCGCCACCAACTCGCCGCCCCCCTCGCGGAGGTCCTTCCAGGCGGTTTCGATTTCCCCCAGCCCCTGGAGCGCGAAGGCCCCGGTGGGCACGGGGGCCACCACCACGTCCGCGTGGTGGAGCACCGCCTCGGTGTAGGCCCCGAGGCTGGGGGGCGTGTCCACCACGAGGACGTCCGGGGTCCAGCCGAGCGTCTTCAGGGCCCGGGGGAGGGCCTGGAGGCGGTGGCCCCACTGGAACAGCTCGCGCTCCTGGGCCGCCATGCGCGGGTGGGCCGGGGCGATGAAGAGGGTGGGGCGCTTGGCGGAGGCCACCACCACCTCGTCCAGGCGGCGGCGGGGCCGGGGGCCGAGCGCATCCCCCACGCAGGGAATGTCCCCGGGCTCCAGCCCCAGCACCAGCGAGGCGTGGGCCTGGGGGTCCAGGTCCAGCAGCAGCACCCGGTGCCCGGCATCGGCCAGGGCCGCCGCCACGTGGACACAGAGGGTGGTTTTTCCGACTCCACCCTTGATGGTGGAGAACGCGATCATCGGCATGACGCCCTGACGGAAGACGGGGGGAGGCTCAAGAGGGGATGCGGGACAGCGCCGCGTCGAAGAGGATCATCTCCAGCCGGTCCTGGTCGTACTCGGACATGCCCTCGAAGGCGAACGAGAGCCGGTAGTTGCCAATCTGCTTCTTGGAGGAGATGACCCGGGCGCGGCCGATGACGGGGTCCATGCCGTCCGGCATCCGCAGCGTGTAGCCCACCAGCTCCTTCTCCCCGGGCGGCTTGGTGAGCACCACCGAGAAGCCCCCCTTGGAGATGTCCAGCGTCATGGCGCGCACGATGCCCGTGTTGAGGCTCAGCTCAATCTGCATGGCCTGCGCGACGCGGAACGTCTGGCGGGCCATCTCCCCGGGCCGCAAGGTCATCCCCTGGGCCGCGGTCAACGCGCGGGCGAACTGCTCGCGGGCCATGACGTAGAGCTGCTTCTCTTCGTCGTTGAGCTGTTTCTGACGGGCCCTCTTGTGGAGTGCCCGGAATTCCTGGAGCCAAGCGTTGATGCTCATGGTCAGATGCTATGCGCCACGGACACGGAAGTGCACCTTCTCGATGGGTGCACGGCCCTGGGGTCTGGCGCTCCTTTCAGCTCTTTCCATTCTGACGTGGGAGGCGCCGGGAGCGGTACAAAATGCGTGAAGGAGACGGGATGACGTCGAAGCCGCTGCCGAAGAACAGGCGCTCGAAAGAGGAGGTGCTCGCGGAGCTGCGCACCCTGCGCGCGGACGATGCGCGGTGGAAGGATGGGCGGACCTTCAGCCTCGTCTACCACGTGGATGACGAGCACTCGGCGCTCCTCAAGGAGGCCTACGGCGAGTTCATGTCCGAGAACGGGCTGTCGCCCCTGGCCTTCCCGTCCCTGCGCCGCATGGAGTCCGAGGTGGTGTCCATGGCCGCGGAGCTGTTCCACGGCGATGCGGACGTGGCCGGGACGATGACCACGGGGGGCACCGAGAGCATCCTCATGGCGGTGAAGGCCGCGCGGCAGTGGGCACGCGAGGAGAAGGGCATCGCCCGCCCGGAGATGATCGTCCCCCGGTCGGTCCACCCCGCCTTCGAGAAGGCCGGGCACTACTTCGACGTGGACATCCTGCACGCGGACCTGGACGCGGACTTCCGCGTGGACGTGAAGCACGTGGAGCGCCTCATCACCCCGCGCACGGCGCTCATCGTGGGCAGCGCCCCCCCGTACCCCCACGGGGTGATGGACCCCATCTCCGAGCTGGCCGCGCTGGCCCAGTCCCGGGGGCTGCTGTTCCATGTGGATGCGTGCCTGGGCGGGTTCTTCCTGCCATTCGCCAAGAAGCTCGGCCAGGACATCCCCCCGTTCGACTTCGAGGTGCCGGGCGTCACCTCGCTGTCCGCGGACCTGCACAAGTATGGCTACGCGGCCAAGGGGGCCTCGGTGGTGCTCTACCGCGACCGCGCCCTGCGGCGGCACCAGTTCTATGCCTATGGCGGGTGGCCGGGCGGGCTGTATGCCTCGCCGTCCATGACGGGCACGCGCCCCGGGGGCGCCATCGCCGCCGCCTGGGCCGCGATGCAGTACCTGGGCGAGGAGGGCTACCTGGAGAACGCACGGCGCGTCCTCTCCGCCATGCGGACGCTCACCGAGGGCATCCACGCGATTCCCGGCCTGCGGGTGCTGGGCAAGCCGCAGATCGGCGTCTTCGCGTTCAGCTCGGAGTCGCTCAACGTGTACGAGCTGGGCGATGCGATGGACGCCCGCGGCTGGAAGATGGACCGGCAGCAGAACCCGCCCGCGCTGCACTGCATGCTGACCCCGTCGCACGAGCGCATCGTGGAGCCCCTGCTCGCGGACCTGCGGGAGTGTGCGTCGCGGCTCGCCGCGGGAGAGCCCGCCCCGGAGGGCAGCGCGGCCATGTACGGCATGGTTGGCGCCATCCCCGACTCGAAGCAGGTGGACGGCTTCCTGATGGAGTTCCTGGACGGCGTGTTCGACCGGAGCTGAGGCGGTGCGCGTGGCGATGACGGCCTTCCAGGTGGTGTTCTTCCTGCTCTTCCCCCTGCTGGCCATCCGCATGGGGGAGCGGTTCCGCGTGGCGAAGGTTCTCGGCCCGGTGACGCTCTGTTATCTGGCGGGTTTCCTGTCCGCCAACCTGCCCGGGGTGAAGCTGTCCCAGGCCGCCTCGATGCAAGTGAGCGAAGCCGCGGTCCCGCTGGCCATCCCCCTGTTGCTGTTCTCCGCGAACGTGCGGGGGTGGCCGAAGCTCGCGCGGCCGTTGCTCATCTCCTTCTGCCTGGCGTGCGTCTCGGCGGTCCTGGCCGCGGGCCTCGTCGGCTGGGGCTTCCGGGGAGAAACCCCCGAGTGGTGGAAGATCGCCGGCATGCTGGTGGGGGTGTACGTGGGCGGCACCGCCAACATGGCCGCCATCGGGCGGGTGCTGGAGGCCCACAACGAGACCTTCATCCTGCTCAACACGGCGGACCTGGCCGCGGGGGGCGTCTACCTCCTTTTCCTGCTCACCTTCGCGCAGCGGGTGCTGCTGCGCTTCATGCGGCCCTTCACCGCCCTGGCGCACGCCGAGCCCTTCGCGCACCCGGGGGAGTCCCTCGGCACGTGGACGAAGTCCCACCTGCGCGACATGGCCCTGGGGTTCGGGCTCTCGGTGGTTCTGGTGGCCGTGGGGCTCGGGGCCACGCTGCTCGTGTTCCAGAAGCTGGAGGCGGGCCCCGCGCTGCTGCTCATCACCTCGCTGGGAATCGCGGTGTCCCTGTCCAGGCGCGTGCACGCGCTCGTGGGGACGTATGAGCTGGGGGAGTACGTGCTGCTCATCTTCTGCGTGGCCATGGGCTCCCTGGCCGACCTGCGGATGCTGAGCGGGGGCAGCGTCACGCTGCTGCTCTTCGTGGTGGCGGTGATGGGGCTGGCCATCGTGCTGCACGTGGCGCTCTCGGCGCTGTTCCGCATCGACGTGGACAGCACGCTCGTGTGCTCGACGGCGACCATCTACGGCCCGGCCCTGATTGGCCCGGTGACGGCGGCCCTGCGCAACCGGGCCCTCGTGGGGCCGGGGCTCACGCTGGGGCTCGCGGGCCTGGCGCTGGGCAATTACCTGGGGCTCGCGACGGCCTGGGGCTTGCGCTGGCTGGCGGGGGAGTGAGGCCGCGCTATTCGCGCGTCACCGCCCGGAGGATGAGCTCCCGGCGCTGCTCCAGCCGGCGCAGCGCCAGAGGGAGGACGAGCCGGTAGAGCCCCGCGTAGAGCCCGGCGCTCAGGGAGATCATCGCCACCGTCTGGAGCGTGGGGCCGGACTTGCCCGCGAGCTTCATCGCCCAGCCGAAGGGCATGCTGCCCAGGGCGGCGGCGGCGATGCCGAGCAGCGAGGCCATGAGGGGCAGCTTGTCCCGCCGCTGCAGGCTGGCGTGGAACTTCACCGGGAAGTACAGCGACAGGAAGTTGCCCGCCGCCAGCGTCAGGGGCACCAGCGCGGCCACGGAGGCCATGGCGCACAGGAAGTCCACCCAGGAGCCGTGGCCGAAGTACACGCGGTAGAAGAGGCCAACGAGCAGCGCCATGCCCAGGCCCGCCACCCCCTGCACCAGGTTCTTGGCGCGCAGCACCTCCGCCAGGTCCACGGGCGCCGCCAGGAACACGGCGAAGCCCTGCCCGTCATAGGCGAAGGTGTTCTGCGAGAAGGTGGAGGAGATGACGATGGCGCCGTAGACGGCCAGGCCTCCCATCAGCCACGCATCCGCGGAGTCCCCCAGCAGGTACGCGAAGAGCGCCCGCCCGGACAGGAGCTTCAGGAGGATGGCCAGCACGAAGGGCACGGACAGGAGCAGCCGCGCCCGGGGGTTGCGCCACAGGTCCAGCGCCTCGCGCGCCACGAGCGTGCGGAACCGGCTCCCCGTCCGGGCGAAGGGGTTCCGGTCCCCGGACTCCTTGCGGGCATGCCCCGCGCGCCCGGATTGGCGGTGGAAGCGCAGGAGCAGCCCGTACGCCACCGCCAGGCCCACCAGGGCGAACAGCCCCAGGCCGAAGGCCTCGGCCAGGGCGATGCGCACGCGCCCGTGGGCGAGCTGCCCCAGCGAGTCCCCGAAGAAGCCCGGCGGCACGCGGCTCAGCGCGATGGCCGCGTTGGTGATGAGGCTCATGTCCAGGGCGTCCATGCCCCCCGCCTCGCTCACGGCCGTCAGCCACGAGGTGTCGATGGGGGGAATGAGCGAGGCGGCGAAGAGGAACAGGGCGAAGCCGCTGCCCAGGATTTCCGCGCTGCGCTTCTCCCGGAGCACGTTGAGCACGGCGTGCAGCGCCACGCGGCTCCACGCGGCGCACAGCAGCGCGAACAGCGCGTAGTTGAGGGCCGCGAGCCAGGGCGCCCGGAGCCCGTTCACGGAGGCATAGCCCAGGGCCGCCCCCGTCAGCGGGGCGTAGAAGACGAGCGCCCGGGGCTCGAAGAGGCTCGCCACGGTGGAGGCGATGAGCAGCCGGAAGGGGGAGATGGGGAAGGGGGCATACCGGCTCAGCTCCGAGTGGTCATCCACCCCCGCGGACAGGAGGGGCCACGCCACCCACACCGCCGCCGTGACGAAGCACAGCAGGTTGAGTAGGAAGTAGGGCCACACGTTGCTCGAGGCCACGGGCCGCCACCGCATGAGGCCGAAGAAGACGAGCCCGAAGAAGACCGCCGGGGCGCTGGAGAGCAGGAACGTGGCCACCGCCAGCAGCCGGTGGGGGCGCCCCGCGCCCCGGTTGAGGCCGATCTGAAGCCGCAGGCCCCACAGCAGCCCCAGGTGCCGGAAGAAGCCGGGCGCACGGGGCGGGCTCACGCGGATTCCTTGCGCGGGGCCGCCGCCTCGCCGGGCACCTCCCCGTAGAAGGAGAGGCGGGCGTTGCGCGCGGCGGGCACGGCGATGAGCTTCTCGAAGAGGGCCTCCAGCGAGCCGGTGCCATGGCGGCCCAGCAGCTCGCCCACGGGCCCCTGGTCCAGCATCCTCCCGCCGCGGAGGATGCCCGCGTGGGTGGCCAGCCGCTCGGCGATCTCCAGCACGTGCGTGGTGAGCAGCAGCGTCACCCCCCGGCGGCTCAGCTCCCGCAGCAGCTCCCGGATGACGCCCGCGGCCAGCACGTCGATGCCCTCGAAGGGCTCGTCCAGGAGCACCAGCTCCGGGGCGTGGATCAGCGCCGCGGCGATGGCGAGCCGCCGGCGCATGCCCTTGGAGTACTCGGCCACGAGCGCGCCTGCCTTGTACGTGAGCTCCGTGAGCTCCAGCAGCTCCGCGGCCCGCGCCGCCGCCTCGTCCCCCTCCAGGCCGTACATGCGCCCGCAGAAGGTGAGGTACTGGCGCCCGGTGAGCCGCTCGAAGAGGCTCAGCTCCTCGGGCACCATGCCGATGCGGCTCTTCACCTGAAGGGGGTGCCGCACCGCGTTCAGGCCCAGCAGCGTGATGGAGCCCGCATCCGGGCCGTACACGCCGGTGAGCAGCGCCAGCGAGGTGGACTTGCCCGCGCCGTTGGGACCGAGATAGGCGTAGAAGGCGCCCCGGGGAATCTGGAGATCCAACCCGTTGAGCGCCGTGAAGCTCCCGAAGCGTTTGATGAGCCCTCGGGCGTCGACGGCCAGGGCCGTGGGGGAGTGCGGCATGGGTGGCCGGAAGTCTCGGCTGGCCGTGCCCTGCGCGGCAATCCCCCCTCGTCTCAGTGCATCGCCTCAGTGCATCAAAGACATCTCGGGCGGCCCGACGATCTGCTGCACCGTCATGCGCACCTTGTCCAGGTCCACCGGCTTGGAGATGTAGCCGGCGGCGCCCACCAGCTCCGCTTCCCATTCGAAGCCGTAGCCGGAGATGATGATGATGGGCAGCCCGCGCGCCCGGGGCATCTTCTTGAGCGCATCCAGGAGGCCCCAGCCGCTCATCACGGGCATCCGTAAATCCAACAACACCGCGCCAGGCATGTCGCCTTCGAGCAGGTCCAGCGCCTCGCGGCCGTTGGCCGCCTGAACGGTGCGATAGCCCAGTTCTTCCAGGGCATCGCAGATGAGCGTGCGGTGGCTCGCGTCGTCGTCGACGACCAGGATGTGAGACATGTTGGTGCCTCGGTCAGACAGCCAGTGGGGGTTGGCGTGATTCTATGGACCGCAACATGGGATCTCCCCTTGAAATACGGAAGGGGGGGATCCGTTTTTCAACAGGTTTTGGCCCGGGAACCATGCACTTTCCGGGCTAGGGGGCACCATAGAGCCGCAGGGCGTTCTGCCCCAGGATTCCCGCCTCCACCTCATCCCCCAGGCGCAAGCTTAGCAGGGTTTTCAGCTCGCGATCCCAAGCATACGGCAGGTTGGGGAAGTCCGTCCCATAAAGGATGCGCTCGGGGCGCACCTCCAGCGTCCTGCGGGGCAGCGCGATCGGGAAGTAGTCCGCCGCCGCCATGGTGGTGTCCAGCCAGAGCGTGTCGTAGCGCTCCAGCAGGCGCTCGTAGCCCCCGAACTCGTCCGCCCCCAGGTGGGGCACGCACAGCTTCAGGCGGGGGTGGTCCCGGAGCACCCGCTCCACCCGCTCCGCCGAGCAGAGCGCATGGGTCTCGCATTTATAATGAGGGCTGGAGGGCTCGCGTCCCGCGTGCATGACGAGGGGCCGCCCCGCCTCGGCGCACGCCGCGTACACCTCGTGGAGGGCAGGATCATCCGGGGCGAAGCACTGGACGTGGCAGTGCAGCTTCACCCCCTGGAGCCCCGCGGCGAACGCCTCCGCGAGGATGTCCCGCGCGCCTTCTTCGCCGGGCAGCACCGTGGCCAGGCCCACCACGCGCGGCTCGGCGCGCATGACTTCCGCCACATAGGTGTTGAGGAACCGGGCCATGCCCGGCTTGTGCGCGTAGTGCAGCGCCACCACCCGGCTCACCCCGCGCGACAGCAGGAAGTCCAAGACCTGGGGGGTGTGCAGCTTGTAGCGGATGGGCCAGCCGTACTTCTCGAACCACCGCCAGATGGCCTCGAAGACGCCGTCCGGGAACAGGTGGACGTGGGCATCCACCACCGGGGGCAGCCCCTCGGGCAGCCGGGGCCCCTCCGCATCGTTCAGGGCCACCAAGGGCGTTCCCAACCACCCAGGGGTGGGACCGAGGCAGGCCGGAACGTCACCGGAGGACATAGGCGAACCCCCGTTACTCCTTCTTGGGCGGGGAGGAGGGCTCCTGATCCACCCGCCGCAGGAAGTGGTTCTGCTGGGAGTAGCCCTGCCGTTCCAGCCGCTGGGCCTCGATGAGGTCCGCGACCTTGGCGCACACCTGGCCCAAGGTCCGGAGGGACTCGGCGAGCAACTTCTCCATCTGCGCCTGGGGCTCCTCGCCTGGGCGGATGGCTTTGTCGCGGCGGAAGAGCAGGGGCAACTTCATCCGCCTCAATCTAGGGGATGTGTCGCGACGGTGCCACCCAGCTGCCCTCGCGTCGCAGGGCCGCTGTAGGTGCCGCGGCAAGTCGATCTCAACAGATTTACAAAGCGGCAAATTTACGAAACGGGCCTTTGAGGGGTCTCCTCCCCTCGAAAAGCCCGGTGGGAGGGCTGCCAAGGGCCCGAATCGCCTGGGGTTTGACGAATTTTCAAGTGGGGGGGTGACGCGAAGTTAATTCGTGCTTAGAGTCTGGCCATCCCACTTAACGAACTGGGGACTGCGCATGGCTTACGACGGCGAGCTGGTGAAGATGCAGAATGGTCGCTGGGCGCGGTTCCAGCGATGCCGGATGTTCCGTCCCGATGGGGAGGTCGCCGGCGAGACGATGTTGCTCATCGCGGTGGAGCTCGATGAGCGTTACCAGGGGCTGCTGGACGAGGTGGAAGACTCGCTGGCCCAGTACCGGCGTCAGGGCATTCCGGTTCAGGTCCAGATGCACCCGGACGCCCAGGGCGTCACCCTCCAGCCCGGTGCCGCGGCAGAGAGCGTTCACTGAGGCCATTGTCCTTCGGGACAGGGCTTGTGTTGACTGTTGAAAATCTCAGGGCCCCGCGTCTTTTCTGACGCGGGGCCTTGTCTTTTACAACGCGGTGCGGCCAAGCCTTGGATTTTTCAGGAGTGGACCTGAAAAAAGCGCTCGGCGTTCTCGTACGCCACCCGGCGCACCACCCGTTCGGAAAGATTGGCCTTGGCGAGCAGCCGCGCCAGCCGGGCGAGGCCGAGAATGTCGCCCGCCCCATCTCCGGCATCCGAGTTGAGCAGCAGCCGCTCGCTGCCCAGCTTTCGCACCAGCACCACGGCCCGCTCGGCCTTCAGGGCCTCCGGGTGCAGTGTCAGCCCCGCCCAGTGGCCGCAGCCCAGGATGGGTCCCACCGTGCGCGCCGTGGCGTGATCCACCAGCACCCGCGAGGGCAGGTTTCCCGCGGTGCGCAGCAGCGTGAGGATGCGCCGGGTGTGGCGCTCCTTGTCCTGGGTAGGTGTATGGACCACCACCCGGAGCTTCAGCCGCCGGGCCAGCGCGAGCTGCTCCAGGAAGGCTTCCTCCTCCTCCTCGCCGCCCCCGTGCAGCCCCGTCTCGCCCAGCGCCACCACGCGGCCCCCCTGGAAGTAGTCCGGCAGGCTGGCGAGCACCTCGGACAGCCCGCGCCGGGGGATGCAGCGCGGGTGGACGCCCAGCGCGGCGTAGGCGCGGATGCCCAGCCGTTCCAGCCGGGGCAGCTGCCGGCCCACCAGGTTGTCGAAGTGCAGCCGCAGCGCCTTGGGGGTGGGCTCCGCGAAGTGGTGGGCCACCACCAGGGCCCGCTCCACCCCGAAGAAGCGCATGGACTCGAGATCCTGGTCGCTCAAGGACTCGGGATGGAGGTGCGCATCGAAGAGGGGCAACAGCTCGGGCACGGCCACCTCACTTCACGGCTGGGTGGGATTCCCCCCCTCCCAGAGAAATTTCAGCGTGATAGAAGTTTTGAACTTGAACGGCTGTAAGAATCCAGACAGAGTGGAAACATCAGGCGTCGCCCATCGGGGTAGGTTATGAGCACCACCGCCGTCAAGCCCGCGCAGTGTCCGCCGGCCCAGGAGCAGGAGATCAAGGTGTTCTTCAAACCGCGCTTCGGCATCCGGGTTGTAGCGGGCGGTTTATCCGTGGATGTTCGGACGGGGCCGGGAGAGGACAAGGAGAAGTCCGAGCCCTCCCACGGTTGACGATCCCTTCAGTGCTCCTTATTTCTGCGCCGCATGTCCTCTCCCTTAGCGGCGGTGGTGCTGTGTGCTGGCAAGGGCACCCGGATGAAGTCGGAGAAGGCCAAGGTCCTTCACCCCATCCTGGGCAAGCCCCTCTGCGCCTATCCTTTGAAGCGTGCCCTGGAACTGGGCGCTTCTCCGCTGGTGCCCGTCGTCGGCCACCAGGCGTCTGAAGTCGAGAAGGCCATCCGGGCGAACTTCCCGGCGGCCTCCCTGCGCTTTGCCCTCCAGAAGGAGCAGCGGGGCACCGCGGACGCGGTCCGCTCGGCGGAAGCGGCGCTGAAGGAGTTCTCCGGCCGCGTGCTCATCCTCTATGGCGATGTGCCGCTCCTGCGCCGCGAGACGCTGGAGGCCCTCGTCGCCGCGCACGAGGCGGGCAAGGGGCCGCTGTCGCTGGTGGCCACCACGCTGGAGGACCCCACCGGCTACGGCCGCGTCATCCGCGAGGGCGGCAAGGTGACGCGCATCGTCGAGCACAAGGACTGCACCCCGGAGCAGCGCGCGGTGCGCGAGTGCAACGCGGGCATCTACCTGGTGGAGTCGTCCTTCCTGTGGCGGGCGCTCTCGGAGATCCGCCCGCAGAACGCCCAGGGCGAGTACTACCTGACGGACCTGGTGGAGATGGCGGCGCGGCAGGGGCCGGTGGCCTCCATCGACGCGGACGCTACCGAGACCGCCGGGGTGAACGACCGGGTGGAGCTCTCGGCGCGCGCCCGGGTGATGCAGCAGCGCATCAACGAGCGCCACATGCGCGCGGGCGTCAGCATGCAGGACCCGGCCACCACCTTCATCGACGAGGACGTGACGATTGGCGCCGACACGGAGCTGGGGCCGCTGGTGAGCCTGACGGCTGGCACCGTGGTGGGGCGCAACGTCACCATCGGCCAGGGCAGCGTGCTGACCGCCTCCAGCGTGGCGGATGGCACCGCCATCAAGCCCTACTCGGTGTTCGAGGAGGCCAAGGTGGGCGAGCGCTGCGTCATCGGCCCCTTCTCGCGCCTGCGTCCGGGCACGGAGCTGTCGGAGGAGGTGCACCTGGGCAACTTCGTCGAGACGAAGAAGGCGGTGATCGGCAAGGGCTCCAAGGCCAACCACCTGGCGTACCTGGGGGATGCGAAGATCGGCTCCAAGGTGAACGTGGGTGCGGGCACCATCACCTGCAACTACGATGGGGTGAACAAGCACCTCACCGAACTGGGGGACGGGGTGTTCATCGGCTCGGACACACAGCTGGTGGCGCCAGTGTCCGTGGGCGACGGTGCGTATGTCGGTGCGGGCACTACCGTGACGAAAAATGTACCGCCTGGAAGCCTCGCCGTCTCCCGATCTCCACAGGTCAACAAGGAGGGTTGGGTGGCCCGGAAGAAGGAAAAACAGGGCTAAGTCTAGGAGTTTCGGGCGGTTAGGTGGACTGCCCAGGCTGCGCTAGGATGTGGCGCGGCTCTTGCTCAGAAGTTGATCGCAGCGCAGCGTGACAGTGGTTCGGGAAGCCCACGGATCATCCCGATGGGCGAGGGCGTGAGAAGGAGAGGTTCATTCATATGTGCGGGATCGTTGGTTACGTGGGTGACAAGGAGTCTGCTCCCATCCTGGTGTCCGGTCTGAAGAAGCTGGAGTACCGGGGGTATGACTCGGCGGGGGTGGCGGTGGTGGGGCGCAACACCCTCAACGTGGTGCGCGCCACCGGCAAGTTGAAGAATCTGGAGAGCCGCGTCTCCCAAGAACCGCCCCAGGGAACCCTCGGCATTGGCCACACCCGGTGGGCCACGCACGGCCGGCCCTCGGATGAGAATGCCCACCCGCACACCTACAAGAACGTGGCGGTGGTGCATAACGGCATCATCGAGAACCACCTGGCGCTCAAGGAGCAGCTGCGGGCCAAGGGCCACGTGTTCTCCTCGGAGACGGACACGGAGGTGTTCGCCCACCTCATCTCGGACGAGCTGGAGCGCGGCGTGGACCTTCCGGACGCGGTCCGGCTGGCCATCAAGCAGGTGAAGGGCACGTACGCCCTGGCGGTCGTCACCTCCAATGATCCGAACCGCATCATCTGCACCAAGGACGCCTCCCCCATGGTGCTGGGGCTGGGCCAGGGGCAGAACTTCGTGGCCAGCGACGTGCCGGCGCTGCTCGAGCACACGCGCGACTTCGTCTACATGGAGGAGGGTGACCTGGCGGTCATCACCGCCCAGAGCGTGGACATCTACAACCGCCAGGGCCAGAAGGTGAACCGCCCCACGCGCCGCATCGACTGGACGCCGATGATGGCGGAGAAGGGCGGCCACAAGCACTTCATGCACAAGGAGATCTGGGAGCAGCCCCGCGCCATCGCGGACACGCTGCGCGGCCGGATGGTCCTGTCCGAGGGCGACATCCACTTCGAGGGCTGGAACCTGTCGGCCGAGAAGGTGCGCACCATCTCCAAGGTGACCATCCTGGCGTGCGGCACGTCCTGGCACTCGGGCGTCGCCGGCAAGCACATGATCGAGTCGCTGGCGCGCATCCCCGTCGAGGTGGAGCTCGCCAGCGAGTTCCGCTACCGCGACCCCATCGTGGACCCCTCGCACCTGGCCATCGCCATCAGCCAGTCGGGCGAGACGGCCGACACGCTGGCGGCCTTCAAGGAGGCCAAGGCCCGGGGCGCCATGTCGCTGGCCATCTGCAACGTGATGGGCAGCGCGATGACGCGCGAGGCGGACATCTCGGTGCTCACCAACGCCGGGCCGGAGATCGGCGTGGCGTCCACCAAGGCGTTCACCACCCAGCTCGTCACGCTCTACATGCTGGCGGTGAAGCTGGGCCGCATGCGCGGCACCCTCACCGTGAAGGCGGCGCAGGAGCACCTGACGCACCTCACGCAGATCCCCAAGATGATCGAGGACGTGCTCAAGTGCGAGCCTGCGGTGAAGCGCGTGGCGCGTGAGTTCATGAACGCCCAGGACTTCCTGTTCCTCGGCCGTGGCCCCATGCACCCGGTGGCGCTCGAGGGCGCGCTGAAGCTCAAGGAGATCTCCTACATCCACGCGGAGGGCTACGCGGGCGGTGAGATGAAGCACGGCCCCATCGCGCTCATCGACGAGAAGATGCCGGTGGTGGTCATCGCCCCGAAGCAGCCGCACGTGGCGTACGAGAAGATCATCGGCAACATCGAGGAGGTGCGTGCCCGCGGCGGCAAGGTCATCGCCATCATCGACGAGGACGACCACCACGTGGACAGCCTCGCCGACCACGTGATTCGCATCCCGGCCGCGTGCGCGCTGCTGGCGCCGGTGGTCTCCACCATCCCGCTGCAGCTGCTCGCCTACCACGTGGCGGAGATGCGCGGGAACGACGTGGATCAGCCGCGCAACCTCGCCAAGAGCGTGACGGTGGAGTAGCCCCCGGCCTCACGGTACAGGGGGATCAGGCGAGCCCAGGTGCCTTCCGTCCGCGGAAGCCCTGGGCTTCGCCGCGTCTAGAGCAGGGGCTGGCCGGACACCTTCTTCAGCCAGTCCTGGATGTGCTGCCGGGAGGGGCTCTGGCCCGAGTCCAGGAGCCAGGTGAAGAGCGTGCCGGCGAACTCCCCCGCCGTGTGGTAGCGGCTGGCCGGATCGGGCGCGAGCGCGCGGCGGAGGATCAGCGCCAGCGGCCGGTCCAGCGAGTCCAGCAGGGGCAGCTTGCCCGCGCGGATGGCGGCCATCACCCGCGCCTCGTCCGTCTCCTCCCGGAGGAACGGGTGCACGCCCACCACCAGCTCGTGCAGGACGATGCCCAGGGCGAACAAGTCCGAGGCGGGGATGGGCGGCTCGCCGCGCGTCTGCTCCGGCGCGAGGTAGTGCAGCTTGCCCGCGAGGATGCCGTCCTGCGGGCCGATGGTGGCCCCGCGCGCCTTGGCCACCCCGAAGTCGCCCAGCTTCACCTCGCCCTCGCCCGAGAAGAAGATGTTGGAGGGGGTGATGTCGCCGTGCACCAGCTCCAGCGGCCGGCCACTGCGCGTGCGCGCCTGGTGGAAGTAGGAGAGCGCGCGCAGCACCTCGATGCAGGTGTGCAGGGCGATGCCCAGGGGCACCCGGCGGCCGAGCCGCTCGTGGACGCGCAGCAGCCGGTCCAGGTCTCCGCCCGACAGGAACTCGATGGCGATGTAGGGCCGCCCGAAGGCCTCTCCGTCCTCCAGCTTGCGCACCAGGTTGGGGTGATCCAACACGCCCATCAGGTCCGCCTCGTCCGCGAAGGCCTCCACGGACACGTCCTTGCGCATCAGCTTGAGCGCCACCGAGAAGGGCTGGCCCCGCGCATCCACCGCGTCCGCCAGGAACACCTCGGCCATGCCTCCCTCGCCCAGGCGCGAGCGGAGCCGGTACCGGCCGTACCTCCGGGAGGGAACCTCCACGGTCTTGGCGGAGCCCGTCTGCACGCGCCCCAGTAAGCCACAGGCGGGGCCACGTCCGGAACTGTCTCCATCTCATCTCCTCAAGAAAGGAGAGGCTTCACGTTGCCTTCCGGAAGTTGCGGGCCTCCTGCGCTTTGAAGCCGATGGGGGGCCGCGGCTACAGTTTTTGGCGTGGCCACCCGCTCCCGCCCCCCGCAGCCCTCCGCCCAGCGCTCCTTCCGGGAGGAGGAGGGGGACGGCGCGTCCGGCCCGCAGGAGCTGCTGCCGGGCGAGTTCCCGGCGGCCGAGGCGCCGGTGCCGGCCTCCCGGGAGCGAGGCTCCTCCCTGCCGCCCACCAGCCCCACCCCGCCCCTGGGGCTCCCGCTGCCGCTGATGGCGCTGGTGGAGCAGGCCCACCGGGAGGAGCGGGACGCGCAGCAGCGGCGCCTGGCAGGGCGCATCAACCAGGCGCTGGCGCAGCTGGCCCACGGCGAGGGCGGCCGGCCCGTGGCCGATGTGTTCCACCGGCTCATCGAGGGCGGCATGCTCGAAGGCCTGGAGGATGAGAAGGGCCAGGCCTGCGTGGAGGCCGCCCTCCAGGGGCTCCTCTCCCTGGGCTTTCCCTATGCCCTGGAGGTCCGGCCCGAGGACCTGGAGCGGCTCCGGGCCTCCCCGCCGGCGGCGCCTTCCGCCCCAGGCCTGGGCCCCAGGCCGGCCGCCGCGGCGATCGCCGGAGGGGGGGCCGCCGGGCAGGTGGCCCTGGAGCTGCTGACGTCGGGCACCCTCTCCGCGCAGGTCACGCTGCAGGTAGGCGCGCTGCTGGCGGCGCTGGTGCCGGTGCTGCTGAGCGCCCCGAAAACCGCGCTGCGCTACGGCGGGCTGGCCGTGCTGCTGCTGGTGTCCGTGACCGAAATATTTCTAGGTTTTTCGCCCGGTTATGCTGGGCTGCTGTCCGGGCTGGCAGGGCTGGTGGCCTGTCTCCTGATCGCTGTCCGCGAGAGCTGAAGTGTTCTGTGTCCACCCGCATGTCAGAGGGGTGGACTAGGGTCTACCCAACGCGTATTAAAGCGTGCCGCGTTCTGAACGCGGGTTCAGGTGGGCCGGGGTGGCCCACCGCATACAACTGGAGGAGTAGTCAGATGGCCGTGAATTCAGAGAAGGAGAAGGCGATCGAGTTGGCGATGACCGCCGTCGAGCGCCAGTTCGGTAAGGGTTCCATCATGCGGCTCGGCAAGGACGAGCCGCTCCTGCGTGACATTCAGGCCATCTCGACGGGCTCGATCTCGCTCGACATCGCGCTGGGCGTGGGCGGCGTTCCGAAGGGACGCATCATCGAGATCTTCGGGCCGGAGTCCTCCGGTAAGACGACGCTGTGCCTCCACATCGTCGCCGAGGCGCAGAAGCGCGGCGGCATCTGCGGTTACATCGACGCGGAGCACGCCATGGATGTGGGTTACGCCCGCAAGCTGGGGGTGCGCACCGACGACCTGCTGCTCAGCCAGCCGGACACCGGTGAGCAGGGGCTGGAGATCGCCGAGATGCTGGTGCGCTCGGGCGCCATCGACGTGCTGGTGGTGGACTCGGTGGCGGCGCTGGTGCCGAAGGCCGAGCTCGAGGGCGAGATGGGCGATGCGCACATGGGTGTGCAGGCCCGCCTCATGAGCCAGGCGTTGCGCAAGCTCACGGGCACCATCTCCAAGAGCCAGACGTGCGTCATCTTCATCAATCAGATCCGCATGAAGATCGGCGTCATGTTCGGCAACCCGGAGACGACCACGGGCGGCAACGCGCTGAAGTTCTACGCGTCGCAGCGCCTGGACATCCGCCGCATCGGCGCCATCAAGAATGGCGAGAACGTGGTGGGCAGCCGCACCCGCGTGAAGGTGGTGAAGAACAAGGTCGCGCCTCCCTTCAAGGAGGTGGAGTTCGACATCATGTACGGCACCGGCATCTCGCGCGAGGGAGACCTCATCGACCTGGCCTCCAACGAGAACATCGTCGAGAAGAGCGGCAGCTGGTTCGCCTTCAAGGGTGAGCGCATCGGTCAGGGCCGGGAGAACGCGAAGGACTACCTGCGCGAGCACCCGGACACCTACAAGGAGATCGAAGCGCGCGTGCTCGAGAAGTACGGCGTCACCAAGCCCGCGGTCGCCGCGGTACCGGACGAGCCTGAGCCTTCGGGTGAGGGTGAGAAGCGTCCGCGCGTGAAGGCTGTGAAGTAAGCTGACGCCGCGTGTGAAGTTCCTGGGGCGGTCCCTCGCAAGGGGGGCCGCCCCGCTTCATTTCGAGGCGCGGCGCGTCACACGGATGTTTTGTCCTTGGACAAGGGAAGCGCCATAGACTTGCGCGCCCGCGAAGGCCGCATGGCCCGCGCACTGGAGGGTTCCTTGTCCCAGAAACTGCATCGCCGCACCATTCTTCAGTCCATTGTCGCGGCCGCCGCGACGACCGCGTTTGGCTGTGGTGACGATGCGCCATCGGTGAGCGCCTCGGACCGGTCGCGCGCGTACTTCCCCCAGTCGGTGGCCTCTGGCGAGCCCCGCCCCGACAGCGTGGTGCTGTGGACGCGCGCGGTGGACCCGGAGCACACGGGGGACGACACGGCGCTCACGCTGGAGGTGTCCGAGGAGGAGTCCTTCGGCACGCTCGTGCTGCAGACCGAGGTGGTGGCGCGCGCGGCGCACGGCCATGCGCTCAAGGTGAAGGTGACGAACCTCAAGCCGCGCACCACCTACTACTACCGCTTCCTGTACGCGCACGGCGGCGAGCGCTTCTCCACCGTGGTGGGCCGCACACGCACCGCGCCGGCAGCCGGGGACGATGTGCCGGTGAAGTTCGCCTTCGCGAGCTGCCAGGACTACGTGGGCCGCTACTTCAACACGTGGAACCGGCTGCTGCAGCTCGACGAGGAGCTGGACTTCGTCATGTTCCTCGGGGACTACGTGTACGAGACGACGGGCGACCCGGCCTTCCAGTCCACCAACTCCCTGCGCGGCGTGCGCTTCAGCGAGCCGGAAGGGGCGCTCGTGCAGCGCACGGGCATCTTCGAGTACTACGCCGCCGCGTCGCTCTCCAACTACCGGGACCTGTACAAGCTCATCCGCACGGACCCCGTGCTCCAGCGCGTGCACGAGCGCTACCCCTTCATCGTCATGTGGGATGACCACGAGTTCTCCGACGACTGCTGGGGCGCGCACGCCACGTACGAGGACGAGAAGCGCTCCGAGGTGCAGAACGAGCGGCGGCGCCACGCGGAGCAGGCCTTCTTCGAGTTCATCCCCATTGACGCCACCCCCACGGGCGCGGCGCAGGGGGCCATCGACGTGGGCAGCGAGCCCCGGTTCCCGGACACGCGCATCTACCGGGACTTCGAGTTCGGCAAGCACCTGAAGCTCATCGTCACGGACTACCGCACCTACCGGCCCGACCACCTCATCGCCGAGGACGCCTACCCGGGCACGGTGGTGATGGATGCGCCGACGCTGGAGGCCCTGGGCGCCGCGCCGGCGTTTGCCTCGGAGCAGTTCGCCTACATCAACGTGGATGAGCCCCAGTACGCCCAGGTGAAGGGCGCGCTGCGCCAGGTGTACCTCCAGCTCGCCACCCAGGCGGGGGCGGACGACCCCCAGGGCAAGGCGGACATGTGGGTGAAGGGCAACCTGGCCCTGGCGTACGTCAACCCCGTGCTGGCGCAGATCGGCGTGGACTCCATCCCCACCGACAAGCAGCCCCGGGGCATGGCCTACGTGCACATGGGCAAGGTGGGCCTGTTCGACATCCGGGGCTCGCGCTACGTCGTGGTGAAGGACACCTTCGACCTGTACGCGCAGTACCGCTATGCCACCTCCCAGGGGGCCAGCGAGAACGTGCTGGGCGCCACCCAGGAGGCGTGGTTCAAGGAGCGGCTGACCGCGCAGAACACCTGGAAGATCATCGTCAGCTCCGTGTCGCTGACGCCGCTCATCTGGGACTTGCGCGGCAAGACGGACATCCCGGACGCCACGCTGCGCCAGCGCTTCACCTTCAACGCGGACGGGTGGGACGGCTTCCCCACCAAGCGCAAGGATCTGCTGCAGTACGTGGCCGCGAACGCGCAGAACGCGCTCTTCATCTCCGGGGACATCCACGCCTCGTACGCCTCGGTGGAGGAGAACGTCCCGGCGCTCACCACGCCGGCCATCTCCTCCGGGGTGGTGAAGGATCTCGCGGGCACGGCCGTCATGGGCGCGGGCTACGCGGAGGGCAGCGCGCTCTACCGCTACGCCATCGCGGAGCTGGATCCGACGCTCAAGGCGGGCAACCCCAACATCGTCTTCTCCAACTCCGAGGCCCATGGCTTCGTGGTGCTGGAGGTGCGCGCGGGCGAGGCCCTGGCCGCCTTCCACCTCATTCCCGGCAGTGAGGTGAACAAGGACTACTCGCAGCGGGGCGAGAGCGAGCTGCGCAACCGGTTTACCCGGCAGGATCTGCGCATCCAGAATGGGAAGATCTCCACCCTCTGAGCCTGACAGGGGCTTTGTATGAGCACACCGGATGTCCGCCTGGTTCCCGCGCTGGCCGAGCACCTCGAGGTCTGGCTGGCCATCCGGGCGGGGCCCACCTCGCGCCGCCTGCTCCCCCTGGAGGAGGCGCCGCGCGAGGCCTTGTTGCGGCGGCTGACGGAGGCGAGCAGCGACGTCATGGACCTGCGCGCCACGAGCTTCCGGTGGATGGTGGAGTGGGAGGGCCGCATCGTGGGCACCGTGTCCGCGCGGGACTTGTCGCGCTACCACGGCCGCGTGGAGGTGGGGTACATGCTCGCCGAGGAGGTGCTGGGCCTGGGGCTGGGCACCCGGGCCCTGACGCTCCTCTTGGACAAGCTCTTCGCGATTCCCTCGCTCTACCATGTGTGGCTCACGACGACGGAGCCCAACCGGGCCTCGCAGGGGCTGGCGCGCAAGCTGGGCTTCCGCCAGGAGGGGCTCCTGCGCGGCCACTGCATCGTCCAGGGCGAGCGGATGGACCAGCAGGTGTGGGGCCTGCTGCGGCCCGAGTGGGAGGCCGGGCGGAGTGCGCGGAATTTGAAGCCCTTCGGGGGATGATAGGGTGGCGGCGCCATGCACGCCTACGCCGCCGAGTTGGCCCGGGAACTGGGCCTCAAGCCCGAGCAGGTGGACAAGACCCTCGCGCTTCAGGACGAGGGGGCCACCGTGCCCTTCATCGCCCGCTACCGCAAGGAGGCCACCGGGGGCCTCGATGAGGTGCAGATCCAAACCATCCTGGACCGCGCCGCCGAGCGGGCCGAGTTCGATGCGCGCCGGGAGACCATCCTGCGCACCATCGAGGGCCAGGGGAAGCTGACGCCGGAGCTTGCCCAGGCGCTGCAGAAGGCCCGGACGCGCGCCGAGCTGGAGGACCTCTACCTGCCCTACAAGCCCAAGCGGCGCACCCGGGCGGCGATTGCCCGCGAGCGCGGCCTGGAGCCGCTGGCGGACGTGCTCTGGAAGCAGGAGGGCCGGCGCGGCGAGGACGCCGAGGCGAAGGTGCGGCCGTTCGTGAACGCGGAGAAGGGCGTGCCGGACGGGGCCGCGGCGCTCGCGGGCGCGCGGGACATCTGCGCCGAGCGCGTGGCCGAGGACGCGGGGCTGCGCCGGGCGGCGCGCGAGGTGTGCGCCCGGAGCGGGCGCCTGGGCTCCAGCGTGGTGCCCGCCAAGAAGGGGGAGACGACGAAGTTCGAGGCCTACTACGCCCACGAGGAGCCGCTCGCGCAGGCGCCCTCGCACCGCATCCTGGCCCTGTTCCGGGGCGAGGCCGAGGAGGTGCTTCGGGTGAAGCTCTCCTTCCCGGGGGATGAGGTGAAGGGGCTGCTCACCTCGCGCGTGGTGACGAAGCCGCAGGCGCTCTTCGCGGGGGAGCTGCGCGCGGCGGCGGAGGATGCGTGGGAGCGGCTCCTGGAGCCCTCGCTGGAGTCCGAGCTGCGCGCGGAGTTGAAGGAGCGCGCGGACCGGCAGGCCATCGCCGTGTTCGGCGAGAACCTGCGCCACCTGCTGCTGGCGCCCCCGGCGGGCACGCGGCCCGTGCTGGCGTTGGATCCGGGGCTGCGCACCGGCGTGAAGCTGGTGATGCTGGATGACACGGGCACGGTGGTGGAGACGGCCACGCTCTACACGGAGCGCTCGCCCGACGAGCGCGCGCGCGCGGCCAGGCAGTTCGCCGCGGTGGTGCAGAAGCACCGCCCGGAGCTCATCGCCGTGGGCAACGGCACCGGCAGCCGCGAGGCGGAGGGCTTCGTGCGCGAGGTGCAGCAGCAGCTCGGCACGAAGGTGCCCGTGGTGTCCGTGAGCGAGCAGGGCGCCTCGGTGTATTCCGCCTCGGAGGTGGCCCGCGAGGAGTTCCCCCACCTGGACGTGTCCCTGCGCGGGGCGGTGTCCATCGGGCGCAGGTTGCAGGACCCGCTGGCGGAGCTGGTGAAGATTGACCCGAAGAGCATCGGCGTGGGCCAGTACCAGCACGACGTGGAGCAGGGCTGGCTCAAGAAGAAGCTGGGCGAGGTGGTGGACTCGTGCGTGAACGCGGTGGGCGTGGACGTGAACACCGCGTCCCCCCAGTTGCTGGAGCACGTATCCGGGGTGGGGCCCTCGCTGGCGAAGAAGCTGGTGGCCCACCGCAGCCAGAAGGGCACCTTCTCCACGCGGCGCGAGCTGCTCAAGGTGAGCGGCCTGGGGCCGAAGACCTTCGAGCAGGCGGCGGGCTTCCTGCGCGTACGCGGCCCGGAGCCGCTGGATTCGAGCGCCGTCCACCCCGAGCGCTACCCGGTGGTGGAGCGCATGGCGAAGGACCTGGGCGTGGAGGTGGGGGCGCTGGTGGGCAACGGGGCGCTGGTGAAGAAGATCGACCCGAAGCGCTACCTGGGGGCGGACCTGGGCGAGCTGACGCTCCAGGACATCCTCGCCGAGCTGGAGAAGCCCAGCCGGGACCCTCGCGGCGACTTCACCGCGCTCGCCCTGCGGGATGACCTGAAGACGCTGGAGGACGTGAAGGAGGGGATGGTGCTCCAGGGCGTCGTCACCAACGTCACCGCGTTCGGTGCGTTCGTGGACGTGGGCGTGCACCAGGACGGCCTGGTCCACGTGTCCCAGCTCTCCACGCGCTTCGTGAAGGATCCGTCGGAGGTGGTGAAGGTGGGGGACCGCCTCACGGTGAGGGTCCTCTCGGTGGACCTGGCCCGCAAGCGGCTGGCGCTCTCCGTGCGCGCGGCCCAGGAGGGCGGGGCCGCGGCCTCCTCCGCGCCCCAGGCCGCGAGCCGCCCACCGGCGAGCCCGGGACGGGCCCCGGCGGGAGGACGGGAAGCGCCTCCCCGGCGGCCTTCCGGAGACCGGCCCGCGCCGGCGGAGAAGAAGGGGCCCGAGCCGTTCAACAACCCCTTCCGCAACCTCAAGCGCTGAGGGACGGGAGCCCATGAGCCGGCGGCCCTGGGCCTTCCTCGCGGTCTCCCTGGGGCTGCACGGCCTGGTGCTGGGAGGACTCGCGTGGTGGGCTCCCGGGAAGCCCCTCTCCGGCCGGGCCCCGCCGGCCCCGCTGTGGATGGAGGTTCAGGAGGCGCCTCCGCCTTCGCCTCCGGCCGGGCCCGCGGCCACCGCCCCGTCCGAGCCCATCGTTTCCTCCCAGCCCCAGCGGCGCGGAGGAGCTCCGCGGCAGGTGCTGCCCTCGCCGCCGGCCGCCGCTTCCCCACAGGGGCCCAGCGGGGAGGCGGTTCCCTCCTCACCAGGGGTTCCCCTCGCCTCGGACGTTCCCCGGCGGCCCACCCTGGTGCCTTCGGTGCCTGCTCTCCCAGTCCCCGCCCCCGAGGAGAAGGGCGAGCAGGCACGGGTCGCCGAGCGGGTCGACGCGCTGCTGCGCGGAGACCAGGCGGCTTCCCAGGTGCGCCATGGACATGTGGATGCCTACTTCGCGCAGCTCCGGCAGGCGATGGCGCAGGGGGTGGGCGGGCGCGTCCAGGAGGGGGCTCCGGCGCCGCGCGCGCCTCCCCCGGAGGAGACGGGCTTCGTGGAGGACCGCCCCGTGCCGCCGCCCTCCGCCGACCGCATCGAAGTCGTGGAGCGCTATTCGGCGAACACGCAGGCGGTGAAGCGGGATCCCTTCGGGCTGACGCCGGGGGGCCTGATTGGCCGGGCCCTGTTGATGCCCATCTTCAGCACGGACCTGGAATCACCTGACAGCCGCCTGCCCCTGAGGGCTGTCATCGAGCTGCGGCAGGTCCGCGCGTCCCAGGAGTCCTTCGCCCGGCTGCTCAAGTCCTCCCAGAACGCGGCGTTCGATGCATACGTGCTGGCACGGGTTCCCGAGGCCGTGGCCGCCCTGCCGCTGCCGGCCCGCAGGGTGGGTAGCGCGATGGACGAGGTGCGCAGTGTCTGGTCTTTCGAGGGAACCCCGGAGCCGCCCACCGTGGTGCGGCTCCGGCTGCTGCGCATCTACTGAGCGGCCCCGGCGGCCTCGTTGGACTGAAGGACACTGCAGCCGTAAGCTGCCCCCGGGTGTCTGTCTGCTCCAAAATGGAGCCGGGCAAGTTCAGATCAGACCCAAGTGCTGGGCGGGGGGCATTGAGTGAATGGGTTGGCCATCATACCCATGTTGATACTCAGGAGACGCGAGGTCTGGAGGACGAGTGGGTCGCTCCCGCATTAGAATAACCGTCCAACCAAGGCCTCGGTTTCATTCCGGCTCCTCGCTGTCGAGAGGAGCGGATCCATGAACCGGGATGCCGTGGCGCGCACGGCCCTCGCGATGTTCATGGGGGACCACAAGGCGGACATTCTCGAGCGCTGGAAGAACCGGGTCCGGGAGGGATTGGATCCGCTGCTCGTGCCCAAGGGCTTCCTGGACATGCTCCCGGAGTTCTTCGAGGCCTGGCTTTCCACGCTCACGGGGTGGCGGGGGCAGTTGACCCTGGATGCCTCGCTGGAGGCGATCTCCGCGATTCAGCGGTATGGCCGCCACTGCTTTCAGTCGGGCCTGAGCATCGCGGAGCTGGTGCGTGGCCACCAGCTGCTGCGCGAGACGGTCTTCGATGCCATGGAGGAGACGCGGGAGCCGCCGGACTTCGCGGCGCTGCGCGTGCTGACGGGCACGCTGGAGGCGGCCCTGGCGGAAGCGCTGCGCCAGTACACGCAGACGCATGACCACGCGATGCGCCTGAGCATGGACCAGCGCGTCCTGCGCGAGCGGGAGGAGGCGCGCCGGAGCCTGCGCGAGCTGGTGGACCTGCTGCCCATCGTCTTCTGGAGCTTCGATCCGAGGGGCATCTTCACCCTGTCGAGGGGCAGTGGCCTGGCGGCGGTGGGGCTCATCTCGGACCAGGCCGTGGGCCAGTCCCTCTATGAGATGTATGGGGACCGGCCCGAGGTGCTGGAGGCCGTCCGGCGGGCCCTGAAGGGCGAGCGCGTCTCGGTGGAGGTGAAGCTGGGCGAGGCGTGGTTCGACATGCGCTTCCAGCCGCAGTTCGGGCCCAACGGCCAGGTGACCGAGGTGCTGGGGCTGTCGCTGGACATCACCGAGCGGCGGCACACCGAGGATGCGCTGCGGAGCACCGAGATGCGCTACCGGCTGGCGACCCTGGCCACCCGGGACACCGTCTGGGACTGGGACGTTGCCGGACAGAAGTTGCACTGGAGCGACAACGTCCACCGCCTGACGGGCTACCTGCCGGAGGAGATGGACCACTCGTTCGAGTGGTGGTCCGAGCACATGCACCCCGAGGACAAATCGTCCGTCCACCGCAGCCTCCAGGAGGCCGTCGAGGGGGAGGGGGAGCGCTGGGAGTGCGAGTACCGCTTCCTGCACAAGGATGGCACGTACATCATCCTGGAGGACCGGGGCTACATCGTGCGCGACGAGCAGGGCAAGGCCCTGCGCATGGTCGGCGCGCTGGAGGACATCACCCATCGCCGGGTGGCGGAGGAGCGGGCGCGGCGCCGGGCGGAGTTCGAGCAGTACCTCATCGGCATTGTCAGCCACGATTTGCGCAACCCCCTCAACGCCATCACCCTGGCGTCCACCGTGCTGCTCAAGCGCGACGGGGTGGATCCGGCCCAGCAGCAGGTCCTCAACCGCATTCTCTTCAGCGCCCGGCGCGCCAACCGGATGCTGCGGGACTTGCTGGACTTCACCCAGGCGCGCCTGAGCGGGGGCATTCCGCTCAAGCCCCAGCCGCTGGAGCTGCACGCCTTCGCGCAGCAGATCCTCGATGAAATCCAGCTGGCCCATCCCAGCCGGCGGCTCATCCTGGAGCAGCGCGGGGACGGCAAGGGGGAGTGGGACGCGGACCGCCTGGCGCAGGTCATCACCAACCTGGTGAACAACGCGCTGGCCTACAGCCCGGGCCATTGCCCGGTGCGGGTGCGGACCCGCGGGGAGCGGGACTTCGTCGTCATCTCCATCCACAACGACGGGGACCCCATTCCCGCGGAGCTGCTGCCCCGGCTCTTCCAGCCGCTCAAGCGGGGCAAGGCCAAGGAGGGCAAGTCCCAGGGCTCCATCGGCCTGGGGCTCTTCATCGTGAAGCACATCATCGAGGCCCACCGGGGGAGCATCTCGGTGCACTCCACCCCGGCGAACGGGACGACCTTCGTGGTGCGCCTGCCCCGCTACACCCCGCCGCTCGCCGAGAGCACCCCCTCCTCCGAGGAGGTCTTCTCCCGGGACACCCAGCACTGAGGCTCAGCGCCCGCGGGTGGGCAGGGGACAGGGGGCCACTTCCTTCGAGAGCTGGGCGGTGCGCTCCAGCAGCGCCTGGAAGCGGGAGGTGCCATTGCGCGCGTCGAAGCGCGCCGCGAGCCCCTGGGCCTGGGCCTTCACCCAGCCGAGCACGGCCTGCGTGTCATACGTGCCCTGCGCCTGGTGGAGCGCGAAGCCCTTGGGCAGGCGCAGGCTGACCGTCTCCCGGCCCTCCTCCTGGAGGCAGGTCCAGAGGAAGCTCGCCGCGGTGAAGAAGGTGAAGCGGTCGCGGTGGCTGGAGTGGTCCAACGCCCAGCCGAGGTGCCGCTCGAACATCGCCAGCGCGGGTGCCAGGTTGCCGGTGAGCACCAGGAACTCCAGGTGCTCGCCCACCGTGGCCAGGAAGTCCCGGTTGCGGTGGATGAGTGGATAGCCGAGCTGGTGGAAGCGCAGCGCCTCCTCCCGCTCGCCCAGCTTGAACAGTGGGTAGAGCAGGCTGCCGTAGGTGAGGTGGGGAACCTCCGCGCAGCCCTGGTGGCCCTGGAGGAGGGGGTCCGCCTTCTGCCAGGCCCGCCGGTACTCGCCCCGGTCGATGTGGTAGTCGATCTCGTCGTCGAGCTCGCACGCGGGACAGTCGGTCAGGTGGTCCCGGGGCGCCACCACCCACTGGGCCCAGTAGGCCTCCGCCTCGGCCACATCGCCCATGTCCCGCGCGGTCTGGTAGCGCAGCTTGAGCACGGCCCGCTTGCCGGCGCTCGCCCGGGCGTAGGTGTCCTCGATGTCCACCAGGGCCTCCTGAATCTTCTGGCGGCTGATGTGGGGGAACTCGTCCAGGCGGCCCACCACCCACTTCTGCTTCCACAGGAGCACGCCGTCATCGAAGCGGTCCGGGTGCTTCTTCTGCTGGGCGCGGCACCAGGCGAAGGCCACCAGGGCCTTGTCCGGGTACCCGCCGAAGGTGGCCGCGTCGATGAGCGCGTCGCGCACCTCGAAGGCCAGCGCCAGGTCGCCGTGGACCTCGGCCATCCGCGCCGCTTCCTCCAGGGCCATCACCTTGGCCTCGCCGGGGCGCTGGCGGGCCGCGCGCGCCTGGAGCTCCTCCACCTGGGTGCGCCAGTCCGGGGCGGTCAATGCAGGCCTCCCCGCCCGGGGGGCGGCTCGGTGCCCTCCAGCCGCGCCGCGATGAGCCCCAGCAGGCCCTGGTTGAGCAGCGCCATCTCCCGGGCGTTCAGCGGCCGGTGGCCCAGGAGCAGCGCCTGCACGTACAGCATCTCCACCGACAGTTTCACCAGGTTCGGGTCCGTCACCGCCGCGAGCCTGCGCACCACGGGGTTGTGGAAGTTGAAGGTGAGCAGCGGCTCGTCATTGCCGGAGGCGGCGCCCGAGAGCACCCCCTCCACCATGGAGGCGTACAGGTCGTCGCTCTCCTCGCGCGTCCGCTCCGCGTCCCGCCGGAAGGCGCTGCCCGTGTCCGAGCTGTAGAGGGTGGGCACCTCCTGGGGGCGGAACTTCTTCACCACGACCCCGCAGCCGAAGGGCCGCAGCACCTCCTCGGCCCGCCGGAGCAGGGAGAAGACCGTTTCCCGCTCGTCCAGCGACAGCTCGTCGAAGCTCTGGGGCAGGTCCGAGGCGGAGAAGCGCTCCACCTGCATGTCCGCGAAGACGCGGGGCAGCTTCTCCAGCAGGTCCGCGTCGTACACGTAGGCGGCGTTCAGCACGCACAGGCCCTGGGCGGCGGCCACGCGCGACACCTGCCGGAACTCGTCCAGCGAGGGCACGTAACGCACCTGGGTGGCGTTCTTCCGGTAGTCCGCCAGCGTCATGGCGCCCAGGGAAGTCTCGAAGGGCAGCCAGTCGATGATGAGCCGGTAGAAGTCATCGTCATCCAGGGCGAGCGCCTTCATGGAGAGGGCGTGCAGCTGGATGAGCCCCTGGAGCGCACGCGGGTCCTCGCGGGCCAGGTCCACCAGGTAGCGCCGCAGGGCCTGGCCCAGGGCCTCGCGCGCCTGGGCGAGCGTGTCATTCTCGTAGAAGGACTCGCGGCTGGCGGTGGGGCGCAAGCCGTTGGCGTTCACCACGCACTTCACGAAGAAGGCCCACTCGGGCAGCAGGTTCTCCGCGCTCTCGGACAGCAGCATGTGCTTGAGGTACACGCGGTGCTTCTGCTTGGCGTTGTAGTGCGGGCTGAAGGGCAGCACGAAGGCCACCCCCTCCACGTCCCCCGCCGGGGACTTCAGCGGGATGCAGTCGATGAAGGTCATCCCGAACACCTCGCGCCCATAGGCGAGCAGCGCCTCCCGCCGCTCCGAGGCGCTCGCGTAGGCGCGGCGCCAGGGCGGGCCCTCCGGGTTGATGCGCGCGCTCTGGCCGTTGGCGGTCAAATGAATGGGGAAGGGCAGGAGGCTGCCGTAGTGCAGCGCCAGCTCCCGGACGCGCTGGGGGGTGAAGAGCGCGGCCGCATCGGGCCGGGCCACGAGGAACACCTGGGTGCCCGGCCGCTCCAGCGGGTGGTCCGAGGGCCGCACGGTGTAGGTGCCGTCATGACGGCCCCGCCACTCCATGGTGGGGGAGGGCTCCCGGGCGGAGCGCGTCACCACGAGCACCTCGTCGCACACCATGAAGCAGGAGAGCAGGCCAATGCCGAACTGGCCGATGAAGTCCCCCCGCCGCTCGGCGAGCACCTCCCGCTTGGAGCTCTCCCCGATGGTGGCCAGGAAGCGGTGGATCTCCTCCTCCGTCAGCCCGATTCCGTCATCACTGAAGAGCAGGGTGGGTGGGCCCCCGTCCTGCTTCTCGATGAGTTCGATCTGGACGGTGCCCTCATGGCCGGGCTCGGCGTGCTGCCGGGCCCGGATGGCGTCCGTGGCGTTCTGGAGCAGCTCCCGGAGGTAGACGTCCGGCGAGCTGTAGAGGTGGTGGGACAGGAGGTCGATGACCCCGCGGAGGTTGATTTGGAATCGATGGTCCACGCTCGGCCGGAGCGTAGCGCACCCCTTGCCCGGGCTGGGGCGGGAAGGTGGCGGGTGCGCCCGGTTGGCTACCCCGCATTCCCCGGGAGCCGAGGTTGTTATTGGGACGGAAGGTGGGGTATTCCCCGTGCTGACGCGGGGCGTTGCGCGTCCTCGGGTGAAAACGGTCATGGATTTCGGCAAGGCGGGTTGGCTCTCCTCGATCATCGAGGAGGCGGTGGCGGCACATCCGCCCGCGCCTTCCCCGGTTCCGCCGGGGGACCGCTCTGGCCACGCCCGGGCCCGGGCGTACCTGCGCCAGACGCTCCGGGTCAGCGGCCTGCTCCATGGGCCCGTGCTCGAGGACCGGCCGGCAGAGGCCGGGGCGGAGCCCTCCGCCGAGACGCGTCTGTTCCTGTCGCTGGTGCGCACGCTGGCGCGGATGGCGCTGGACATCGCGTCGCTGACGGGCGCGCCCGCGGGCCCCCGCCAGGAGCAGCTCTTCCTGCTGTTCGCCGTGTTCTCCGGGGAGCTGGACGTGGCCGAGGCCCTGGATGCGAAGCTCGGGCAGAAGCACGAGGTGCCCCGGCGCCTGCACGGGAAGGTGGAGAGCGCCCTGGCGCGGCGCGCCCTGTCCCTGGCGGGAGACCCCGTCTACGGGCTCGTGCTCCACAACGGGGCGCTGTACCTGGACGCGCAGTTGTTCGGACGGCAGGCCATCGCCTACTTCGCCCGGGGCCGCTTCCGGCGCGCGGCGGCGCAGCGGCGCACCGGCCTCGTGGCCCGCCAGAAGGCCCTGCTGGTTCAGGTGCTGGCGGGGCTCTCCGCCGCGGACCACACGCCCAGCTACGCCTCGCGCCGCGCCATCCTCCGGCAGGTGGAGGGGTTGATGCTGCCGGAGGCGGTGGCCTCCGGGCTGCGCGGCGCGGTGAAGAAGTCCTTCGAGCACCGGCTGGACGTGCGGGCCCGGGTGGCGGGCGTCCGGGGCCCGGACACGCGGCACTTCCTGCTGGAGCAGGCGCTGCTGGCCTCGCTGGTGGATGGGCAGCGCTCGCCGGGGGAGCGCCGCTTCATCCGGGAGCTGGCGGAGGGCCTGGGCGTGCCCGAGGCGGAGCTGCACCGGCTGGAGCTGGAGACGGTGGGCTTCTACGCGAGCCACCGCTCGGTGGTGGACGTGTTCACGGCCCCCGCCACCGCGAGCCTGATGGGCGAGGACTTCATCCTCCGGACGCAGGCGGTGCTGGAGAAGAACTTCCAGGCGCTGATGCAGGAGGCGCGCGAGACCGGGGACCTGGCGGTGCTGCTGGCCAAGGCGGTGCGCGGGCAGAAGCTCACGGCGGACGAGCGCCGGCGGATGCGGGAGCAGCTCATCGACGTGGCCAAGGTGATTCCGGCGCTGGCCATCTTCGCCGCCCCGGGCGGACTGCTGTTGCTGCTGGCCGTGGCCAAGGTGCTGCACATCAACCTGCTGCCCAGCGCCTTCCAGGCCCTGTCGGCGACCTCCCTGGGGCCGGTGGAGCCGGGGCCCGAGGGCACGCCGGTTCCGGGACCTCACGCCCAGGCCCTGGCCGGGCCTCAGGACGAGGCGCCGCTCGAGGCCCCTGCCCAGAGCCGGCGCTGCGGCTGAGCGGCGTCATGACGCAGGGCGCTGGCGCATTGCGTCTGATCGCTGGCCAACGCTGAGCGGGCTTCCTCGTTCGACGGCCGGGCGCGCGCGTTTCTAGCATCGCCCCGCGCACGGCTTGCCCGGCCCCCACGGTTTGTTCGTATCGTGCGCTTCCCCAACACACGAAAGCCAGGTCCCGCGATGACGAAGATCTATGAAGCCCCCGGACAGCCGGGCAGCAAGATCCAGTTCTCCAGCCGCTATGGCAATTACATCGGCGGAGAGTTCGTTCCCCCCTCCAAGGGCCAGTACTTCGAGAACATCTCGCCGGTGACGGGCCGGCCGTTCTGCGAGGTGGCCCGCTCCAACCACGAGGACATCGAGAAGGCGCTGGACGCGGCCCACAAGGCGAAGACCGCCTGGGGCAAGACGTCCGTCACCCAGCGCGCGGAGGTGCTCAACAAGATCGCCGACCGCATGCAGGCCAACCTGGAGATGCTCGCCGTGGGCGAGACGTGGGACAACGGCAAGCCCATCCGCGAGACGCTCGCGGCGGACCTGCCGCTGGCCATCGACCACTTCCGCTACTACGCCGGCTGCATCCGCGCCCAGGAAGGCACCATGGGCGAGCTGGACGAGAACACCGTCTCGTACCAGTTCCACGAGCCGCTGGGCGTGGTGGGGCAGATCATCCCCTGGAACTTCCCGCTGCTCATGGCGGCCTGGAAGCTGGCGCCCGCGCTGGCGGCCGGCAACTGCGTGGTCATCAAGCCCGCGGAGCAGACGCCGGTCACCCTGCTCAAGTTCATGGAGCTGGTGGGCGACCTGCTGCCCGCCGGCGTCGTCAACGTGGTGAACGGCTTTGGCATCGAGGCGGGCAAGCCGCTCGCGAGCAACAAGCGCATCGCGAAGATCGCCTTCACGGGGGAGACGACGACGGGCCGGCTCATCATGCAGTACGCCTCCGAGAACCTCATCCCGGTGACGCTGGAGCTGGGCGGCAAGTCGCCCAACATCTTCTTCGCGGACGTGTTCGACAAGGACGACGACTTCGCGCAGAAGGCGCTCGAGGGCTTCGCCATGTTCGCCCTCAACCAGGGCGAAGTGTGCACCTGCCCGTCGCGCGCGCTCGTGCAGGAGCGCTTCTACGAGGCGTTCGTCCAGAAGGCGGTGGAGCGCACGAAGAAGATCGTCCAGGGCAACCCGCTGGACACCCGGACGATGCTCGGCGCCCAGGCGTCGAATGATCAGCTGGAGAAGATCCTCTCGTACATCGACATCGGCAAGAAGGAGGGCGCCAAGGTGCTCACCGGCGGCGGCCGGGCCTCGATGCAGGGCGCGCTGGCGGAGGGCTACTACGTGGAGCCCACCATCTTCGAGGGCACCAACCGGATGCGTGTCTTCCAGGAGGAGATCTTCGGCCCGGTGGTCTCGGTGGCGAAGTTCAAGGACATGGAGGACGCTGTCGCCACCGCCAACGACTCGCTCTACGGCCTGGGCGCCGGCGTGTGGACACGCGACACCAACACGGCCTATCGCATGGGCCGCGCCATCCAGGCAGGCCGCGTGTGGGTGAACTGCTACCACCTGTACCCGGCGCACGCCGCGTTCGGCGGGTACAAGCAGTCGGGCATCGGCCGCGAGACGCACAAGATGATGCTCAGCCACTACCAGCAGACGAAGAACATGCTGGTGAGCTACGACCCGAAGCCGATGGGCTTCTTCTAGACGGCAGCCCGAAGGGAGGCACCATGAGCGTGGAGCGAGTGACGGTGACGCCAGCGGCCGAGAAGTTGCTGCGCCTGCTGCAGGCGCAGCATGGGCCGTTGATGTTCCACCAGTCGGGGGGCTGCTGTGATGGCAGCGCGCCGATGTGCTTTCCCCGCGGGGACTTCAAGATCGGCCAGCAGGATGTGTTCCTGGGGACGATCGTGGACACCCCGTTCTACATCTCGGGTCCGCAGTTCGAGTACTGGCAGCACACCCACCTCACGGTGGACGTGGTGCCGGGACGGGGAAGCGGCTTCTCGGTGGAAGCTCCCGAGGGCGTGCGCTTCCTCATCCGCTCGCGCGTGTTCGAGGATGTGGAGTACCGCGCCCTCCAGGAGGCAGGGCCTCCCCTGCGCGGGTTGCAGCACTGAGCCGGAGCGGGGGGCTGGGGTTCACCCAGCCCCTCGTGCCCAGGCCGTCAGCGGTTCTTGGCCTCGTCCAGCGGGCCCTCGCCGTCGTTCAGGATGCCCTTGTCCTCGCCGGGCTTGGCCGGTTGTTCGAAGGGGCCCTCGCCATCGTCGATGACGCCTTCCTTGTCACCGATCTCGGCGTCCGAGCCCGAGCCGCCCACGCCTTCCTGGAAGCCCTCGACGGTGCCCCGGGTGGCATCGCGCACCCCGCGGGCCGCTTCGCCCACTTCCTCTCCCACTTGCCGGGCGTTGCTGCGGGCCTCTTGCTCCGAGCAGCCCGTGACGAGCCCCGTGGCCGCGATCAGGCTCATCGCCGCCCACGTCTTCCAACCTTGTCTTGCCATGGTGTCTCTCCCCCGGGTCGTGAAGCCGTTCCGGGGGACAAGGTAGGCATTCCCGTCCAGCGGCGGGCAGCCCGGTGGGAGCTTGGAAGCAGGCAGGCAGACAGGGGCTTGTGGCCGTGCCCGCCCCCAGGGCTCAGGTCCGTTCCAGCCGGAAGATGAGCCGGCGCAGGTCCTCGTTCACCTTGAGGTAGCGGGAGTTGCCCTTCTCCTCGGCGAACTGCGCCTGGAGCTTGGGCAGCGCCTGGCGCGCCTTGGCCGCCGCCTCCTTCGAGTCTCCCACCAGCCAGTCCAGGGACTGGAGCAGGGCGGTGCGGGCCTCCAGGTCCTTGCCGGCCACGCGCCCGGCGAGGGCCTCGGCGTGGGCCGCCTGTCCGCCGCGCCCCAGCTCCAGGGCCGCCCGCTCCACCACGAGCGCATCCGGGCTGGAGACCTGCTGTGCCCAGCAGCCGCCGTCCGTGCCGCACGCCTGGGCCTGCCCCAGGACCTTGCCGTAGCCGGTGAGGGTGTCCGCCCGCTTCTGGGCGAGGGCCGCGGGGTCCTCGCACTCCTCGCCGCCGTACTCCTGGCACTCGCGGGCGGTGAGCGCGGCCTCCGCCTGCGCCCACTTCGCGAACAGGGGCTGCTCCCGCGCATCGCCCAGCAGCGCCAGGCCGCGCATCGCAGCCTCCCGGGCATACCAATCGCCCTGGCCCGAGGCCTTCTCCAGGGCGGGCAGGGCCTCGCGCCCGCCAATCAGCGTCAGCGCCCGGACGTAGGCGGCCCGGATGGTGGGGTCCTCCTCGGAGACGAGCGCGGAGAGGGGGCGCGTGGCCGCGGCGGTGCGCAGGCGGCCCAGGGCCTCCGCCGCCTGCATCCGCACGAGGGCCTGGATGCGCGGGTCTGTGTTGGTGAAGGTGAGCTGCTTGAGCAGGGCCCCTTCGGCCCGGCGGTCCCGGAAGTCCCCCAGGAGCTGGGCGGCCTTCATGGCGTAGCTGGCGGGGTGGACGCCCCGCTGGCCCGCCCACTTCGTCAGCTCCGCGTCCCGGCCCTCCAGGGCGGCCAGCAGCGCATCGGCCGCCGGGGGGCCCACCTGGTAGAGGGCGAAGGAGCTCTCCACATAGAAGGAGACGCCCTGGCGCTCCTGGGTCAGCATGCGCATCAGCGCGGGCACGGCGCGGGCATCGCCGATGTGGCCCAGCGCCTCGATGGCCTTCTTGTTGAGGAAGGGCTCGGCGCCCTCATCCGTGGCGAGCTGGAGCAGCGGCTCCACGGCCTCGGTGGCGCGCAGGGCGCCCAGGGCCTGGATGGCCTCGATGCGGGTGTAGTTGTCCCGGGAGCGCAGGAGCTTCGTCAGCGCGGGGGCGGCCTTCGGCTGGCCCAGCTTGCCGAGCGCCGCGGCCAGCTCCTTGTTGGCCAGGTGCGTGTCGGTGTCCGAGGCATCCACCGCCAGCGCCCCTTGCAGGGGCTCCACCGAGGAGGGGTGCTTCAGGTCGCCGAGCACCCGGGCCAGGGCGGCCTTCACCTCGGGCCGTGTCTCGGCGGCCAGCCGCGCGTGCAGCATGGGCAGGAAGCCCTCCTGGAGGTTGCCCGAGGTGCGCAGCGTGTCCACCACCTGGACCTTGGCGCTCGTTTTCCGGGCGCCTTCCAGCTTTTTCTCCCAGTACTCGGGGGTTTTCGGGTCCCCCTTGCACCCCGGCAGGAGGGCGAGGGCGGCGGCAAGGCTCAGCGCGGCGGCGAGACGGGGCATGGAATCCCTCCTGGACGGCGGGCAGCACCCTCCGTCGTACCGCTGTCCGAAAGAACGGATCAAACCCCCCCCGGTGGATGGGGTACGCTGGTTAACGGCATGTCCACCGAAACCGTCATTGCCTCACAGAAGCCCAACTGGCGCCGCCGCACCTACCTCATCGACCGCGAGTTCCAGCTCAAGTACATCGCGATGCTCTCCACCATGGGGGCCGGCAGCGTGGCCCTGTTCGGGGTGCTGGCCTGGTGGGCCCACACCTCGGCGGTGGAGACGGGCTCCTCGTCGGAGGGGTTCGCGGGGATGACGATTCTCTGGCTCACCGTGCTGGGCGTGGTGGGCACGGCGGCGGCGCTCGGCCTGTTCGGCCTGCTGTTCACCCACCGGGTGGCCGGGCCCGTGCACGTGATGAACCTCTATGTGGAGGCGCTGGCGGCGGGGCACTACCCGCGGCTTCGCCCGCTGCGCCGGTACGACGAGCTGAAGCGCTTCTTCGACCGCTTCAGCCACGCGGTGGAGCGCATCCGCGCCCGCGAGGCCGAGGAGGCCCATGCGCTCGCCACCGCCCTGAGCGCCTTCCAGCCGCTGGCCTCCACCGAGGAGGCCCGCGCCGCGCTGCAGGTGCTGGAGGAGCTCCACTCGCGCAAGCGCCAGGCGGTGGACAACCCCATCAGCACCCGGACCCCCCTCCTCCCCCCCCGCTGAGGCCCGCGCCATGAGCCGTCCCCGCATCGTCTTCATGGGCACGCCGGAGTTCGCCGTGGCCTCGCTTGCCGCCTGCCTGGAGCTCGGCGAGGTGGTGGCCGTCGTCACCCAGCCGGACAAGCCCAAGGGGCGCGGCAACGCGCTCACCGCGCCGCCGGTGAAGCTGCTGGCACAGGAGCGCAACGTGCCGGTGCTCCAGCCGCCCAAGCTGCGCACCCCGCCGTTCTCCGAGGTGCTGCGGGAGCTGGCGCCCGATGTGTGCGTGGTGACGGCCTACGGGAAGATTCTCCCCAAGGACGTGCTGGAGGTGCCGCGCCGGGGCTGCGTCAACGTGCACGCCTCGCTGCTGCCGCGCTTCCGCGGCGCCGCGCCCATCCAGTGGTCCATCGCGCACGGGGACGCGGAGACGGGCGTCTCGCTCATGTGCATGGACGAGGGACTGGACACGGGGCCCGTGCTCGCGATGAAGCGGCTGCCCATCGGCCCGGAGGACACGAGCGCCACGCTTCACGACAAGCTCTCGCAGCTTGGCGGCAGCCTGCTGCGCGAGTTCCTGCCCGCGTACCTGAGCGGCGAGCTGAAGCCCGTGCCCCAGCCCACGGAGGGCGTGGTGCTGGCCCCCCTCATCCAGAAGGAAGACGGGCAGCTGGACTTCACCCGGCCGGCGGTGGAGCTGGAGCGCCGGCTCCGGGCCTTCACCCCCTGGCCCGGCGTCTACACGGGGCTGAACGGCGCCCGGCTCAAGGTCCACCGGACGAAGGTGGGCGCGGGCCAGGGCGCCCCGGGCACGGTGCTCGCCGCGTCCTCGGAGGGCATCGAGGTGGCCTGCGGGGAGGGCTCGCTCGTGTTGCTGGAGGTTCAGCCCGAGGGCCGCCGGGTCATGAGCGCCCATGAGTTCCTGGCGGGCCACAAGCTGGCGCCCGGCAGTCAACCGTTCTCGGCGCTGGCCGAGGCCAAGGGCTGAGCGGTGGGCCACGAACGAAGGGAGAGACGCGGATGAGCATGACACTCCTGGTGCTGCACGGGCCGAGCCTGAGCCTCCGGAAGGACTTCGAGGGGCTCGATGGGGTGCTGCGCCTGCGCGCCGCCAGCCACGGCCTCGCGCTGAAAATCATCCAGTCCAACCACGAGGGAGGGCTCATCGACACGCTCGTGGCCGAGCGCCGGAGCATCGACGGGGTGGTGGTGAACCCCGCGGGCCTCTTCGCCTCCTATCCGCTCCGGGATGCGCTGGAGGCGCTGAGCATGCCCGTCTACGAGGTCCACCTGGAGGCCGCGCGCGCCAAGCAGTCCGTGCTGAAGGACGTGTGCACGGAGCAGTTCTCGGGCAAGGGCGCCGACCCCTACCTCCAGGCGATTGACGGCTTCATCCAGTCCCAGCGCACCACGGGCAGCGGGAAGGGCAAGGCCCCGGCGCTCGCGAAGATGAAGACGCTGGGGCGCAAGAACTCCCGGGAGCCCAAGGTCCCCCCGGCGCCTGGGGGCAAGACGCTGGGCCGGGGCGTGAAGGCCGCGCCCGCCGAAGGGATGCTCTCCCGGACGCTCGTGCGCCAGAAGATCGCCGAGCGGCTCGCGGGCAAGCTGTCCGCGGCGGAGCTGGCCGCCTGGGCACGGGTGCAGTGGATGGAAGTGCAGCGGGGAGCCCCCGCCGAAAGTGGTTACCGAGACATGCTGGAGGACAGCCTGCAGACCCTCACCCTCTCCACGATGCCCGCCAGCCGGTTGACGGACGAGCAGCTCGTGGACCTCATGGCGCAGCTCGAAGGATGAGCGCCCGGACCCTTGCCATCCAGGTGCTGTCGCGGGTGCGTGCCACCGACGCGTACCTCAACGTCGTGCTCGACACCGCCCTGTCCGAGACGCCGCTGAAGGACCCGCGCGACAACGCGCTCGTCACGGAGCTGTCCTATGGCACCACGCGCCGGCAGCTCGCGCTCGACTACGCCATCACCCGCTTCGCGGACCGGAAGCTGGACGCCATGGAGGACCGGGTGCTCGCCGCCCTGCGCATTGGCGCCTACCAGCTCTTCCACACCCGCGTGCCCCCGCGCGCGGCGGTGGCCGAGACGGTGCAGGCGCTCAAGGACCTGGGCGTCGAGCGCGCCGCGGGCTTCGTGAACGCCATCCTGCGCAAGCTGGCCTCGCTGCCCGGGCCGCCGCTGCCGCCCGAGGGCGACGTGGCCGAGTACCTCTCCATCCGCGAGAGCCACCCCCGGTGGCTGGTGGAGCGGTGGCTGCGGCAGTTTGGCCGCGAGCGGGCCGAGGCGATGCTGGTGGCGGACAACCAGACGCCCCCGGTGGTGATCCGCGCCAACAGCGCGAAGGTGACGCGGGACGAATTGCTCACCCAGTTGCGCGAGGTGGGGCTGGAGGTACAGCCCACGCCGGTGTCCCCGGTGGGCATCATCCTGCCGCCGGTGGGGCGGCTGGAGGACGTGTACGGCTACTCCGAGGGGCTCTGGCAGGTGCAGGACGAGGCCGCCCAGCTCGTGGGCCTGTACGCCGCCATTCCGGAGACGGCGCGCACGATGGATGCGTGCGCGGCGCCCGGCGGCAAGGCGTGCCACCTGGCCGAGTCGCACGAGGTGGTGGCCATGGACCTGCACGCCAACAAGCTGCCGAAGATTGTCTCGGAGGCGAAGCGGCTGGGGGTGATGAGCCGGCTGCGCGCGGTGGCGCACGATGCCACCAAGCCCTACGCCGGGGAGCTGGGCGAGTTCCATGCGGTGCTGGTGGATGCGCCGTGCTCCGGGCTGGGCACGCTGCGGCGCCACCCGGAGCTGCGCTACCGGCGGGAGGAGGCGGACCTGGGACGGCTCGCCTCGCTCCAGCGCCGCATCCTGGAGAACTGCCAGGAGGTGGTGCCCCCGGGCGGGCTGCTCGTTTATGCCGTGTGCACCCCTGAGCCGCAGGAGGGCCAGGACCAGGTGGACATGTTCCTGCGCAGCCACCCCGAGTGGACGGCGGAGCCGCCGGTGCTGCCGGGCGCGAAGCTGCCCATGAGCCAGGCCTGGCTGCGCACGCTGCCGGGGCCGGAAGGGTGGGACGGCTTCTTCGCTGCCCGCCTGCGCAAGCTGTACTGAGCTACCGGGGCCGGTGGATCCACAGCGAGCCCCCCACGCGCGCGGCGCGGAACACCGCGAGCGGGCGGGTGGCGGGGCCCTGGAGCACCTGGCCGTCCTCGCCGAAGCGCGAGCCGTGGCAGGGGCACTCCAGGAGCTTCTCGTGGGGCAGGTAGGCCACGCCGCAGGCGCCGTGGGTGCAGATGCTCCACACCGCCGTGTAGCAACCCGGGGCGGTGTGAATCACCCAGACATCCAGCAGGGCCTCGGGGAGGCGCACCGCAGAGAAGCCCCCCGGCTCAAGCAGGGTGGGGTGCCCGGACAGCGGAACCTCCACCCAGCCTTCCTCGGGGCGGCCCGGCGTCACGCCGCAGGGGTTCTCCTCCTCGGAAGGAGGGGCGGGCGGGGGCTCCGTGCCTCCGCACCCGGCACAGGCCGCGGCGAGGGCACAGGTGCCTCGCAGCAGGGTGCCGAGCGCGGTGCGGCGGCCCATGCGAGGGGCCCCCGCTGGACTCACGGGGTGGACCCCAGGCTCACGCCGTTGACGACGGCGACGGCGTCGAGATCAAACCCGCCGGAGGTGCCGCTGTAGCCGTTGGCGCCGCTGTCGCGGATGCGCACGAAGCGCGCCCGCGAGACGCCGAGCGTGGCCAGGTCGAACCCATCGCCGCCGGCCACGGTGGGGTCCGTGGGGCTGATGCCGTTGTCGGGGTGGGAGAACACGGGCTTGACGCCCGCGCACCCGGGGAAGCCCTCCGGCCGGTTCGTGGCGTCGCAGGGGAACTCGCTCCACGTGACGCCGTCGTCGCTCACCGCCACCACGCCCGTCTCGGGAAAGCGCGCGAAGGCGTTCTCGAAGACGATCAGGTCCACGCCGGGACCGTCCACCACGGCGATGTCGGTGAACTCCAGGACGATGACGCCCTGCTGGCCCAGGCTGAGCACATCCAGTGAGCCGGCGCTGCTGCCCTCGCCCCGGGGCGGCCCGAGCACGACGCCCGGGAACAGGTCCTGGCCAAAGCCCGCGGAGGCCCCGGGTTGGAATGAAACGACACGGTCCGCGAAGGGGTTGGAGGCCGCCGCCGGAGGGGGGCCCGCGTCCCGCTGCTCGTCGTCCCCGGGCCCCGGCTCACCGGAGGCATCGTCCCCGCCACAGGCGGTCAGGCTCATGAGCGTGGCCAGCCCCACGCCAGACAACCCTGCTGGAAACCGGAGGAGGTTCATGGCTGGTCAATGCGGACGAGCCGCTCTCCATTCTTGTCGGACACGCCCACGAGCAGGCTGCTGCCCAGCTCCGTGAGCGACAGGACCTGCGTGCAGCTGTCGGTGAACTTCAGCACGGGGGTGGCAGGGCCCGGGGTGACGGAGCCCTCGCTGAGCGCCAGCGCCACGCGAGACACGTCCGTGTACGCGGGCGGCCAACTGGAGCTGTCTCCGAGCAGCAGCGCCACGCCGTTGCCGAAAGCCGCCACGGTGAAGAAGTCGCTGGGCAGCGTCAGCTCGGGGGCGTCCGAGAGGTTGAAGGGCGTCTTGCTGCTGAGCGCCGGCTGGTAGAGTGACGGCGCCGCGGCCCGCAGGCGGTTGGCGAAGCTCAGGCCATCGAAGTAGCCCAGCACGGCCACGCCCTCGGCGGTCACCGCCGTGTGCCCGCTGGAGGCCTCCCAGGCGGGATCAAACCGGGCGAGCAGCGAGATCGTGGGCGGATCCGTCTGTGCCTGGAGGGCGTAGATGCCTGCCTCCGGCGGGTTGCTGCCCAGCCCCAGGCCGTTGATGAAGAAGGTGTCCTGGATCGAAGCGGCCGTGAAGTTACCGGGTGCGGAGAGGTACCGCGGGCTGGCGGGAGTCTGGTTCTGGTAGAGCGAGACGTAGCCCGGGAAATTGGCGCCGGACTTGGTGTAGCCGCTGAGCAGCCGCGAGCCGTCATTCACCAGGTAGCCACTGGGGTAGACCGTGTTGCCACGGTCCGAGGGCTCGATGATCGAGAACAGGGCCTCGCCACCGGTCTGCAGCGAGGGCCATGTGCCCAGCGGATACACCTGGTTGTCCGCGCCGCTCAGCCCATAGACGGTGTACACGGGCCCCGGGCCCACGGCCGTGACGGCGATGATGCCCACGGGCAGGGCCGAGTTTTCCGAGGCAGAGAAGCCCGCCTGAAGCTGGAGCGTGCCAAGCTTCGCGTCGTGAGGCACATCGCAAGGGCCTCCGCCGCCGTCCGTGCCGCCATCGCCCGTGCCGCCATCGCCCGGAGGCGTGGGATTGTCCCCGCCGTCCGTTCCCCCGTCCCCTGTCCCCGCGTCGCCCGGGCCCGGGCTCGTGGGCGGGCCATTGGGATACAGGGGAACGCACTTCTCCTCCTGACAGACCCGGGGATTGGCCGGATCCCGCTGCTCGGCGTCCTCCTGGCAGTCAAAGGAATTGGTGCACTCCGAGCCGCAGCCGGTGCCCAGGCCCACGAGCACGAGGGTGCCCAGGACGGGCATCCACCGCGTCCACGTCTTACCGAGTCTCATCGCGTTCCACATTTGGCGCTCCGCTCCTCCGCCCCCTCCGGGCGAATGACCTTCGAGGCGCGTGCGCGGAGGCCCCCGGAACGGTCCGGAGCATGCCTCCGTCACCTCCCCTCGGAGGTTCCGGTGATGGCCGTGCCGCTGGGCGGCACGGATCCTGGGCAGGTCTTCGGACTCACAGGCGCGGAGGGCTCGCGGGGAGACCTCCTCCTACTGGCTGTCGCTTCCCGGCCTCGGATGGGGCCAGTGCTTGCGTGGACAGCGCTCGTTCCTGTTCACCGCTGCGGGGCAGTCCCGGACTCACACCGGGTTCCCTTGAGCCTCCATGACGTCATGGGGGCGCCGAGGACAACCCGGGGGATATGGCGGCATGCAGGCGTTTGTCAAACGGCAACCCCGGCGCGCCCGGGGTGGGAGGGCTACTCCTCGCTGGCCGCGGCCAGCTTGAAGGCGTCGAGCACCGCGGCGGAGGCCCGGTCCAGGTACTTGCCCTTGCGGATGAGCAGGCCGATGGGGCGCGAGACGGTGCCCTCGGCGAACGGCTTCACCACCAGCGAGTTGGCCTGCACCTCGGCCTGGCACGTGGACAGCGGGAGGATGGCCACCCCGAGCCCCATCTCCACCGCGCGCTTGATGGTCTCGACGTTGTCCATTTCCATCACGGGGTTGAGGTCCAGGTTCTTCTCGCGGAAGAGCCGGTCCAGCGCCTTGCGCGTGGGGGCCTCGCGGTCGAAGGCGATGAAGGGCACGCCCGACAGCGCGGTGAGGCTCACCTTGGCCTTGCTGGAGAACGGGTGGCTGGGCGCGCACACCACCGCCAGCTTGTCGTCGCGGAACGGCAGGATGTCCACGCCGGCGCGCGGCTGCGGGTAGGCGACAATCCCAATCTCCGCCGCCCCGAGGATGACGTCGTCGTAGACCTGATCATTGCGCCGGTAGTTCAGGCGCATGTTCACCTTGGGGTGCGTCTTGAGCAGCTGCTTCTGCACGCTCTGCAGCTCGTGCAGCCCCACCGAGTAGATGGTGGAGACGGTGGTGGTGCCCTGCACCTCGGCGGCCTGCTCGCGGATCTCCTGCTCCACCTCCGCGAAGCGCGCCAGGATTTCCTTGCAGCCGCGGAACAGCCGCTCGCCGGCGGGCGTGGGGGTGACCTGGCGTGCGCTGCGCGACAGCAGCTTCTGCTCGTACCGGTTCTCCAGCGCGCGAATCTGCTGGCTGACCGCCGACTGCGTCACGTGGTTCAGCTGCGCCGCGCGAGAGAAGGAGCCCGTCTCCACGACATCACAGAACATCTTCAGGCTTTCGAGCTGCATTGGGGGGGCTCCTACACCGGTGGAGAGGGGTAAAGCCAGAGGTAATTAGCTGTCCTTACATACCCTTGGGGCTCAGAGCGTCTCAAGGCTGCGGGGGAGGCGGAGGAGGGGAGAGGTAGGGGCGCGTCAGGACAATGACACACAGGCCCAGCGCCATCAGCGCACCACCGCAAAGGGTTTGGACGCGGCCGATGTGTGTGGCCGCGTCGAGAATGACCTCACACTCCAGCTTGCTGAGCCCCACGCAGTCCTGCCGTCCGAAGAGGCCGCGCAGGCCGAAGAAGAGCAACAGGATGCCGCCGCTGAGCATTCCCGCGCACAGCCCGAAGACAGCGGCTCGCGTGAGTCCGGACAGGGTGGAGCGGCCAGGGCTGTTGGAGGCGGCGGTCATGATGCTGAAGCTACAACGGTGCGGGCGTGAGCGCCTCTTCCCGCCTATGCTGCGCGGGCATGAGGATCCTCTATGGAGTGGTGGGCGAGGGCATGGGCCACGCGACGCGCTCCCGGGTACTGCTCGAGGCGCTCACCCGGGAGCACGAGGTCCACATCGTCGTGTCGGGCCGCGCCCAGCAGTACCTGGCCCGGAGCTTCCAGAACGTGCACGGCATCTGGGGGCTCACCCTGGCCTACGAGGGCAACTCGGTGAAGAAGTGGCAGACGGTGCTCCAGAACCTCCAGGGCGCGGTGGCCGGCCTGCCGGGCAACATCCGGCGGTACTTCGAGCTGGTGGAGCAGTTCCGGCCGGAGGTGGTCATCAGCGACTTCGAGACGTTCAGCTACCTGTTCGCCAAGGCGCACCGGCTGCCGGTCATCAGCGTGGACAACATGCAGATCATCAACCGGTGCAGCCACGAGGCGGGGCTCCTGGCGGGGTACGAGGATTCCTTCGAGGCCACGCGGGCCATCGTCAAGGGCAAGCTGCCGGGGGCGTTCCACTACCTCGTCACCACGTTCTTCTATCCGCCGGTGCGCAAGGAGCGCACCACGCTGGCCCCGTCCATCCTGCGCCCGGAAATCCTGGAGGCGAAGTCCGAGCCCGGCGAGCACCTGCTGGTGTACCAGACGGCCACCACCAACACGCAGCTGCCCATGATTCTCCAGCAGAGCGGCATGCCCTGCCGCATCTACGGCGTGCGCCGCCACATCACCGGGGATGAGGTGGAGGGCAACCTCACCTACCGGCCCTTCAGCGAGCAGGGCTTCATCGATGACCTGCGCACCGCGCGCGCGGTGGTGGCCGGCGGGGGCTACACGCTGATGAGCGAGGCGGTCTACCTGCACAAGCCCGTGCTCTCGATTCCCGTGGAGGGCCAGTTCGAGCAGATCATCAACGGGCTCTACCTGGAGCGGCTGGGCTACGGGATGCATGCCCGGCACCTCACGGCGGACACGCTGCGGGAGTTCCTCGCGCGCGTGCCCCGCTGCCAGGAGGCGCTGAAGGGCTACGCGCAGGAGGGCAACACGAAGATGCTGGCCGCCCTGCGCGAGCAGCTCGAACGGGCCTACGCCTACCGGGGGCACTGGCGGGCCGAGATGGCCGAGCAGGACTGAGCCCCATGAGCGAATGGCTGAACCTGCCCCGGGTGACGGATGCCCAGGGCCACGCGCTGGATGTCATCGAGCTGCGGAACCTGGCGGTGGATTGCATCGTGGGGCTCTACCCGCGCGAGCGCATCGCCGCCCAGCCCCTGCGGCTGGATGTGGCCCTGTTCCTGGAGGCGCCCAAGGCCCCGGAGGCCGGGCACCGGCTGCCCGCCGCGCACGATGGGCGCCTGGCCGGCGAGCTGCTGTTCCTCCTGGAGGCGTGCCGCTTCAAGGTGCTGGAGTCGGCGGCGGAGACGGTGGCCCGCTACGTGTTGCTGTCCCCCTTGCCGGAGGCGCCGCACGCCCAGGTCCGGGCGGCCACGGTGCGCGTCACCAAGCCCCACGCGCTTGAGGGGCTGGCGGTGCCGTCCCTGCAGGTGCACCGCACGGCAGAGGAGCTCGGGGCCCCGGAGCCCGCCGCTTCGGGGGGCATGGACTTCGTCCACGAGGGGCCGGGCTACAGCGTCTACCGGCTGCACCTTGGACCGGGACGCACCGCCGCCCATGCCTTCGCGCCGCCCGGAGAGCAGGCGGAGCTGGTGCTGGGCGGAGGGTTGCTGCTGAACGGGGCGCCCGTGGCGCGCGGCATGGCCTTCCACTGGCCCGGGGGCACCGTCCGCGAGTACGGCAACCCCACCTCCACCGCGCAGGCCATTCTCTGCGTCAGCCTGCCGCGGTTCTTCCCGCTGGTGGAGAGGGCGCCGCTCCCCGCTGGCGCGCCCCCGGTGCAGGGGCGCTCCTACTACCCCGCTGGCGCGGGGGGACCGTCAGCTCACCGGTAGCAAGGGCTCGCCCGGGGGGCGGGGCTGTCCGTCCGCCTCTTGCGAGACGGGCTCCTCCGGGTTGCCCAGGGGCAGGTAGCGGCCCGCGGAGGCAGACCACTCCAGCAGCTCCGAGCGCACCATGTCGTAGAACCACGCGTGGAGGCGGACCTGTCCGGACTCCACCTTCTCCCGCATGCCCGGGTAGCTGAGCACGTTCTGCATCTGGGCAATCGCGCTCTGCTTGGCGGCATCCTCGGGGGAGCAATCCACGGCCAGGTGCTCCAGCACCGGCTCGGCCTCCTTGAGCCAGGACGCCACGCTGGGCAGCCCCTCCGGCGGCTTCCGGGCAATCAGGGCCGTCATCGCCCCGCAGGCCGAGTGGCCGCAGACGATGATGTCGGTCACCTTCAACACGTTCACCGCGTATTCGACGGCGCTGGACACGGCGGCCGACGCGGGCGAGCTGGCCGGGGGCACCAGGTTCCCGACGTTGCGCACGATGAAGAGTTCGCCAGGGTCCGTGGAGGTGATGAGGTTGGGGCTGATGCGGCTGTCCGCGCAGGTGATGAACAGCGAGTGGGGCGTCTGCCCATGGGCGAGCCGGTCGAAGATGGGCCCATACCGCTGCAGGCTGTCCTGGCGGAACCGCTCCACGCCGTACACCAGCCGCTCCCGGACCGAGAGGTAGCCCGTGCCCTGGAGGATGGTGGCCACGTCCGTCTCGGTGAGGGCGAAGAGCGGCTGCAGCGCCTGGCCGTTCTCCTGGCGGATGAGCACCTGCTGCAGCTCGGGCCGCGGGGCTTGGAGCACGACCTTGATGTTGGCGGCCAGCAGGTCCGTCACCAGGGTGGTGAGCATGGCCGCGCCCGAGGCATCCATCGTCGTCACGTCCGACATGTCGATGACGACGCCCCGCGAGGAGCCCTGCTTGATGGCCTGGTCGCGCACCGTCTCCAGCTTCGAGGAGGACATGAACGTGAGGGGGCCCGTGAGCGCGGCGCGGTAGGCGGCGGGCGTCTCCCGCTGAATCAGGCGGCCCTGGGTCTGGCTGAGCCGCACCGCGGCGATGGCCAGCGCCGCGAGGATGCCGGCCTGCACGCCCAGGGTGAGGTCCACCAGCACGATGGTGATGAAGGTGACGCCGAAGATGGCCGCGTCCGTGCGCGACACCTTCCACAGTGCCTTCAGCTCGCGCAGGCGCATCATGCCCAGCGCCAGGAACAGGAGCACGCCGGCCAGCGAGGCGATGGGGATGTAGGCGATGAAGGGCGCGAAGAGCGCCAGCACGGCCAGCAGCGTCAGGGAGTGGATGATGGAGGCGCGCCGGGTCCGGGCCCCCTCCTGCGCGTTCGTCTTCGAGCGCACGGCCACGGCCGTGATGGGGATGCCGCCGAACAGCGCCACCACCGCGTTGCCGAGCCCCTGGCCCACCAGCTCCTGGTCCGTGTCGTGGCGCAGATCCTTGACGACGCGGTTCACGGCCGCCCCGGCGAACAGCGCCTCCAGCGAGCCGAGCGCGTAGACGATGAGCGCGGTGCCCAGCAGCGGTATCAGGCTGCCTTCCGGCAGGTGCGGCAGCTGCGGGCTGGGCAGGAAGCGGGATATCTCCCCCACCGTATCGGCCTGCAGGCTCAGCCCCACGTTGACGAGCGCGGAGAGGGCCACCGCGATGAGCGGCGCGGGCAGCCGGGGCCACACGCGCGGCAGCCCCAGGCACAGGGCCAGCGTCAGCGAGGCCAGCACGAGCGCGCCGGGATGGAACTCGTGGATGAGTTGCCCCAGGTGCGTGAGCACCTCCACCACGTGGCCCTCATCCGGCGACACCAGGCCGAAGGCCCGCGGCAACTGCCAGATGAAGATGATGGCGCCGATGCCCGCGGTGAAGCCAGTGGCCACCGGCAGGGGCACGAAGCGGACGATGCGCCCCAGGCCGAACATGCCCGTCAGCACCTGGAGGATGCCCACCACCAGGCCAATGAGGAGCATGCCCCCCAGCCCGTACTGGTACACGGCATTGGCGATGAGCACCGACATGGCCACCGCCGGGCCGCTGATCGTCAGGGGTGTGCCGCCGAACAGGGCGCACACCACGCCGGCCAGGATGGCCGTCACCATGCCCATGTGGGGCGAGACGCCCGAGGCCAGCGCGATGGCCAGGGTGAAGGGGATGGCGATGGCGGCCACGGTGAGCCCCGCGCGCAGATCCTCCTTGAGGTACTTCGTTGAAAAGAGCGCCTTCCACTCAGGCAAAAGGGAACGGATGCCCAGGTCCAGGCGCATCGTGGAGGGGCCCTCGGCCCGTGCTCTTCCGAAGTGCTCTTTCTGCTGCATGTCAGTCAAATCCCTCGAAGCGGGGGCCCGAACGTCCGGGCGCTCTGCACCGTCCATCCAGATGAAATCTTCCGGAGGCACGGTGAAATGAGCACTCCGATGCTTTGTGCACAGATCCAGGGCAGCCCGCTTGGATTAATTTGAGCCCATTCAAAATGGGGGCCGATCGGCAACTTGGCGTGCTGGGTTCAGACAATTCGAGAGGTTCAGCGAAGTAGGTCAGGCCTCACCTACGGGAGCCCCTTCATGAGCATTCGCCGCTCGAGCACCAGTGAGTCGCTGCCGGTCCAAGCCCTTCGGGCGGATGCCGCTGCCCCCCTGCCGCACATCAACCAGCTCCGGCCCAAGGGGGCCGCCGCCTCCCATTACGTCAATGGCCCCTACAACTGCGCCCCGGCCGTCGTGGCCATGGTGGCGCGCAGCTGGGGCAAGCAGGGCCAGCTCAACGACGCGCAGCTCATCAACAGCCTGGGCAAGGGCGTCGTCACCTCCAAGGGGACGACCCCGGAGGGGGTGGCGCAGATGCTGGGGCGCATCGGCGTGCCCCTGGCCGGCGAGGCCCTGGCGGGCCAGTACAGCGACGCGGCCCTCAAGCAGCACCTCCAGCAGGGCAACACCCTCATCGCCCAGGTTGGGGTGAATGACCGCGCCACCGGTCAGGACAGCGCGCACTACGTGCTCATCCACAAGGCCACGGCCGACGGCAACTACGTGGTGTCGGATCCGATGGCGAACAAGCCCTACGTCATCAGCCCCAAGCAGCTCCGCGAGGCGGTGGGCCGGGCGCCCCCGGACGGTGGCCTGCTCATCCCCGTGGGTGGCCCGGGCAACGCCTCGGCGGCCGCCACGGCCTCGTCCCTGGCCTCCGGGCAGCCCATGCCGGCGGAGATGGCCCGGACGGACGCCTTCGTGGGGGCCTCGCGCACCTCGCGCGGCACGGCCGAGATGCCGCTGCCTTCCCTGCTGCCCACGGCGCCTGCGGCGCGGGGCGAAGGGGCCACCGTGCTTCCCTCGCGGGCCGGGGCGGAGTCCCTGCTCCAGGGGCTGAACACGGCGACGCTCGCGTCCACCACGGGCGCCTTCGCGGGCAGCCCGGCGGCGGCCGCCCCCCTGGAGGCGCCCGTGCCCGCGGCCTTCTCGGTGCCGGACAACGCGCTGGAGGGCATCGACACGCGCTTCCACGAGGCCGCGGTGGCCGGGCCGGCACTGCCCCTGAGCACCGCGGAGCAGCACAACCTGGCCTCGCTCGACGTCCGCTACGGGCAGGAGAGCGTGCAGGCCGCCCCCGTGAAGGAGCAGATCACCTCCCAGGAGCAGAACGTCGAGCAGATCTCCCGCGAGCTGCTCTCGCGCAAGGAGCGCAAGGACCCGGAGCTGAACCGGCTCCTGGCCCGGCTCGAGTCCAGCCTGTTCTCCAAGGACCGGCAGGTGCTCAACCGCATCAAGCGTGAGGACTTGAGGGATCCGGGCATCGGCAAGAAGACCTGGATCGACTCGTTCTGAGCAGAACCTCCGGCACGCTGGACCCGCCAGTCTCGTGACAGGCAGGCGGGACCGGCTAGTATTTCGAGGCGATGGCTGGCCCCCCAACGGATGGAAGAACTGGAAAGTCCTCCGTCAAGCACCGGCGGCCTGCCTCGGACGAGAGCTCCCGGTTCTCGAAGGCGCTGGAGCAGGGCACCCGGATCGACCGCTACGTCCTGCTGAAGGCCGTGGGGCAGGGCGGCATGGGCACCGTCTACGCCGCGTATGATCCGGAGCTGGACCGCAAGGTCGCCCTCAAGCTGCTGCGCCCCGACAAGGAGGGCGAGGAGGGCTCGGAGGGCCGCGCCCGGCTGCTGCGCGAGGCGCAGGCCATGGCCCGCATCTCCCACCCCAATGTCATCACCGTGCACGACGTGGGGACCTTTGGCGCCCAGGTCTTCATCACCCTGGAGTTCATCCAGGGGCAGACCCTGCGCGAGTGGCTGCGCCGGCAGAAGCACCCCTGGCAGCAGATCCTCCAGAAGTTCCTGGAGGCGGGCCAGGGGCTGGTGGCCGCCCACCGGGCGGGCCTGGTGCACCGGGACTTCAAGCCCGCCAACGTGCTCATCTCCGACAGCGGCCGGGTCTACGTCACGGACTTCGGCCTGGCCCGGCTGGCCGAGGCCGCGGGGCAGGAGGAGGCCTCCTTCGAGGCGGACGCCGCGTTCGAAGAGCTGTCCGGCGGGGTGCTCTCCTCGGCGCTGACGTCCGCCGGGGTCATCGTGGGCACGCCCCAGTACATGCCGCCCGAGCAGTACCTGGGCAACGCAGGCGACGCGCGGCTGGACCAGTTCAGCTTCTGCGCCTCGCTGTACTGGGCGCTCTACGGCAAGCGCCCCTTCCAGCCCCAGCAGATGGCGGCCGTGGCGGCCGAGGTCAGCCAGAGCCTCCAGGCGCCGAGCGCGCAGGAGCTGCGGCGCAAGTGGCCCCCCGGCACCATCGTCCAGGAGCCGCCGCGGGATGCGCGGGTGCCCTCCTGGGTGCGGCGCGCGGTGCTCCGGGGGCTGTCGCTGGGCCCGGAAGACCGCTTCGCCTCCATGGAGGACCTGCTGACGGCGCTGTCCCAGCACCAGCGGCGGGGCCGCCGGCGCCGGGTGCTCGCCGCCGTGGGGGCAGCGGCGGTGGCGGGCGCCGGGGTGGCGCTGTACGTCCAGCAGCGGGGCGAGCGGTGCACGGGCTCCGAGCCGCTCATGGCCTCCGTGTGGGGGCCCGCGGCGCGGCAGAAGCTTGAGACGGCCTTCGCCGCCACGGACAAGCCCTTCGCCCCGGAGAGCGCCCGCAAGGTGGTCCAGGTGCTGGAGGGGTATGCCCAGGGCTGGACGCGCATGCACACCGAGGCCTGCGTGGCCACGCGCATCCAGGGGACGCAGACCGAGGCGCTGCTGTCCCTGCGCATGGTGTGCCTGGACCGGCGCCGGAGGGATTTCCGGGCGCTGGTGGGGCTGCTGACCGAGGCGGACGCCAAGGTGGTGGAGCGCTCGGTGGATGCCGCCGCGGCGCTCCCCTCGCTCCAGGCGTGCCAGGACATCGAGTCGCTGACCGAGCAGACCCCGCTGCCCGAGGACCCCGCGCGCCGCGCCACCATCGAGCGGCTCGGCGAGCAGCTCTCGCAAATCAAGGCCCTCCAGGACGCGGGGCGCTACCAGCCCGCGCTGAAGCTGGCGCGGAGCATCGAACCCGAGGTGGTGGCCACCACCTACCTGCCGCTGCAGGCGGAGCTGCGCTACCACCTGGGCTGGCTGCTGCAGCAGAGCGGGGACGCGGAGGCGGGCCTGCGCGAGCTGGAGCGGGCCTTCGACGAGGCGGAGTCCAGCCGGTCCGACCGCACCCGGCTGGAGGTCCTCATCAAGCTCATCTTCACGCTGGCCGACAACGGCCAGTCCGAGCAGGCCCGGCGCTGGGGAGAGGTGGCGGTGGCCGTCCTCCACCGGCTCGGTGGGGAGCCCTCGCTGGCCGGGGACCTGATGGGCAACCTGGGCAGCGTGGCCCTGATGCAGGGGCGCTACCAGGAGGCCACGGATTATTTCGAGAAGGCGCGCGCGCTGCGGCGCGACCCCCTGGGCACCGAGGACCCGAAGCAGGCCAAGGTGAGCTACGGGCTGGGGCTGGCGGCGCTGCGCCAGGGCGAGCATGCCCGCGCCATCCAGATGCTCGGCGAGGCGCTCCAGCAGACCCAGTCGGCCAAGGGCGCCCAGCACCCCGAGATGGGCAGCCGCCACGTCATGCTCGCCACCGCCTACCGCGAGGGCGGCGACGCGGCGAAGGCGCTGCCCCACGCCGAGGCCGCCCTGAAGCTGCGCAAGGCGGCCCTGGGCTCGGACCACCCGGCCGTGGCGGATGCGCTCGACGAGCTGGGCGAGTGTCTGCTGGGGCTCCAGCGCTATGAGGAGGCGATGGAGGCCTTCCGCAAGGCCGTGGACATCAAGGGTGAGAAGCTCGGGGCGGACCACCCGGACCTGTCCTACTCCTATGATGGGATGGGCAAGACGCTGCTGGCGCGCGGGCAGGCGGCGGAGGCCATCGCGTACCTGAAGCAGGCGCTCGCCTACGAGAACACCGAGCCCGAGGCGCTCGCGGAGACGGGCTTCCGCCTTGCCCAGGCGCTCTGGGAGACGGGCAAGGCCCCCCAGCGCGCCCGGGAAGAGGCGCTCCGGGCCCGCCAGGGTTACGCGAAGCTGGAGAAGCCCCAGCAGGTGGCGCAGATCGACGCGTGGCTCCAGGCGCGGGAGGCGCCGCCCGCGCCGCCCCCGCGTCCCGGCCGGCGCCCGAGGCGCTGAGCGCCGGGGCTGAAACGCCGTGAGGCCGGAACCCAGGGGCTCCAGCCTCACGCGCTACGCACGCTGTGCGGGAAGAATCAGCCGAGGCTCACAGGGGCCGGGGGCGCGGCAGCCTGGAACTGGCTGACGCCACCGAGCTCCGGGGGCGCGCCCGCGGCCATCGCCTTCAGGGCCTCGGGGTTCTGGGCCACCTGCTGGAGCAGCTCGGGGTTCTGGGCCAGCTGCTTGAGCATCTCCGGGTTCTCGAGCAGTTGCTTGGCCAGCTCCGGGTTCTCCTTGAGCAGCTTCATCAGCATCTCGAGCACGCCGCCCGCGCCGCCCGCTGCGCCACCGGCCTCGCCCGCGCCGCCTGCGCCACCGGCCTCACCCGCGCCACCGGCCTCACCGCCGCCCGCCGCGCCGCCGGCCTCACCGCCGCCACCGGCCTTCCCGGCCTTGCCCTCGCCGCCCTCGCCCAGGCCGAGCGCCTCGAGCAGCTTCTTGGCGTCCACGCCCATCGACTCGCACAGCTTCTTCAGGCCCTCCACCGCGCCTTTGACATCTCCCGACTGCAGCTTCTGGCTGATGTCCGACACCAACCCATCCAGCTTCTGCGGGGCCTGCGGGGCGCCCGGAGCCTGCGGACGGGAAACATTGGCGATGGAAGGAGCCGCGCTGCCCTTGATGGAGGAGATGCCCATGGTCTGAAACCCTCGTGAGTTGGTGATGCGGTGGAGGTAGTGAGACTGCTTACTTGGAAGTCAGTGGGTGCGCTTTGGTTACATTGTCGGAGGCCACCGCAGATTGTTTCCGGGGCCTGATTAAAAATTGGATTTTGAGAGATTTGTGGGATGCGCTCGCATGCGAAAGCGGTACCGGTGCTGTACAAAAACCGTAACGAAAACGCAGGGTTTCCCCCTCTCGGGGGCAGGTGGTGCGGTGCGGCAGGGGGGTCAGGAATGGCAGGGGGGTAGCAAATGACTCTCAGCCTGCGTCAGGGGGCTTCCATCCCAACGGGCAGAATCCCGCCGCATAAAATTTGTGACCGCCAACAATCGGTTCCGCGAACAAGCAGTCTGTAGCCGTGCAGTGGGGGCGGGCGGCCGAGCACGAACCGGGGTTCGGCTTCATCCATGCAATGGCCCTCCTCGCGAAGGGGAGAGAGTCCATGACCAAGTTGCTGCTCATCGGGTTGGCTGCGCTGAACATCACCACGGCAGAGCTTCAGGACACGGCGGTCTCGTGCACGGCCACCGCGACGGGCCCCACCTTCGGCTTCAGCGGGCGGATGTACTTCCACTTCGTCACCACGTGCGACGCGCCCGTGGAGAGCATCACCCTCAACGCCACGGTCTCCGGCCCCACGGTCGTCACCGGCTCGGCGACGTGCACGCAGACGGACCGCTGCACGTTCATGCTGCCGGTGACGTACAAGCGCGGCACGTGGACGTGGACCAACGACAGCGTCTACACGGCCGAGGGCAGCTCCGTGGAGACGAAGACCATGACGTTCATCCAGTAACCTCGTGCGGCGCGCCGCATCCCGCTCTCTTCGGCCCGGCGCCAGGGTAGACTGCGCGGCCAGAGACGCGTGTGGATGCAGGGGGGCGCCCGAGTGAACTCCGCGAACTTCAGCCTGAAGAACGAGCCCTCGGAGCGCACGATCTACCTGCGCATGGGAGGGTTTTTCGAGGAGCGCGAGATGATGGACTTCATCCGCGTCTACCGCGAGGCGACGGCCTGCTACGGCGGCCAGCCCCACCTGGTGTTGGCGGACATGCGGCCCATGCGCATCGCCAGCCTGGCGGCGACCCACCGCTTCGGTGAGCTCATTCACGAGGTCCGGCAGCGCGGCGTGGTGTGCTGTGCCCACCTGTCCTCCTCCACCGTCCAGCGGCTGCAGATCGCCCGGCTCACCCGCGAGCACTCCGGCCCGGGCGATGTGACCATTCACGTCACCACCTGGGAAGAGGCGCGCGCGGTGCTCGCGGCGGAGCGCCGCCGGTGGATGACGGACGCCGCCAAGACGCCGGTCCCCCGCCGCCCCTGAGCCCGGCGCGCCGTGGGTGGGATTGCGGCCGCCCACCGTTGCGCTTCCCCCCGGTGATGACTTCATTGGCGCCGCGGCGCCGCGTTTTCCTGGCTCAGGCATGTGACAATCCAGGCTGAGGACGTTTCGGGACGCAGGACCCTTTCCCTCGGGAAATGGGCCAGAGAGCCGGGTATGATGCGTGAACGTTGTCATCGCCCCGGGCCAGGCCACCAGGGTTCGGGTGAATTTCCTGAAATACCTGGCTTTGCCTGGGGGCCCCAGGTGTGCTGAATAGGATTCAGGGCAACGGTCCGCCACGCCTGTGAGCGGCTTGCCACTCTCCCCCACAAGGGCTCCCCCCGGAGCCAAGGAGTGCAGCGTGAACAGCGTGAACAAAAAGGTGAGCAGTCCCAGACATCTTCGGCGGGCCGTGGTGGTGATGACAGCCCTGCTGGGAGCCTGTGGCCCGGTGGACGAGGGCCAGAGCGGGGCCGTGGAAGCCCCCGCAGGCGCCATCGAGCAGGAGGCGCTGGCGGGCGTCACGCTGGGACTCGTGGCCGGCAACATCCGCACGGCGAGCTCGCAGCCGCTCAGCACGTACGCCGAGCAGATCTACTGCGAGTTCAACCAGCTCGGGGCGCAGTGGGTCCGTATTGACGCGAACCAGATGGACACGGGCACGCCCGTCTACACGTCCATCGTTCAGAAGGCGCATGCCAAGAACATCAAGGTCGATGTCGTGGTGCCGGCGCGCTACTGCGGCTCGGACACGAACCAGGCGGAGATCGACGCGTACACCACCGCCTACGTGAGCCAGCTCAACGCCCTGGCCAACAGCCTCTTCACGGGCACGGCGAAGGCGGACGCGTACGAGATTGGCAACGAGCCGAATGTCATGGACACGGGCTGTCCGGACGGGGTGAGCCGCTACCGCGTGAGCCCCAACGCCTTCGCGTGGCTGCTGCGCCGGGTGTGGGAGTGGAAGACGGCCAACAACCGCACCGAAATCATCATCAGCGGTGGTCTGCGCAACACCTACCTCACCGAGCCGTACTGGACGCCGTTCTTCAACTCCAAGGCGTTCGTGCTGGCCAATGGCAGCAAGCACCGGCCCTTCGACTACTTCGGCATCCACCCGTTCAACCCGAACCACCTGGATTTGCAGTGCATCAACACGCCGACGAGGGGCAACGGCCCGCCGACGGAGGGCGACGGCTCGCCGGGGTCGGACACCAGCAACAGCGCGTGCTTCGGCACGTGGAAGGCCAACATCACCTCGGGCCTGAAGAACGTGGCCACGCGCGTGAATACCGCCACGGGCAAGACGGACTCGAAGCTGTTCGCCACCGCCTTTGGCCTGCAACTGGCCCAGCCTGGTGCCACCATGTGCGGCGCCAACAACTGCGTGCACACGCAGAGGCAGATGGCCGCGGGCATGGACGCGGCGGCCAACGCCCTGGTGAGCAGCGGCGTGACGCCCTTTGGCCTTTGGTACAACTACCGCGATGACGCCGTGGAGCGCTTCGGCCTGCGCGGGGAGTGGAACGGCAAGGCGTATGTGGCCAAGACGCAGGTGTGGGACAAGTACCGCAACCTGGCGGGCGGCTCGACGAACACGGACCCGGACGTGTGCTGGAACCTGGGCGCCGCCTACTACGCGCTGAGCTTCGACACCAAGGACTCGCGCCGCACCACCGTCACCTACGAGTGGTTCCTGGACCACTACAAGGCCGAGTGCGCCCCGGGTGAGCGCGTGGTGGGCCTCTCCCGCTCCTCCGCCAACGGCTGGGCCAGCACGGCGCTGTGCTACACGGACACCGTCACCGCCCCGCGCTACGAGCACCCCGTCCAGGGCGTGCCCCCCACCGGCTGCCAGTCCCGCTCCGTACTGGGCGGGGACAACCGCGGCACCACGGCCTCGGGGGATTGGGATTCGGGCTACGCCAAGGTGGAGTGCGGCCTCGACGAGTACGTGGCCGGTGTGGCGCAGAGCCCGGACAACTTCTTCGCGGGCGTGCTCTGCTGCCCGGCCGCGGGGACCACGCGCAATTCCTGTACCCCGCGCGTCTTCGCCACCCAGGACAACCGCGAGACGACGGACTTCGGGAACTGGGACGCTGCCGGCACCAAGGGCCAGTGTGGCACCGATAGATTCGTGGCCGGTGTGAGCCGCGACGCCAACGGCGACCCGCACGCGCTGCTGTGCTGCACCCAGTAGTCCACCCTGGATAGACCGGGCAGGGGCCGTGCTGTCCGGACGGCCTCCACCCCCTCGAACCGCGCTCCGCCCTCCCGGGCGTGAGCGCGGTGCCGTTTCAGTGGACGGGCACCCCGTTCTCGTTGTTGCGCTCGGCGGCCCGGCGCGACAGCTCCGTCAGCCACGAGCGCGTGAGCGGCGTCTCGCTCTGGTGGCCCTTGAAGCGCTCCGGGCTGCTGTCCTGCGGCAGGTGGCGGTTGGCGAACGCCAGCAGGGAGGTCGTCAGGTTTGGGGCCAGCGCGCGCGCCAGGGCGCCCAGCTTCGCGGGCAGGCCCACCAGCACCTCGGCGTCCCCCCGGCGGCTGGCCTCGATGATCTTCTTCGCCACGCGCTCGGCGTTCATCGAAAGGCCGGGCAGGGAGTCGCTCACGGAGAACCAGGCGTACTCCGCCTCGTGGTTGCCCTTGAACGTGGCGTTGCGCGGGCTGCCGGTGCGGATGAGCCCCGGGCACACGGTGGTGACCTGGATGCCGTCCTGCGCCAGCTCCGCGCGCATCCCGTCTGACAGCCCCACCAGGGCGAACTTGCTCGCGCTGTAGGGCACCAGGTGCGGCACGCTGATTTTTCCGCCGATGGAGGCGATGTTGATGATGCGCCCCTGCTGGCGCTTCTTCATCCCCGGCAGCACCGCGAGCGTCGTGTAGAGCGGGGCCCAGAGGTGGATGTTGAAGGCCTCCTGGAAGTCCTCGAGCGTCATGGACTCGATGGGGCCCGCCTGGATGATGCCGGCGTTGTTCACCAGCACGTCCACGGGCCCCAGCGTCTCCTGGACTTCGGCGACCATCGCCTCCACCTGGACGGGGTCCGTCACATCGCACGTGAGGGTCATGCTCTGGCCCCCCAGGGCGTCCAGCTCCACGCGGGCGCGCGCCAGCGTGGCCTCCTCCCGGCCGCAGATGGCCACGCGCGCGCCCTCCCGGAGGAAGCGCCGCGCGAGCACGAAGCCCAGCCCCCGGGAGCCTCCGGTGATGAGCACCGTCTTGTTCTGGAAGCTCGTGTTCGTGCGCAGCAGGGCCCGGAGCCCCAGCACCGTGCCGAGCCCGGCGGCGGCGAATGTTCCAAAGGTGAAGCGCGAGGATTCCTTCGTGTGGCGCTCGGCCATGGTTCGCTCCCTGTCCGCCGCGGCACTCCGGAAAGGATGCGGGCGGGACTGCGCACAAGGTATTCATCCCGTGCGGGCGCCCCTCCCCAGCCCCCGGTCAGCGCTTGCTTGCCCGGAAGGAGGGGGGCCGCCCGGACGGTGGCAGGGCAAGCAGGCATCGAGAGGAGCGGCATGCGGATCCCCGACTTCAAGCTGGAGCGGTACTTCGCGCGGTGGGAGTTCACCGCGCCCCACCTGCTGTGCTCCTCGGACATCGAGGGCTGGCGCATGGCGGACCTGCTGGCGCTCGCGGACGCGGAGGCCCGCGCCCGATGGGAGGGCCTCACGCTGGGCTACACCGAGTCCACCGGGCTGCCCGCGCTCAAGGAGGCCATCGCGGCGCTCTACCCGGGCCTGTCCCCCGGCCAGGTGCTCACCTTCGCCGGGGCCGAGGAGGCGGTGTTCGTGCTCATGAACGTGCTGCTGGGCGCCGGAGACCACGCGGTGGTGACGTGGCCGGGCTACCAGTCCCTGCACGAGGTGGCGCGCGCCACCGGGGCGGAGGTGACGCTCCTGCCCCTGCGAGAGGAGGACGGGTGGGCGTTGGACCTGGAGGCCCTGCGCGGGGCGCTGCGGCCGCACACGCGGCTCATCGTGGTGAACTTCCCCCACAACCCCACCGGGGCGCTGCCCACGCCGGAGGCCTTCGAGGCGCTGTGCGCGCTCGCCGAGGAGCGCGGGGTGTACCTGCTGTCCGACGAGGTGTACCGCCTGCTGGAGCATGCCCCGGCCCAGACGCTGCCCGCAGCGGTGGAGCGCACGGCGCGCGGGCTCAGCCTGGGCGTCATGTCCAAGGCGTTTGGCCTCGCGGGGCTGCGGGTGGGGTGGCTGGCGTGCCGGGACGCGGAGCTGCTGCAGCGGTGCGCGGCCTACAAGGACTACACCTCCATCTGCAACAGCGCCCCGAGCGAGGTGCTGGCCCTCATCGCCCTGCGCGAGAAGGAGAAGGTGCTCGCCCGGAGCCGGGAAATCCTCGACGGCAACCTGAAGCGGCTGGATGCCTTCTTCGCGCGCCACGCGGACACGTTCCAGTGGGTGCGGCCGCGCGCCGGGAGCGTGGCCTTCCCGCGCCTGCTCCGGGACGTGCCCATCACGGACTTCTGCCAGGCGCTCGTGGAGCGCGAAGGGGTGTTGTTATTGCCCGGCAGCGTCTATGACTTTCCGGGCAATCACTTCCGGCTGGGGTTCGGCCGCACCCGCCTGCCCGAGGCCCTGGAGCGCTTGGAGCACTTCCTCGCCGCGGGGTGAGGTCGCTTCCAACCCACGCGATACATTGACACATTGAGTCAGCTTCTTCACGGACGCCTTGTTCTTCAAGGCTATCGATTTGTCAGGGAATAGCGCCGTAAGCTGAGTGGGCTCCCCGCTGGGTTTCCATCCCGCACGGAGCGTCCCTCTCCATCCCCCTTTGCTGGAGGCAATCGCATGAAGAAGCTGCTTTACGCTGTCCTTGTGGCGTCATCCATCCTGGTGGTTCCGGAAGCTTCGGCCACCAACTACACCCTGTGGATCCACGGCCGGAATGACGGCAAGACCCAGGCGGGCAATTACAACGACTTCAGTTACTGGGGGCCCAGCAGCGCCGCGGCGGGCGCGAACAAGAAGGCGGTGAACTGGAACGGCACGCAACAGATTGGCGGCCAGAACAGCCGCATCCGTGATGCGCTGGATTGTTTCTGCACGGGAACCAACTGGTGCTACATCGCCGCGCACAGCGCCGGGAACCTGCAGATTGGCTATGCGCTGTCGCTCTACGGCGGCTCGGCGCGCTACAAGAAGAACGCCGTCCCCAACTCCAGCGGCGTGTGCGGCAACACGGATGGCACCACGCAGACGGGCTGGAACATCAAGTGGGTGCGCGTGGCCTCGGGCGCGGGCGGTGGCAGCGAGCTGGCCGATGTGGGCGAGTGGGCCATGAGCGAGCCGCTGGTGAAGGATCTCGTCACCACCACGGCGCGCACGATGTATGACCACAACGCCACGCGCTCCAAGGTGTTCCACATGTACGCGGGCGCCAGCGGGACGTTCTACGCGGCCATCCTGGATGGCCAGGATGACGAGGCCGTCGGCTACCACTCCACGGGCGGCGTCTCGGGCAGCTCGGGCGGCGCCTACTGCAACCCCGGCGACTGGTTCTGCGATGGCACGCTGAACACCGGCACCAACGCGTGCAGCAACGGCAAGGCCAAGTGGAGCAACCACTCGGTGGCCCTGCGCGATGATGGCGAGGCCTACAACCACTACGCCAACGGCAACTGGGCGGGCATCATCGGGCCGGTCCGCGCGGACGTCGCCCGGCTCGCCACCGCCAACTGAGTGACTCACTCCCATGTCCCTGCCCCCTGCTGAAGGTGCTTCCCGTTCCCGGACACGCCGTGCCGCGTGGCTGGGGTTGCTCGTTCCGTTGGTGCTTGGAGGCTTGTGGTGGGGTGGGGTCCTGGGAGGAGATGAAGCGGCCGGGCCGCCGGGGGCTTCTGACTCCCGGGGGGCCGGCACGCCCGGGCCCGTGGGCCCTCGGAATGGGGGGGCCCCTGTCCGGGGCGCTGCGCCCGTCCGGGCGGCCGCGGGAAAGCCGTCCCTCTCTGCGGAGGAAGCGGAGCGGGAGGCGCAGCGCGAGCTCTGGGCGCAGCGGTTGGAGCAGGCGCGGCTCACACTCGACACGTACCGGAAGGGGACGCGCTATCCGCCAGAGTCCTCGCCCATCCGGGAGCACGCGGACCAGGAGCAGCTTCCCGCGCCGGAGCGCTCCCAGCCGCTGAGCCAGGAGTCTCCGGAGGTGCGGCTCCGGATGAAGCAGGACAAGGTCTTCCTCGCGGGCGAAGAGGCCGTGCACTTCTCCGTGGGGTGCGAGAACGCGAACACCCGTGAGCCCCTGCCGTGCGAGGTGACGGGCGGCAAGGCCTTCGAGGCCGAACACCTGGCGGGGGCCGGGGGCGCTGCCGCGCCGGTGCCCCTGGTGTTCTCGGACGAAGGCCTTCAGGGAGACACCGTGGCCCGCGATGGCCTGTTCACCGCGCGCCTCCAGCCCTCGAAGCAGGGCTTCGCGATGTTCTCCGGCACGCTGCGGGTGTCGTTCCAGGTCCGCTCGGGCCGTGCGGAAGGGGGCGCGTTCTTCGATGTCCTCTACACGTCCATGCCGCCGGCGGTGCTCACGGGCAAGGTGCGCGAGGCGGTGGAGCAAGGCTCCCTGCGGCTCTACCTGGGCATCCAGGTGCGCAAGCCCGGCCGCTACGTGCTGACGGGGCGGGTGGATGACGAGGCGGGCGTGCCGTTCGGGCATGTGTCCTTCAACGAGGAGCTGAAGGAGGGGGCGCACGAGGTGAAGTTCACGCTCTTTGGCAAGCTCCTCCTCGACGAGGCGCCCAGCTTCCCCTTGAGGCTGCGCGATGTGGATGGGTTCCTGCTGAAGGAGGAGGGGGATCCGGATCGCGAGCTGATGACCGCGCTTCGCGGGTACGTCCATGCCACGCGGGAGTACCCGTCCACGGACTTCTCCCCGGACGAGTGGCAGTCGGAGGAGCGCACCCGCCACCTCGACGAGTTCACCCGGGACGTGAACGAGGCCCAGGATCAGCTCGATGCCATCGCGGGCAAGGGCACGCCCTGAGGCGCGGCGCGCGGATCAACCTTCAGCGCTGTCCGGAGGAAGGTCCTCGTCCGAGGGCGTGAAGGTGAGCGCGGGAGGCGCCACGGCCGCGAGCATCGCGGTGGTGAGGAACGTGTCGCCGGGCGTCAGGCCTCCGGCGAACAGTCCCGCGCCCCGCTCCTGGGACTCGGCCCGGGCCTCGGCGGGCGTCATGTTCCCCGAGCAGAGCGCCTCGAAGAGCTCGTCATTGCCCATCGCCGCCACGGCCCGGGCCGCGCTCGCCGCGTAGAGCGCCGCCTGCGTCTCCTCAGGGAGGTCCACGGGCAGGCTGTAGCCCAGCAGGGCGGCGCCGTGCGCCTGGAGGGCCGGGGCCACCGTGTCCCATGCGAAGGCGCCCACCGCGCCGCCCACGAGCAGGACGCGAAGCACCTCCGCGCGCAGCGACGCATCCGCCTCCTGGAGCTCCTCCCTGCGCGAGGGATCCGCGAGGAGCTGGGCCCACGCGGCGCCGAGCCCTGCCACCTCGCCCTGGAAGAGGAGGGAGGCGAGCTCCCCCAGCACGCTGGCGCTGTCCTCTCCCAGCTGCGAGAGCTGGACGGCGTAGAGCTGGGTGAGGGCCGCGGCCACCTCGCCGACGGGATGGGGGGCCAGGCCCAGGCCTGGGATGCCGAGCACCTCGCCGCTCAGCGCGCCCAGGGGCAGCCGTCCCCCTTCGCGCAGCGCTTCCACGGCCTGGAGGGTGCTCTGGGCGAGCCGCCGCGCCGCCGCGGCGCCCACGGGCCCTCCCAGCGCCATGCCGAGGTGGTCCATGGCCGTGAGCAGGAAGCCATGCGCCACGCGGCCGTCCACCCCGGGCCCCTCCAGGGTGTCCGCGGTGAAGGCGGGCAGGTTCTGGAAGAAGCATTGGTGTTGCAGGGCCGCCAGCACGAGGAGCTGGGCCACCTGCTGGGGCGCGGTCTCGGCGTGGAACTGTTCCTCCAGCGCCCGCAGGCCTTCGGCGGCGGCGTCCGCGAACGCGAGCCGGGAGGCCTTCAGGGGCCCATCGTCCTGGGCCGTCTGGAGAATCTCTTCCGCGAGGGCGTGGATGAGCCGCGCGGCCTGATCTGGGCGCAGCACGTGGGGAATCAGGACCGAGAGCGCCTGGGCATCCACGGGCGGGGACAGCGAGGCCAGCTCCGGGAACCGGGGCCGCAGCGCCTCCGGGAACCGGGCGATGGGCGCGACCTGGCCGGGCTCGAAGGCCTGGAGGCAGAGCTGGGCCTCATGGGCCGCCACGTGGGTGAGGTTGCCTCCATAGATGGAGGGAAGCTCCAGCAGGAAGGTGGGCCTCACGAGGAAGAAGGCGGCGGTCTCCAGGCGCTGCGCGGGCAGCAGCCGTGGGTCCGCGAAGAGCTGCGGGCCCAGGGCGTCCGCGAACAGGGCCTCCCACTGGGCCGCGTCCTGGTACCGGGCCTCGGGCTCGTTCGGGTAGCGCGCGCTGGCCAGACAGGCCGCGAGGCCTTCCTGGAACTCGCGCTCCTGGAAGGCCGCCGCGTCCGCCTGGAGCAGGGCCTGCGTGAGCAGGGCGTCCGTGGTGGGTTGCCGGGGCAGCTCGGCCGCCGCGCGCAGCAACCGGCCCAGGAGGGCCGCACCGGGAGGAGGGCGCGTGTCCGGTGGCGTCTGCATCACGCCTGGAGGACAGAGCGCACGAAGTCCGCGAGGCGCGGCTCGCCGATGTGCTGGAGCAGGGCCTGCGCCGCCTCGGGGTGGGCGGAGGCCGTCAGGGCCGCGGCGCGCTGGAACGGGGCCGGGCCTTGCTCATAGAGCGCCCGGGCCAGCTGCGCCTGCTGTTCGGACGTCCCCCGCGCGGACACCTGGCGCGCGGCCGCCATCGGATCCGTGCCCTCGGCCAGCGTGCCGGTGGGACCGAGCAGGTTCGAGAACGCCTCGCCGGAGAGCGGGAGCAGCTCCTCGGCCATGGCGAGCACCTGGGCGGACTCGCTGGGGCCCGCCAGGTCATCCATCGAGGGCATGAACGCGTCCGCGCGCCCCGTGTCCTCCAGGGGCTCCGGGCGGACGGGGACATCGTCGATCGACGGCATGAAGCCATCACCCGTCGCGGCGAAGCCCTCCGAGGGGCTGAAGGTGCTGGCGAGCTCGGAGAGGACCTCGTCCCGGGCGGCCCCCTCGGGCATGTCGAGCACGAGGTCGGCATCGCTGCGGGACAGGGTCAGGGCGCGCGTCAGGCCCGGGTTCGCCTGCTCCCAGGCGGCGGCATCCGGGAACGAAGTCCCTGGTGCCGCCGGATCGGTGACGCGGCCATCGGCATGCTGCACCACCGAGCGGCCCGTCCCTTCCCCCTCAGGGGTGTACAGCAGGACCGAGTCCTCCTCGACCGCGAGGCCGGCGGCCTGGGCGAAGTCCTCCGGGGCGGTGAGCCCGGACGCCTGCCCGTGGCCGGGCGTGGACTCGAGCGGAGCCTGCGCCGCCTGGGAGCGGCCGCCCGGGGAGAGCCAGGAGTGGCTGCCCGGCGGGGGCGGGATGTTCGTGCCCAGCAGGTGCTGGTAGCGGGGCAGGGCGGCCTGGAAGTCGCTCATGCCCGCGTACCCGCGCAGCACGTCCGCGTTCCGGGGCTCGCGGCCCGAGAAGTTCGCCGCACGCGCGGACAGCGGGGAGCTCTCCACTTCATCGGCGGACTGGAAGTCGCTCTGGTCCGAGAAGCCCTTGCGCTGCACCGGCGCCACGGGCGCGGGCGGCGCCTGCCGGAGGGGCGCAAGCGCCTCATAGCGGGCCGCCCAGGGGGCCGAGGAGATACCGGCGAGAATTCTGCGGATGGAGCTCATGGGGGCACCTCTCGGCACGGAGAACGGGCAGCATCCTCATTGTCGCCCGGAGCCGGTGGAAGTTGCTACCCCGGTTGGCTGCTTGAGCCCTCCCCGGCGTGGGCCTTCTGCTCCCGGTATTCCGAGATGTGGGCGTAGACGCTCTCGGGGAACTGGAGGTCCTTGTAGACGTTGCCCGCGTCGGGGTCCTCCGGGTTGGGGATGATGGGGAACTCCTGCTGCGCCTGGAAGGCGAGCACCTTCTCCCGGCGCGGCGGGTTGTAATCCCGGCCCTTCACCTGCTCGACCAGCGCCCGGGCCTGCTCCTCGCTGCAGTCCGGATTCTTCTGGAGCAGCGCGATGAGCTCCTCCTCCTCCGTGAAGTGCCGCGCCACCATCGCGAACACCAACTGGCCGTAGTGGCCGATGTTCTGGCCTGCTTCGAGCGCGTCGAGCAGGTGGGCCATCATTCCATTCTTTCGCAGTGCGTCGATTGCCATGGGGGGATACCTCTCCAGGTGGATCCAACTCAGGGTCTGTGGCTGAAAAGATGTTCAGCGGTGGCGGAGGTGCCAGCCCAGAGGGGGATGGATGCCTGCCCCTCGCTCAGGCTGTCTGCCGGGGGACGGGGCACTGTGCTGGAAGCGGAAACCGCTCACTGTGCCTTGCGCCAGAGGTAGCCCCCCTGTACCTGCTGCCCTAATCGCTCAGCGTGGGAGAAGCCCATGGTAGAGATGTTGATCGGCGTGGTGGTGATGGTGTTCCTGGTCGTGGTGCTCGGACCGGGGCTGTGGAGCTCGAGCTTGAGCCTTCGCCGGGAAGAGGACGCGCGGCGCAAGCGCGAGGAGCAGCACGAGAAGGAAGAAGCGCAGAAGCAGTGAACCGGGTGAAGCCCCTTGCGAGGCTCCACCCGGTCCGAGGAGCAGTCCCAGGCTCCGCTTGAAAGGCGAGCCGCGCTTACCAGCTCACCGAATCGAGGTAGACGGTGCCCGTCCAGGCGCCATCGGTGAAGATTTCGAGCCCCAGCTCGGCCACGGGGGACACGGCGTTGGCGGGAACCTGCAGGAACACGGTGTTCCAACTGCCCGCCGTCATGGGGCCGGTGCTCACCCACGCGCCGGTGTACTTCCACCCTCCGCCCGCGCCCTGGATGAGGAAGGGCTGAAGCGCGCTGACGCGGCTGCCCGTGGGAAACCAGACCCGGAAGGAGAGCTTCGCGCCCGCCGGTAGGGCCACGTTGGCCACGGACACCTTGACGAGCCCGCCCGTCCCCGTGGACTCCAGCTTCGCCGCCAGCGCGTGCGTGCCCGCCCAGGCCTGCTCCGTGGAGGACGCCACGCCCTTGAGCATCTCGCCCCACATGACCCAGCTCTGCAGACCGTCCTCGAAGTGGAACGGGGCCGTGTCCGGCGGCGTGGGCGTGGGGCCCTCGCTGGGCAGCGGCAACCCGCCCGCCCGTAGGAATGCACCGGCCCGGCTCTTCATGAAGAGCTGCCCGTCCGTGTAGACGTCATTCGTGTAGGAGCTCTGGCGGCCCTCCCCGCGGCCGAAGAGCAGGGCGATGACGCCGCTCTGGGCGAACTTCTCCAGGTGCGCGGTGTCGCCCGTGCCAAAGAAGTACTCGGCCCGGTTGTCCTGATAGCCCGCGCGGGGTGCGTCGCCGGTGTTGTCCACGTTGAGGTGGTTCGAGTTGCCCAGCGGGATTTGCCACAGCACCCAGCGCTTGCCGGCGGCCACGTTCCACAGGCGCAGCCACTCCGCGTAGCGGTTGAAGCTCTTCGAGGTAAGGGGCGCCGTGTCGCTGGGATCCCACCACCGGTCCTGTCCGGCGTTGAGCTGGTAGAACTCGGCATCGCGGTCGAGCGGGTCGGCCACGAGCACGTCCCAGGTGGCCCCCGTCACGTTGGGCGCCAGGCCCAGCGGCTGGAGGAACGTGTGGACCTTGTCCACCTCGGGCTCCAGCGGATCCGTGAGCGAGAAGTGGGCGATGTCCTTGCCGCTCGCCCAGGCCGAGATGTGGATGCCCAGGATGGCGTTGCTGGCGCCCACGGCCTTGCTCAGCTGGAGGAACGCGAGCCCCCAGCCGGCCACCGTGTCGGGCAGCCCGGCCAGCTCCGGCAGGCCGGTGGCCGCCACCGCCGCGTAGGCGTTGGGGTTGTCTGCGGACTGGTGCTCCATCAGCGCGAAGCCATCGGCCTCCATCAGGATGAGCACCGGCTTGCCGAAGTCCTTGGCCCGCTGCATGAGGAGCTTGAAGTCCTCGAAGTAGCCCTTCATGGTCGCGGTGTTCTGCGCCTTGGCGAGGAACTGAGCCTCGCCGCCGCCCGCCTCACCGTTGAGCTGGTAGTACTGGATGGCGGGCACGAAGCCCTGGGTGTCGCACTCCTTCATGTACTTGAGGCCCCAGGTGCCGTCGTGCTGCCCGTAGCCGAAGTTGTCGGCCCAGCCTTTGACGAAGTAGCGGTAGCGCACGTTCCAGGGCACCCCGCTGTCCTTCATCCACGTCTTCCCGTTCTCCTCGAAGAGCCCCACCATCAGCGTGGCCGGCAGCCCCACGGGAATGCTCCCCGCGGGGGGAGCTCCCTGCACCGCGTGGATCCGTTCCGGATCCGCCGCCGCCCACCCCGGCTGCCAGGCCATGCTCGCCCCCACCATCGCCGCCCATCCCCACATCCGTCTCATGACGTCGAAAGTAGGGAGGGCCTATCCGCTTTCATTCCCTGTCCTTTGGGCCTGCCTTGAGTGCGGCGGGGCGGACGGCCCTGACTTCAGGGAGGCTTCACGCGCGGACTCGGACTTCGGGGAGGGGCGGCCCCGCATTTCACCCGGGATGTGCTGTGCTCACGATGCCCACCCTGGCCTACGTCAGAGGAGGCACCTCGGAGTGGGGTTCGATTGACACGCTGTCGCATGACTTAGACGATGCCCGCATGTCCGAATCACACTGTTCATCCAGAATTTCCAGACTTGCGGCACTTTCTCTTCTCCTGGCCCTCGCGGCCTGTGGCAGCGACATCGTGGACCCGAAGCCCGACGCGGGCGACGGAGGCAACAACCCGCCGGATGCTTCGACGGATGCAGGCACCGACGGGGGCACCGTCGACCCGACGGATTGCGGCAACGGCACGCTCCAGGCCGGGGAAGCTTGCGACGATGGCAATAGGAACGACGGGGACGGGTGCTCGTCGGTCTGTACCATCGAGACGAACGAGAACGGGTGGATCTGCCGGACGCCGGGCCAGCCGTGCGTGCGCAACGAGTGCGGCGACGGCGTGCGCGGGCTGAAGGAGGCGTGCGACGACTTCAACGCCAAGTCTGGAGACGGGTGCAGCGCCACGTGTGCGGTGGAGAGCGGCTGGAACTGCCCGAGCACGGGCGGCAACTGCCAGGCGGCCAAGTGCGGCGACAACATCATCGCCGGTGACGAGGAGTGCGAGGACGGCAACTCCGCGGCGAACGATGGGTGCAGCGCCACGTGCCGTCTGGAGGAAGGGTTCAAGTGCCCGACGCCGGGCCAGGCGTGCGCGCGCACCACGTGCGGAGACAAGAAGGTGGAGGGCACCGAGCAGTGCGACGATGGCAACAACGACATGGGCGATGGGTGCTCGCCGTTGTGCAAGCGGGAGCCGGTGTGCAGCAACGGCAATTGCACGGCCATCTGTGGCGACAACCTCATCCTGCCGGGCAGCGCGGAGGAGTGCGATGACGGCAACGTGCGGGACAACGACGGGTGCTCGTCGCAGTGCAAGCTGGAGGCGGGCTTCCAGTGCAAGCAGATCGAGAGCGAGCCGCCGTCCGAGGTGAAGATCCCGGTCGTCTACCGCGACTTCATCGGCAACGACCGGAACCACCCCCAGAAGCACATCGACTTCGAGAACGCCACGGGCAGCGGTGAGTTGGAGATCGTCAAGGAGACGCTAGGCGCCAACCAGAAGCCGGACTACGCGAAGGAGGGCCAGCCGAGCGCCAGCACCCACGGCAAGGCCCTCTTCGACCAGTGGTACACCGACTCGGCCCGGAGCAAGACCATCGTCGAGACGCTGACGCTGACCCAGGAGAAGGACGGCCAGGGCCGGCCGACGGGCAACTACGTGTACTCCAACAGCAACTTCTTCCCGCTGGACAAAAAGGGCTGGGTGGCGACGGGAGACGAGCCCGAGCGCACGGGCGGCCACAACTTCAACTTCACCAGCGAGAACCGGTACTGGTTCGAGTACAAGGGCACCGAGAAGCTCTCGTTCACCGGCGACGATGACGTGTGGGTCTTCATCAACAAGAAGCTCGCGCTGGATCTCGGCGGCGTTCACCCGGAGCAGAGCGGAACGGTGGACCTCACCACGGCCGCAGCCGTCACGAAGTTCGGCCTGAGGAAGGGCGGCGTTTACGAGGCCGTCGTGTTCCAGGCCGAGCGGCACACCACCCAGTCCAACTACAAGCTCACCCTGGGCAACTTCACCACCAAGCGGACCGAGTGCACGAGCAGCTGCGGCGATGGCAAGGTGCAGCCGCCCGAGGAGTGCGACACGGGGACGAACCCTGGCGGCTACGGCCAGTGCGCGCCCGGATGCATCTTTGGCCCGCGCTGCGGCGATGGTGTGGTGCAGGAGGCGTTCGGCGAGAGCTGCGACGACGGGAACGACGACAACGACGACCTGTGCAGCAACACCTGCAAGCCGCGCATCGGCTAAGGCCGTCTCCGGGGGGGCCGCGCCGTCCGGCGGCTCCCCGCTCCCTGGGCAGGGAAGCATTCCGGGCCTGAGGACACCTGAGGGGAGGCGGCGCCGGACTTCGGTCCCCCCCCTGGGCCAAATTCCATGAAGACAGGGTAGACTGGGTTTAGCCACCGTTCTGCCCTGTCCTCTTTCTGGCCCCATCGCGCATGAAGCTCAGCCTCGCAGCCCGGGTGACCGCCGCGTTTTTGCTCGTGGTGTTCGTTCTGACATTCGGCAGCGTGGCGATGGTGGCCTTGTCGCTGCGCAAGAGCCTCGAAGAGGGGCTCGCCCGGGACATGGAGCAGGACATCTCCAGTTGGCGGGGGCTCCTGGAGCAGGAGGGGCGGGTGCTGGCCGCGGCGTCCCGGGGCATCGTGACCCGGAGCGCGGTGCGCTCGGTGTTCGAGGGCCCCGGAGCGGAGGCCGCCGCGATCCAGGACATCGCCAGTGAGCAGCGCGCGTTGCTGGGCGTGGACCTGCTGCTGCTCATCGATCCTGCCGGGAAGGTGCGGGCGGGCAGCCTCACGGGCGAGATGCCAACGGTGCCCCCCGTGCGCGAGCTGCGCGGGCGCACCGGCCTGCTCCTGGCGGAGGACATTCCCTACTGGAGCGTGAGCACGCCGGTGGAGGTGGGTGGGCGCCTCGTGGGCTATCTCCTGCTGGGCATCCGCCTGGACGAGGGGCCGGTGCAGCGGTTCCAGGAGCAGCGCGGCACGGAGATGATGCTGCTCATGGGCCGGAGCATGAACGCCCGGGGGCTGCACTCGGTGAAGCCCCAGGACGTGCTGCCGGTGCTGCCCTCCTCGGGCAACTTCCGCCGCTTCCTGATGCTGGGCGGGGTGCGGGTGCTCGCGGCCCAGGTGGAGGTGGGCGAGGGGCTGCGGCTGGTGCTCGTGCGCCGCGCGGAGGAGGACTACGCCCGCTTCCACGCCACCCAGCTGGGGCTCGTGGGGCTGGGGGCGGCGTGCGCGCTGATTGCCGGCGCGGTGGCTTTCCTCATGGCGCGGCGAGTGACGGAGCCCTTGCGGCAGCTCACCGCCGCCACGGCGCGCGTGGTGGCCGAGGGGGACTTCCGGGGCACGCTGGAGGTGAACTCGCGGGACGAGATTGGCGAGCTGGCCACGTCATTCCAGCAGATGATGCAGCGGCTGCGGGACGTGCTGCTCGCGCTGCGTGCCGCCTCCGCGCAGCTGGAGAGCGCCGCCACCCAGCTCTCCCATGAGGCCTCGGAGCAGAACCGCACGGCCACGCGGCAGGTCGCTGCGCTCTACGAGACGCAGGTGACGGCGCAGGAGCTCCAGCGCAGCTCCCAGGCAGCGGCCCTGCGGGCGCAGACGATTCTCCAGGTGGCCGAGCAGGCGGACTCCCTGGGCAGCGCCGGCGAGCACTCGCTGGAGAGCAGCGTGGGCGGGCTCACGCACATCCGGGAGCAGGTGGATCAGATCGCCCGCACCAGCCAGGAGCTCCAGCAGCGCACCGCGCAGATTGGCGGGATTACCCAGACGGTGAAGGACCTGGCCGACCAGTCCAACATGCTGGCGCTCAATGCCGCCATCGAGGCGGTGCGCAGCGGCGAGCACGGCAAGGGCTTCGGCGTGGTGGCCCGGGAAATCCGCTCCCTGGCGGACCAGTCCGCCGAGGCCACGGGGCGGGTGCAGGAGATCCTCACCGACATCAGCCGGGCCATCGCCGCCACCGTGCACACCAGCGAGAGCGGCGCGCGCGAGGTGGAGGGAGGGCTTGCCCAGGTGCGGGCCACGGGCGAGAGCCTCCGGGCCCTGGCCACCCTCATTCACGACAACGGGCTCGCCGTCCGGGAGATCGCCGAGACGGTGAGCCAGCAGGATGCCGGCATCGCGCAGATTTTCGAGGCCCTGCGGGACTTGTCGATGCTCTCCCAGGAGACCGTGACGCGCCTGACCGCCACGGAGCAGGCCGCCTCGAAGCTCTCCCTGGCCTCCCGCGAGGTGGGCTCCATCGTGGGCCAGTACAAGCTCTGAGGCGGGGTTACTGCGGCTGGCCCTCGCGGCCGTTGCCGCCCCCCTCGGTGACCCAGCCCGAGCGCGCGGGGCCCATGGCCGCGCCCAGCTCGTAGGCGTGGATGCCGAGGAACGGGGTGCCGTCGTTGTCCGAGTCCCAGTTGAGGTAGGCGCCCAGGAACAGGCGGCCCTGGTGGAGCGCGGGGGGCGTCACGAACGGCGCCTGGCCCTGGAGCTTGCAGGAGATGCGCTCTTCTCCCTCCTGGGAGAACTCGTGCACGTACGAGTCGAAGTACGAGTCGGGCCCCTTGCAGCCGAAGTCACAGTCCTCGGGCACGGGGCGGTCCACCAGCAAGAGCGTGCTCCGGTCGGTGAGCAGGGGCGCGGAAGGCGAGTCTCCCACGGGCAGCGTCCAGCGCAGCGCGCCGCTCGCCACATCCACGCCATAGAAGAACTGGCCGCTCACGTGGGGCTCGGTGGGGCAGGAGGCCCCGGTGCACCGGCCGTCCGCGAGCGCCAGCAGCGCCTTGCCGCCGAGCGCCACGTTGCCGTGCGGATAGGGGCCAAAGGGAAGCTCGCCCTCCGAGCGGGAGTGGGAGATGCCGGTGGTGCCGAGCGTGGCCAGGAAGCCCCCGGTGCCGGCGTCGGCGAGCTCCTCGGTGGAGAGCAGCAGCGTGCCGTTGCTGACGGCGACGGGCTCCCGGTGGCCCGCGCGCGTCTGGCGCCACCGCTGGGTTCCCCCGTCCGTATAGGACAGCAGCTCGGTCTGCTCCTGGCCCCAGTTGTAGGTGGACGTATAGAGGTGGCCCTGCGCATCGGCGATGGGCTGGGACAGGCGCTCGGGGGCGTTGAGCTGCCAGGCCACCGCGCCCGTGGCCGCGTCCAGCGCAATCAGGGCGTTGCAGGCCGTCCGCTCGCCCGTGGCGTGTACGGCGACCACCAGGTGGGACGGCGTGAGCACGGGGGCGGAGACCCAGGCCCACTGGCAGTCCGCATCGAGCAGGGGCGGCAGGGGCGTGGTCCACAGGACGCTGCCGTCCGCCGCCGCCAGCGCCGAGACGCGCGCGGTGGCCCCATTCAATGTCCCGTAGAGCCGCCCGCCGGAGCTGAGGTCCACGTGGACGTACTCCGTGCCGGACAGAGGCTGCCGGTAGCGGAGGCTCCCGTCCCGGCCGAGCGAGAGCAGCTCGCAGGTGCGCTCCTCGATGGGGCCCTCCCCATACCGGGGGCACTCCGTGGCGTAGAGGTTGCCCTCGGCATCCATCGTCCCCGTGAACTCCAGCGCGCGGTCATCGCGGGGCACGTAGGACCAGGCGAGCGCTGCCGTTCCCTCGGGGCCCGAGCAGGTGGGGGCGGCGTTGGTTTCCGTCTCCTCGCCGGGGGCGATGGGCGCCGGAGGGGCCTCGGATGCAGCGACTGGCTCCGGGGGGCTCCCGGCAGGGGCCGTGCCCACTGCCTCCGGGCCACATCCCGCCACCGCACAGAGTCCCACCGCCACCACGCTCCAGGTCCATCGCATGACACGCCTCTCGCCCTTCAAGGTGATGCGAGAGGCTGATCATCGGGATATTCCCGCGCAACGCTCAGGGGACGGAGCGAGCGCTTCACTGGTGGGCTGCTGGTGTTCAGCCCGGCTCGCCCCCGTCGATGGCGTAGGCGGCCCCGGTGATGCCACCCGCCGACTCCGAGGCCAGGAAGAGGCACACGGCGGCCACCTCCTGCGGCAGGATGATGCGGCCCATGGCGTTCATCCCCGCGAGCGCCTCGCGCGCCTGCTCCTGGGTGCGGCCGGTGGCCTGGGTGATGCTGCCCACGGCGGCGGAGAACATGTCGGTCTCCACCCAGCCCGGGTTCACCTGGTTCACCGTCACGCCCTTGCGCGCGTACTCCACCGCCAGCGCCCGCGTCATGCCGAGCAGGGCGTGCTTCGAGGCGCAGTAGGCGGAGGTGTACCGGGCCCCGCGCGTCGCCGTGATGGAGCCGATGCTGATGACGCGCCCGCCGCCGGCGGCCACCATGGGGGGAATCAGCTCGCGGCAGAAGATGAAGGGCGCCGTCACGTTCACGGCCATCACCTTGTTCAGGTCCTCGGTGCGCGTCTTCGTCAGCGGCGCGGACAGGGTGATGCCCGCGTTGTTCACCAGCACGCGCGGCGTCCCGGCCTGGAGCACCGTGCGGCAGGCCTCCAGCACGGCCCCCTCGTTCGCCACGTCCACCGCGAGCGGGCGCAGGGCCTCACCGGCCTCCTTGCGCAGGCCTTCCAGGGCTTCGGCGGAGCGGGCCAGGGCCCACACCTCGTACCCCTCGCGGATGAACGCCAGCGCCACTTCCCGGCCAATGCCCCGGCTGGCGCCGGTCACCACTGCCGTCTTCTTGGGAGTCGTCATGGGGCGGCACGATAGCCAGAGCGGCCCGGGAAGGGGTACAAGCCCGTGCATCCCGCCCACCCGAGGAATCCCCATGCCGCGCGCGGAGATAACGGATCTGCTCCTGCTGGAGGAGCTGCTGACGGACGAGGAGAAGGCGGCCCGCGACACCGTGGCCCGCTTCGTGGACAGGGAGGTGCTGCCCATCATCGGCCACCACTTCCGCGAGGGGACATTTCCCGCGCACCTCATCCCGGGGCTGGCGGAGATGGGCGTGCTGGGCGCCAACCTCCAGGGCTACGGCTGCGCGGGGATGAACACGGTGAGCTACGGCCTCATCCTCCAGGAGCTGGAGCGGGGGGACTCGGGCCTGCGCTCCTTCGCCTCGGTGCAGGGCTCGCTGTGCATGTTCCCCATCCACGCCTATGGCAGCGACGAGCAGAAGGAGCGCTTCCTGCCGGGCATGGCCCAGGGGCGCCTCATCGGCTGCTTTGGCCTCACCGAGCCGGACTTCGGCTCCAACCCGGGCGGCATGCGCACCCGGGCGGTGAAGGACGGGGACACCTGGGTGCTCAATGGCGCCAAGGCGTGGATTACCAACGGCGCCATCGCGGACGTGGCGGTGGTGTGGGCCAAGACGGAGGAGGGCGGCGCCGAGTCCGTGCGTGGCTTCCTCGTGGAGAAGGGGATGCCAGGCTTCAGCGCGCGGGAGATTCCCGGCAAGTTCTCGCTGCGCGCCTCGGTGACGAGCGAGCTGTCCTTCCAGGACGTGCGGGTGCCGGAGCGCAACGTGCTGCCGAAGGTGACGGGGCTGCGCGGGCCCCTGTCCTGCCTCAACAACGCGCGCCTGGGCATCGCCTTCGCGGTGACGGGGGCCGCCATCGCCTGCTTCGAGGGGGCGCGCGAGTACGCGCTCTCGCGCAAGCAGTTCGACGGCAAGTCCATCGCCGGCTACCAGCTCACCCAGGAGAAGCTGGCGGACATGCTCCAGGAGATCGTCAAGGCGCAGCTCCTGTCCCTGCGGCTGGCGCGGCTCAAGGACGCGGGCAAGGCGACGCCCGTGATGGTGAGCCTGGCCAAGCGCAACAACGTGAAGGCCGCGCTGGAGATCGCCCGCACGGCGCGCGGGGTGTACGGCGCCAACGGCGTCACCGACGCGTACCCGCCCATCCGGCACATGCTCAACCTGGAGAGCGTCTTCACCTACGAGGGCACCCACGAGGTGCACACGCTGGTGCTGGGCAAGGCCATCACCGGCCTCGACGCCTTCAACTGAAGAAACCCCCTGCCCGGAAAGCCCCCTCCCGGGAAGGAGGGGGCCTGAGGCGGAGAGGGCTACGAGGCCTGAGGCTCCGAGGGGCCGTTGCCGGCCTCCGGGCTCTCCTCGGCGGGGGACGCGGCGCCTTCGGCGGCCTCCTCGCCGGCCTCGGGCTCGTCCGGAATCTCCGGCGCGGTGCCCGCGGCCTCGGCGGCCTGCTGCGTCTTGACGTCCTCATCGCTCATGAAGCCGATGGGGCTCTCCTTGCGGTTGAGGAAGCGCACCGACTTCTTGGAGAGCGCGAACATCTGCTCCGCGGTGGCGGCGGGCACCAGCGAGTGCTCGATCTGCGCCGGCTCGGGGCGCTCCACCACCGCGAGCACGCCGTCCTCCAGCTGCTTGGCCTGGGAGGGGCTGAGCTCCATGCGGCGCAGCTTGCCCTTGCGCGTCATGAAGTAGAACGTCGTCTCGCCGGTCTCGGAGGGCACCTGGGCGCCCTGCACCAGCTCGCGCAGGGCCTTGTCCAGCTCGGCCTGCTTCTTTGACTCGATGCGCTGGTAGGCCTTGGAGCCCGGCATCGGCGGCAGCTTGGGAATCGGCCGCTCGGCGGCGGCGGCGGCGGTGGGCGCGGGGCGGCCCGGCGGCGGACGGCTGGCATCCCGCCGGGGCGGACGCTCGTCGTCCCTTCGCGGGGGCCGGTCATCCCGGCGGGGCGGCCGGTCGTCCCTTCGCGGCGGCCGCTCGTCCCGGCGCGGCGGCCCACCTTCGGCGCGCTGCGGCTGGACAGGGGGCGGGCGGCGGGGGGCCGGAGCGCTCGTCTCTGCTTTTTTGGCCTGATCCTCGGATACGAGGCCTGCTTTCAGGAGTTTGTCGCGCAGGTTCTGCATGGGTCCGGCGTTCTATCCCTTGCACAGCCGGGCGCAAGGGGCGCTTGCCGCGTCTGTACACGCCACGTAACTTGCGCCGCCCGCCCGCCGGAGGAGCCGTGAGCCGTTTGAAGAGGTCCGTACTCGTTGCCGCCCTGGCGCTGTCCGCCTGTTCCGACCCCGTCGACAAGGCCGCCAAGGCGCGCATCTTCTCGGCCGAGGACCCTCCGAAGGTGGTGGCCTCGGCCGCCGAGAAGCTCCCCCCGGAGGACGTGGCCGACAACCCCCACGTGGCCCGGCGCATCCTCGGCATGGACGCGGCGGAGGTGACCGAGCGCCTGGGGCCCCACACCTACAAGGCCACCGTCTCCTACGAGTGGACCAACGGCGCGGCGCCCCCGGTGAAGATTTCCGAGACGCGCACGTTCGTGGCGGGCCCGGGCGGGGTCAGCGGCGACTTTCATGGTGTGCTGGAGAACAGCCGGGACCAGGGCCTGGAGGTGATGCGGGTCGGGGGCAAGGTGTTCGCCCGCAACCGCTACGGCACCTTCCGCCAGCGCCTGCGCGACCGGGGCATGGCCGAGCGCACCCGCACGGAGCTGACCGGCGCCATCCGCGACGTGGACAGCCTCTTCCAGGGCCGCATGCAGCTCTCCCCCCAGGGCACGGTGACGTACGAGGGCCGCACCGCGTGGCGCTATGACGTGACGCTGGGCGCGGCGGGCGAGGCCACCGCCCCCTCCAACCTGCCCGCGCTGCTGGAGCCCAAGGGCGGCCGGGACGAGACGACCCGCCGCCGGCTGGCGTTCTTCGAGCACCGGGTGCCCCAGTCCCTGGTGGGCGAGGTGCTGGTGGATGCCTCCACGTCCGTGGTCCTCAAGGTGCGCCTCAATGGCCACCTGGTGGTGCCCCCGGGCAAGGGGGCCGAGGGCGCGGAGCTGCGCGTGTCGCTGAACTCCGACATGTCGGCCATCGGCCAGGACCCCCAGCTCCAGCCGCCCGAGAACTTCCTGCCCGACGCCGACAAGCCCCAGGGCATCGCCGACGCCCTGGACCGCTTCGGCATCGAGCGCAACAAGGCGGACGCGGGCACCCCCGGCGCCGCGGAGCCCGCGGACCCGGTGGACGAGTAGGCGGGCGGGCAGGGGAGGGGTGGCCCGGCGACCCTGACCGCCGTGTCCTTCCCCGGCCTGGTGTTCCGTTTCCAGCACTCGTAACCCTCTGAAATCCTTGCGCTGGCCGTGGCCCCAGCCTTGCTGAGGACAGGGCCCATGCGCCGTGCGTGGGTGTGCTGGGTGTTCGTCCTGGGACTGGCGGGGCCTGCGTGGGCGGGCCGCGCCCACAGCCTGGCGCTCACCTTTTCCCCGGTGGGGGGCTTCCTGCTGACGCAGGCCGCGGACGGCAAGGCGGCGGGCTACAGCGTGGAGCTGGGCTGGTCCTACCGCCGGGACGAGGCCCTCGTGGAGGTGGGCGGACACGTGGCCTCCAGCCGGGTGCTCACCACGGCCACCCCCTTGAGTGTCCGTTTGACACCATTCCGGGAATCGCGCCTGCGGCCGTCCCTGGGGCTGGGGGCCAGCTTCCTGATTCCCCACGTGCGGGCCGTGTCGCGGCAGGAGGGCCACCCCGGGTTGCTGGTGGGGCTGGAATTGAGCGGAGGCCTAGAATTCGGCCTGCAAGAGCGTTTCTTTCTCAGCGCGGAAGCCTACTATCAGAACTTCTCGGCCCAGCCGGAGCCGCTGTCCGGGGAGCGCCAGGGCATGTCCTCGGTGTTCCTGGGAATGGGCGTCCGCCTGTAGCGCGCCACCCCAGGCGCTACAGCGGCGCAGCAAGATGTTGGGAGAAAATTTGACGGTCCTCTTGCGTCTTCTAGAATCCCCAACGGTTGCGGCCCGGACGCGTCTGACATGCGCGGATGTTCAGTGGGGGCCACTTCAAGGGAGCACAGATGGAGCGCAAGGTCGGTAGTAGCACGGTCACGACGAAGGAGGTCAAAACGGCGCTGGAGAAGGCGCGCACGCTGACCGCCGAAGAGGAGAAGGTGCTGCGGATGCGCCATGGCGTTGGCGCTCCGAGCACGCGTGCTCCCCTGCCTCGCGCCGCGGGTAACAACGAGGAGCTGGCCGACGAGCTGCTCGTCATCGAGATGCAGCTCATGAAGGCGATGCGCGCGCGCACCGGCCAGACGAAGACGGCGAGCAAGAGCCCGCCGAAGGCCGCCGCGCCCGCAAAGGAGCCGGTGAAGAACGCGGCGAAGGAAAAGATCGTCCGCGCGCTGCGCAAGAAGAAGTAGCCCCTCGCGCCGCGGCCACTACTGGTTGAGGATGGTCACGAGGCGGGCTCCCGCCTCGGGCAGGGCCAGCGGTGTGCCTGAAATCTCCTGGGCGAGCGTCTCCGCGTCGTCGGTGCCGCCCCGGGCGAACAGCCCTTTGAGCCACGTGCTGGCGGAGGGGTTGCGCCAGAAGTCCTCGTTGAAGCGCTCCATGAGCCAGCCCGTCAGCCGCGTCTCCAGGGCCCAGGCCCTCAAGTAGCGCGCCGAGTAGAGCTGCGGGTCCACGTCGAAGAGGAAGAAGCCCGGGTGGGGCTCGACGAAGAGCGCCCGGCGCTGGCCGGCCGCGTACTCCTCGGCCCGCTCCTCCGAGGGGCCGCGCGTGAACAGGGACACCTCGTAGGAGAGCTTCGCGCAGTGCCGCCGCAGCACCGCCAGGGCCTGGAAGGCGGCGATGCGCGCCACATCCTTCGCCAGCGCGGTGGGCAACTGCAGGTAGCGCTTGAGCCACTCGGGGGAGAGCAGCAGCCGCTCCGTGAGGGCCGCGAAGGCCTCGGTCACCGAGGCATCCCCCAGCCGGCGCAGCTCCAGGGGCAGCGCCTCGCCCACGTGGGCCAGGTGCTGGGCGTGGCCGGACTCGTGGAGCAAGTCTCCCAGGGCCCCCAGGCCCCCGCGGGGCTGGAGCACCAGGCGCACCTCGCCGGGCACGCGCACCGCGGCCACGAAGGGGCGGCGCGCCTTGCCGGGCCGCGGCTCATCGTCGATGCGGATGCGCCCCTGGGCCGTGGGCGGCAGGTTCCACTCGTTCAGCCAGCGCATCACCGCGGGGGTGAGGCTCTCGCGCAGGAAGAGGGGGTCCAACCACGGGGCCTGTAGCCCCGCTTGCAAGTCATGCCGCCGGGCATCCCCGCCAGGCAGCGGGTCCAGGGTGGGCTCCACCTTGTGCAGCACGTAGCCGAGCACGTCGCGGTAGGCATCCTCCGTGGCCCGGAGCGTCTGGTTCGCCGCCTCGACGAGCTTGTTCAAGGCAATGCCGGACACGTCCTCTCGCAGGGTGGGGTAGTCCTTGGCGCCGAGGTGCTCGGCGGTCCGGAGCGCCGCCTCGCGCCGCGCGCCGTACCGGCCCTTCTCGCCCCAGAGGAAGTTGCCCACGGCCCGCTCCAGCAGGGCCCGGCGGCCCCGGTTGGGCTCGTGGGGGAGCTGGGCAAGTGCCTCCCCGAAGGAGAGCGTCTGGTCATTGACGGTCAGGCACGCCTGGGCCTCCAGCCGCGCGATGGCCTCCACGTCGCGCGCGGCGAGGGCCTCCTCGGCCTGCCCGGCGATGAGCTCGCGCAGGAGCTGCAGGCGGCGCACCCCGAGGGGCTCGCCCTTGGCGCGGACCTTCTCCAGCGCCTCCGTGGCGGCGGCGAAGGAGTCCTCCGCGGACAGCTCGGGGAAGGAGGCGTGGAGGGGGGCGACGGGCAACTCTGGCGAGAGGCCCGCGCCGTAGCGGTAGTGGAGGTTGGCCAACTCGGCGAGAAAGTCGTCCAACCTCGCACGCACGGAGTGCACGGGACGGTCCATAGGCGGGCGGACGCTAACAGGAAGCGGCCCCCGGGGAAGGGAGGCGGGAAGGAAAAGTCCTCCGGAAAATGCTCCGGAATAGTCCCCTGCTCCGGCGTACCGGAAGGGAAGGGCCCGACGAACGAGGGAGGACACCATGCAAGCGAGGGAGGCCCTGGAACCCCTTTCGCGATGGGTCCCCTCTGTGCCAAGTAGCGGGACTGTGGAGTTCCCGTTCCGATTCTCCCGCTCCCGGAAGCGGGACCGGGAGCCCGAGGCTACCGAAGGCCCTCGCGCCGCGGCCCCGGTGGTGGGGGATGCGGCGGAGTTCCAGCGGGTGGTGGCCAGCTGCCAGGTGAAGCTGGAGGAGCGGGCGCGCTTTCTGTGCCGGGGCCGGAACCCATCGGATGCCACGGACCTCCTGCAGGACACCTACGAGCGGGCCTTCCGGGCCTTCCACACGTACGACCGGAATGCGCCCCCGCTGCCGTGGTTGGCCTCCATCCTCGTCCGGCGCTTTCTCGACCTGTGCCGGCACGACAAGCGCCACCCCGAGCAGGAGTTCACCGAGGCGCTGGACCGGCCGCGCGAGGAGGACGAGCCCGCGGAAGCCTGGGGCGGCTATACGCTGGACGATGTCTGGCGCGCGGTGGAGCTGTTGCCCCAGGAGTTCCGGGACGTGGTGCGGTTGAAGGACATGGAAGGGCTCTCGTACGCGCAGATTGGCCAGCGCCTGGGCATCGCCCCGATGACGGTGGGCACCCGGCTCTTCCGGGCGCGCAAGAAGCTCAAGGCGCTGCTCCTGAAGCAGGCGGGCCCGGAGGGCGGACGATGACGTCTTCCTGCGAGCAGTTGGCCGCCTTCGTGGATGGGGAGCTGTCCCCCGCGGAGGCGGAGGCCTTCCAGAAGCACCTGTCCGGCTGCGAGGAATGCCAGGTGGGGCTGATGGATCAGGTGCAGGCGAGCACCGCCGTGCAGGCCGCCGGGGAGCACGCCCGGCAGAAGACCCGCGCGCCCTTTCAACCCGTCCGGGCCCGGCGGCGGACCCGCGCCTTGCCGTATGCCGTGGGGGCCGTGGCCGTGGTCCTGCTCGGCGTCCTGGCGGTGCGTGGACTGCGGACGTCTCCCGAGGATCCCCTGCTGCTGGCCCATGCCGGGACACGGCCCCTGGAGGGCTGGCTCAGCTACCCGGGCGCGGGGCGCTACCGTCCCCTGGCCACGATGCGAAGCGGCTCGGCGGACCGGGCGGCGCTGGACCACCGCCGCCTGGCGGAACTCGAGGACCGGGGGGACTTCCACGGCGTGGCGACGGCGTACCTGCTCGCCGGTGAGTTCGAGCGCGCGGAGCAGTTCCTGGACCGGGTGCCCGCCTCCCCAGAGGCGGACAGTGACCGTGCGCTGGCGGCGCTGGGGCGGGGAGATGCCGAGCGCGCCCTGGGGCTGCTGGAGCACGCGCTGACGTCAGCGCCGCGGAGCCCGCGGGTGCACTGGAACCGGGGCGTGGTGCTGCGGGCCATGGCCCTGGAGCTGGCCGCCTCCGTCGAGTTCCAGCGCGTGGCGGACACGGCCGAGCCGGGCTGGAGCGAGGAGGCGAAGCGGCTCGCCGGAGGGCTTCGGGCCAGCGCGGAGGCCCGCCAGAAGGCGTGGAGCGCCTTGACGGAAGCGGGGCAGGCGCTGGCGTTGCAGGGCACGCCCATGCCCGCCGCGATGGTGCCGCGCAACCCAGGCCGGGTGCGGCTGTACCTCTACCATGCGCTCCGGACTGCGGCGTCGCGGGAGCAGGTGCTCGCGCTGCTGCCCCTGGCCCAGTCGCTGGACCAGGTGTCCCGGACGCGCACGGCCTCCGCCTCCGTCCAGCGCATCGCCCAGGCGGACTTCACGCGGCGGGCACCCCTGGCGGAGACGTACCGCACGCTGCTGGCGGACCCGGGGGCGCTGTCGGATGGGGAGAAGGCGGCGTACCTGGAGCGGCTCCGGCGCTCGGGCGAGCAGGACCTGCTCCTGGGGGCCATCCTCCTGATGGGGGCGGAGCGCCAGCACCTCGCCGAGGTGGAGCGGCTCGTCCAGGCTTCGGACGACGTGCTCTGGTACCGGGGGCCGCTGGTGAAGGCCCAGGCCCTGGAGGAGATGGCGCGGGGCGCGGGCACGGCGGCCGAGCAGCGCCTCCAGGAGGCCGTGGAGGACTCCCGCCGGGCGGGGCTGGACTACCGGAGCATCGCGCTCCAGGAAGAGCTGAGCACCCTCTACAACCGGCTGGACCGCCGCCGGGAGGCCATGCAGGTGGCGCGCGCGGCGCTGGAGGCGGCCCGCAGGACCGATGACTGGTTCCACGAGGACCTGCTCGTGTTCGACCTGGTGACGAGCGCCCGGTTGAGCCACGCCCCCGCGCTGGCCCGGGCCTACCTGGACGAGTACCTTCAGCGCGCCCCGGAGGACTGTGACCGGCGCGCGGAGTACCACCACTTCCGGGCCCTGCTGGCCGTGGAGGCGCTGGATGCGCAGGCAGCGCGGCACGAGCTGGCCCAGGCCCAGGCGTGCCCCGCGGCCCCGACACTGTTCGAGATCGCCGTCTACGGAGACCTGCTCCGGTTTGGCGCCACCGGAGCTGAGCGGGCACAGGCCGAGGACCGGATCCGCCTGCTGCGCCAGGACGCTTCGCTCGAACCGGACCAGCGCCTGCTGCTGGAGCACCTCGCGGGCCGCATCCTCATCGAGACGGATCGCACCGGGGGCCAGCGCATCCTCCGCGACGTCATCGCCGGGGCGGAGAAGCGCAGGGAAACGGACATCGAGGCACGCAAGGCCTGGTCCCACAGCTACCAGGCCCTGGTGCGGGACGCGGGCAAGGCCGGAGCGTTCGATGAGGCCATCGCCCTGCTCTCGGCCGAGCTCGAACGGACCGCGCCGTCCACATGCCTGCTGGCCCTGGCCGGGCAGGACGAGCGGATCCTCTTCGTGGCGAAGGGCCCCCAGGGCGAGACCCGGGGCGAATACCGCGAGGGGCTCACCCGCTCCCTGCACGAGGCGGTGCCTCCCGTCCCCGCCGCGCTCCAGGCGGTGCTCGAAGGCTGTGACACGGTGCGGGTGCTCGCGGAGCCGCTCCTGCAAGGACGGCCGGGGCTGCTGGGACCGGACCGGGCTTGGAGCTACCTGGCCCCCAAGGTCCGGGGGACGAATGCCCCGGCGGTGGGAACCTCCTTCAAGCACGTGGTCGTGTCGGACGTGGAGCCTCCGGCCTCCCTGGGCCTGCCGCGCTTGCTGCCCTGGAACCGCCCCCCGGAGCCGGGCGAGGTCCACCTGCGGGGCGCTTCCGCGACCCCCGAGGCCGTGCTGGCGGAGCTCACCGACGCCACCCAGGTGGAGTTCCACGCGCATGGCCTGAGCCGGTCCGGTTTCTCCGATGCGTCCTTCCTCGCGCTCTCGCCGGGCGCCAGGGGCCGCTACGCGCTGACGGCGGCGGACCTTCAGGGCCGCTCGCTCCGGGGCGCGCCCCTGGTGTTGCTGGCGGCGTGCGAGGCGAACGTGGGGGCCCTGCGCTACCACGATGTGTGGAGCCTGCCCGCGGCCTTCATCCAGGCCGGCGCGCGCTCGGTGGTGGCCCCGTCCTCCCAGGTTCCGGACGCCGAGGTGGGCACCTTCTTCCAGGAGCTGCTCGAACGCGTGGACGCGGGGGCCACGGCCGCCCAGGCGCTCCGGGACACGCGCCGGGCCTGGCTCCAGACCAAGCCCACGCGTTGGGTGGAGGACCTGGTGGTGTTCGAGTAGCCGGAAATAACGCTGGCCTGGGGCGTACAGGAGGAGAATCGTCACCTTGGACACCTCCTGGAGGTTTGGAATGAAGCGCGGACTTCTGCTGGCACTGCTCACGGCAACGGTGGCCCTGGCCAAAGAGCCTCAACGGGCCCAGGTGCCCCGGGGGGAGCCTTCTGGACAGAACGCGCCCCGCTCCACCCCCCTCGCCCCGGCGGCCGAGCCGGCCTACTTCGATGTCGTGGCCTCCAACGACAAGGGCCAGCGCGTGGGGACCTACCGGTTCTACCGGGACACCCGGAAGGTGGTCCTGCTGCGGGCCGGGAAGGAAATCGAGAACACGGCGGCCTTCAACCGCATCACCAGCCCCGGTGACTATGTGATTGCCGTGGCGCCGGAGAAGAAGCCGAAGCCCAACCCGCCCAACCCGGGGGACGAGTTCCGGAGCTCGTGGAAGGTGCCCCAGGCGGAGCTTCAAGAGGCCCTGAAGCAGGTCCAGGCCGAGGTGCCGGCGGCGAAGGGCTTCCTCGTCGGCCAGTTCGCCTCGGACGTGCCCCGGGCGCGGTAGCCGCGCGCCCGGCGTGGGGGCTCAGGCGAAGACGATGGTCTTGTTGCCGTCGACGATGATGCGGTCCTCGGCATGCCAGCGCACGGCGCGCGCCAGCACCTGGCGCTCGAGATCCCTCCCGAGGTGCCGCAGCTCGGGCACCGCCTGGCGGTGGGACACGCGGCCGGTGTCCTGCTCGATGATGGGTCCCTGATCCAGCTCCGACGTCACGTAGTGCGCCGTGGCGCCGATGAGCTTCACCCCCCGCTCATACGCCTGCTTGTACGGGTCGGCGCCGATGAAGGCCGGCAGGAACGAGTGGTGGATGTTGATGATGCGGTGGGGGTAGCGCGCCACGAACCCCGCCGAGAGGATGCGCATGTAGCGCGCCAGCACGACGAAGTCCGCCTGGCCCTCCAGGAGCGCCAGCATGCGGGCCTCCGACTCCGCGTGGGTGGCCGCGTCCACCGGCACGTGCTCGAAGCGCACCCCGAAGCGCTCCACCGCCTCGCGGAGGTCGGGGTGGTTGGAGATGACCAGGGGGATGTCCACCCGGAGCTCTCCGCGCTGCCAGCGCCAGAGCAGGTCCATCAGCGCATGGTCATGCTTGGAGACGAGGATGCCCATGCGGGGCTTGTCGGCGGCGAAGCTGAGGCGCCAGTCCATCTCGAAGCGCTGGCCCACGACATCCCCGAATGCTTGCTTCAGCGTGGCCCGGGACACGTCCAGGTGGGGCGTCTGGAATTCCAGGCGCATGAAGAAGCGGCCACCGGTGGGGTCCGTGGAGTACTGGTCCAGCTCGGTGACGTTGGCCCCATGGTGGTACAGGAACGTGGTGACCGCCGAGACGATGCCGGGGCGGTCAGGGCAGGTGATGAGCAAACGGGCCGTCGTCTCGAATTGGGAAATCATGGGCGCCAGGGGGGATGCGGGCCGTGGGGTGCGGAAGTGGTCATCATACTGGCTTCCCTGACGTGCCGGACTCCCAGACGTACGGCTTCTGTGGGACATGTCCGGCGCAACGGAGAAGGGCACCCGGACCCAGGGGGACGAGATGGCGAGCAGGAAGGTCGAGGAGGGCCGGCTCAAGAGGCTCAACGCGCACGCGGCGAAGGGCGGCGAGTACGTGCTGTATTGGATGCAGCAGAGCGCCCGCGCGGAGCACAACCCCGCCCTGGAGTACGCGGTTCAGCAGGCGAACGCGGCGAAGCTCCCACTGCTCGTGGGCTACGGGCTGATGGATGACTACCCCGAGGCGAACGTTCGCCATTACCGCTTCCTCTTGGAGGGGCTCCAGGACTGCCAGCGGACCCTGGCGGAGCGGGGAATTCCCTTCGTGCTCCAACGGGGTGCGCTGCCCGAGGTGGCGCTGAAGCTCGCGCGGAACGCGGCGCTCGTGGTGTGTGACCGGGGCTACCTGCGGCACCAGAAGCAGTGGCGGGAGCAGGTGGCCCAGAAGGCCCCCTGCCCGGTGGTGCAGGTGGAGGCGGACGTGGTGGTGCCGGTGGAGGTGGCCTCGGTCAAGGCGGAGTATGCGGCGCGCACCCTGCGGCCGAAGATTCACCGGCTCTGGGAGACGTACCTGGTGAAGCTCGCGCCCACGCCGCTCCAGGTGGACTCGCGGAAGCTCGGCGTGAAGGGCGTGAACCTGGAGGATGTGGACGCGGTGCTGAAGAAGCTGGTGCTGGACCGCTCGGTACCCCCGGTGCACCACCGCTTCCGGGGGGGCACGCGGGAGGCGAACCGGCTGTTGCGGACGTTCCTCAACCGGCACCTGCCCGAGTACCAGGAGAACCGGCCGCACCCCGAGACGGACCACGTCTCGCACATGAGCAAGTACCTCCATTTCGGGCAGATCAGCCCGGTGGTGATTGCCCTCGCGGCCCGGGAGGCCCGGGCATTGCGGCCGCAGCGGGACACGTTCCTGGAGGAACTCATCGTCCGGCGGGAATTGGCGCAGAACTTCGCCGAGTACACGCCTCAGTACGATTCCTATGCCTGCCTTCCGGCCTGGGCGCGCAAGACCTTGGCGGCCCACATGGGGGACGAGCGCCCCTTCCAATACACGAAGGATCAGCTCGAACAGGCACGCACGCATGACCCGTACTGGAACGCCGCGATGCGAGAGATGCGTTACACGGGCTACATGCACAACGCCATGCGCATGTACTGGGGGAAGAAGATCCTGGAGTGGGGGAAGACGCCCGAGGAGGCGTACCGGACGGCGCTGACGCTCAACAACACGTACTTCCTGGATGGGCGCGACGCGAACTCCTTCACCAACATTGGCTGGGTGTTCGGCTTGCATGACCGCCCCTGGGGCGCGCGCGCCGTCTACGGCACCGTGCGCTCCATGTCCTCCAAGGGATTGGAGCGAAAGGCAGACATGGCTGCCTATATCGCGAAGGTGGACGCACTCGTGGAAGAAGCGAAGGCGGCCGGGGTGTGGTTCGAGGATGATTAAATATTTGTTAAGCGCTCAGCGTACCTTCATTGGTAAATACGAAAAAGAATGTGTTCGTTTGCTGCGCGAATGCCTTTCAATCCCGGCGCTTTTGCTGGCCGTGAGACAAAACACGCAAAGAGGAGCGGGAATCGAATCCAAAGTAAGGTGGAAGCAAAACTCTAAGCAGGCTGCGCTGTTGTCGGCTAAGAGTTCCTAACAAAAATCAGATTTGAGGGGCCATTCCCCTCGGGGCGGCGGCCCCAGCCCTTATTTTTGGTAGGAAATCTCAAGGCGAGGTGGTGCGGTTGCTGAGGGTTGTGCGCCACCGTGCGATGCGCTTGCTGGAGAAAACCTGCCCGCCCCAGGGCCCGAGGTACTCCGCGAGCTTACGAAGAAGGTATGTTAGGATGCTCTAGATGAGTGAGAGCGCCAACACTGCAGGCGGCCGTGCTACCGAAACGGGCATGGCCTTCCAAGCTGCCGTCGCGACTTGGTTCGCCGTCCAGATGCTCGCTGACGTGCCTGTCGGTTCTACCTTCGGTCTGTCGGCGGGCCTGAAGATCTCCGGACTTCAATGCGAGACCGGGGATGCTATTGACGACATCGTCGTTCGGCTTGACGGCGGAGGGGCCATTTATGTGCAGTGCAAGACACGGCCAGCTCTGGCAGTGGGGTCTGGTACCCCTCTTGCGAAGGGGCTTGCTCAGGTCGTTGCTCTGTATGCGCGCCAGAAGAATAGTTCGTCGCCTAATGGCCACGTTCGTGCCCTGCTTGCGGTCGCCGAAGACGCGCCACGAACCCTCGATACGCTGAATTCGGCTTGCCGCCTGTTCGACTATGGTGGCGTGTGGGATGAGGTGAATGCGCGAGCGACTGCCGAAGCGCAAAGGGCCTTGCAGGTGTTCGAAACCCACGTCCGCTCCGCTTGGCCTAACGATCTGAACACGCCGCTTGATGTAGGTGATCTCGTCGAACTCGCGCGGTTGTTCCAGATCCGACGGTTTCCCGAGGACACCACGAGTGAGGCTTGGCGTACCACCGCACAACTCCTTGGCCGGAGCCTCTATGGCTCCGAGGGCATCGGCGAAGGGCCGATAGATACCCTCCTTGGTCTCAGCCGTCGATTCATGCGCACTGGCGCGCCTATCGACCGCACGGGCTTGTTACGTGGGCTCCGCTCTGCGGGGCACGTCGATGTTTCCTCGCCAGGTTTCGACAAAGACATCAAGAAACTGTTCACCTACTCCCACGAAGAGCGAGAGCGCCTGCGCAAGCACAAGAGCTTGCCGATTGATGACGGAATCCCTATCCTACGGGACTGTCTCGCCCCGCTCCGAGCGGCTGCGGAGAGCGGAAGCCTGCTTGTCACTGGAGAACCGGGGGCCGGCAAGACAGGTGTTTTGCTACAACTTGCGGACCAAGTGGAAAAAGCGCCGGGACCGGTCATCTTTCTATCCGTTGAGCGATTCTCTGGCTTACTCAAGCGGAGCGACTTCCGCGATGAGCTCGGGCTGGGCCATGAGCTGATCGACGTTCTGAAAGCCTGGCCTGGCGCTAGTCCTGGCTTGCTGATCGTGGATGCTCTCGACGCTTCGCGGGGCGGTCCGTCCGAGGCGGTCATCGCATCGTTCATTGAGGATGCGGTTCGCAGCCTAGGCGCACGCTGGTCGATCGTTGCATCCATCCGAAGCTTTGACCTTCGCAACGGCCGTCGTTTCCGGGAACTCATGCCTGGTGAGATTCCTAACCTGAATTTCGCTGAAAAAGATCTCCGAGGTATCCGGCATTTCCACGTGCCAAGGCTCTCCGCTGGAGAAGTAGAGGCCGTGGCTGCGGCAGCGCCAAGGCTTCGCGAACTGGTAGCCTCGGCGCCGGACAAGTTAAGAGACCTGCTCCGCAACATCTTCAATCTCTCTCTAGCTGCTGAGTTATTGAGTGTCGGCGAGGATCCACAATCTATCCGTACTGTGTCCACCCAATCGGAACTCATCCGCCAGTACGAGAATAGACGGCTCCCGAATCAACGCCTTCACCTCGCCGTAAAGGCTGTAGTGGCCGTTATGGTTCGCCACAGACGACTCACGGTTCGAGCGACGGACATTGAGAATGAAGCGGTGGAAGAAGTGCGTCAAGCCGGGGTGCTGAATCCTGCCGGTGACAACGTGGCCTTTGCTCACCATGTGCTCTTCGACCACATCGCCGCCCGTTTCTACCTTTCGTGGAATGATCCAGATGCCCTGCGTGTGCAAATCACCCAAGACTCGACGATTGGGCTCATGCTCGGGCCGGCCCTGAGGTTTGCTCTAGAGCAAATGTGGAAGGAACCCAACGGACGGCCGACCACTTGGCGCTTTCTCGTAGATGTCGCCGGGGTGGCCGTCCCGGATCCAGTGATCCTGAGCATTGTTCTTAGGACCGTTGCGGAGCATGTCGATGTACCATCGGACATCAATGACCTTTGCTCCTTCATTGAGTCTGGGAAGGTTTCGGAAGCAGTCGGTCGGCTCGTGGGCCAACTGGCTCGGTTTGTTGGAATGGCTGCTGCTGAGAGGGGCGGTCTCCCAGCGTCGGCGGCCAAAGCCTGGGCCCACGTCGCATCCATCGCTGCTGCGACAAAGATCGAACGGATTGTAGATGCGTCCCGGGTGCTGTTACTGACTCTCGCGGACCAGGCTGACTGCACGGATCCAAGCGTCTTGACTGTATTTGGTGGCGCTGCGCGGACTCTCTTGGACACAGCTTGGTCGCTTCCTTCGGAGCACCCGGCTCTGACCACGGCGGGCATCCGCTTCGTGGCAAAATCCTACGGAACGGATCCTGACGCTTCGCGCAAACTCTTGAGCCGCATTCTGGACGACCGTTTCGAAGAGCACGCGCCGCAGGAGGCGCCTTGGCTCGCAGAAGGTGTCACAACGATCATTCCGCACGACCCGAATTTTGTCGCCCGGATCTACACGATACTGTTCGGGAGGGAGGTGACAGATGATGCAAAGACATGGCTAGGCGGGTCTCCGAGTCGGCTTCTTGCGATGACTTCCACCCGCCGACAGGATTACGAGCAGGCTCGTTGGCGCTTGAACGAGGCGCTTGGGCCCTTTCTGGAAGTGTCCCCAGGTGCTGGCACTGCAGGGGTGATCGGCGCCGTCCAAGGACTCGACGCAGCAGAGCGGCACGGCCACGACAATCCGCAGGTGGTCACTCGCCTAAGAGTCGGCGAAAAAGATCTCCAAGTCATCGACGACAACTTGTCCCTCCATGACTGGCGGGAGGCAGATACCCACGAAGAGGAGCCCCTGATCGCATTTGTGACCTTCCTCCGCACCTGCCCGCGGGAAGCCTTCCGCGAGGCGGTGGCGGCTGCCTTGGCTCTTCCCACGAATGCGTCCGTATGGGCTCGCCTGCTCAGGATGGCTGCTCAACGCCCCGAGGTGGCGGATGACATGCTCTGGCCCTTAGCCGTGCATCCCCACTTCACGGCGCTCCAAGGCCTGTCGCGCGACGCGGTGATTTTCCTGGCTGCTGCGTACCCACGGCAGCCGCCTGAGTGTCGTTCGGCTTTCGAGGTAGAGGCTTTGGCGCCAGACCTTTTCCCAAGCGAGCAAGAAGCCAACTGGTGGGCCTCAGTTCTCAATCGGTTTCTTTCAATTGCCCCTGGCGATCAAATTGTAACTCGTGAGATGCGCGCTCGGCGGTCCGACCTGGAGGCGTCTAGCAGGCTCACTGGGAATCCGCCGCTCCAAAGAATGAGCATCGAATGGGGCTCAACGAGAGATGTCGTCGACAACCTGCTGCGCACTCAAGGGGCGAATCTTGAGCGAAGCCCTGACCGCGAAATCCGTACTGCCAGTCGCAAACTTGAGGACCGTCTCAAGCAGCACACGGATGCTCCCGATACAGCCTACCTCGTGAATCTATGGGCTGACATCATAGCCCTTGTTCAACTCCTCGATTTAGGGGCTCAACAGGCTCCCCACCCAAAGCTTGTCCATTCCAGTTGGGGAGAGATCAGCAATGGCGTCGAGCGGCTTGCCAAGAGCAAAGATTATTCGCCAGAATCCGACGGGTTACCACAACTCGATGCCCTGCTGGATTTACTCGATCGACTGTTGGCGAGTCCCTATCCCGAGCGCACGGATACTCCCGAAGAGATGAGCTGGAGCAACTGGGATGTCCGAGTCTATGCTGCCTCAAGCTTGGTGGCTCTCGCGCCGAGGTTCGCGGAAACTCGGTTCGACATTGTCGACCGGATGGCCGCATGCCTACGCGATTCTGCTCACACGGTGCGGCTCCAGATCGCCCGAGGGCTAAGTGCCCTGTATGACGTCGCAAAAGAGCGAATGTGGACGCTAGCGGCCGAAGTTGCCGATCGCGAGATGCATAGAGGCGTGCTTCAATTCTTCGCCAGCGATTCCATGCGAGTGCTGTCGTACGCTGAGCCCGAACAGTGCGCGGTAATTCTTGATCGGCTGCTCACGCGCGATTGGGACCTCCGAGACGTGCGGGGGGCAAGCCATCCTCACGCGAGCGATGCGTTCGCTCGCCTAGTTGCATTCCTGTACGTGGCTCGCAGCCAGAATCTTGCTTGGAAGTGGATTGAGCGATGGGCCTCTGATTTACGTCACGGCGAAGCTTACATCGTGCCGATGCTGCATGACCTGCGACAGGTGTTCTTCTTCCCCTACTCGGACACTACAAAGCCTGAACAGCTTGAGATGGCGAAGAGAGCGCTCAAACTGCTTGATCTCGTCGTTGGCGCATCCGTCCGCGCTATTGATGAGGCTCGCCTACATTTGTTGGGTTCCTCCTCGCAAGAAGTGATCGAAGTTTGGCGACCACTGTATGTGGCTGGCGATCATGTGATCGGTCAGGTTTGCAGTCAATTCTATTTTGGCTCAGGCGCATTTCAGTCGCTAGAGAGGAGCGAAGCTGCGCTTGGCCTTGCCACTTCCAAGGCCAAACAGAGTTTCTTGGCCGACAATGCGATGGTCCTTGATGAGATCGCCGCTCACGCTCAAGCCCGGACAGTCCACAATCTCGTCGAACTGCTCGCCTATCTCGTAGACGGCGACCCTCCTGGGGTGTTCGATCGGATCGCTAAGGTTCTCCTCGGGCCAGCTGCTGAAGGTGGATACCAGTTCGAGGCACTCGGTTTGAGTAGCTTGGTGAAATTGGTCCGACGTTATTTGGCCGACCACCGTCCGATTTTCGACGATGCCTCTCGCCGTCGTACCCTTGTTAAAATTTTGGAGCTGTTCTCGTCAGCAGGTTGGCCCGAGGCTCTAAAGCTGCTCTTCGAACTGCCGGAACTGCTACGATGAGCGAAGCGGATAGAATTACTGCTTTTGAAAAAGCACTGCGGACTGCCTTCACGCAGTTTAAGCTCGAAGAGCAGGTCATTAGGGCCAAGCACGCTGCAGCCGTCCAGTCGGGGAGTCTGCGCGTTCCGCTCGACGACGACGCACTTCTTGAGCGGCCGACACGGCGCTTTCTAATCGATCCGATGCTGCGAGCTCTTGACTGGAATCCAGACAACCCAAATCAGTTGCAGGAGGAGGCGAGGAGCTGGGCCGAGAACGGCGATCGACTTTATTTTGATTACTTAGGTGTCAGTTGGCAACGCGCACCGACCCTTCTCGTCGAAGCGAAGGGTGCGGATTCTGTGAGTGCTAGACCGCCGCGTGAAGACAACATCAGCGCCCGGCATATGTCGGAATTGATCAGTGAAGCACTAGCCAAGCTGAAGACCGGCGACAAGCCCGGTGTTCTGGCGCAGTGGATCGTTTGGCTTAAGGATCTTCGCACATACGTTGCTTCGTTCAGCGAGGCGGATCGCTCGACACTTAAGCGAGTCGTGATTACTGCCGGATGTTGGCTGATTGTCTTTAAGAATCCCTTAACGGCATTCATCAACGATGGAAGTCCTGACCCCACCGAGATTCACTGCTATACTTCACCAGACGAAATTCTTGAGAGGCACCGCGAAATCTATAGTCTATTAGATCGTCGCCGGCTTATCGATACACTCCCGCTGACTATGAAACTGGGAGAAGCGCTACAGTTGCTTAAGCCCGAGTCATTGACTCAAGCGTACAGAGGAGTTGTGGTGGCGACCCGAATGATAGGGGGGATGCGCAGTGAATTCCCTCATCGTGTTGTCTATCCTGCGCTTGTGCTGATCAGTGGCGGTCGAGCGTTCGCGGTGGTTGACTACAGCACAACCCCTGCCTTCGAGCCGCGAGAGGCTAGCCAGCTCCGCACTTTTATCGCGGGCCTTACAACGAAAGCTAATCTTTTTCAAGGACGTGTGCTGAACGCTTTCAATCGAAGCGACCTGCAGATGATGCCGACATCCAATTTTCCCATCAACATTCGAGAGTCGGAACTCGGGGCTTCGTTTGCGCCGGAGCCTGGCTCGACGGTGGCTCTTGCTCCGACAGTTTCGCTCCGGCCTCAGCTAGTTCGACAGACTGGAGAGCGCAACGCACAGTATGAGTTCTTGGTGATCACCGGCCAAAGCTGGTTCTACAAGGAGGCCCTCCCTGCGGGACCAGAATGCGATTTCCACAACTTTCGGATCGCTAAGAAACGCGGTGCTGCGGGCGAGCAAGGACGATTCGAGCATATTGTTGATAGCTTCACGACTTCAGATGACCTTCAAAACTGCGAACACGCGGATCTCCTTGGCCTTCGGCGATCGCGCTGTCAGGTACTACAGATCGAATCGCACCTGTGCTGTAGGACATGCATCTTCCACGAGATCTGCTGGGAGACTGTCGAACTCAGCCGACTCCCCTGCGGGAAGTGATCTATTAGGATTGTAGGACCGCGCTATTTACGGCATCGTGCGATCTATGTTCTCCAAGGGGCTGGAGTGAAAGGCAGACATGGAGGCCTACCTCGCGAAGGTGGGCGCACTCGTGCGGGAGGCGAAGGCGGCGGGGGGCGGCTCACGAAGGATTGACTCCTGTTTAGGAGATGTTGGCGGTCTCTGGGACGGGAGCGGTCTTTGAGCATGAGGGCGGCGCTGAAGGCCCAAGCGTTGAACGCGCCGTTCAGAGGGGGAGCAACCGTTCCCGGAGAACGTGCTTCTGAATCTTGCCCAGTGCGTTACGCGGTAGCGCGTCAACGAATTCCACGCGGCGGGGCTTCTTGAAGCTGGCCAGCCGGTCCTTGCACCAATCCACCAAGGCCTGCGCGCTGGGCGCGGGCTGTCCGGCGGCGGGAACCACCACGGCGACCACATGCTCGCCGAAGTCCGGGTCCGGAAGCCCAAGCACCGCCACCTCGCCCACCCCTGGGTGCGTGGCGAGCACCTCCTCGACCTCTCGCGGGTAGATGTTGAAGCCACCGCTGATGATCAGCTCGCGTGCGCGGCCTGTAATGTGGAAGTAGCCGTCCGAATCCCGCAGCCCCAAATCGCCTGTCCGGAACCACCCCCCGTCCTTGTCGAAGGACTCCTCCGTGGCCTGTTCGCGCCTCCAGTAGCCCGAGAAGACGTGAGGGCCCCGGACTTCGATCTCGCCCGGCTCTCCATCCGGCACGGGCTTGCGCGTCCGCACGTCCACCACACGCGCCGCCTGGCCGGGGAAGGGCATGCCCACCGTGCCCGGCCGGCGCTCCCCCTCATAGGGGTTGGTGGTGTTCATGATCGTCTCCGTCATCCCGTAGCGCTCCAGAATGCGCTGGCCGAACTCGGCTTCGATCTCCTGGAAAAGCTGGGCGCTGAGCGGTGCCGAGCCCGAGACCATCAGCCGCAAGGGACGGGGCAGGACCCCGGTGCGCCGGGACTCCTCAAGCAGCCGCCCGTACATGGTCGGCACACCGAAGAACAGCGTGAACGCCGGATCCGCGTGCAGACGCTCCAGCACCTCCGGGGCCACGAAGCGGCGGTGCAACTCCGCGCTGGCGCCCGTGTAGAGGGTGCCGTGCAGGCCCACCAGGAGCCCATGGGCGTGGAACAACGGCAGGACGAGCAGCAGCCGGTCCTCCTCCGTCCACCGCCAGGCCTGGGTCACGGCCCGGATGTTGGAAAGCAGGTTGCTCTGCCGCAGCATGGCTCCCTTGGAGCGCCCGGTGGTGCCCGAGGTGTAGCCCAACACTGCGATGTCGGTGCCCCCAGGCAGGGACATGGGGCGCTCCTCCACTGGCTCGGCGAGGAGCGTGTCGAAGGAGAGGAGGGGCCGGGAGGGTGGGGGCGAGGCGGTGAGCGGCTCCACGGTGATGAGCCACTCCAGCGCGGGAAGCTCCCCCAGGAGCGGTGTCAGCTCGGCCGCGCCCGCGTCCCCGGTGATGCAAACGCGGGCTTCGGAGTCGCTGAGGATGTGGTTCAGCTCCACCTGCCGGTACTGCGTGTTGACGAGCACCACGATGCCCTGGGCGTACTGCACGCCCAAGTAGGCGATGACGAACGCCGGGCTGTTCTCCAGATAGAGAGCGACACGCTCCCCCGGCTTCAGGTGACGGCGAAGGAGCGCCTGCGCGAAGGCAGTCACGTCACGGGCGAGTTCGCCGTAGGTGTAGCGCTTCGCATCGAAGCGCAGGGCCAGCCGGTGTGGAGTCTTCCGGGCGTGCTCCAGGAAGACCTCCAGGATGCTGGAGGGACTTCCTGGGCCGTGCTTGTCCGGAGGCGTCGAGGGCGGATGCGGGAGCGTCATGGGCAGGTGAGCCTACCCAATCCCAAGGGCCGTGTTCCGCGGAGACTTACGGCCGTGCCCGGTTACGGCAACTCTTCGACCATCAGCAGGTTCTGCCCCCGGTTCCAACCGAAGAAATTGGAGCCGCAGGTGCTTCCATCCTGTTGCAGGGTCGTCGACCAGATAGAGAACGTGTGGTAGCCAGGCATCAGGTTGGGAACAAGGCACGTCAGGTTCATCGGATGATGGTGATTTTGAGCAGGCCCCACGCCCGAAACGAATTGGCCGTTGATGCACCCAGTCGGCTGGTAGTCGACGTACAGCTGGAAAGAGCCCCCTTTCTTGTTGCAATTGCCCACCGCACGGAACGTGTCCGAATAGGTCACCTTCAAGGTCTTCCCGGGTGAACTGACGCTGTGCGCAATCTGCCGCGCACCGACACCCGCCCAATCTCCAGAGAGTTCACCACTCCCGATGTTCATGTTCGAGAAGGTGAGCCCGGTATTCGGAAGTTCCTCGACGAGCAGAAGGGGACTGCTCCGCTCCCAACCCAGGTATGCATCTCCCCCTCCTGCTGTCTGCGAGAACGCTACGTCCAACTGATGCCTCCCCGCGGAGACGTTATGGAGGATGCAGGTCATCACGAAAGGATTGATGATATTGCCACCCTTTCCCTGCGCATCGTACTTGCCCGTGTAACAACTGGTGGTAGCGCCATCGAGCCGTACCATCACCGTCGCGGATGCGCCATCCAGTGCAGTACCCGCCCGGAATGTGTCCGCGAGCGTGACTTTGAGAAGCGAGGACGCGGACTGCTTCGTGAAGGTGACCTCCCGTCCGTTCACCTTGACGAGCGACGTGCTCCCCGTGCCCTCGCCTATGCCTTCCTTCGAAAATGCGTAGGGCTGGGTATCATCCATCTCCTCGGCGAGGAGTAGTGCACTGCCGCTGTAGTTTCCGCCAATGTAACTGGTTCCGAGCTCCGCGATCGACCACACATCGAATTCATACAGACCTTTGGGAAGTTGATCAGTCAGGCAGACGTTCGCGAATGGAAATTGATAATCCTGACTTGCGAAGGACAGATTGGAGTTGTGCTGCTTGGCGTCGCAGCCCATCCCGCTGCCATTCATTCGCACCGAGTACCAGCCACCTCCTCCGGGGGAGTTGAGACCCACCCGGAAGTTATCGGAGATGGTGAGCTTAATGCGAGACGTATTCTTGGTCTTGTAGAGCGACACCCGGCGAGACACGGGGACCCACAGGGTGGTGATCTCTCCAGAGGGATAGCCTCCCCGTGGGTTGCTCGCCCACTTCGTCCGGAAGAGATTGGCCATGCTGCACACGAACTGGGTGGTCGTGACCTCGGCGTCGTTCAGGACCTTGTCGCCATTCAGATCGAGGCCACTCTTCACGGCCGTGCCGCCGTAGGCACAGTTGGTGCCCGAGGCGTCGAGGTCGAGCCGGACGAGGGAATTCCTTCCATTCTGACCGTCGTTGCCACGCAGGCCATTGCACACGAAGGTGGTGTTCGTGACCTCGCTCGTTTCGAGCGTTCCATTGGAGTTGGCGTCGAGGCCACTCTTGACGGCCGTGCCCCCCTGACCGCAGTTTGCTCCGGACGGCTCGGCATCGAGCCGGATGAGGGCTTGGTGGCCGGCCGCTTCTGCAAGAGGAGTGCAGACGTACTGAGTCGTTGTCACCTCCGTGCTCTCGAGTTGCGCGTTGGCGTTCACGTCGATGCCCCCGAGCACGGCCGTTCCACTCCGTGAACAGTGCGCACCGGAAGCCTCGGGGACCAACTTCACCAAATAAGTGTTCCCACGCCTCCCGTCTTCGCCGTTGCAGAGGTACTGCGTGCTCGAGACCTCGGTGTCTCCCTGGATTCCGTCTGCGTTCGTGTCGAGGCCGGACAGGATCGCCGTGCCACCGGACGCGCACTGGGCGCCTGCGGACTCGGGCATCAGCTTCACGAGCGACATGCTCCCGGTCTGGCCCCCGCCACCGCTGCACACGTACGAGGTCTGTTTCACCTCATCGTCGGACAAGGCTCCGTCCTCATTGTCGTCGAGGCCGGTCTGGATCGCAGTGCCTCCTTGGGGGCACCTCGTTCCTGGTGGTTCCGGAACGAGCCGGACCGAGGCATTCTTGCCGTCGGTGCCATTGTGTCCACCCGCTCCCACGACGTCCGGAGGCGAAAAACAGGCGGTGAGCGCGACAACGAGACCGGCCACGACGGACCGGCGCCAAATCCAATGCTGGTGCATTCGAACTTCTCCCCCATAACTGGCTCGCGGGACACGCACTTCACGATTCACGCGCAGGCCAGCGGGAGGGAGAGAACCTTGTTTTCACTCTCAACGTCAAACCGTCACGGCTTCGATGGCCGGGCGCCTGTCTGACCGGTGACAGCAAAATGACAGCGATGTCGCTTGTCCGTCAGGCGTCTGTGATTCGGGGGCCTCCTGCTGCGTGGAGCCATCCAGACGGCCATTCCGGTTGTGCCCTGCGGACCGTGCAGGGGTTGCATGAAGAACACGTCTCTAGCGCTAAAAACGGTTGCTGGGGATGCCGCGATGCTGCTTGTCTTTTTGCAGGAGGTTTGCGTGAACCCTTCCAGCTTTCCGCCCGCGCCCTGGCGGCTTCAGGGGCAGCTTTACGCGTCCGTCTGGTGGGTGCCCGTGCGGCGCCTCCAGCTCTCCCTGGACCCGGCGCTCGAACTGCTCACCGTCGCGGGCCGCGCCTGCGTTGCCGCTGCCTTCGTCGACTACCAGCCAGGGAGCGTGCTGACCTATGGCGAGCTCTTCGGGGCCGTCAGCGTGAGGCTTCGGGGCTCTCTCCGCGCTGGCATGACCGTGACCCATATGTGGGTGGACAGCGAGCCCTCGCTCCGGGGCGGCCGGGCGCTCTGGGGCATGCCCAAGCAGATGGCCCGTTTCGCGCTCGACCCTGCGCCCCCGGATGCAGCCTTCACGGGCGCGAGCTGGGACTCCCAGGGCAAGGAGCTGGCACGGGTGCGCATGCAGCCGCTCGCTGGGGCTCCTCGGAAGGTGCGCCTGCCCGTGCCGGTGCTCAACCTGCAGGTGCTCCACGGGAAGGTGCAGGCCCCTCCCTCCGCCATCCGCTTCTCGCCCCGGTTGCTGCGGGCCGCCGAGTGGACCATCCCTGGAGACAGTCCCTTGGCCGAGCTTGGCATCGCGGGCGTACGCCCCGGGGTGAGCGCTCAGGCCCGGGACTTCGAAGGCAGCCTGTCCGCGGCCGTCCCCGTGACGTGAGGGCTAGCGGAGGTCATCCATCTGGTCGCCCAGGAGCCCTTCAATGTACTGGCTCAGTCCTCGCTCCACCTCGTCCGGGGTGCTGCCCTGGAGCTCGTAGCCGCTCTTGATTTCATTCAGAGCGGACATGACAGCATTGACGTCGCCGAGTTTCCCTTCGAGCGCTTCAATGAAGTGGCTGAACTTCTCTGGGCTCACGCCCGCTGCCTGGGCGCCGTCCGTGAGGGCCTCGAAGTAGCCCCCGTAGCTGATGAGGTCCGGATGGTCGTGGATGACCTGTTGGACTTGCTCAGGCGTCAGACCAAGCGCCTGCAACCGGTCCGCGCGTGAGTCCTGGCTGGAGACCGCCTCGATGACATCCTCGGGGATGGTGGGCAGGCCCTGACGGGCCAACGCCTCGTTGGCGGCGGCCATCAGGTCCTTCTCCTCCTGCTGGCGCTCTCCCCGGTTGATGATGCCGCTGGCGAAGTCGCCCACGGCGGTAAGCACCGTGCCCGCCGCGTTGATGATTCCTCCCACGGGCGCCAGGGGGGTGGCTTCGAGCACGCTGCCGGCGATGGACAGCAGGTCCCCGCCCATGGCCAGCCAGGTGCCCGCGTTCTTGTCGTCCTCGGTGGCGTGCTGGTACAGCGAGGCGGAGGCGGCTGCGGCTCCGAGCGCTGGCGCGAACCGGCTGGCGAGCCCCGCGAGACGCTCGGCCTTGGCGGCATGGCTGCCCAGCATCTCCGCGAGCTTGCCGCTCTGCGCGAGGGACTTGGTGACTCCCGCCAGCAGCTCCAGGCCGTTCTGGCCCGTCTCGGCCAGCGCCCCGATGGCCTCGGCGTAGTTGCCCTGGCGAAGCTCATTAGTGGCCGAGGCCGCGCCCGCCGCCACGCCGATGACGGCGATGGACTTCATCAGGCTGCTCTGGCCGCTCCAGTCCTCGGCCAGGTCTGCGAGCCGGTCATAGTTGCCGTTGGCGGCCTCCTCCGCGATGTCGAAGGCTTCCTTCAAGTCCTTGATGGACCCGGCGACCTCCGCGCCCTCCATGAACGGCGCGAGCTTCTCGCGCAGAAGGGCCACGCCCTCCTGCGGAGTGCCCGCCTGGGCGATGATGTCCGTGGAGGCGGTGGCGGCGGCTTTGCCCGCGATCTCCGCCAGCGCGGCGTCCTGGTGGAGCGGCGAGCCTGCCTGCGTGTAGCTGCGGCTCGCCCAGTCCAGCGCCGCCTGTGCTTCGGAGCTCTCCGCCAGCGCCGTGTAGCCTTCCTTCAGCGCGTCCGTGTTCTGTGCGAGCGCGGGATCTTCCAGCGCTGTCCGGAACTCGGTGGCGGCTTGGGCTTCGGCCTCGTAAACGTCCTTGTGCTCCTCGTGGTAGGCCTTGATGTACTCCTGCTTCTGCGCGTCGGTCAGCGCCGGGCCCAGGCGGGCCAGCTGGCCTTTGAGCACCTCATCCGCTTCCTTCACCTCCTCGCGCGCCGTATCGAGTGAGGCTTGGGCCGAGCTCACCTGGCTGGCGGCCTGCTGCTCCGCGGAAGGGGGCGGCGGCGGGGTGGGGGTGGGGCCGGGCTGCGGGGTCGGAACAGGAGTACCCCCCGCCTGCGTGGGAGCCGGCGTGGACGAGGCCGGTGGCGGGAGCGTCGGGGGAGCGGAGGGCGTCGGGGTGGGGGTCGGCCCCGGGCTGGGGGTAGGGCCCTGCCTGAAGGACTTCACCTCGAAGCTGCTGACGCCCTGGTGGCTGGCCAGCGCCACGTTCTTCGAGAGCTTGCTCTTGTCCGTTGTCTCGGGCTTCGGGGTGGGCTGAGGCAAGGGCCGGGGGGCTTCCTGCTTCTCCACCTTGGGTTGAGGACGAGAGCCAAGCTTGTTGATCATGGACTGAACCTTTCCTGTGAGGCCCGTGGGCGGAGGAAACCCCCCGTCCATTATCGCGGGAAGTGTGGCGGAGGTGTGTGCGCACCCAGGGGCCGCTTACGTCCGCGTCCTGCCTTGCTCAGAGGCCAAGCGTCCGTTCAGGGGGTAGGCACTTGTGGAGGAGCCGAGGTGCCGGGGCGGGGCGGCACAATCACAGGCAGGTAGCAGGCCCCTTTCCAGTCATAAAAGCTATCGCCGCAGGGCGGCGAGACTTGGATGAATTCAGCCCAGCACCCGCCCCGGATGTTGATCTGGTTGCGAGGGCAGGGCGGACGGCGCTGGCCGGGCAAGGGCTCCTTGGGCATCTCCAACTTCAGCCCGTTCGGCTGGGACTCTGGGGCCGCGCTGGACAGAGGTGGCTCCTCCACGGCCGCGTCCGCAACGCCCCCGGTTCCTCCATCCGCCGTGCCAGGAGGCGAGATCCAGGGCTCGTCCAGGTTCCAGTGTCCGGAGACCAGGGGCAGCAGCCCCACGGCCACAGGCAGGAGTGCCAGGAGCCAGCGCCTTCCGCGGCGAGGATTTGCGGCGGGGGCAATCTCGGCTTCCGTGGGCACGCTCGAATCGCTTGGGCGGGCCCTCGCCGGCCCGAGGGCCTTCGCGAGGTTCTCCAGGGCGGTGGCCAGCTCACCGGCGCTGCCTCGGTCCTGGGGCGTTTCGGAGAGCATGCGGAGGATGAGGGATTCCAAGGCGGGGGCCAATGGCTTCCAGTGGCCCGGAGGTTTCAAAACGTCCAGGGTGTCACGCGCATCATCTCCCACGATGGAGGGGTCCGTCGCCAGGGGCGGGTAGGTTCCCGTACACAATCGGTAGGCCATCACGCCCAACGCATACACGTCATCCGCGGGGGTGGCGCGGTAGGGGGGATGAGCCTCGCGGCGGTGGTTCCAGTGGAAGCGCAGCGCCTGGGGACTGCGGTAGAGGCGGGTGCCCGGGGCGAGCAGTCCCTCGGTGAGCGGAGCCGCCCCGCTCCAGGTGCCGCACCCGAAGTCCATGAGGAAGGCCCGCCCCTCGGGGCTCACGAGCACATTCTCGCCTTTGACGTCCCGGTGAAGCCCTTGAATCGCATGGGTGGCCTCCAGCGCCCGGGCCACCTGGGCCAGCAGCCGCAGGGCCTGACGGGACGTGAGCGGATGCTGCTCGGCCCAGTCGTAGAGCCGGATGCCCTCCACCCATTGCATCACCACATAGGGATGGGGGGCGCCCCAGGGGCCTCCGGTCCAGGTGCCCTGTCCCAGAAGGCGAGGCACGCCCGGGTGCTGGATCCGGGAGAGCAGCCGCGCCTCGCGCGCGAAGCGCAGGTCGTTCGGGTAGCGCGCCAGCTTGAGGGCCGCGGGCGGACCCTCCGTGTGCCCCACGCCGTGGGCGCGGTAAACCGCCCCGTACGTGCCGTAGCCCGCGGGGCCGTCCACCTGCCACGTGTCCAGGACGGTACCGGCAGGAAGCGCCTCGGGGGACGGCTTGGTCATGGCACCTCCAGGCAGGGTGAGGCCACTGCGTTGAGCCTACACCCTACCTCTTGGGTCACGTCACGTCAGCCCCACCCAGGACCCGCGAGAACCGCTCAAGGGCGGTAGATCTCGTAGGACGGCTGATGCTTGCGGTAGCCGGGGCCACTCCACATGTCCGTCTGCCGGAAGTCAGACACCCACTGGGAGCCGTTGTACATCGTGATGTGGCCGGCCGCCGAGCCCCCCGGATAGGGCTGGATGACCGCGACATCGCCCTTCTGCGGCACGTAGTTCTGGGTATTGACGGCCGTGAAGCCATGCCGCCCCAGGTACGGGCCGTAGTTCTTGGCTTCCCCAGGACGGGTGTTCACGTCCAGCCTGACCCCTCCCGCCTCGATGGCCTTGCGGACATACTGCGCGCATTTCTTCTGCGACGTCGCGTGGGCGTTGGCATCGAGGTGCGCCACGGCCTTGTCGACGTCCATGTTCGACGTGCCCCCGCCGCTCGCCCTGAGCTGCTTGACGGAGGTGGAGCGCTTGGCGAGCTGAGGGCTCGCTGCCTCGAATTGATCCACCGGCTTGTTCTTGGGCGCCGTCGTTCCGGTCTTGGGTGTCTTGGTTTCGGCCTTCGTCTGCCGGTTCTCACCCGAGGTGGAGCTGGAGCGTGAGGCCCCGCTGCTGGACGAGCTGGAGCGCGACGAGCTGGACGAACTGGACGTGCTGCTTTTCGATGAGCCGACGGACATGTGACACTCCTCGTGGGACGTCGAATCTAGCCTATCGGGGAGTAGCGCCACATAGACCTGAACTCACGGAGGGCGCGCGGATGCGAGCCCTCCGGTGCGGTAGGGACGTCTAGGGAACCGTGTCCTTGCGCGGCACGGAGGCGCTGCGCAGGCCGGCCACCTTCGCGTTGACCGCGTTGGTGTCCAGGTACGTGTCCTTGGCGAAGTACACCCAGTCCACCTCCTGGAAGTAGGTGCGCGGGGTGCCGTTCGTGGTGCCCAGCTCGATGAACCACATCTGGAAGTCGAGGAACTGGTTGATGAGCGGCGCGAACTGGGCCGAGTGGCTGGCGTGCTGCACGCCATCGATAAAGTAGGTGTTGCCCGAGGGCGTCACGTGGAGCAACAGCGTGCGCCAGCCGTCGTGGCTGTAGCTGAGCCGGGCCGAGGGGCTCGCGGTCACGTTCCTGTCGAACGAGGTCAGGAACATCGTGGGGGTATTGCCCTGGCCCCAGCCGCCGTTGGGCAGGTACTCGAAGTCCTGCTCGGAGTAGCTGGGGCTGTTGTAGGGCGTGATGACGAAGAAGGTCTGCACATACTTGTCGGCGAAGACGCGCGTGCCGGACAGCGGCGTATCGCGGAACTTGAGCCGGGCCGAGTAGGTGCCGAACTTGAACTTCTGCGCCTTGGAGATGACCTCCGAGTGCGTCGTGCCCGCCACGGACCCGTTGGTGCTCGTCTGCAGGCGCATCAGCCGGTTGGAGCCCTCGCTCACCATGGAGACGTTGCCCGCGGACCAGGTCGCGCCCGCCACGCCCGGGCCGCCCGCGTACGTGCGTACCGTCCAGAGCTGGCTGAAGGCTGCGTCCCCGGTGCCCGTGTAGGTGAAGTCATCGAAGAACTCGGCCGAGACGGTGGGCGGAGGGACCGTGCCCCCCGAGGGCGGGGTACCGCCCCGCACGCCCGCGGTAGGCGCGGAGCCCACGTCATGCACGGAGATGCGGCTCCAGTCGGCGAAGGACGTCTGGTTGCCGTACGAGTAGTCATCCGTCTCGTTGACGTTGGCGCCCCCGAAGGTGATGCCGAGATCGATCGGGACGGTGGTGGCCCCCGGCGCCAGGCTGCCGGCGGTGCTGGCGAAGCGGATCTCCACGTACTGGTCCGCGTTGGTGGCGGACACGCTGCCGGTGGTCAGCGAGATCCCCGGGCAGCTCGCCGTGGTCCACCACCAGCACGCCGGGGTCACCGCCGTGGCGCCGTTCTTCGTGAACCAGTAGCGCACGACGATGCTGCTCAGCGGGAGGGTGGCCGAGGTGTTGTTTCGCAGCTGGACGCCCGCCTCGATGATGGAGTCGTTGGGGGTCGCGGCGTTGTAGTTCTGGTACTGCACGGTGAAGTCCGCCGTGCCGGCGAAGCTCTCGCTCAGCGGAACGCTCAGCGACAGTGCGGCCAGCAGGCCCTGCTTCCAGGTCATCCTCATGGTCTCTCGTCCTTTCCCCGGGGGCTTCCGGGCAGGGGGGGGATACCAGAGAATTATTCTTGCTAGTCAGCTTTTTCTATTATGGAGGCTTTGGCCTGATGCGGAAGGGTCGTCGGATTGACATGCTGTCTCATGATTTGGACGATGCCCGCATGTCCGAATCACAGTGTTCATCTCGACTCTCTCGACTCGCAGCGCTTTCTATTCTCCTGATCCTCGCCGCCTGCGGCAGCGACATCGTGGACCCCAAGCCCGACGCGGGCGGAGGCAACACCCCTCCGGACGCTTCGACGGATGGCGGCACCGACGGCGGCGGGCCCGTGGATCCGCTCGATTGCGGCAACGGCACGCTCCAGGCCGGTGAGATGTGTGACGATGGCAACGCGAACGACGGGGACGGGTGCTCGTCGGTCTGCAGCATCGAGACGGGCGAGAACGGGTGGATCTGCCGGACGCCGGGCCAGCCGTGCGTGCGCAACGTGTGCGGCGATGGCGTGCGCGGGGTGAAGGAGGCGTGTGACGACTTCAACGCCCGGTCCGGAGACGGGTGCAGCGCCACGTGCACGGTGGAGAGCGGCTGGAACTGCCCGAGTACGGGCGGCAACTGCCAGGCGGCCAAGTGTGGCGACACCATCGTCGCCGGCGACGAGGACTGCGAGGACGGCAACGCGGTGGCGGGCGATGGGTGCAGCGCCACGTGCCGTCTGGAGGAGGGTTTCAAGTGCCCGGCGCCGGGCCAGGCCTGCTCGCGCACCACGTGTGGCGACGCGAAGGTGGAGGGCACCGAGCAGTGCGACGATGGCAACAACGACATGGGCGATGGGTGCTCGCCGTTGTGCAAGCGCGAGCCGTCGTGCACCAACGGCAACTGCACGGCCATCTGCGGCGACAACCTCATCCTGCCGGGCAGCACGGAGGAGTGCGATGACGGCAACGTGCGTGACAACGACGGGTGCTCGTCGCAGTGCAAGCTGGAGGCGGGCTTCCAGTGCAAGCAGATCGAGAGCGAGCCGCCGCCGGAGGTGAAGATTCCAGTCGTCTACCGCGATTTCATCGGCAACGATCAGACGGGCCAGGCCCAGCGGCACACCGACTTCGAGAACAAGAACGGCTCGGAGAAGGGGATCGTCAAGGCGGACCTGGTGAACAACAAGCCGGCCTATGCGAAGGCGGGCGTGACCAGCTCCACGACCCACGGCGAGGCCCTCTTCAACCAGTGGTACACCGACTCGTCCCGGAGCAAGACCTACGTGGATCAGCTGACGCTGACCCAGCAGAAGGACAGCCAGGGCCGGCCGACGGGGACCTACTTGTTCGTCAACAACACCTACTTCCCGCTGGACAAGAAGGGCTGGGTGGCCTCGGGCAACGAGCCCGAGCGCAGCGGCCACAACTTCAGCTTCACCAGCGAGGTGCGGTACTGGTTCGAGTACAAGGGCACCGAGAAGCTCGAGTTCACCGGCGACGATGACGTGTGGGTCTTCGTCAACAAGAAGCTCGCGTTGGATCTCGGCGGGGTGCACTCGGCGGAGAACGGAACCGTGGACCTCACCCCGGCCTCGGCCGCCACGAAGTACAACCTGAGGAAGGGCGGCGTTTACGAGGCCGTCGTCTTCCAGGCCGAGCGGCACACGAACGCGTCCAACTACCGGCTCACGCTCGCCAACTTCACCACCAAGCGGACCGAGTGCACGAGCAGCTGCGGCGATGGCCAGGTGCAGCCGCCCGAGGAGTGCGACACGGGGACGAACCCTGGCGGGTACGGCCAGTGCGCGCCCGGGTGCATCTGGGGCCCGCGGTGCGGTGATGGCGTCGTTCAGGAGGCGTTCGGCGAGAGCTGCGACGACGGGAACGACGACAACGACGACCTGTGCAGCAACACCTGCAAGCCGCGCATCGGCTAAGGCCGTCTACCGGGGGGGCCGTGCTGCTGGGCGGCTCCCCCCGCTTCCTGCGTCCCCCGGCTCAGCGGCCGTGAGCGTGAGCAGGAAGTCGATGAAGGCCCGGACCTTGGCGGCGGGAAACTCGCGCGAGCGGTGGTAGACGTGGACCGGGTACCGCTCGTCGGACCACGCCGGTAGCAGCTGGACCAGACGCCCGGAGTCGAGCAGCTCCCTCACGCTGAACTCGAAGGGCTGCCCCACGCCATGGCCGCTGAGCATGGCGCTGATGAGGCTTCCCGAGTCGTTCACCATGAGCCGGCCCTGGACGTCCACGGGGATGACTTCGCCGCCCTTGTGGAACTCCCACTCGAAGTGGCGCCCCGTCCAGGTGTTCCGCACGAGGATGCACTCGTGCCCGCCCCGGGCCAGCTCCCGGGGGTGTTTGGGCCGGCCGTGCCGCGCCACGTACTCGGGGGAGGCGCACGTCAGCACCCGGGAGCGGCCGATCTGCCGGCAGATGAGGCTGGAGGGCTCGGGCTCTCCGAAACGCACCGCCATGTCCAGCCCCTCCGCGACGAGATCTCCAATGCGGTCGCGCACGACGAGCTCCATTGTCAGCTCCGGATAGCGTGCGAGGAACTCGCCAATCCGGGGCGCGAGCACGTTGTGGCCAAAGGCCGCGTCGGCGTTCACGCGCAGGTGGCCGCGCACCGTGGCCGCCGCGCCCGTGGCCGCCGCGGCCGCGTCCTCAATGCCGGTGAGCAGCGGAGACACCTCCTCGTAGAACCGTCTGCCCTCGGTGGTCAGGCTGACGGCTCGGGCCGTACGGTCGAAGAGCCGCACCCCCACGCGCTGCTCGAGCCGGGCCACGGCGCGGCTCACGCCGGATTGGGTCAGGCCGAGCGTCTCCGCGGCCCGGACGAAGGTGCCCGCCTCCACGACCGCGGCCATCACGCCAATGCCACTCAGGAGTTTTCCATCGAAGGCCATCCATGACTCCCCGTCATGCTTGGAGGGACATTTATGCGGTGGTGTCATGGAGGGTCAATCCGTAGCTTTTCTCCACGCACCGCACGCGCCAGGCGCGGCGGGCGGATACCCCTCCAGGAGAAGGCCATGGACATTCAAGGCAAGGTCATTGCAATCACAGGCGCATCGAGCGGAATCGGCGAGGTTACTGCCCGCCTGCTGGCCGGGCAGGGCGCGCGCGTCGTCATCGGCGCACGGCGGACGGACCGCCTGGAGGCCCTGGCGGCGGAGCTGGGCCAGAAGGGCCAGGAGGTGGCCCTGCGCCGGCTGGATGTGACGCAGCGGGAGGACGTCCGGGGCTTCGTCGAGTTCGCCACCGGGCGCTTCGGCCGTCTCGACGTGCTCATCAACAACGCGGGGCTGATGCCGCTCTCCCGGATGGATCAGCTCAAGGTGGACGAGTGGGACCGCATGGTCGACGTCAACCTCAAGGGCGTGCTCTACGGCATCGCCGCGGCGCTGCCCGTGTTCCAGGCCCAGAAGGCGGGCCACTTCATCAACGTCACCTCCGTGGCGGACCGCGTGGTGGTGCCCACCGCGGCGGTCTACTCGGGCACGAAGTTCGCGGTCCGGGCGATCTCCGAGGGGCTGCGCCAGGAAGTGGGCCGGGACATCCGCGTCACGCTCGTTGCGCCCGGGGCCACCCAGTCCGAGCTGCCCAACACCATCTCCGACCCGGAGCTGCGGCGGCTGGCCATCGAGCAGTACCGCCAGGAGCTCATCCCCGCGGAGGCCATCGCCCGGGCCATCGCGTTCGCCATTGGCCAGCCCGCGGACGTGGATGTCAACGAGCTGGTCGTCCGGCCAGTGGCCCAGTCCTACTGACGCTGGCGCGGAAGGCCCAGGGGGCATACACCTGCCCGTGCGAAGGGAGAGGCGTCTTTTCCCTGGGAGGAGCACCCGTGAAGCGCAGGACGTTCCAGGCCGAGGGCACGCTGGTGGGCCGTCCCGTGGTGGAGGCCGTGGCGGCCCAGCTCGGCGTCCCCGCGGCGGAGGCGCTCGGGTGGGTGGAGGCGGGCGCGGTGTACCTCGCGGGCCGCCGCTGCCGGGAGCCCGGGGCCCGGCTGCGGGCCGGCCAGGTGGTGGCGGTGGTCCTGGAGGAGGGGGGCCGCAGCCCCCTGGAGGCCCTGGCGCCGCCCCCGGCCCTGGTCATCCTGTTCGAGGACAAGGAGCTGATCGCCGTGGACAAGCCCGTGGGCATCACCGCGCAGCCCACCGAGGGGCGGACCGGGGGAAGCCTGGTGGACCTCGTGAGCGAGCGGCTGGGGCGCCCCGCGGGGCTGGTCCACCGGCTGGACCGGGAGACCTCGGGCGTCACCCTCTTCGGCAAGACGCCCCAGGCCACGACGGCGCTGGCGGAGGAGTTCCGGGAGGGGAGGGCGCGCAAGCGCTATGTGGCGGCCACCGGGCCGGGCCTGCCCCCCTCGGGCACGGTGGACCTGCCGCTGTCCCGGGACCCGTCGCGGCCGGGCCGCTGGCGCGCGAGCCGCACGGCCAACGGCGTCCCGGCTGTCACCGTGTTCCGCACCGTGTATGCCGGGGCGGACTTCTGTCTCGTGGAGCTGCTGCCCCAGACGGGCCGGACGCACCAGCTCCGGGCGCACCTCACCTCGCTGGGGATGCCGATTCTGGGCGATGCGCGCTATGGCGGCGCGGCCCAGGCCGGAGGGCTGCCCGCAAGCCGCTGCCTCCTGCATGCGCAGGGGCTGGAGCTGGCGCACCCACGCACCGGAAAGCCCTTGCGGCTCGAAGCCCCGCTGCCCGGGGACCTGCGGGCCTTCTTCACGGCGGCGAAGGTTGCGCCCCCCGAGGGGCCCGTGCCCGCCCTCACGCCGCGCACAGGAAATCCGTCCCCTCCACCCACCCCCGGGCGGTGAGGTCCGCGCGCAGCTCCTCGCGGGCCCAGCGCACCCCGACACAGACGAGCAGGAGCCCTCGGCCAGGAGGGCCCAGCTCCGCGCCGGACACCACCGGGATGCTGTTGATGCGGGTGCCCACCTTGCGGGGGTGGACCTCGATGTACCGCTCGATGCGGATGCCCTCCTGCAGGAGGAACCGGCTGAGCGTCAGCCCGCTGGGACCCGCGCCCCAGACGGAGCACGGCCGCCCATCCGCGAGGGGGCCCCGGGCCAGGTAGTGGGCCTTGAGCCACAGAAAACGCCGCTTCGCATAGCGCGCGTCCGTCCGGGTGAGCCGCTGGGCGCTGTCACGCCAGCGCAGCAGAACCTCGGGCAGGTTCTTCAGCCCATACCCTGCGTGGATCAGCTTGAGCCACAGGGCGTAATCCTCTGGAAAATCCCCGTCTTCCCAGCCCCCGGTGGCAAGGAGCGCGTCCCGTCTCAGGCACACGGAGGGGTGGCACAGGGGGCTCTCGAGGAAGCGCTCCCGGTGGAGGGCCTCGGGGGTGGTGAGGCCGTTGAGCCAGGCGGCATAGGACTGGAGTGAGGGGCTGACAGGCTGGTCGTCGCGGAACAGCTCCACCCCCGTGCCCACGCCCGCGAGGTGCGGGTCGGCCTCCAGCGCCTCCACGCTGGCCTCCAGGCGCCTCGGCAGCGCCTCGTCATCGGCGTCCATGCGGGCCACGTAGGGAGAGTGCGTGTGAGCAAGCGCCAGCTGGAGCGCGGCCACGAGCCCCCGGCCCCCGCCGTCCAGCAGCTCCACCCGGTGGTCCTGGGACGCCAGGCGCTGGAGAACCCGCTGCGTCTCATCCGTCGAGCCGTCATCCACGGCAAGCACCCGAATATCCGGGAAGGTTCCCTCCAGCAGGCTTTCCACGGCTCGGGCCACCGTGGTCTCGGCGTTGCGGGCAGGAAGGAGGACGGTGACGACCGGGGCGGGCATCACGTGTAGACTGCCCCAGTGATGGGTGGCGTGAGAAACGGGAAGAGCGTCGAGGGGCCTGGGGATTCCGGTGCCCGACAGGAGACGCCCGCCGTGGACGCGCAGGCCGCAGGCGATGACCGCGGTGTGCATGCCAAGGTGGAACAGCACCTCCAGGTGGCCGCGCGGCTGCTGCGCGAGCGCCAGGCCCCCAAGGCCTTCGGGGAGCTGGTCCGCGCCAGCCGCATCCTGCCCATGACGGCGCGGCTCGCCGCGGCGCTCGTCACCGTCTCCCTGGAGGCGGGCACCGAGGCCGCCGCCATCACGCTGCTCACCGCGTCGCTCGAGAAGGTGGAGGGCGCCGTCCACCGGGCCGTGCGCCGCCAGCTCGCGCGCGTGCTGCGGCGGGTGGAGCAGGTGCCCCGCGCCATCGAGGCGCTGGAGACGCTGCTGGCCGCGTTCCCCGAGGACCACCGCGCGCGGCGGGTGCTCCAGGAGCTCTTGCAGCGCACCGGCCGGTGGGAGGCGCTCGTGGCCTCGCTGGAGGGCGAGGCCCAGGAGGCGCTCGTCCGGGGCGAGTTCTACCGGGCGGCCCGGGCCACCCGCTGGCGGGCCCGCGTGCAAGCCGAGCAGCTGCGCAGCCTGGCCCGGGCGGCGGAGAGCTACGGGAAGGCCGCCAACTACCTGGAGCAGATGGAGGATGCGGGCGGGGCCCTGTCGGTGCGGCTGGATGGGCTCCGGGTGCTGCATGCCGCCGGCGCCTCCGAGGCCGTGCTCACCGCCGCCTCCTCGGTGTGTCTGTCCGCGGGCTCCCGGCTGAACCGGGGGGACGAGGTCCGGCGGGTGCTCGAAGAGCTGCGGCTCATCCCCACCCGGGCCGAGCCCCCGGCCGGGAAGGCCCCTGCCGCGGAGGTTCCGCCCCCGCCGCCGTCTCCGGAGGCCGAGGCGCCTGCCGCGCCTCCGGCGCCTGCCGCGGTGTCCTCCACCGCCGCGACGGTGCTGGAGATGCCCGCGGTCACCGAGCCCGCGCCTCCTCCGGCGGAGCGCCGGGAGGAGCCCGTCTCCCAGCAGCGGCAGGAGACCCAGCTCATCGCCCGGCAGGCGTGGCCCGAGCTGGCCCAGTTCTACCTGGCGCGGGCCGATGCGGCGAGGGAGCCCTCGGTGCGCGCGGAGGCGCTCACCCGGCTCGCGGAGGTGATGGAGAACGAGCTGGAGGATCCGGCGGGCGCCGCGCGCATGTACAAGGAGATTGTCGCGCTGACCGGCGACCGCGTCGCGCTGAAGGAGCAGGTGCGGCTCCTGGCCAAGCGGGGAGACCCCTCGCTGGTGCAGCGCGCGCTCAACGAGGCGGTGCAGGGGGCGCGCTCCTCCAGGGCCCGGGCGGACGCCTACCTCACCCGTGCCGAGCGCGAGCTGGAGACCGGAGACTGGCTCAAGGCGAAGGCGGACTTCGAGACGGCGGAGGCGCTCACGCCCGGACTGCTGCTGGTGCTCGCGGGCCTGGTGCGCTGCGTGTCCGATGCGGAGCGGCCCTCCATGGCCGCCCGGCTGCGCGCCTCGCTCACCGCCGCCCCCCGCCGCTCGCCCGACCGGCTCGAGGCGCTGCACGTGCTGGCCACCGTGGCCGAGGAGTCGCTCCGGGACATGCGGCTGGCCCAGTGGGCCTGGTCGGAGGTGCTGGCCGAGGAGCCCAGCACCGCCCATGCGCGCGAGCGGCTCACGGCCCTCGCCCGGCAGCTCGGGGACAAGGGCTCGTTGGGCTCGCTCCTGCGGGAGCAGCTGGCACGGGAGCCCCGGGGGCCCGCGGCGCGCCTGGCCCGCCTGGAGCTCGTCTCCGTGCTGGAGAAGGCGGGGGAGGAGCAGGAGGCCCTCACGGAGCTGCGGCAGGCCGTGCGCTTCGAGCCCGGGCACAAGGAGGCCTGGCTGCTGCTGGCGGACCGGCTCACCGCGTTTGGCCAGATTGGCGAGGCGGCCTGGGCGCTGGAGCATGCCGCCACCGCCATGGAGGATGAGGCGGAGCGCCAGTACACCTGGGCCCGCCTGGCCCGGTTCTGCCAGGACGTTCTCAAGGATCCGGCCCGCGCGGAGGTGTACTCGCGGCGCGCGGAGAACCTGCGGCGCTCCCGGGAGGAGCCCGATGCGCCCCTCGTTCCCGAGGCCCCCCGGAGCGCCCGCATCCGCCGGGAGCGGGAGCTGAGCGTCCCGCGCACCGTGATTCTCATTCCCCCGCCGGGCGCCGTGGAGCTGACGCCCTCCGGTCAGGCGCTGCCCCTGCCGTCCTCCGAGAGCCCGGCGCCCGCGCCGGTTGCCCCGGACACCTCCAGCTCGCCGACCCAGGAGTTCGAGGCGGTGTTCCCTCCCGGTGCGCGGATGCCCTTCTCCGACGAGGAGCCGACGGCCACCGAGGCGCCCGAAGGGTTCGTTCCCCCCGGCGATGCGGCCCCCGAGGCGCCCGCGGCTTCGGTGGAGCCCGCGGCCCCGGTGGCGCCCGCGGAAGCCCCTCCGCTGGAGGACACGGGCCTGATCGAGGAGCCGCTCGGGGAGTCCTCGCCCAACACCAGCACGTCCCTGACCGCCTGGGCCTGGCGCAAGCCCCGGCCGCCGCCGCCCGCCGCCCCCAGCGCCGGTCAGAAGGACGCCGCGTCCCGGAAGGCCCGTTCCGTCCCGGAGGCCGAGGAAAGCACGGCCACCCAGGCACCTGCGTCCCGGAAGGCCGCCGCGCCCCGTTCTCCCGAGCCCCCGGCCGTTCAGACCGTGGCCCCGAAGCCGGCCGCGGCACCGCCGCAGGAGAAGGTGGCACCCGCCGGGGCCTCGCTGCTGGCCCCCATCCCCTCGAAGGGAGGTACCTCCAAGCGGCCCGCCCTGGACCTGCCGGGGACGCACCCGGGCACCGTGGCCAAGGGGACCTCCGGCACCCGGCGTCCGGTGCGCGACGACTCGCCCTTCTCCAAGGTCTCCCCCCGGGAGCCCGAGGGCGCGCCGGCGCCGGTGGAGCCCAGCGCCCCCGTGCAGAACACGGCGTTCCTCTCCTGGGAGGCGCCTCCGGGAAAGATGGACCCGGTGCGGCGCATTGCCCGCGCCCGCGGGAGCACGTCCATAGGGCCCGCGCCGGTGAAGCCGCCCCCGGCCCCCGCCGCGGGCGCCGAGCCCGCCGTGTTCCAGCAGGTGCGGGAGCGCCCCCTGGACGAGAAGCTCTATTCCGAGGTCGCGGAGTACTTCGAGGCCCGCGGGGATGCGGAGCGCGCCGCGCTCATGCGCGAGATCGCCGACGCCATCGAAGGCCGGGAAGGCCCCGCCCCCCGCGCGCTGCGCCGGCCCCTGTCCCCGGAGGAGCGCTCGGGCTTGCGGCACCCCTTGCTGCGCACGCCCCCGGGAGAGCTGCTCGCGTGCGTGGGGCTGGCGCTCTGCCGGCTCTTTCCGGCGTACGGCCGTGGCGCGGGCACCCAGGAGCCGTTGCGCCCGGAGCGCGGGCCGGGGGCGCCCCTGGCCATCGAGGCCCTCGCGGCCACGGAGCGGCTGCTGGGCATCGAGGCGCCCGAGGTGGTGCTCTCGGAGGACAACGGGCCGCCGTTCTCCCTCGTCTATACGAACACCCCACGGCTGCTCACCGGCAAGCAGGCGGTGCGGCAGGTGCTGTCGGCCGCGGAGCTGCGCTTCTACGCGGGGCGCGCGCTGCTGTGCCTGGGGCCGGAGCTGCTCGCCCTGCGCAGCCTCAAGAAGGACCAGGTCCTGCGCGGCCTGGCCCACCTGTCCTCGGTGCTGAAGGACAGCAAGGCCACCGGGCCCGAGGCCCGCGCGGTGCGCGAAGTCCTGACGCCCTCCCAGCTGTCCCGGGCCGCGGCGCTGTTCGACTCCGCCACGCGGCAGTTCGATGTGTCCGCCCTGGCGGATGCGGCGCGGGACTCGGCCAACCGGGCGGGGCTGGTGGCCTGCGGGAGCGTGGGGCCCGCCCTCGCCTCGTTGCGGATGAAGCGGGCCCTGGAGCGCGAGGTGGTGGAGCTGGTGCGCTTCGCCGCCTCGGAGCGCTACTTCCAGCTGCGCACCCCCCGGTAGGGCGCCTCAGCCCACCTGCATCCGGACGGACAGGGAGAACAGCCGCCCCCGTCCCTCGCCCTTCCCGAACTCGTGCCGGTAGGCGAAGTCGATGCCGCCGCCCTGCTGGGTGATGAAGCCCAGCCCGAGGCCGAGCTGGGAGGTGCGGCGGAAGGTGTCGTAGGAGTAGCCCAGGCGCACCGGCACCGCCTGGCCGAACAGGTACTCCGCACCCCCACTGTAAGTGAAGATGTTCTTCTCCGCGGTGTCGAAGTCCGCGCGCACGTCCGCGCCCAGCGTGAGCAGCCCGGTGAAGATGCCCAGGTGGGCCGAGTAGTAGCGGCTGAGCTCCGGCCGGTCGCTGCCCACGAGGTTGTGGGCGGAGAAGCCCAGCGTGTACGCATTGCCCAGGCGCACCAGCAGCCCCGCGTCCACCGAGGTGTCGTTGACGCGCAGGGGGTCGATGCCCCCCCGGAGCCGCAGGTAGTGCAGGGACGAGCCGATCATCAGCCCCGAGCTCAGGGGCAGGGCGAGCGCCAGGGTGGTGAAGTGGGCGGTGGAGCGGCCCGCGCCGCTGCGCAGCGACAGGATGTGGTAGTCGAGCCCGGCGGCCAGGGCGCTCGTCTTGGCGTCCATCAAGGACACCCCGGCGAAGGCGTCCTTGTCCGAGGTGTCCCAGGCCCCGTGCAGCTCCACCCGGTACATCTTGAAGAGGGCCATGGCGGCGGGGTTGCCCAGGATGGACTCGGTGCCCAGCCCGTGCGCCAGGGTCGCTCCGCCCATGGCGTAGCCGCGCGCGGAGGAGAGGTCCCTCAAGTCATCGAATTCAGCCTGGGCGTGAACGGTGGCGGAGAGACCCAGGAGAAACAGCAGCGTCAGGCGGCTCAACATGAGGCATCCATCCTAACCGCCTTGATGCCATGGGGGGCCACCACTAGATTCTTCCCCCCCCCATGGTCACGCAGGAGACACGGTGGGTTACCTCGAAGGGCGTGGAGACGTCATGAAGCGGCTGGTCGCGCTGGTGGGAGGGCTCGTCGCGTTTGCCGCCGGAGCCTATGTGCTTCCGGGCGGCTCCATCATGCGCCGGACGGTGAGCGCGCGGGAGGATGCCGCGTTCGCCAACCTGCGCGTGGAGGGCACCTACGTCTTCTTCGGGCCCGCGGCGAAGGAGGCGGGCACGGCGCTGGGCGTCTCCTCGGATCGCCCCGAGCTGGCCGCCGATGGGGCCATGCTCCTGAAGCCCCCGGAGCGCTGCCGCTTCGAGCTGGGAGCGCAGGATGGCAACCGCCTGGCCGTGGTGCAGGCAGGCGGCCGCCGGCGCCAGGAGGGCACGGAGCTCGCCGTGCTGTCGGCCGCCATGGGCCAGCTCTGCCCGCTGCTCACGGCGCGCAACGGCTCCGACGGGGAGGCGCGCGCGGAGCTGGAGCAGCACCTGCAGGGGCTGGGCATCGCCACGCGCACCACGTCGCTGGCCCGCTTCGGGGGCGATGTGGCGTACGTGCTGGGGGACACCGGGGAGGGCAAGCCCCAGTTCTGGGTGTACAAGGACAACTTCCGCCCGGCCCGGGTGCGCTGGACGGACAAGGCCGGCACGGCGTGGGACGTGCGCTTCATCGACTACGCCTCCGCGGTGACGGGGGGCACGCTGCCCCGGAGCATCGAGGTGTGGCGCGGCGGCCAGCGGGCCCTGCGCTTCACCTCCATCCGGTCCGACGCACGCACCGTGCTGGCCGATAAACTCTTCACCCCTTAGAAACCGGCTCCCGCCCGCCCGCTTCCGGGGGGCCATGGCTTCGAGGTAGCTCCCGCAGGCTGCCCGCCCCTATGTTGAGGGCATGTTTGACTGTGAGCGGACGCAGCTCTGGACGAGGACCCTGGGCGAGCGGGAGGCGGATCCAGACCGGGCGGCGCGGGAATACCTGAGGGAGCACCTGCGCCGGCTGCGCGAGCGGGCGGGGCTGGCCGCCGAGCAGATCCGGAATGCCTACCCGAGCTTCGGGTGGGTGCGCCGGGGCAACCGCTTCGATGTGTTGTGGGAGCGGGTGGATCTGCTGCTGGGGCCCAGCTATCCGCTCACGGCCGCCGAGGCCTTCGTGCTGGGCAGCGCGCTGCTCGTGCAGGAGCTGGGGGTGGGGCTCGCGGGCATGCCCGGCGGCGAGGCCGGCCTGCGCGCCACGCAGGAGTGGAAGGATGCCCTGGCCGCGCGCATCCACCAGGAGACGGACCGGGCGCCTTCGCCCGCGGAGCTGAAGAACCCGGCGGAGGAGTACATCCTGCTCGCCATGGAGGATGCGCTGCGGGTGCTGGCGCTCAAGCGCGCCCGGAGCCTGGCGCTGTTCTCCTGGCAGGGGCCGCGGGGCGAGGCGCTGCACCTGCTGGAGGACGAGGGGCTGCGGCGGCACTTCGGGGAGCTCGTGGGCGAGCTGGCCTACAGCCAGGAGTGGGACGTGTCCGAGGTGGGCCGGGTGCTCGCGCAGCGCACGCTGGCGGCCCCGGCCTCGCTGCCGGCGGACTGGACGGTGGATGGGCTGAAGGTGGCCGCGGTGCTCCGGGCCGCGCGGACGCTGCTCGTCGAGGAGCGGCGCCGCCGGTTGAGCCGGCCCACGCTGGTGCAGGACCGGCTCCTGTACACCACGGGCGAGCCCTTCTCGCGCGGCGAGTCCGAGGTCTTCTGGACCTGCTTCGACGCGCTCCGGGTGATTGACCGCGAGCTGCGTGACGTGGACGCGCTGCTCCGGGCCAGTGGCCGGCCCCGCCTGATGGCGCAGGGCGTGGTGGACGTGGACGATGCGTCCCGGCTGGCCTCGCACCTCAAGACCCAGGACTGGATACCGGTGGATGCGCGGGTGCACCTCTCGGAGGTGCCAGGGCTGCTCGCGCAGCTCGGCGGCGCGGCGCTGTACCGCAAGGACCCGTCGGTGCCGCTGCGCGAGCTCATCCAGAACGCGGCGGATGCCATCCGGGCCCGGCGCGTGCTGGAGGGCCGGGATGCGGAGTGGGGCACCATCACCGTCCGGGTGGGCCGGGACTCCCACGGCCGGTGGATCGAAGTGGCCGACACGGGGCTGGGCATGACCGAGCGCGTGCTGACGCGGCACCTGCTCGACGTGGGCCGCAGCTACTGGATGTCCGAGGAGATGCGCCGGGACCACCCGGGCCTGTCCTCCAGTGGCTTCCACCCCACGGGACGGTTCGGGGTGGGCTTCTTCTCGGTGTTCATGTGGGGCGACCGGCTGCGGGTGGCCTCCCGGCCCTTGCAGGGGCAGGCCACCCAGGTGCTGGAGTTCGACAATGGCCTGGGCGCGCACCCCATCCTGCGGCCCGCGCAGCGGGGGGAGCCGCTGGACGAGGCGGGCACGTGCATCCGCGTGTGGCTGGCCCGCGAGCAGGACTGGGAGCAGATGCTGCTGGACCGGAGCGATCAGTGGGACCACTGGTCGGAGTCCGAGGAGCGCATCACCTTCGGCGAGCTGCTCGGGCGGGTGTGCCCCACGCTGGATGTGACGCTGGAGCTGGAGGAGCGGCCGGGCCAGGCGGTGACGGTGCTCAAGGCCAACGACTGGCTGACGCTGGAGAGCACGCGGCTCTTGCGCCGCATTGGCAACACCGCGCGCGGGGTCAACACGGCGCTGATGGAGTTTCTGGCCCCCATGGTCCGTCCGGTGATGGCGGAGAACGGGCAGTGCGTGGGGCGGATCTGCATCGCCTCCGGCTCCATGCAGCGGTGGGCGGGCATGTCGGTGCTCACCGCGGGGGGCATACGGGCCCGGTACTCGCGGGAGTTCACCGGGGCGCTGCTGGCCACCACGGATGTGGTGACGCGGGACGACGCGGAGCCGCTCGCGATGCGCGAGGACCTGGCGCGCTGGGCCTCGGAGCAGGCGCGGCTTTGGGAGAAGTACCAGCTCAACTTCGAGGGGTACGAGCTGCACAAGCGGCTCGACATCGGGCTGGCGGTGCTCTCCTGCGGCGGCGAGCCCGGAGAGCTGCCCATCGGATACCGGGCCGGTACGTCGCTGACCCTGGCCGCGCTCCAGGAGTTCGTGGCGGAGCGGGACAAGGTGACGCTGGTGGACGGCGCGGAGCGGGCCGTGCGCAAGCACGCCGAGCTCGTAGTGATTCCTTGCCACGAGGCGGGACATGCCGCCGCGGGCCGCCTGCTGGCGCATCTGCCGGAGCTGATCGGCGTCTACCTGGCGAAGGCCTGGGGCGCGTCCATCCAGGAAGTGGTCGACAACGTGCAGATCTCCGAGAAGGAGTGGAACCCCACCGATGGGCGCAAGCGCCGCACGTGGGTGTTCCAGCGGCCCGAGGTGCCCCGGTTCCACTGAGCGTCCCGGCTCCCCCGGGACATGGGGGCCGCCCTGACGGCTGGAGGGGCGGCAGGGGGCCTTTCCCTGCGCCGGGAAAGTGGTCGTGTCGGAGCACGCCGCTACAGTGGTCCTTGTGAACGCGTCCGCCGCCCTAGCGTCCGTTGCCGTCGGCCGCCCTGTCCGGGGCGAGTTCACCTATGTCGTCCCGGAGACCCTCTCGGGACGGTTGGTGCCCGGACAGCGGGTGCTGGTGCCGTTTGGACGGGGCACCGCCCTGGGCTTCTTCCTGGGGCCTGCTGCTCCGCCCGCCGAGGAGGGGGTCAAGCTCAAGCCCATCCAGCGCGTGCTGGAAGAGTCCCCGTCCCTGCCGGCGGACCTGATCGCCCTCTTGCGGTTCGCGGCCGAGCACTACCGCTATCCGCTGGGGGAGGTGATTCGCAGCGCGCTGCCCCCGGGGCTCACCAAGGCCGAGGACGGGAAGGAGGCCCGGCCGGACGTGCAGCAGTTCGCGGTGGCGCTGGTGGCCGAGCCCCCGGCGGAGCTGCGCCGGGCTCCGGCCCAGTCCGCGGCCCTGACCTACCTGCTGGCGGTGGGCGGGCGGGCGCCCCTGGAAGAGGTGTCCCACGCGATTCCCGGCGCCCGGGAGATGCTGAAGAAGCTGGCCTCGCGCGGCATGGTCCGCATCGAGGAGCAGGTGCTCCAGCCGGGCGTGCGCGAGGGGCTGGAGCAGGGCCGCCCCACGCTGCTCACCCCCGAGCAGTCGGTGGCGGTGAAGTCGCTCCAGGGCTCGCTGGAGGCGGGCGGCTTCCAGACGGTGCTCCTGCACGGGGTGACGGGCAGCGGGAAGACGGAGGTGTACCTGCGCGCGGTGGAGCACGCGCTCGCGCAGGGCAAGGGCAGCCTCGTGCTGGTGCCGGAGATCGCCCTCACGCCGCAGCTCGTGGGGCGCTTCCGCAGCCGCTTCGGCGCGGAGGTGGCGGTGCTGCACTCGGGGCTGAAGGACCGGGAGCGGCTCTTCCACTGGCAGGCGCTGCGCAAGGGCACCGTGCGCATCGCGGTGGGGGTGCGCTCGGCCATCTGGGCCCCGGTGGAGAACCTGGGCCTGGTGGTGGTGGACGAGGAGCACGACCCGTCCTTCAAGCAGGAGGACAAGCTCCGCTACAACGCCCGCGACATGGCGGTGGTGCGGGGCAAGCAGGCCGGCGCGCTGGTGGTGCTCGGCTCGGCCACGCCCTCGCTGGAGTCCCTGGAGAACGTGCGCCGCGGCCGGTACGGCCTGCTGGAGATGAAGAGCCGGGTGGATGACCGGCCCATGCCCGGCATCGAGCTGGTGGACCTGCGCATCGAGCGGCCCCGCGACGGCGGCCCCGTCCAGGAAGAGGCCCCCATCCTCTCCCCGCCGCTCCTGGATGCGATGCAGCAGACGCTCGAGCGCGGGCAGCAGACCATCCTCTTCCTCAACCGCCGGGGGCACAGCACCTTCCTGCTGTGTGAGGTGTGTGGGCTCACGCTCAAGTGCTCGGACTGCGACGTGTGCCTCACGCTGCACCGCTCCTCGTCGCGGGTGGTGTGCCACTACTGCGGCCTGAGCGGCCCCGTGCCGGAGCAGTGCCGCGAGTGCACGGGCCCGTTGCTGAGGCTTGGCGTTGGCACCGAGCGCGTGGAGGCGGAGGTAGCCGAGCGCCTGCCCCACGCCCGCGTGGCGCGGCTGGACCGGGACTCGGCCACCAGCGCCGAGCGTGTCACCGAGCTGCTGGCCGCGTTCGCCCGGCGTGAAATCGACGTGCTGGTGGGCACGCAGATGGTGGCCAAGGGGCACGACTTTCCGGGGGTGACGCTGGTCTGCGTGGTGATGGCGGACACCTCCCTGGCCATCCCGGATTTCCGGGCCGCCGAGCGCACCTTCCACCTGCTCACCCAGGTGGCCGGCCGGGCCGGGCGTGGCAAGGACCCGGGCCGCGTGCTGGTGCAGACGTACAATCCGGACTCCGAGCCCGTGAAGCGCGTGCTCGCCCATGACTTCGAGGGCTTCGCGCAGCAGGAGCTGGAGTGGCGCCGGGCCCTGGCCTATCCCCCCTACACCCGGCTGGTGGCCATCCGGCTGGAAGGGGAGCACCCCGAGCAGACCGCCCGCGTGGCGCGGATGCTGGGGGACTTCCTCTCGCGGCGCATGCCTCCGGCCTCCGCGGGGGTGCGCATGCTGGGGCCGGCCCTGGCCCCCATTGCCCGGGTCCGGGGTCGCACGCGGTGGCAGATGCTCCTCAAGGCGCCGACACATGCGGCGCTCGCCCCACTGCTTACCCGGCTGGAGGTGAAGCTGGAAGAAGTTCCCGCAGGGGTGAAGGTGACAATCGACGTGGACCCGGGAGCCATGCTGTAGACTCGCGCGGCTTCCATGGCCGCCCCGGTCCTCCTCGTCCACGACGACATCTCCACCATCGCCACCGTCCGCCGGTTGCTCTCGCGAGAGGGGCATGAGGTCATCCTCGCCACCTCCGTGGCGGATGCGCTCATCGCGTACGGCCACCATCTGCCGGCCCTGTTGATTCTGGCGCCCGGGGTGGAGAGCGGCCGGGGGCACCTGGTGTTGGAGGAGCTGTCCCAGCACCCCGAGGGGCACCGGGCCCGGGTGCTGGTGCTCGGCGAGCCCATCCCGGGCCACAACACCCCGGTGACGCCCCTGCCGCTGGATGCGCAGGGCTTCCTGCAGCTCATCGGGGAGCTGGTGAGCCCGCCGGTGGAGGCGGATGCCTGGCACCTCCAGGAGCCGCGGGCCTTCGAGGAGGCCTACCGCGCGGAGGTGTCCGAGGAGCCCGAGCCCTGGCAGGCCTCGGCCCCCGCGGCGTGGGCGTCGGGCCCTCCGGCCGGGGCCCAGCCGTCCTTCGAGGGCTCCCCGGGGGGCGCCTTGCCGGAGGAGGACTTCTCGGGCGTGAGCCTGGAGCTGGCGGCGGAGCCCCCCGTGCTCGCCACCCCGGCGGATGCCTTCGCGATGGACCCGATGGCGCTGGGGCTGGAGTCGGCTCCCGCCACGCTCGAGGCGCCTCCGGGCGGGTTGGACTCCCTGTTCTCCGGGGCGGAGGAGATCCTCGTTCAGGATCCGGTGGCTTCGGCGGCCCCCGTCCCGGCGGAGCCCTCTCCCGTGCTGGTGGAGGGCGTGGGCGCGGGGGGCCTTCTGGAAGAGGAAGAGCTGCGGCTCATGGAGGAGGAGGTCCACCGCGAGGCCGCTGCGCGGAGGCGCCGGAAGCGGGAGAAGGCTCCGGCGGCCCCCCCTGCTTCCGTGGAGGCCCTGCGGGCGGAGGTGAATCACCTGGGGCAGGCCGAAGCGGATGCGGCGCTCGCGCGCAAGCAAGGAGGTGCGCCCGCCGGGGCCCCTCCTTCCGCGGAGTCCGTGGGCACGGCCTCGCGGCTCTGGGAAGCGGACTTTTTCGATGTCGCCGCCCCCGTGGACGAGGACGCCGCGCCGCCCGCCGGGCCGCTCTCGCTCGAACCCGAACCTCAGGCCCCTCCCAGCGAAGACACCGACCTGGAAGAGGCCTTGAAGGCCGGAGGCATGGCGCCTGCCACCCCGGGCCGTCCGCAGACGGAGCGGACGGCGCAGTGGGCGCAATTCGCCCCCCCGCCGGAGGAGTCCTCTGAGGAGGACGGGATGGCGCAGACGGCGCAATGGGCGCGGTTCGCTTCCAAGCCCGGGTCTTCGCTGCGGGAGCGGATGGAGCAGACGGCGCAGTGGGCGCGGTTCTCCTCCGAGGACGAGGCCTCCGAGGCTCCGTCGGGGCCGCTGGAGTGGGTGGCGCCGGGCACGTCTCCGGCGGAGCCCTCGGTGTCGGAAGAGCTTTCCACCCAGCAACTGGAGGAGCTGCCCGAGGATGCGCTGCCGCCCCCGGTCGCCGATGATCTGCCGGTGGCCTCGGGCCAGGAGACCGAGGGGCTCCTGCAGGAACTGGAGGTCGCGCTGCGCGAGGCGGATCAGTCGCGCGAGCAGATCCAGGCCTCCCGGGCCGAGCTGGAGCAGGAGGCCGCGCGGCGCCAGAAGGCCGAGCAGGAGGCGGGCGAAGAGCGGCTGCGCGCCGAGGTGCTGCGCAAGGAGCTCGAGGCGGCGCAAGCGAAGGAGGAGGAGCAGCGGCTCTCGCAGGAGCTGGAGTCGCGGGACCTGAAGGCGAAGATTGCCTCGCTGAGCCGCGAGCGTGACCACGAGCACCAACTGCGCATCGAGGCCGAGCGCTGGGTGATGGAGTTCCGGGGCCGCGAGGCCGCGAACGCGAAGGTGCGCGCCGAGGAGGAGAAGCGCCGCCGGGCGATGGAGGCCGAGGCCGAAGCGGCGCGGGCCAAGGAAACCCGCTTCCAGGAGCAGGAGGCGGAGCTGTCGCGGCTGCGCGAACAGACCGCGGCGCTGCAGCGGGAGACGGCGGAGCTGAACCTCCGGCTGACGCAGTCCGAGGAGCGTTTCCAGGACGAGGGGCGCAAGCGCCGGGAGGCGGAGGCGCAGGCGGAGATTTCCTCGCACTCGCGCGTGGACGCGGAGGGGCGGGCGGAGGCGGAGGCGCACCGGCGGGCCGAGGCCGAAGCGCGGGCGAGCGAGGCGGCCCAGGCCCAGACGGAAGCGGAGTCGCGTGCCGCCGCGGCCCGGACCGAACTCGAGGCGCGGGTGGGCAAGGAGGAACTGGCCCGGTTCGATGCCCAGGTCCGGGCGGATTCCGAGGCCCTGGCGCGGACCCAGGCGGAAGCCCGGGCGGCCGACGAGCTCCAGAAGCGGGCCGAGCTGGAGTCCCGGCTTCAGAAGGAGGCGAAGGCCCGGGCAACGACTGAGGCACGGGTGACCGCGGCGGTTCAGGCCCGCACGGAGGCGGAGGAACGGGCCGAAGCGGAAGCGCTGGGACGGAGCAGGGCGGAAGCCCGGGCGGAGGCGGAAGCCCGGGCCCGGCTCGACGCGGAGACGCGGGCGGAGGCGGAAGCCCAGGCCCGAATGGAGCTGGAGGCCCGCGTCGAGGCGGAAGCGCGGGCGCGGGCCGAGGCCGAGGCGCGGGCGGAGGCGGAGGCGCACGCCCGCCTCGAGGCGGAAGATCGGGCGGAGACCGAAGCGCGGGCGCGGGCCGAGGCGGAAGCGCGGGCGGAGGCGGAAGCCCGGACGCGAGCAGAGGTCGAGGCGCTTGCGGAAGCGGAAGGACAGGCCCGGGTCGAAGCCCAGGCTCAGGAGAAGGCCGAGGCGCTGACCCGGAAAGAGGTGGAGACGCGCGCGGAAGCCGAAGCGCAGGCCCGGAAGGAGGCCGAGGCGCGGGCCGAGGCCGAGGCGCAGGCCCGGCGAGAGGCGGAAGCGCGCGCGGAAGCCGAGGCGCAGGCCCGGCAGCAGGCCGAGGCGCAAGCGCGTGCGGAGGCCGAAGCGCGTGCGGAGCAGGAGGCCCGCGCCCGGCAGGAGGCGGAAGCCCGCCTGGAGGCACAGGCGCAAGGCCACGCCGAGACGGAGAAGAAGCTCCAGCAGGCAGCGCGCGCCTTCAGCCAGGCGGAAGCCAAGCTGCGGGCCGCGGTCCAGGAGCTGGGAACGCTCCGCACCCGCCTGGAGGCCGAGGAGCAACTGCGCGGCGATGCGGAGGCGCAGGCCCGGCAGGAGCGGGAAGAGCGCATCGCCCGCGAGGCCCAGCTCCAGGCGGAGCTTCAGATTCGCGCCGAGGTGGAAGCCCAGGCCCGGGACGCCGTGGAGCGCCTGCGCGCGGAGTCGGGAACCGAGTCCTCCCGCCTCTCCGGCGAAATGGCCCAGCTGACCGAGGAGCTGCGGCGCTGGAAGGAACAGGCCCACGCGGCGGAGGCGGCGGCGCAGCGCGAGCTGCAAGCAGCGGCCGGGCGGGAGCGGCAGCTGCAAGAGACCCTCACCCAGCTCCAGGAGGAAGCCGCGCGGGCGCGGGCGGAGGCCGGGCGGCTGGCCCAGCAGTTGGAGCAGCTCCGCGAGGACAGGGCGCGGCTGGAGGCGGAGACCGCCGAGCGTCTGGCCGCCGCCGAGCGGACCCGCCAGGAGACGGAGGACGCCGTGCGCCGGGAGGTGGAGTCCGTCGCGAAGGCCCGGGCCGAGACCGAGGCGCTGGCGAGCCGGATGCAATCCACGGCGCTCCGGCTCGAAGCGCCCGGACAGCCCGAGCGGGCCATTCCCCGCAGCGGCAGCGTGACGCAGGAGGGCCTCGTCCACCTGCTCCTGTGGCTCTGCGAGGCGGGATCCACGGTGCGCCTGGAGCTCAAGGTCCAGGACGCGCTGCGCGTGCTCTGGCTGCGCGAGGGGAGCCTCGTGGGCGCGGTCTCCTCCGGGGCGGGAGAATCGCTCATCGACCGGGCCCGCCGGGACGGGCTCATCGACGCGCGCCAGGAGAACGAGCTGCGGCTGGTGCGGGGCGCCTCCACGGGGGCGCTGCTCGACAGCCTGCGTGGCCGGGGTTACCTCCGGGAGTCCGAGGCCGTGCCGCTGGTGCAGCGCTACACGGAGCAGATCTTCCTGGAGGCCTTCGCCGAGCCCGCGTCGAGCTACCGGCTCGCCGATGAGCCGCCGCCGCCCGAGGTGGCACTCGCCGCCGCCACGCGGCCCCCGGCTCACCTGCTGGCGGAGGCCCTGCGCAACTCCCTCTCCTCGGAGTCCCTGGTGGAGGAGGCCGGAGGGCTGCGGGCCCTCGTCACCCGGGGCGACGCGCGCCAGGAGCCCGAGTTTTTCGGGCTCTCCGCCCGGGAGCTGCGGCTGCTCTCGGAGGTGAATGGCGAGCAGACCCTGGAGGAACTGCTCCTGGGCGGGGGGATGTCGCAGGAGGCGGCCCTGAAGACCTTCGCCATGGCGCGGATGTTGGGGCTCGTGGCGCTGCGGCCCTCGAGCCCGTCCTCGGCGGTGCCCGCCGCCCCGGAGCTGGACATCCGCCGGCTGGAGGCCAAGTTCGAGGAGATTCAAGACGCGGACTACTTCACGGTGCTGGGCCTGTCCCGCACTGCGGGCGGCGAGGACGTGAAGCGCGCCTATGACCGGCTGTCCACGGAGTTTCACCCGCTGCGGTTCGCCGGGCACCCGGATGTCTCGCTCCAGTTCCGGGCCAAGCAGATCCGCGATGTGCTGGCCGAGGCGGTGCGCGCGCTCGCCGATGACAAGCTCCGGGCGGACTATGCCCGCCACCTGATGGACTGAGGCCCATGCCCTTCGCGCCCGAGCCGTTCTCGCTGCGGAATCTGCCGAATGAGCCCGAGGTCCTCATCGAGTCGCCGCGCTGGTCGGTCGTGAAGCGGCGGGTGGACGGGAGCGTCGACTTCATCTCGCCCTTGCCGTGCCCCTACAACTACGGCTGCATCCCCAGCCTGCTCTCGGACGATGGCGACCCGCTGGATGCCGTCGTCCTGGGGCCACGCCTGGCGCGGGGCCAGCGGCTGGTGGTCCGCCGGGTGGGGGTGGTGGACTTCCTCGACGCGGGCCGGGGGGACCCCAAGGTCATCTGCTCCTCGGGCCCCTTCAGGCCGAGGGACCGGGCGGGGGTGGAGCTGTTCTTCCACACCTATGCCCGCTTCAAGCGGGCCCTCTACCGGGCGCGGGGTCAGCTACCGGATACTCGCTTCCGGGGGTGGCTCCTGGAACCGGCCAGGGAGGCGTAGAGCGGGGGAGGATGCGGCCCCGGGTTGCCCGCTCCCTTCAGGAGGGTTAAGAAAAATCCATGGTTCGCGAGATTCTGATCTGGCCGCATCCCGTTCTGAAGCAGAAGGCCCAGCCGGTCGCCAAGGTGGACGACGCCGTCCGGGCCCTGGTGAAGGACATGTTCGAGACGATGTACGCCGCCGACGGTGTGGGCCTCGCGGCGCCGCAGGTGGGTATCCTCCAGCGCATCATCGTCCTGGACACCACGCCCCGGCAGCCGGACTCCAAGCCGCTGGCGATGATCAACCCGGAGATCATCGGCATGGAGGGCTCCACCACGTACACGGAGGGCTGCCTGTCCATCCCCGGCGAGGCCGAGGACGTGGACCGCGCCGCCACCGTCACCGTGAAGTTCCTGGACGTGGAAGGCCAGGAGCGGACGCTCACCTGCGATGATCTGCTGGCCATCGCGGTGCAGCACGAGACGGACCACCTGGATGGCACCGTCTTCGTGGACCACGTCTCCTCGCTCAAGCGGGAGATCATCCGCAAGCGGATGAAGCGCCTCAAGTCCGAGCGCGAGACGCGCCCGCAGGCTTAGCCTTCGCCACCCCCCGCTTCGGGCACAGCCCGGCCACGGTGCAGCGCTCGCACGCTGGAGCGCGCGCGAAGCACGTGCGCCGGCCGTGCCAGACGAGGAGCTGATGGCCCATCATCCACCGCTCGGAGGGGAGCAGGGCTTGCAGGTCCAGCTCCACCTTGTCCGGGTGCGCGTGCTGGGTGAAGCCCAGCCGGTTCGCCAGCCGCTTCACGTGGGTGTCCACCGGAAAGGCCGTGTCCCCGCCCAGGTGGATGCACACCACCCCCGCCGTCTTCCGGCCCACGCCGGGCAGCTGCTCCAGCGCCTGCCGGGAGTGCGGCACCTCCGCGCCGTGCTCGCGCACCAGCGCCTGGGCCGCCAGGACGATGTTCTTCGCCTTGGCACGGTACAGGCCACACGTCTGGATGTAGGGCTCGACGTCCTGGGGCTGCGCCCCGGCATAGGCCCGCGCGTCGGGGAAGCGCTGGAAGAGGGCAGGGGTGACGAGGTTCACCCGCTTGTCCGTACACTGGGCGGACAGGATGACGGCCACCAGCAACTCCAACGGGGTGCGGTAGTCCAACTCGATGCGCGCCTCGGGCATCTCGTGTTCCAGCAGGTCCAGCACCTTCGCCGCGCGCTGCCGCCTCGCCTCTGTCGATTCACGTCCCACGCGGCCTTGTATGGCATAAACGCCCTCGTCCCAGAAGAGGGCTCCCACCCATCAGGTAGGTAGAAAACCATGAAACCGATCGACTTTCGCTCCGACACCGTGACTCGGCCGACGGCGGGCATGCGCCGCGCCATGCTCGACGCCGAGGTGGGGGATGACGTCTACGGCGAGGACCCCACGGTGAACCGGCTCGAGGAGCAGGTGGCCGGGCGGCTGGGCTTGGAGGCGGCCATGTTCGTCCCCTCGGGCACCCAGTCCAACCAGATCGCCATGGGGCTGCACTGCCGGCCGGGAGACGAGGTCATCACCGAGGCAGGCAGCCACATCCTCCAGTACGAGGGCGGCGCGGTGTCCGCGCTGTGGGGCATCCAGCCCCAGCCCCTGCCCAGCGAGGACGGCTTGCTGTCCCCGGAGCAGGTGACGGCGGCGGTTCGCCCGGAGGGCATCCACGCGCCCCGCTCGCGGCTGCTGTCGCTGGAGAACACCCACAACCGGGCCGGTGGGACGGTGTGGCCCCTGGAGCGCTTCCAGGCGGTGGTGGAGGCGGGCCGCCGCGCGGGCCTGGCCGTGCACCTGGACGGGGCGCGCCTGTTCAACGCGGAGGTGGCCGCGGGCACCCCGGCGTCCGCCTGGGCGAAGCTGACGGACACCACCTCCGTGTGCTTCTCCAAGGGGCTGGGCGCCCCGGTGGGCTCGGCGCTGGTGGGCTCGGCGGCGCTCATCCAGGAAGCCCGGCGGCTGCGCAAGCGGCTGGGCGGGGGCATGCGGCAGGCAGGCATCCTGGCCGCCGCGGCCCTGTACGCGCTGGAGCACCAGGTGAAGCGGCTCGCGGAGGACCATGCCCACACGCGCCGTCTGGCGTCGGGGCTGGCGGAGCTGCCGGGCGTGAAGGTGAACCTGGCCCGGGTGGAGACCAACATCCTGCTGGTGGAGTTCGCCCGGCCCTCCGGGGAGATGGTGTCGCGGCTGGCGGCGCAGGGGCTCCTCGTCAACGCCACGGGGCCGCACACCGTGCGGCTGGTGTGCCACCTGGATGTGTCGTCCGCCGACATCGACGAGGCGCTCTCCCGCTTCCGCCGGACCCTGGAATCGTGAGGCTGGGGAGGCCGTGGTAGGCTCGGCGGGTCTTGTCCCGCCTTGCCACCCTCGCCGCCCTTGTGTGTCTTGCCCTGTCCGCCTGCGCCACCCAGCGCGCGGACAAGGTCAGCTTTGAAGAGGCCTTTGGCTCCGCCTCGCCGCCCGCTCCGGAAGAGGACTTCTCCCTGCCTGTGCCCGTGCGCAGGCCCAAGCGGGTGCTCGCGGCGCCCGGCGCGGAGCTGCCCTCCGCGCGCAAGTCCCAGGAGCTGGAGGCCGCGCTGGCCTTCTTCGTCAACCAGTCCCGGGCGTACCGCACCCAGGTGGAGCGCGGCAGTCCGATGACGGCCTCCCAGGTGAACAACTGGCAGCAGATCGCCGCCGCGCTCGATGCGTTCCTCGAACGGCCCGCGGCGAAGACGTCCTCCCTGGACATCGTCCGGGCCCGGGTGACGCTGGAGGCGGAGCTGGAAGAGGATGCGCGCGCCTACGGGGACATCCCGCCGGAGCTCGCCGAGGCGGTGATGGGCCGGGTGTCGCTGCTCGCCGTGCGCATGACGGAGGTGCGGGGGCTGCTGGTGAAATCCACGCGTCAGGCACCGCGCCTCGCCTGGCCCATTTACCCCGTCTCCGTGACGAGCCACTTCGGCGAGCGCGTCCACCCCATCAAGGGAGAGGTGAGGGACCACCTGGGCGTGGACCTCGCGGCCCGGCGGGGGCAGGGCATCGCCGCCGCGGCGCCGGGCGTGGTGCTACGGGCCGGCTGGAATGGCGCCCACGGCTACCAGGTGGAGGTGCAGCACGCGGAGCGCGTCGTCACCCGCTACAGCCACCTGTCGCGCGTGCTGGTGGAGCCCGGCGAAATCCTGGAGCGGGGCGACGTGCTGGGGCTCGCGGGGGACACGGGGCTGGCCACCGGCGTGCACCTGCACTTCGAGCTGTGGGAGGACGGGCAGCCGATGGACCCGCTCGACGGGCTCGGCTCCTCCGACGAGGCCGTGGCGGGGGGCATCCCCGTCTCCCAGCGCTAGAAACACGAAGGGCGCCGTCCAGAGAGGACGACGCCCAGGGTAAACCGCCGCCCAACCCTACAGGGAGTTCTTCAGCTCCTTGGCGGGACGGAAGCCGATGGTCTTCGAGGCCTTCAGCTTCATCATCTCGTTGGTCTGCGGGTTGCGGATCTTCCGCGCTTTGCGCGAACGCACCGACCAGGTCCCGAAGCCGGGGTAGCTGAAGCGCGCGTCCCGCTTTACCGCCTTGCCGATGTTGCTGAAGACGATGTCGAGGATCTCCGCCGCCGACTTCTTCGTCAGCCGCGACTGCGCTGCCACCACCTCCACGAGCTCTGCCTTGGTCATTCGCCCCTCCGTCCGGGGTTGTCTGGCGTTGAATCGGAAACCCGTGGCGGTGGTAACAAATCGCTCTTTTCCCTGTCAATGATGGAGCAGCGCCCGGGCCGGAAAATCGGTCCCCGAGAAATGTTGACGGATGAAACACACGGCTTACAGAAGGAATGCGCGTGAAAGGACTTCCACTCGCTTACCCAGTCCGGTTCTGCATTTGAGAGGGATTGTGATCGATTGGAGAGGAATTCCTTTGTTGTTTCGATCACTTGCATGCGGATTCTGATCGCGGCGGCCCCGTGAGGATAGAATGGCGAACCCGATGAGCCCGCGCCTCCCCGTCCTCGCGCTGCTGTGCCTGGTGGCCTGCCGGGCCCCCACCCCCGCCGCGCCTCCTCAGGCCCTCCCGGCCCCGGTGTCCGGGGTGTGGGTGAATGCCGCACAGAGGGGGGCGGGGGATGGCTCCCGGGCGAGGCCCTTCCAGACGCTCGCCGAGGCACTGGCCGTGCGGCCCTTGCCTACCGTGTACGTCGCGTCCGGCGTGTACGCGGGGCCGGTCCTGCTGCCCCCGGGGGGACACCTCGTGGGGGAGGGGCCGGGCACGGTGCTGCGGGGGGCGGGGGGCGGGCCGGTGGTGAGCGCCCCGGGCGGGGGGACGGTGGCGCGGATGACGCTCCAGGGGGGCGCCTGGGGCGTGGAGGCCCTGGCCGGACTTCGGGTGGAGGAGGTGGCCTTCCAGGGGCAGCAGGAGGGCGCGGTCTGGCTGCGGGCCGGCTTGCTCGGGGTGCAGGGGGCACGGTTCGAGGCGGGCGGCGCGGAGGCGGTGGGCCTTGCCGTGGAGGGCGCCTCCGTTGCGGAGGTGCGGGGCAGTGCCTTCACCGGGGCCTGGCAGCGCGGCGTGCACGTCCGGGAAGGCGGGACGGTGGTGCTGGAGGATGTTCGCTTCGCCGGTGCGAAGGTGGCGCTGGACCAGGAGGGAGGCCAGGGCCGGCTTCACCGGGTGACGGTGGAGGGGGGCAAGGGGCCCGGCCTGCTGGTGCGGGGCGGCGCCCTCGTCATCTCCGAGGTGAAGGTGGCCGGCCACGAGTATGGCCTGGCCACCTATGGCGCCGCGCTCGAGGTCCGTGGCTTCACCTCAGTGCGCGCGCAGCGGGCGGGGCTGGGGCTGACGCGGAGCACGGGGAGCCTTCAGGACATCCAGGTGCGCGAGAGCGGGAGCTTCGGTGGGGTGCAGCTCGTGGACTCGGACCTGACGCTTCAGGGCTTCCAGGTGGAGAACGTGGACGCCTATGGCGTGGTGGCCGTCCGGGGGGCCCTGCGGGCCTCGAAGGGCCGCATCACCCGGGTGCGCTCGTCCGATGGCTTCTCGGGGGACGGGCTGCACCTGCGCGGGGGGAAGGCCGAGGTGGAGGGGCTGGAGGTCCGTGACGCGAAAGGCGTGGGCGTGCTGGTGGCGCAAGGCACGGTGGCCGGGGTGCGGGACGCTCGCTTCAATGGGTGCCAGCAGGCGGGCCTGCTGGTGGAGAGCCTGAGCGTCCTTCGGGCCACGGACATCGAAATCCATGACACGGAGGGCCCCGCGCTGGCGGTGCTGCGCGATGGGCAGCTCCAGGTGGAGAGGCTCGCCGCGAGCGGGCTGGCCGAGGGGCTCGTGGGGGCCGAGTGCGGTGGAACGTCCCGGGTGCGGCTCCAGGGCGTGCGGTCGGCGGATCTCCGCGGCATTGAGGCCCCGTGCGTCGAGCGCGAGGCCCCGGACGGAGGGCAAGCGCCCCCGCGCCCTCCCCGCTGAACGCGGGCCGTCTGGCCTCAGGCCGGAAGGGTGGCGGGCGCGGTCTGCTCGACGGGCGAGGGCAGGGGGGTGGCGTGGGCCTGCAACCACGTGCCGATGAGGGGGTACACCTCCAGCGGGGCGCCCGTGCCGAAGATGAGATCGCCGTGCCCGTAGTCCATCTTGTCCCCCCGGTCGCGGCCGAACACGTGGAGCGTGCGGTCGCTGCAGGTGAGCAGCTCGTACTGCTTGCGGATGTTCTCCGGGGTGGCCAGCCGGTCGCTGCTGCCCCCCATGATGAGCATGGGCTGGGTGAGGCGGGACAGGCCCGCGCGCCAGTCCACGGAGTGATCGTACGAGCGGAAGGTGTCGTGTTCGATCCAGTCCTTGAACTGGAGGAGCACCTTGCGGCTCATCGACGACATCATGTTGGCGTAGACCTGCCGCTGGATCGTGGGCGGCATGTGCTTCGTGTTCACGAGCAGGTCCGACAGGGGCAGGGTGACGTAGCCCAGGAAGGGGGCCATCGTGGCGCTCATCCATTCCTGCCGGAAGCGGGCGGGCCAGGCCGCGCGGACTCCAATTCCCACCAGGGCGCGCAGCAGCGGGCCGGACTGGAGGAAGACCGGGGCCCCCAGCGCCATCAGGCCCGCGAGCTTGGGTCCGTGAGTGCCCTGCGCCACCCCGTACCCCACCAATCCGCCCAGCGAGTGGCCCAGCCAGAAGGCCTTGGGGGCGCCCGTCTCGGCCAGGGCGAACTCCAGCAGCGCGGGGCCATCCTGGAGGATGTGGTCATCCACGGTGAAGTCCGTGTACCGCCGCCCGTGCGGGGGGCGCCGCGAGCCGGCCGTGCCGCGCCACTCCACGCTGAAGCAGTCGAAGCCCGCCTCCGCCAGGTAGTGGGCCACGGAGTAGGGCGGGGCGAAATCGAACGTGAATCGGTTGGCGGACAGTCCGTGGCACAAAAGGACGGGCTCCTGGAAGCGCCGCACCGGGGCCCGGCGGACATGGACGGCAATCTCCCAGCCATCCTGGCAGCGGACCCGCCGCAATTGTGGTGGTACTGTACGGGGACGGTACAACCGTCGGACGCCCAGGACCCACAGGACGTTGCCCAGGATGAGGAGCAGGACGATGACTGCTCCCCAGAGCGCCCAAACTTCCGGATGCATCCCAGTCCCTCCGTCGGAGCAATAAAAACTTGCTATGGTTCGTTCATCCCGCCGTGCACGGGAATCCGAAAAGCGAGGACACGATGAAGTTGCGGAAGTTGATGTTCGTACTGCCGAACCTCTTCACCGTTACCTCCATCTTTTGCGGCTTCTACGCCATCACCCTGTGCACGGGCGAGGCGACGCCCGTGCACCTCTATCAAGCCGCATTGGCGATCCTCTTCGCCATGTTCTTTGACGGGTGCGATGGGCGTGTTGCCCGGCTGACGAAGACGCAGAGCGACTTCGGGGTGCAGCTCGACAGCCTGGCAGACGTGGTCTCCTTCGGGGCCGCGCCTGCCCTGCTGGTGTACAAGTGGGCGCTCGCGCCGCTGGGCTTCCTGGGCCTGTTCATCTCCTTCACCTTCGCGGCCTGCGGCGCCCTGCGGCTGGCGCGCTTCAACGTGCTCGCCGCGCGCAACCCGCACGGCGGCGGGGGCAACTTCTTCGTGGGCCTGCCCATCCCGCTGGCGGCCGGCGGGCTTGTGTCCCTCATCATCGCGCACCACGCGGTCCGGGGCGGCGAGGTGAGCCCCTCGGTGCAGGGCCCCGTCGCGGCGGCGGTGCTGGCCCTGGCCCTGTTGATGGTCTCCACGGTGCGCTACCGCACCTTCAAGGACCTGCGCCTGTCCAAGAAGTCGGCGCTCGTGCTGATGCTCGTGGCGGTGGCCGGCTCCGTCATCGCCACCCGCGCGCACCCGGCGTATGTGCTGGTGGCCTTCTCCTCCGCGTACCTGGCCATGGGCCTGATCGAGTCCGCCTTCCTGGTGCGCCGCCGGTTCTCCGCGCGCAAGGTGGGGGCGGGCGCCGTGGGCGCCGCGGCCGTCGTGCTCGACGAGGAGGAGGACGAGGAGGACGAGGACGAGGAGGAGGGCAGCCCCGAGGGCCGGAACGGCTTCCTGTAAGCCGCCCCACGCGGGAGTTTGGATGCGGGGGCCGGGCGGTGCCGCTAGGATGCCCGCCCCATGCACGTCGAGCTGCTGTGTACCGGTGATGAACTCGTTACCGGGCTGATCACCGACACCAACAGCCCCTGGTTCGAGGCCCGGCTCTTCGAGCTGGGGGTAAAGGTGGAGCGGGTGCACCTCGTGGGAGACGTCCACCCGGACATCACCCATGCCCTGCTGGAGACCGCCCTGCGCGCGGATGTGGTGCTCGTCTCGGGGGGCCTGGGCCCCACGTCGGACGACTTCACCCTGGAGTGCGCGGCGGCGGCCGCGGGCGTGCCGCTGGTGGAAGATGCCCGGGTCCTGGCGTGGCTTGAGGAGCGCTACCGGGGCCGGGGGCTGACGCTCTCGCCCAGCGCCCGGCGCATGGCGCGGATTCCCCAGGGGGCCGAGGTGGTCCGCAACCCCGCGGGCTCCGCCCCCATGGTCATCCTCCGGCTAGGGCGGTGCCAGCTGTTCTTCGTGCCCGGGGTGCCTCGGGAGTACCGGGCGCTGGCGGAGGGCGAAGTGCTGCCGCGCATCCGGGCCCTCCTGGCGCAGGAGCCTGGGCGCGCGTACCGCGCCTTCCGGCTGCTGCGCACGGTGGGGGTGCCCGAGTCCCAGCTCGATGCCCGGGTGGCCCCGCTGCATCCCCTGCATCCCCAGGTGGTGTTCGGCTTCCGGACCCATGCGCCGGAGAACCACGTCAAGCTGATGGCCACCGCCTCCTCGCAGGCCGAGGCGGACGCGGCGCTCGCCTCCGCCGAGTCCGCCTGCCGCGCGCTGCTCGGCAGTGCCCTCTTCGGCGTGGACGGGGAGGAGTACACGCAGGTGCTCGCCCGGCTGTTGACGCAGGCGGGGGCGACGCTGGCCACGGCGGAGAGCTGCACGGGAGGGCTCATCGCCCAGCAGCTCACCGAGGTCTCCGGGGCGAGCGCCTTCTTCATCGGGGGCGCGGTGTCCTACTCGGAGAAGATGAAGCAGGCGTGGGTGGGCGTGCCCGCGGAGGTGCTGGAGCGCCACACCGCCGTGTCGCGGCAGACGGCGGAAGCCATGGCGGAAGGGGTGCGCGCGGCCTGCGGCAGCACCTACGGCCTCTCGGTGACGGGCTATGCGGGGCCCACGGGCGGCACGGCCGAGGATCCGGTGGGCACCGTCTACTGCGCGCTCGCCCGGCAGGGGCACCCCACGCGGTGCGAGCGCTACGCGTTGTCCGGAGACCGGGACCGGGTGCGCCTCTTCGCCGCGTCCTCGGCCCTGGAGCTGCTGCGCCAGGCCCTGCTGTCGGGAGGCACCGCGGGATGAGCGGCAAGCCCTCCCTGGAGCCACCTGAGGCCCCCTTGCCGCCTGGAGCCGAATCACCGCCCTCGCCCGGTGGCCCGAGGCGCTGGTGGGCGGCCTACAAGACGGAGGCCCTGCTCTTGCTGGTGGGCTTCGCGGTGCTGGCGAGCTTCAGCTCGCAGCGCTTCCTGCGCCAGAGCGCGGCCCCGCACTTCGTCTATCAGGCCCAGTCGTGGCTGGAGGGACGGCTGGACGTGGATCCAGAGGTGCTGCCCAACCTGGAGGACTGGGCCTGCGTGCGCGTGAGGGAGGGGAAGAAGGTCCGGTGTGAGGGGCGGCTGTTGCCCGGGGACCGCTGGTACGTGAGCTTCCCGTCGTTTCCGGCGGTGGTGATGCTCCCGTTCGTGGCGCTGCATGGCTACCAGTTCAACGACACCTCGTTCGGCGTCTTCACCGGGGCGCTGGCCCTGGTGAGCTTCTACGTCCTGCTGCGCTTCCTGTCGCGGCGCGGAGAGTCCTCGCGGAGCCCGCACGAGAACCTCGCGCTGGCGCTCCTCCTCGGCTTCGGCACGCTGTTCTTTTACTGCGCCATCCGGGGCGAGGTGTGGTTCAGCGCGGAGGTGATGGGGGTGGCGCTCACCTGCCTCTACGTGCGCAACGCGGTGGGGGCGAACCGCCCGGTGCTCGCGGGCCTGTTCTTCTCCATGGCCACGCTCACGCGCACGCCGCTGCTCTTCGCGGGCCTCTTCTTCGTCCTGGAGGCGCTGTGCCCTGGGCCAGACCGGCGCGAGCAGCTTCGGGCCCTCGCCCGGAACTGGAAGCCCGCGGCCCGGAAGCTGGGCCTCTTCGCCCTGGGGGCCGCGCCGCTCGCCAGCCTCGCGGCGGCCTACAACCTCTACCGCTTCGGCCGCCTGGGGGAGTTCGGCCACGCGTTCCTCTACAACAACCGCGTCAACCTCGACATCGACCGGCACGGGCTGTTCAACCTCGCCTACCTGGGGCGGAACCTGGAGGCCGCCTTCTTCAAGCTGCCCCAGGTGTCGTGGAACCCGCTCCGGCTGGGGTACGACCCGCATGGGCTGACGCTGCTGCTCACGTTGCCGCTGCTCGTCTTCCTGGTCATCCCGAAGAGCCGCCCCCGGCTGCATCTGCCCCTGTGGCTCACCGTGGCGGTGTGCGCGCTGCCCGGGCTCTTCTACCAGAACACCGGCTACATGCAGTTCGGCTTCCGGTTCAGCCTGGACTACACGCCCTACCTGCTGGTGCTGTTCGCCGTGGGCGGCTGGTCCCTGCGCCACCGGGCGGTGCTGGCGGCCGTGGCGCTCGGCGTCCTGGTGAACTTCTGGGGGGCCGTGGCCTTCCGGGGCTACACGGAGCTTGTCCGGAACTGGTAGCCGGGGGCACGTGGGCTTGCGTCCACCCATGTCCCCGCGCACATAAGGAGCCTCATGCAACCTCCCACCGGCCAGCCCCCTCCCGGCCAGCGTTGGCACACGCGCGAGGACAGCGGTATCCGCCTCGATGCGGCCCTTCGCTGGTGGCACGACGACAAGCCCGTGGAGCACCCGAAGATCATCGAGCTCTTCAACACCTCGCTCGTGCTCGATGACGAGGGGCGCTACCAGCTGCGCATCGGCAAGGACTGGTGCTACGTCCAGGTCGAGGAGGCTGCCTACGAGGTGCGCACGGTGGACGTGACGGAGGACGAGCGCGTCTCCGTCCGCTTGAGTGACCGCACCGCCGAGGCCCTGGAGCCCGCCACGCTGACGCTGGGGACTGATGGCGTCTTCCGCTGCCGGGTGAAGGGCGCCCGGGCCCTGGCCCGCTTCTCCCGCGACGCCCAGTACCAGCTGGGCGAACTGCTGGAGGAAGGGGAGGACGGCCGCCTCTTCCTCCGGGCGGGCCAGCGCCGCCTGGCCGTCTCGCTGGACGCGCCCCCGGCTTAGGCCACCGCCTCGGCCGCGTCGGGCAGGGCGGCCAGGGCGGGCGCGCTCCCCGCCAGTTCGGCGGCCAGCGCCTCCAGGACCTGGGGCCGTTCGCGCAGCCAGTCCGTGGCGCGCTCCCGGCCCTGGCCAATCCGCTCCCCGCGCAGGCTGAAGTGGCTGCCGGACTTCTCGATGAGGCCCAGCTGCACGCCCAGGTCCAGCACCTCGCCCGCGCGGTGGATGCCCACGCCGTACAGCAAGTCGAACTCCGCCTCCTGGAAGGGCGGCGCCAGCTTGTTCTTCACCACCTTCACGCGCGCCCGCGTGCCGATGATGCTCTCGCCCTCCTTGAGGTTGCCCGTGCGGCGGATCTCCAGCCGCACCGAGGAGTAGAACTTCAGTGCGTTGCCGCCCGTGGTCGTCTCCGGGTTGCCGAACATGACGCCGATCTTCATGCGGATCTGGTTGATGAAGAGGATGCAGGTGCCCGAGCGGCTCACCGCGCCCGTGAGCTTGCGCAGGGCCTGGCTCATCAGCCGGGCCTGCACGCCCATGTGCGCATCGCCCATCTCCCCCTCGATTTCCGCGCGGGGCACCAGCGCGGCCACCGAGTCCACCACGATGAGGTCCACCGCCCCGGAGCGCACGAGCTGCTCGGTGATTTCCAGCGCCTGCTCGCCGGTGTCGGGCTGGGAGATGAGCAGCTCCTCCACGCGCACCCCCAGCTTGCGGGCGTAATTGACGTCCAGCGCGTGCTCGGCGTCGATGAAGGCCGCCACCCCGCCCGAGGCTTGCACCTGCGCGATGGCGTGCAGGCTCAGGCTCGTCTTGCCGGAGGACTCATTGCCGAACAGCTCCACCACCCGGCCGCGCGGATAGCCCCCCACCCCCAGGGCCCGGTCCAGGCTCACCGAGCCTGACGGGATGACCGCGACCTTCTGCTCCTGCGCCTCGCCGCCCAGCGCCATCACCGCCCCCTTGCCGAACTGCTTCTCGATTGCCGCCACCGCCGCCGCCACTGCCTTCAGCTTCTCCGTCACCTTGTTCATGGTTGCTCCAACGCCGCCCTTCACGGGGCCTGGGTGCTGCGCCCGGGCGCTTCGCGTCCACGGGGGCATCGTGCGGGGGCAGGAGCAATGACCGTGCCGGAGGGCTTCCGCTCGGAGGCGTGCGGCAGGAGGGTCCAGAAACGAGCCGCCCGTCCCGCATCGTGGACGGGGGGCCCGCGCGAGCGCTCACACCGGAGGGGAGGGCGTCGAGCGGCCCTCGTGGCCTTGCCGGGCAATGGCTTCGTCCACGGCGCCCGGGCCGCCAATCTCCCGGTGCAGTTGGATGAGGGCATCGCGGGTCCGGAGCAGCAGGGCGTCGCGGTCAGCCCCGGTGAGCCCCCGGGTCTCGATGGGCGTTCCCACCTTCACGCGGATGTCGTGGCGGCGCAGGTTGATGCCGCCGGTGGGCAGAGCGCGGCCAGAGCCCTCGATGGCCACGGGGACGATGGGCACCTGGGCTTCGAGGGCGAGCACGAAGGGGCCCTTCTTGAAGGGAAGGATGAGCCCATCCGTGGAGCGGGTGCCCTCGGGGAAAGCGAGGATGCTCTTGCCCGCGCGGATGCGCGCACCGGCCTGCTTCAAGCTCTGCATCGCTTTGCGGCGGTTCGAGCGGTTGATGAAGATCATCCCCGTCATCGCCATGTACCAGCCGAGGAAGGGCACGTACTGGAGCACGTGCTTGGCGATGAACCGGATGTTCACAGGCAGGGCCGCGAACGCGCAGGGGATGTCCATCGCGGACTGGTGGTTCATCAGGAAGATGTGGGGCTGGCTCCAGTCGATGTCCGGCAGGGGCTCGACGTGCATGTGGGCGCCAGCGATGCGCCAGTGCATGGGGGCCCAGAGGCGCCGCGCCATCATCAACGGCACGTTGCCGTTGAGGGTCAGCACCATCAGGATGCCCGAGAGGCTGATCCAGAACACCCCCCAGAGGACCAGGAAGATGAGTTGCAGCACGTTGAGCAGCGGGTAGAGCCACATCATGTCCAGCAAAGCCTCTTGGGCGCCCCGGCGCCGCTGGGGAAGCAGCCTTCTGTCACGTCACGGTCAATCAGGCGGAGCTGGACTCCGTCAACGGGCAAGGGCGCCACAAGAGGGTTGACTTCGCGTGAAGAGGGACGGACTGCTCTGGCTGTGAGCGACCCAACGGACACCCGGCATCATGTGGTCATCCTAGGCGGAGGTTTTGGCGGGCTCCACGCGGCCCTGCGGCTGAAGCGGGCCCCGGTGCGCGTGACGCTCGTGGACCGCCACAACCACCACCTGTTCCAGCCGCTGCTGTACCAGGTCGCCACCGCGACGCTCAGCCCGAGCGACATCGCCTCGCCGCTGCGAGGCTTGCTGGGCCGCCACCGCATTGCCGTGCTGCTCGCGGAGGCCACGCGCGTGGATGTCGAGGGCAAGCGCGTGATTCTCGCGGATGGCGAGCTGAAGTACGACTCGCTCATCGTCGCCACGGGGGCCACCCACTCCTACTTCGGCAACAACGCGTGGGCCGCGCATGCGCCGGGCCTGAAGACCATCGAGGACGCCCTGGAGATCCGCAAGCAGGTCCTGCTGGCCTTCGAGCTGGCCGAGCGCGAGCCGGACCCGGAGCTGCGCCGGCAGCTGTTGACCTTCGTCATCGCCGGGGGAGGGCCCACGGGGGTCGAGCTGGCAGGGGCCTTGGCGGAGATCAGCCGCCATGCCCTGGTGCGCGACTTCCAGAACATCGATCCCACGCAGGCCCGGATCATCCTCGTGGAGGGAAATCATCACCTACTGCCGACCTATCCCGAGCCGCTCGCGCAGCGGGCAAGGCAGTCGCTGGAGCGGCTGGGCGTCGAGGTACGCGCGGGGGCCCGGGTCACCCGCATCGATGAAACCGGCGTCTTCGTGGGAGACGAGCACATCCCGTGCCGGACGAAGCTCTGGGCCGCGGGGGTCGCGGCCTCCCCGCTGGCCCGGTCCCTGGGCGTGGAGCTGGATCGCGCGGGCCGGGTGCCGGTCTCGCCGGAGCTGACCCTTCCCGGCCGCAAGGACGTCTTCGTCATCGGGGATCTCGCCTCGCTTCAGCAGGACGGACACCCCATTCCCGGGGTGGCGCCGGCGGCGATGCAGCAGGGAAAGCACGCGGCGAGCAACATCCTGCGCCAGCTCCAGGGCAAGCCGATGAAGCCGTTCCGCTACAATGACCGGGGCACGTTCTCCGTCATTGGCCGGGGCGCGGCCGTGGGGATCGCCATGGCGCGCTTCCAGATGTCGGGCTACCCCGCGTGGCTCGCCTGGCTGTTCATCCACGTGCTGTTCCTCATCGGCTTCCGAAGCAGGGTGGCCGTGCTGCTGAACTGGGCCTACTCGTACCTGGCGTTCCGCCGCTCGGCGCGCATCATCACGGGCGTCATCCCCCTGCTGCCCCAGGCCCCCGCCCGGTCCGGCGCGCTCGCGGGGAGCACGGGCCCCGGGCAGGCACCGCGCGTGGAGGCTGCGCCGCGTCCGGGCGCATCCTGACGCCGGGGGCTCAGGGCTTGCCGGGCCGGGGGAAGGGCTCCCGGCGTCCCGGCAGGGCGCCGTGCGTGTTGGCGTGCAGCCACCCCCGGCGATCGAGGATGCGGCAGTCGATGGCGAGCTGAATGTCCACGTCCTCGATGCGGGCATGGCCCTCCAGGTCGGCCCGGGTGAGGGCGAGCTTGAGGATGCGGTCGTGGGCGCGGGCGGACAGGCCGTGGTGGCGCACGGCGAGCTCCAGCATGCGCTCGGCCCGGGCGCTCAGGACGCAGTGCTCGCGCAGGAGCCGGGGCGGCATCTGGGCATTGCAGTGGATGCCCGGCTCCCCCTGGAACCGGGCGCGTTGCCGGTCCCGGGCGGCTTCCACCCGCTGCCGGTAGTACGTGCTCGGGGGCTCGTCGCCGTGGGCCCGGGCGATCTGGTGGTACTCCACGGGCCGGGTCTGCAAGGTGATGTCGATGCGGTCCAGCAAGGGCCCACTCACCCGGGCGTGGTAGTCGAAGACGCGGTGCTCGGCGCAGGTGCAGGTGCGGCCCGGCACGTTGAAGTAGCCACAGGGGCAGGGGTTCATCGCCGCCACCAGCATCACCCGGCAGGGGTAGGTGACGTTCTGGCTGGCCCGGGCCAGGTGGATGAAGCCTTCCTCCATGGGCTGGCGCAGCACCTCCAGCACGTTCTTGCGGAACTCCGGCAGCTCGTCGAGGAACAGCACCCCGTGGTGCCCCAGGGACAGTTCCCCGGGCCGGGCCGCCGGGCCCCCGCCGACGAGCCCCGCGTCGGAGATGGTGTGGTGAGGCGCCCGGAAGGGGCGCTCCCGCATCAGGGCCTGGTCTTCGCCCAGCAGCCCCAGGACCGAGTAAATCTTTGTCACCTCCAGCGCCTCGGTGAAGGTCATCGTGGGCAGGATGCTGGGCAGCCGCCGGGCGAGCATGGTCTTCCCCGAGCCTGGAGGGCCGCACATGATGACGTTGTGGCCCCCGGCCGCGGCCAGCTCGAGCGCCAGCTTCACGTCGGGCTGCCCGCGCACATCCGCCATGTCGAGGGGCGGAGGGCTCCGGGAGGCTTCCCGGGAGGCCGCCTGGCGTGCGTAGGGGGTGAGGGGGCGGGCGCCGGTGAGGTGCTCGACGGCCTCGCGCAGGTGGCGTACCGGGAGCACCTGGATGCCCTCCATGAGGGCCGCCTCGGCCGCGTTGGCCAGGGGCACCATGACCCCCTCGAAGCCCCCGTTTCGCGCGGCCACCGCCAGCGGAAGGACGCCCTTGATGGGCTTCACCCACCCATCCAGCGACAGCTCGCCCCCAAAGAGGTAGCGCCCCAGGGGCTCCTCCTCCATGAGCCGGGCCGCTGCCAGCACGCCCAGGGCGATGGGCAGCTCGAACGCCGCGCCCTCCTTGCGGATGTCGGCGGGGGCCAGGTTCACGGTGATGCGCTTCTGGGGAAGCTCGAAGCCCGTGTTCTTCAAGGCCGAGATGACCCGCACCTTCGATTCGCGCACGGCCCCTTCCGGGAGGCCTACGACGTTGAAGTAGGGAAGCCCCAGCGCCATATCCACTTCACACTCCACCACCACCGCGTCGATGCCCATCAACGCGCCGGACCTCACCCTCGCCAGCATCACCACCTCCGGGTTGCTGACGAGGCCCAGCAGCAACCCGCGTACCAATCCCTCTGCGTAGGGAAACCTGCTTCCGCCGTCCACGGTGGGGGATGGGGGCGTCCAGCGGCGGGACGGGGGCGGGCAAAGCGCAGGGGGGTTGGTTAGGCTTTCGCCCCTCATGAACGACACGTCGCCTCAAGAAACCGCGTCAGGCCGCTTTCGCATCCGCCGCGCGGATCGGCTCCGGGCGCAGCGGGTCAAGCGCTCCTATGCCGTCTTCCGCTTCTGGCTCTACGGGATGGTGGGCATCTTCGCGGAGATCTTCTTCTACAACTTCGTCCGCATCGCCCGGAACGTGCCGCTGCTGGAGGCGCTGGTGCGCTTCCGCTGGCAGGTGGACGAGCGGCTCCCGCTCAATGACATCTGGGACACGCCCGCCATCGCCGCCTACGGCCAGTGCTCGCTGTGGATGTTCGCCGTCTACGGCATCGCGTCGCTCTACTTCATCGAGCCGGCCTTCCGGCGGCTGGTGCGCCAGCACCTGCTGGTGCGGGCCGCCGTGTACGGCGTCATCATCCTGCTCTTCGAGGGCGTGAGCGGGATGCTGCTGCACGGACTGACGGGCTATCGCATCTGGTACTACGCGGACGCGGGGGCCATTCTCTGGGGCATGACGTCGCTCTACATCCTGCCCATCTGGATGGTGACGGGGCTGCTGACGGAGCGCATCTACAGGGAGTTGATGGACCCGGCCCTCTTGGAGGCCTTCGAGTCGCCGCTGCCCAGCACGGAGGAGGAGACCGAGGCCTCCTTCCAGCTGATCCGGTAGGTGCAGCCATGGCCATCATGGTCCATGGGCTCGACGCGGATGTTCTGCGCGCCCGCCACGCGCAGCCCGGCGTGGATGATGCCGGCGGTGAAGGAGGGCAGGGCGCCCACCTCGTTCATCCACAGCTCGAACTGGGAGGCGCCCAGCTCGGTGAGCCGGGACTCGGTGTAGTTGTTGCCCGCGCGGAAGCTCTGCGTCGCACGGCCCAGGGCCCGCCGGGGGCCCAGCACGCGCAGCAGTGACAGCACGGCCCGCCCGAGCATCGTCTCCCGGAAGCCCTCGATGTAGAGCTCCCCGAGCTTGAAGGCGCCCTCGTCCACGGGCAGGTCCGCGTACAGCTCCTCCGTGGCGATGCGGAGGAACGTCATCCAGGACTGGAACGCGTAGGCGGGTTTGAGCTTCTGGTCGACGTCCAGGCCGGCTTCCCGCAGGCGGGCCTTGCAGTCGGGCTTCATGCGTCCGGCGAGCGCCCGGAGAAAGAGCGCTTCGATGGTCTGCTCGAAGATCAGGAGCTCGTCGGCCATGTGAAGGCCACTGTAGCCGACGAGCCCCGGAATGGGAACGGACTGTCCTACGGAGCAGGGGGCGCGGGAGGCGCCTCGGGCACCGCACCGTCAGCGCCGGGGACCACGGCGCCCTGAGGCAGGTCTTCCGTCGCCATGCCCAGCACGAAGGCGCCGGCGGCCTTGGCGCCATCCAGCGCGGCGACGAGCGAGCCGTAGTTCGTCTTGTCCGTCGCCATGAAGAAGACGATGCGCTCCTCCTTGGGCTTGGCGGCGAGCATGCGCTTGAGCCGGGTGACGTAGTCGTCCGGGCTCGCCATCTGCTCGGCGTTGATCTTGATCTTCCCCGTCTCGTCGAGCTGCACCACGAGCTGGTCCGGGTTCTCGGGGGGAGGCGTGTTCTCCACCTCGGTCTCCGGCACCCGCACCTCGATGTCCTTCTCGAGCAGGGGCGTCACCACCATGAAGATGATGAGGAGCACGAGCACCACGTCCACCAGCGGGGTGACGTTGATGTCCGAGTTGGGGGCGCTCTGCGGCTTGACCCACTGCCGTTGCTTGTGTGCGGCCATGGCTATTCCTTCAGCTCCTCGACGCCGAGCGCGATGCTCTTGGCCTGCGCCTTGCGCGCGATGTCCATCACCCGGCGCACGTCGCCGACATCCAGCGTGTTGTCACCCTTGAGGAGGATCTTCCGGCCGGGCGTCTTGCCGAGTTCCTCGCGCAGCTTGGTCTCCAGCCCCGCCGCGTCGAACTCGTCGTTCTCCAGGAACGTCTTCTTGTCCGGCGTGACGGACAGGATCAGCGGATCCGAGTCCGTCTTGTCCTTCTCGGTGTTCTGCGCCTTGGGCAGCGTCACGGACTTGCCCCGCTGAAGCATGGGCGTGATGACCATGAAGATGATGAGGAGCACGAGCACCACGTCCACCAGGGGCGTGACGTTGATCTCGTTCTTGATCCCCTTGTTGGAGCCTGCTGACATTCCCATGAATACACCTGGGGCTCCCGGCGAGGGAGCTGGAAAGAAGGGGGCCCGCCGTCAGACGAGGCGGGCCTGCCGGTACACGGCCCTTGGATCAGGAGTGGGAAGAGGCGCCGCCGGTCAGCTGCCGGGCCACCACGTCCAGGAACTCGTTGGAAGACTCGGAGATGTCCACCGAGCGCGCATCCACCCAGCCCTGGAGGAAGTTGTAGGCCATCACGGCGGGGATGGCCACCAGCAGGCCGAACGCCGTGGTGATGAGCGCCTCGGCGATACCGGCCGAGATGGTACCCAGACCGCCCGAGCCCGCCTCCGCCATGAGCTGGAAGGCGTTCACGATACCCATCGTGGTGCCGAGCAGACCGACGAACGGCGCCGTCGAGCCCACGGTGGCCAGCACACCCAGGCCGCGCTTGAGGCTCTGCACCTCGCGCTGCGCCTGGCGCTCCAGGGCGCGCGCCACGGACTCCACGGCCACGTCCTTGTTGCTGGGGCTGATCTTGTACGCCGTCAGGCCCGAGTTGATGACGCGGCCCAGGTGGCCCACGTCCTTGCCCAGGTTGGTGTTGGCCGCCGCGGTCAGGTCACCCTTGGCGAGGATGGCTCCCATCTTCGCGGCGAAATTGCGCGAGTCCGAGCGCGTCTTACGGAAGACGAAGATGCGCTCGGCCATGACGACCAGGGATGCGACCGACATGAAGGCCAGGGTGAAGATGATGAAACGGGCGAAGAGGCCCGTGTGCGCCCAGATATCCGCAAGAGTGAATTGCATGGTTGTAGGAGCGCTCCTCCTCGAGCGCGAGGGAAAGGACAGCTGACGGCAAGGAATGAAGCCGCGGCCTGAGGCGCTAGCGCGGCAGCGAGAGCTTGATGTTGAAGGTGTAGTCGACCTGGACGGGGCGGCCCTGGAAGGTCACCGGCTTGTAGCGCTGGGCATACAGGGCGTCCAGGACCGACTGCTCCATGTGGGGCAGGGGCTTGATGATGCGGCACTTCTCGACCTTGCCCTCGGTGGTGATGACGCACTTGACGATCATCAGACCTTGGACGCGGGCCTCCAGCGCCTCACGCGTGTACTGCGGGGAGGGACCCCCGATCTTCTCGGGCCGCGTCATGCCCGCGCCGAACGGCAGCACGTCCGTCCCGGTACCGCCCACCTGGCCACCGAGCACGCCGCCCAGCACGCCACCGACGACACCGCCCACCACGCCACCGGCCACGCCGCCTTCGACGCCGCCTTCGACGGCCTCCTCGGTCGGCTCCTCGGGCGCGGGCGGCTCCTCCACGGGCTCCTGCTCGGGCGGCTTCTCCTGCGGAATCTCCTTCGGCTGGACGATGGTGTCCGGCTTCTTGACGGGCTTCTTGGGCGTCGTCTTGGGCTTGGAGGCCGCGGGAGGGGGAGGCGGCGGGGGAGGGGGAGGCGGCGGGGCCATCGCGGCCTTGAAGGTGACCTCTACTTCCTTCTCTTCGAGCGGCGGCGGCCGGGTGGACAGGTAGATCGCCACGGCGAAGAGGACCACGTGCAGCACCACGGAGACCACGGCTCCGGTGCCGAACCGGCCTCTGGGGCCGGCTCCGCGGTCAAGGACAGAGTCGAACATTCGCGATCACTCCTCAGTTACCGGCGCGACCCCAGGAGATTCCCGGCCGCTTCGCCTGATCAAAGGCGTGCTACCATACAGAAATGCAGTCCGGGTTCAAGCAAGCGGCGATCAGGACTTGACTGACGCGGGCGTACCAATCCCGTAGGTCCCAAAAAAGCAACCATTGGTTGACAACTTGGCGACCTCAAGTATTTTCGGCGACCATTTTTCCTTGCATTGGCCCACCTTGGAGGGGTTCCAGCATGAGATTGACCCGAGTGCTCCGGGAAACCGGAGTTGTGCTGCTTGCTGGCCTGTTGTTTGGCTCAGCGGCCCTGGCGCAGTCGTCGAGTAGCGTCATCATCGGTACGGTCGTCAACGCCGACCCGTCCGCGAACAGGGCTTCCCTGGCGGATGTCGTCGTGACCGCGACGTCGCCCAACCTTCAGGGTGAGCAGACCGTGGTTACTGACTCCCGGGGCGAGTACCGTATTCCCCAGCTGCCGCCGGGCGTTTACACCCTGCGCTTTGACACGCAGGGCTTCAAGCCTTTCGCCCGCTCGGACATCCAGCTGCGCCTCAACCGCACGATCCGCGTGAACGTGGAGCTGCTGCCCGAGGCCTTCACCGAAGTCATCGAGGTGGCGGGTACCCCGCCGACGATCGACATCGGCAGCACCACGCAGGGCGTGAACGTGGACCAGGAGTTCGTCCGGCGCATCGCCGTGAACCGCCCCGGCGGCAAGGGCGGCGCGGCGCGCTCGTTCGACAGCTTGGCGGAGCTCGCCCCCGGCGCGCAGAACGACCAGTACGGCGTGTCCGTCGGCGGCGCGTCCTCTCCTGAGAACGGCTTCGTGGTGGACGGCCTGTCCACCAACGACCCGGCCTTCGGCATCAACGGCAGCGCGCTGAGCGTCGAGTTCGTGCAGGACGTGAACGTCGTCACCGGTGGTTACCTGCCGGAGTTCGGCCGCGCCACGGGCGGCGTCATCAACGCGGTGACCCGCTCGGGCTCGAACGAGTTCCACGGCAGCGTGTTCGGCAACTGGACCCCGGGCTCCCTGGAGGGCACGCGCACCGTCGCCCTGAACGCGGGCTCCGTCATCACCGGCAACAACCAGCTGAAGAACCTCGGTGACTTCGGCGCCACCCTCGGCGGCCCGATCATCAAGGACAAGCTGTGGTTCTTCGCCGGTGTCACCCCGTCCTTCACCCGCTACACCCACACCCGCGGCGTCAACTACTTCCAGTTCGACGAGGCCGGCAACCCGCTGCTGGACGAGAACGGCGACCAGCGCGTGCTGCCCATCGAGGGCGCCGAGCGGACGTACTTCGCGGACTCCCGCAGCATCCAGTACCTGGGCAAGCTGACGTACCTCATCAACCAGGACCACAACGTGGCGCTGTCCGTGAACGGCACCCCCGCGAGCACGGGTGGCCGGGGCAAGCTGACCATCAATCCCCAGAGCGGTGGCCTGCCGGCTGCCCAGACGATCAATCCCAATGACATCGGTCTGCGCGAGATCACCTCGGGTGCCACGTCCGTGGGCCTGAAGTACTCCGGCTCCTTCAATGACAAGAAGCTGCTCCTCGACGTGAACGCGGGCTGGTTCCACCAGGTCGCGTCCACCCTGCCGGTGGACGGCAGCGAGGTGGGTGACATCTACGGCAGCGGCCTGGCCGGCTACTCGGCCGTGGACTACCAGAAGCGCCGTTCGCTGGCGTACTTCGAGAACCTGGGTGCCACCGCGGCCGTGTGCGATCCGGCGGACAGCACGGATCCGGTCATCTGCCCGGTGAACACCTACCGCGTGGGCGGCCCGAACCTCCTGACCGACGGCTCGCTGAACCGCTACCAGGCCAACGCCAAGGCGACCTACCTGCTCAACGCGCTGGGCAGCCACGTGTTCAAGGCGGGCCTGGACGTCGAGCTGCTCTCCTACAGCCAGAAGAAGTCCTACAGCGGCGGCGTGTACTTCAACGAGACGAACCTGGGTGGCCGCATCGACCCGCGCACGGGGACGGCGATCGCTCCGGGCACGTACGGCTGGATTGATGCCCGCCGCTTCGGCATCCAGACCCGGCCGGACAGCGCCGAGGTGCTGCCGTTCCTCCAGTCCGACGTGAGCAGCAACACGATCGGTGGCTTCCTGCAGGACAGCTGGACCATCGCCAGCCGCGTGACGCTCAACCTCGGCCTCCGCTACGACGTGCAGCAGGTGTACGGTTCGGACGGGGACCTGGCGATGGTGCTGCCCAACCAGTGGTCGCCCCGCCTGGGTGCCATCGTGGACCCCCTGGCCAACGGCCGCATGAAGTTCTTCTTCAACTACGCGCGCTACTACGAGCAGGTTCCGCTCAACCTGGCGGACCGTCAGTTCCCGCCTGAGCGTCAGGTCACCGCCTACCGTGTGGCCCCCACGACGGCGGGTGGGACGAATGGGTGTGACCCGAGCACGCTGGAAGGCCAGCGGACCGGCTGCGCCGACCCGGCCTACCTGGCGGGCAGCGCGGAGACGAACCGCAACCCGAGCCGCCTCTACGGCGGTGGCAAGACGGAGCCGACGCCCATCGACCCGGACCTCAAGCCGCAGTCCGCCAACGAGTACGTGGTGGGCGGCGAGTACGAGGTCGTCTCGAACACCCGCTTTGGTGCTACCTACACGCACCGCAACGTGGGCAACGTCCTGGAGGACATGAGCCGCGACAACGGCGCCACGTACTTCCTCGGCAACCCGGGCGAGGGCTTTGCCCAGGAGTTCCCCAAGGCGCAGCGTGACTACGACGCCGTCACCCTCTACCTGAACCGCAACTTCGCGGGCGGCTGGCTGGCCCAGGCCAGCTACACCTGGTCCCGGCTGTACGGCAACTACCCCGGCCTGTTCCGTCCGGAGACCGGTCAGCTCGACCCGAACATCACCGCGGACTTCGACCTGATCGAGCTGCTGGAGAACCGTACGGGTCTGCTGCCCTTCGACCGCACGCACTCCGTGAAGCTGTTCGGTGCCAAGGAGATCAACTTCACCAACGCGATCTCGAGCAACATCGGTCTGTCCTACCGCGGCAACTCGGGTACGCCCATCAACTACCTGGGCGCTCACCCCTCCTACCTCGAGGATGAGTCCTTCGTTCTGCCGCGTGGTTCCGGCGGCCGGACCCCGTGGACCAACATCATCGACACCAACATCGGGTTGAACTACCGGATCAACAAGGACAACGTGGTGTCGTTCACCATGGACGTGTTCAACCTCTTCAACTTCCAGACGGTGAGCACGGTGGACGAGACCTACACGCTCTCCAGCGTCTACCCGGTCAAGGGCGGTACGCGCGCGGACCTGCCCACCAAGGTGCAGATCAACACGGGCGACAGCGCCGAGGATGCGGCGAACCCCGTGTACCTCACCGAGGGCGAGGTGAACCCCAACTTCGGGAATGGGCGCACGTACCAGTCGCCCCGCCAGTTCCGGTTCGGCGTCCGTTACACCTTCTAGAGATCCGAGATGGGAACCAAGAAAGTCATGATCAAGAACATCGTTTCCACCGTGACCGCTCTGGCTGGCATGAGCCTGCTGTTGACGGGCTGCGACCAGCCCAGCGCCGGATGCATCGTGCAGGACTCGACCAGCTGGTACGCCCGGTACGACGTGAAGGAAGGCCAGACCATTTCCGAGGCCTGCGCCGCCCTGATCCCCAAGGGGGAGCCGGTCGGTGTCTTCAAGTACGTGGACCCCGAGGTGGAGAACTCGGCCGTGCTCGCCCTGCGGCCCAACACCCTGGCGCTTCGCTCGATCGATGACGCCACCGTCAACGTGCCGGCTAACGGCGTCTATCCTCAGACGGCCATTGGCAACCTGGCCGCGGAGCCGGATGGCGACGACCTGTGTGGAACGACGGAGTGGACCACGGCGTCGGTGGATGCTGCGCCGAGGACCACGCCGACCGTGCTGCCCGCAATGCAAGCCTCCTACACGTACAGCAACGTGCGGGTGGTGGCCCGGCCGGACGCGCCGGGAACGCAGATGGGCGGAGACATCGCCTTCAGCCGGACCCAGAATGGGCTGACCTGCACCGCGAATCTGACGATGCGGGCCATCTGGCCGGCGGTGCCGTGCGATCCGGCGGACCCGGATTCGTGCGGTCCCACGCACAACGTCAACCCGATCTTCGACGTGGTGTGCGACCCGGTCGTGAACTTCTGCGTGCCGCGCAAGGAAGTTCCTTCCTTCAAGTAGTGGTTCAGGTTCAAGCCGTTTGACCGTGGCCCCGGTTGCCCTCCCCTGGGAGTGGCTGCCCGGGGCCGCGGTGTTTACAGAGGACAGGATTTTCTTCGGAGGCACATGGAGGGCCGGTACTCACTCGTCGAAGCAGTCCGCGCACGGCTGGCGGACGAGCAGGGAACGCTCTTCAAGGAGGCGCCCTACCGGGTGGCCCTGTGTTACCCGAGCCCCTACCACGTGGGGATGAGCTCCCTCGGCTACCAGACGATCTACCGGGAGTTCCACGCGCACCCGGACGTCTCCGCCGAGCGCGTCTTCCTCCCGGACGATGTGGAGGCTTACAAAAAGACCCGGACCCCGCTCTTCACCTACGAGTCCGCGGCCCATGTCTCCAGCCTGCCGATGCTCGCCTTCTCGGTGGCGTATGAGCTGGAACTCACCGGGCTCTTCACGATGCTGGAGCTGGCGGGCCTGCCCGTGCTCCGGGAAGAGCGGACGGCGCGGCACCCGCTGATTGTCGCTGGAGGGCCGCTGACCTTCTCCAATCCGGACCCGCTGGAGCCCTTTGTGGATGTGCTGCTCCAGGGGGAGGCGGAAGAACTCGTCCATACCTTGCTGGAGGCCGCCCTCACGATGGAGCGGGAGGCCCTGCTGGACCACCTGGCGCAGCGGCCCGGCTTCCTGGTGCCTGGGCGGGGTGGCAAGCGCTACTTCGTTGCCAAGGCGATGGATGCCCGGCTCCCGGCCCGCTCGCAGATCATCACCCCCCATACCGAGCTGCGGTCGATGTTCCTCATCGAGCCCGAGCGTGGGTGCTCCCGGGGGTGCCACTACTGTGTGATGCGGCGGACCACCAATGGGGGGATGCGGACGGTGCCTCCCGAGCGGGTGCTGTCGCTCATTCCCGAGCATGCCCGGCGCGTGGGGCTGGTGGGCGCGGCCGTCACGGACCATCCGCGCATCGTCGAGCTGCTGCGGACCCTGGTGGACGCGGGCCGGGAGGTGGGCGTGTCCTCGCTGCGCGCGGACCGGCTCACCCAGGAGCTGGTGGACACCCTGCGCCGGGGCGGCGCCTCCAACCTCACCGTGGCCGCGGATGGGGCCTCTCAGCGGATGAGAGACCTGGTGGATCGCAAGCACTCGGAGGAGCAGATTGTCCGCGCGGCGAACTTCGCGCGGAACGCGGGGTTCAAGCAGCTCAAGGTCTACAACGTCGTCGGCCTCCCCCTGGAGGAGGACGCGGACGTGGACGAGCTCATCCGCTTCACCACCGAGCTGTCGCGCATCATCCCCGTGGCGCTGGGGGTGGCCCCCTTCGTGGCCAAGCGCAACACCCCGCTGGATGGCGCGCCCTTCGCGGGCATCCGCGAGGTGGATGCGAAGCTGGACCGGTTGAGGAAGGGGCTGCGCGGCCGGGCGGAGGTGCGCCCCACCTCGGCCCGGTGGGCCTGGGTGGAGTACATGCTCGCCCAATGTGGCCCCGAGGCGGGGCTGGCCGCCATGGACGCCTGGAAGGCGGGGGCAGGGTTCGCCGCCTTCAAACGGGCCTTCGAGGCGCGCGGGTGCGTGCCGTACCTGGCCCGCCGGGTGGATGATGGGCGGCGAAATCCCACCGTCTGGCCCACGGTGCCTCAGGTGGCCCCACTCGGGGCGGGCGCTCTGCTAGAAGGCCCGCTGGCGTCGGCGGACGGCGCGATGAGGAGACGCAGCGTTGAGCACTGAGCGCGTGGACAAGGCATGGCAGAACAAGGGCCTCCAGGGGTATTCGACGGAGGCCATCCTCGGGACCCTGGGGCACTATGGGGCGCCCACCACCGAGGCGGACTTCCGGACGCTCTCCGAGACGGTCTGGCCGGCGGACATCGCCCAGCAGTGGGGCTCCAAGTGGAAGGGCACGGGCCCCTTCAAGGTCTTCCCCTTCGGCGCGGCCGAGGAGCTGTGGCGCCGGTGGGTTCCCGACCGGCTCGCGCCCCGGGAGCTCTCCGAGAGCCTGGTCGAGGTGATGCAGTCGGCGTTGAAGCTGCTGGGCGGCATGCAGGATGCGCCCCTGGGGGCCGCGTTCGAGCGCATGAGCGCCGTGCGCCAGAAGGTGCCCCTGGATGAGAAGGGCCAGCCCAAGCAGCCGTTCATCGAGCGCGCGCTGGGCGTCTTCAACGAGAAGATCGCCGAGACGTTCGACTCGCTGGCCGAGTCGCTCACCAAGGCTGGGCACCCCCAGCATGGCGAGGCCTTCGCGGACCTGGAGGAGTTCCTCCTGCCCGAGCGCAAGGGCATCGCCAGCGCCATCGTGCGCGCGGCCAAGGGCGAGCGCGACCCGGCCATCGCCAGCCTGGAGCAGATCATCACCGACACGTCCCGGACGCAGCTCAGCCGGTTGCTCTCCGTGGATGGGTTGATCCACCTGGGCGCCTATCCGCAGGCGGCGGCGCACGCGCGGCCCGTCATGCTGCAGGCCGAGAAGGATGGGGACATCCACCTGGCGATCGATCTCTGCTCGCGCCTGGAGCACATCTTCAAGACCACGGGCGACCGGGGCTCGCAGCAGGAAGTGGCCCGGGACATGGCGCGCCTCAGCGCGATGCATGACCAGATGCACCCGGGGCACGGGCACCGGCACGGCTGACGCGAGCTACTTCGCGCCGGTTCCCGTGGGAGCGAGGGCCTCGGCTTCGGGGCCCTCCTGGCGCTCAGCCCCCTGCGCGGGCGCGGCACTCTTGCCCGCGCCCCGCTTCAGGGACACGCACAGGACGCCGGGCACCGCATCGGCCACCTCGTGGCAGGGCACCACCGCGCCCACCGTGGTGTAGCGGATGGCGCCCGTCTTCGTCGTCGTGTGCTTGAGCGGGTATTCCTTGGCCTTCGGCAGGAACCACTCCCGCACGTTCTTCAGCGGCAGGGCATGGAGCTGGGCCTGGGCGAGGAAGACGTAAACGAGCAGATCCGCGGAGCTGTAGAGGAAGCAGCCCGGGGTGTCCTTCTCCACGTTGGAGACGAGCTCGAACCAGTAGCGCCGGCGCGCCTGGCGGTCGCCCTTCACCTCGATGCCCCGCACTTCTCCGGAGGGCAGCTCCCAGAGCAGGTCCACGCCCCGGTGCTGGAAGCGCGGGTCCTCTTGCACGTCATGAATGCGGGAGCCCGGCTCGGTCTCCAGCATCCAGTTCCGGGCGTGTTGCACGGCCCGGTCGGCCGCGCCCTGCACGCCCCTCATGCTGAAGCTGCGCACCATTGCCTAGCGGCGCAGCTCGACGCCGGTGGCCACGAGCTGCACCTCGCGGGGCTTGCCGTCATTGCCCCGGGGAACCATCGCGCCCTCGGACTCGTAGTGCTTGGCGCGGGCCTCGCTCAGCTCCGCCACCTTCACCACGCCCTCCACGCGGGCCGCGGAGCCCGCGGAGTCCACGGGGACGAAGAAGCCGTAGTCCTTGAAGGTGACGCGCACCCCCGGGCTCTTGGCATCCTGCGAGGCCGCCAGCTCCATCCAGCAGCCCTTGCGCTCACAGGCCTTGCGCACCTGGCCCTCCAGGAGGACCGTCTTGCCGTCGTGCGCCTGGGGCTTGGCCAGCACGTCGGCCAGCTTCACGGCCTGGGCGCCCTTGAGGGGCTCGCCGCGCGTCAGGGTCCAGCCATCCTTCGGCGTGGCGGCCTGAGGCGGCGTGGGGTGGTGGCACTCCGCCTCGGCGGCCTTGGCGGCCTTCGGGGAAGCGGGGGCGGCGGACGGCTCACCCGCGAGCGCCACGCAGGGAACAGCGGCCAGCATCAGCAGGGCGGAACGGAGCGTCTTCATGTCCATGCGAATAGCCCAAAAGTCTTTGTCCGGGCAAGACAGCGGCCCGCCGCCGTCCACTCCTGGACCGCTTCCAGGGTAGACTGTTCCCGTGAAGGTTTTCTTTCCTCCGCCGAATCGCCGGTTCGGCACCGTGGATGTGCTCGGCCTGGTGGGACTCATCGGGCTGCTCATTGGCCGCTATGTCCCCGTGGCGAAGCTCATTCCCTTCTGGGGCTGTGTGCTTCGCGAGTCGACAGGCTGGCCCTGCCTCGGCTGTGGGCTGACCCGTGTGGCCGACCGGGTGGCCCACTTCAACTTCGTGGGGGCGTGGGAGGCCAATCCCATGGGCACGGTGGGGGCGCTCCTGTTCGCCCTGGCCGCGGTGGTGATGGTGCTGCACATGGCCTTCAAGATGCCGGTGCCCGAAATCGAGCTGTCCCCCCGCGAGTGGACCTGGCTGCGGGTGGCCTTCCCCATCCTCCTCTTCGTCAACTACGCCTATGTGGTGGTGAAGACGAAGTTTCCTCACCTGCTGACCTGAGCCCGACGTGCTCACCGCCCTCATCCTGCTGGGGTATCTCGCGGGCTCCATTCCCTTCGGCGTCCTGGTGACGCGCTGGGCGCGGGGCGTGGATGTCCGCGCGGAGGGCAGCGGCAACATTGGCGCCACCAACGTGGCGCGGGTGGCGGGCAAGAAGGCCGGAGGGCTCGTCCTGGCGCTGGATGCGCTCAAGGGGGCGCTGCCGGTGCTGCTGGCCTTGCAGCTCATGCCGGGCGAGCCCCGGGCCCATGTGTTCGTGGGGCTGGCGGCGTTTCTCGGCCATTGCTTCCCCGTGTGGCTGAAGCTGCGCGGAGGCAAGGGCGTGGCCACCGCGCTGGGCGTGCTGCTCGTGCTGGTGCCCCTGGCGGCGCTCGTGGGCGGGGCCGTGTACGCGCTCGTGGTGAAGGTGGCGCGGATGAGCTCGCTGGGCTCGCTCTCGGCGGGGGCGGCCGCCGTGGGGACCGCGGCGTTCACCGCCGCCGCGCCCGAGTACGCGTTCCTCTCAGGCCTCCTCTTCGCCTTCATGCTTTGGACGCACCGGGGCAACATCGGGCGTCTGCTTCGAAGGACCGAGCGCCGCTTCTGAGCGCCGTTCCGCCAGGGGCGCGCCCCAACTGCCCAGCCGGTAGCCCAGCAGCTCGCACTCGATGGGGCCGTTCCACACCTCGCGGCGGCTGGAGGGCCGGGCGTGGAAGGCGCTCTCGAAGCCGGGGTTGCCGGAGAGGATGTGGGCGCGCCAGCCATCCAGCTCCTGGAAGCTCTCTCCGAGCTTGAAATAGAAGGACTTCATGCCCTTCTGGCCGCCCGTGCCGATGCGCTCACCATAGGGCGGGTTGGTGATGAGCAGCCCCCCGGGCTTGGGGAGGGGCAGGGGCTTCGTGGCATCGCCCTCGGCCACCTGAATCTCCTCGGCGAGCCGCGCGGCCTTGATGTTGCGGCGCGCGGCCTCCAGGGCCTCGGGATCCTTGTCGAAGCCCAGGATGGGAAAGAGCACCTTGCGCTCGTTGCGGCGGGCATCCGCGCGCAAGTCCTCCAGCAGCTCCCGGGCCCGGGGCCCCTGGTGGGGCCAGCGCTCCACCGCGAAGGACCGGCCGATGCCGGGCGCCCGGTGCCGGGCGATGAAGCCCGCCTCGATGAGCAGCGTGCCGGAGCCGCACATGGGGTCCACCAGCGGCTCTTCACCGGTGTAGTTCGCCGCGCGCAGCAGGGCGGCGGCCAGCGTCTCCTTGAGCGGCGCCGCCGTGGGCCGCACGCGGTATCCGCGGCGGTTCAGGGGCTCTCCGCACAGGTCCAGCGAGAGCGACAGCTTCTCCTTCGCCAGGTGGGCCACCACGCGCACGTCCGGCTCCCGTGTGTTCACGTCCGGCCGGGAGCCCAGGGTGCCCCGCATGCGGTCCACGAGGGCGTCCTTGACCTTGAGCGCCACGAAGCCCGAGTGGCTGTGCTCGCTGTCGCGCAACGTCGCCTCCACCGCGAAGGTGTGGTCCGGCGTGAGGTGCTCCTCCCACGGCACGCTCGCGGCGGCCTCGTAGAGCCCCTCCGCCCCCCGGGCCTCGAACTCTCCCAGAGGGTAGAGCACGCGCATGGCGATGCGGGACCAGAGGCAGACCTGGAGGGCCTCGTACAGCGAGGCGAGGAAGCGCACGCCTCCCCGGTCCTGACGGATGCGGCGGGCCCCCAGCTCGCGAAGCTCCTCGGCCAGGAGGTCCTCGGTACCGCGAGCGGTGGTGGCGAAAAGGGGGAGGCGTTCGGCCATGGTTCCTCGCCCTTAACGGACCTGGGGCCTCTTGGGAACGGGGAAGAGGCTCATTGGGCCACGACTTCGTACAGGGCGAAGGTGGCATCCTCCTGCGCGGCCCCGGCGGCCTTGGCGGCCTGGAAGTCCTCGGATTGGAGGTAGGCCCTCAGGGCGTCCCGGTCCCGCCAGCGCGTCATCAGCAGGAACTCGGGCTGCCGCTCGAAGGACCGGAGGACTTCCAGGCCCAGGAAGCCCTCGTGCCGGTCCACGAGCCGGGCGCGCTCCTGGAACCGGGCGGCCAGGGCGTCCCCCTGGCCCTCGGGTGGCCGGAATCGGGAGATGGCGATGATCATCCCCCGGAGTCTACATCGCCCCCGCGCCGGGCATCTCGCCCACCCCGCGCAAGAGCACCTCACGGGGCTTGGCGCCATCGGCGGGGCCGACCACGCCCTCGCGCTCCATGCGTTCGATCATGCGCGCGGCGCGGTTGTAGCCGATGCGCATCTTGCGCTGGAGCATGGAGATGGAGACGGCGCGCATCTCGCTCACCGTGGCGAGTGCCTGGTCGTACAGCTCGTCGGACAGCTCGTCCTCCTCGCCACCACCCTCGGTGTCCTCGTCGCGCGGCTTGAGGATGGACTCGTCGAAGACGGGCTTGCCCTGGGCCTTGAGGTGGTCCACCGCGCGCTTGATTTCCGTCTCGGAGACGTAGGCGCCGTGCACGCGCTGCAGGTGGGCGCTCGTGGGAGGCATGATGAGCATGTCGCCCATGCCCAGCAGGGCCTCGGAGCCCACCGTGCCGAGAATGGTCATCGAGTCCGGCTTGGAGCGCAGCATGAAGCTGACGCGCGTGGGGAAGTTGGCCTTGATGACGCCTGTCACCACGTCCGTCGAGGGGCGCTGGGTGGCGACCATCAGGTGGATGCCGGAGGCGCGCGCCATCTGCGCCAGGCGCGCCACGTACGTCTCCACCTCGCGGCTGGCCACCATCATGAGGTCCGCCAGCTCGTCGATGATGACCACGAGGTAGGGCAGCTTCTTGAGCTCCTTCTTCTCCGGGGCCGCCTCGGGAGCGCTCTCCTCCACGGCGGCGTCCTCCTCGGCCTCCGCTTGGACTTCGGGCACGTCCTCCTCGGACTCGACCGCCTCGCGCATGTCCTCCAGGTCGTCCTTCGGCGCAGCCACACCGGGGCCGTCGCTGGACGCGGTGCCGTCGACGACGAGCACCTTCTTGGCCTTGGCGGGCTTCTTCTCCTCGGCGGCCTTCTCGGGTTTGACCTCGGTGGCGGAGCTCTCCACGAACTTGTTGTACCCGGCGATGTTGCGCACGCCCGCCTCGGACAGCAGCTGGTAGCGGCGCTCCATCTCCTCCACGGCCCAGCGCAGCGCGAGCGCCGCCTTCTTCGGGTCGGTAACGACGGGCAGCAGCAGGTGGGGGATGCCCTCGTACACGGACAGCTCGAGCATCTTCGGGTCCACCATGATGAAGCGGACCTCCTCCGGCGTGGACTTCAGGAGGATGCTCATGATCATCGAGTTGACCGCCACGGACTTACCCGAGCCGGTGGTGCCTGCGATGAGCAGGTGCGGGGCCTTGGCCAGGTCGAGCACGTACGGCATGCCCTCGATGTCCTTGCCCATGCACATGGTGAGCTTGCTCTGGCTCTTCTGGAAGGCGTCCTGCTCGGCGATCTCCTTGAGGTAGACGGTCTCGCGGTCCTTGTTGGGCACCTCGATGCCCACCACGCCCTTGCCGGGGATGGGGGCGACGATGCGCACGCGCATGGCCTCCATGGCCATGGCGAGATCGTCCGAGAGCGAGGCGATCTTGCTCACCTTGATGCCGGGGCCCGGGAGGAACTCGTACATGGTGACGACGGGACCGGGGCGGATCTCCACCACCTCGCCCTGGATGCCGAAGTCGGCCAGCTTGGCGCGCAGCTTCTCGGCGGTGACGAGGAACGTGTCCTTGTCCAGCGCCGTGCGCTCCTTCAAGTCACACTCGAGCACGCTCAGCGGCGGCAGCGAGAAGCTCTTGCGGCCTCCGACGAACTCGAACTCCTCCACGTCGCGCTTCTTCGGCGAGGTGGGCTTGGGCGGGGCCTTGGGCTCCACGATGAGCGGCATGCGGGCCAACGCCGAGGCAGGCGCGGGCACGATGGCCGAGGGGCCCGCGGCCACGGGGGGCGCCACGGGGGCGGGCGCCGCCTCCTCCTCTTCGGAGGAGGCCGCCGGAGACATGGGGAACACGGCGGCGGGCGTGGCCGGCGCGGTGACGATGTTGGGCGTCTTGCGGTCCCGCTTGCGCAGGGGCTCGGCGGCCACCGCCTCGGGGGAGGGGATGTTGGGGGTAGGGGAGAGGAAGGACGCCCAGGCGGGATCCGCACCCGGGGCAGGCCGCTTCTCGGCCTGGGCCACGGGGGCCGCGGCGGGCTCGGCGGGCTTCTCCTTGGCCTGCGCCTTGGCCTCGCGGGTGAGCTCCTTGGTCTCCTTGGCGGCCTTCTTGGCGGCCAGCAGCTGCTCCTTCTCGGCCTCGCGTGCCAGGCGCACGGCCTCCTCGGCCATGGCCTCGGCCTCGGCGGCCTCGGCTTCCGCGGCCTCGCGCTCGGCCTCCAGCAGCTCCTCCTCGTCCGCCTCGAGCTGGGCGAGGAACGCGGCCTCCTCTTCCTTCTCCTTGGCGGCCCGCTCCTGGCGCTGCTGGTAGGCCACCTTCTGAGCCTCCCAGAAGGCCTGGCCCGCTTCCTGGGCCCGCTTGCCGAACACACAGGCCCCCGCCCACAGCAGGGCGCACAGCTTCAGGAAGGTGTACTGCGTGCCGACGATGAGCCCCGCGACCGCCACGGCGGTGACGAGGATGACGGTGCCCACGGTGGAGAAGAGCTTCTGCAGCGTGCCACCGAGGGCCGAGCCCACGGCGCCGCCCGGTGGGTGCGCCCACCCGGGCTCTCCGGCGAAGAAGATGTGCGCGAGCACCGAGGCGCTCAGGGTCAGCAGCGTCAGCGCGGCGATCTGCGGCAACCGGCGGCGATCGCGATGCCCCACGAAGAGGATCATCGCCGCATAGCCCCCGCACAGGGGAATGAGGTAGGCGCACACGCCCAGCATCCCGCGCAGGGACTCGGCGATGAGGTGGCCCATGGGGCCGACCATGTTGCGGAAGCCAGGCCCCACGCGGTCCTTCGCGCTGAAGGTGGCAACCGACAAGAAAGAGATGATCGAAGCCGATAGGAGAAAGACGCCCACGATGGCACGCCGGCTGGCGCCTCCCGTTTGCATCTTCTTGGCCGCCAGCGCCTTGCGACGCGTGGCGATCTCCTGCCTCGACAGGACCGTCTTTTCTGCCCTGCCCTTCCTTGCCGCCGTCATGACCTTCCCTCTGTAAGACCCGTAGCAGGCTGTAGCGACTGCCCGGGCGAGTGTAGGGGGGGACGCTGATCGGTCAACTTTCCAGCCTGTTGAGCGGCGGCCGTTTGGGGCTCCAAATTGAGGTCTTGGCAGTCCGGAGCAAGTATGTTGCCTGAACCGAAGCGGGCAGGCGGGGTGCATGGACGTCCGATGTGATCGCTGTAAGTCGCAGTACCAGCTGGAGGACGCCCGAATCCCCGAGGCCGGTCTCACCGTTCAGTGCCCCACGTGCCAGTACGTCTTCGGCCTGAAGAAGAAAACGCTGCTCATCACGCTTGCGGTGAAGCCAGGCCAGGAGCTGTCCTCGCCGGTGGTGATCCTGGGCAGCTCCGCGCCCGTCGTGGCCCCCGACGAGGGCCCGGAGCCGGGCCTTCCTCCCGCCGGGGCCGGCGAGCGGTCCCGCGAGTGGCGGGTGCGCCAGGCCAGTGGGAACGTCTTCTCCCTCAAGGATCTCACCACGCTCCAGAAGTGGATCATCGAGCGCAAGGTGGTGCGCGATGATGAGATCTCCCTGACGGGGGACAACTGGAAACGGCTCGGGGACATCGCGGAGCTGGCGACCTTCTTCCAGGTGCTGGATGAGGCCCAGCGGGCCTCCCTGCTTCAGGCGCAGATGGAGCTTGGCAAGGCCCTGGGGACCCAGAAGCCGGGCGGGCCTGCGGGGGGAACGCCGGTGGGTGCCGGGAATTTGAGCCCCCGGCCTCAAGGCCCGGTGGCCATGCGGCGGGGCAGCCCTCTTCCGCTCCTGGTGTTGCTCCTCCTGGGGGCGGGCGGAGCCTTCTATTACTTCCAGGTGTGGGGTCCCCAACGCGAGGAGGCGGCGCGGGCGGAGTCCGTCCGGAAAGAGGAGGCGCAGCAGGCGCAGCTTCGCGCGGAGCGTGCCGCCGCCGAAGCCCCCCCCGCCACCCCGGACGCCGGGGGTGGGAATGACCCCTCGGACGCGGGGGAGGCGCTCGCCGCGGCGGTGCCCCCTGACTCCCAGGACGCGGGGGGGGAGGAAGACGCGGTGGAACTCGTCGATGTGGGCGCCCTCGCGGACGCGGGCGCGGATGCAGGGGAGGCGGTGGACGCGGGCGGGGAGGCGGACGCGGGGACAGACCTGGACGGGGGAAGCCCTCCGGTGAAGCGGCCCGAGCCCGTGCGCGACTACAACTACTACATGGCACAAGGCGACCGCCTGCGGGCGCGGGAGCGCTTCGTGGCGGCCGCGGAGGCCTTCGCGAACGCGGCGGAGCTCGAACCGGAGCGGGCGGAGCCCTACTCGGGCCGGGGGCTGGCGCTGCTGGACCTGGGCAACCCCCAGGAGGCGGCCAGGGAGTTCGAGCAGGCCCTCCGGCTCAACCCCCGGTACGGGGAGGCCATGATTGGACTTGCGGAGACCTACCGCTCCCAGGGAAAGAAGGCGGAAGCGATTCGCTACTACCAGCGGTACCTTGAGATCCTCCCGGAGGGTCCCGAGGCGGAGGTGGCGCGCAGCGCCATCGAGCGTTTGATGCAGTGAAGGAGAACCACATGGCCGAGTTCGACAAGCCGTCGTCCACCGAGGAAGAGTACTTCGCCCGCGAGGATATCGAGAAGAAGCGCAAGCTCGCCCTCCAGCAGTCCGAGCAGATGGCCGCCAAGCAGCGGGAGGAGCTCCAGAAGCTCCACTACATGAAGTGCCCCAAGTGCGGCCTGGACCTGCACACCCTGAAGAAGGGGCAGGTGGAGCTCGACACGTGCTTCAACTGCAAGGGGGTCTGGCTGGACGCGGGCGAGCTGGAGCAGGTGCTGCAGCAGGGCTCGGAGAACAATGGCAAGGTGATGGGCGCCATCCTCAACCTGTTCAAGGGCCGCTAGGAGGTCTCCCCGATGAAGCTCACGCTCGAGCAGGTCCGTCATGTGGCCTCCCTGGCCCGGCTGTCGCTGTCACCCGAGGAGGAGCGGCGCTACGCCACGCAGCTCTCGGCGGTGCTCGACGCGGTGGCCCAGCTCCAGGAGCTCGACGTGAGTGACGTGGAGCCCACCTCTCACGCGACGCTCGCGGCCTCGCTGTTGCGCGAGGACGTGACGCGTCCCTCCCTGCCGCCGGAGAAGGGGCTGGCCAATGCCCCCTCGAAGGTCGGCACCCGCTTCGCCGTCCCGAAGATCATCGAGTAAGGCCATGTCCCTGACCGAACTGTCGATGTTGGAGCTGGCGGCGAAGCTCGCCTCGGGGGAAGTTTCCTCCCTGGAGGCCACGCGCGCGTGCCTGACGCGCATTGCCCAGGTGGATGGGAAGGTGAAGGCCTTCCTGCGCCTGGACGAGAAGGGTGCCCTGGCCGCCGCCGAGGCCAGTGATGCGCGCCGCAAGGCGGGCAACCCCGCCAGCCCCCTGGACGGGGTGCCCATCGGGCTCAAGGACATCTTCCTGACGGAGGGCACGGAGACGACGTGTGCCTCGCGCATCCTCCAGGGCTTCGTCCCCCCGTATGACGCCACGGTGGTGCGGCTCCTGAAGGAGGCGGGCCTGCCCATCCTGGGCAAGCTCAACATGGACGAGTTCGCCATGGGCTCGTCCACCGAGGGCAGCGCGTTCGGCCCGACGTACAACCCGTGGGACCTGGAGCGGACCCCCGGCGGTTCCTCGGGCGGTTCGGCGGCGGCGGTGGCGGCGTGTGAAGTCTTCGGCGCCCTGGGCACGGACACGGGCGGCTCCATCCGCCAGCCCGCGGCGCTCACCAACACGGTGGGGCTCAAGCCCACGTACGGCCGGGTGTCGCGCTACGGCGTCATCGCCTACGCCTCGTCGCTGGACCAGGTGGGGCCCATGACACGCACGGTGGCGGACACCGCGGCGCTGTTGCAGCTCCTCGCCCGGCATGACCCGCTCGACTCGACCTCGGCGAAGGCCGACGCGCCCGACTACCGGGAGGACCTGGAGGGCGGTGTGCGCGGCCTCCGGCTGGGGGTGCCCCGCGAGTACTTCACCGAGGGCATGGACCCCGAGGTGGAGCAGGCGGTGCGCGAGGCACTGAAGACCTACGAGCGCATGGGCGCGACGCTGGTGGACGTGTCGCTGCCCCACACGAAGTACGCCCTGGCCACGTATTACCTCCTGGCCACCGCGGAGGCCTCCAGCAACCTGGCCCGCTACGACGGCATCCGCTACGGCCAGCGCGCGAAGGATGCGAAGGGGCTGAAGGAGCTCTACGGCCTGACGCGGGACCGGGGCTTCGGGGCCGAAGTCAAACGCCGCATCATGCTGGGCACCTATGCCCTGTCCGCGGGCTACTACGACGCCTACTACCTCCGGGCCCAGAAGGTCCGCACGCTGATCCGCCAGGACTTCGCGGGCGCCTTCGAGCAGGTGGATGCCCTGCTGTCGCCCACCTCCCCGGTGCCCGCCTTCAAGCTGGGCGAGAAGGTGGCGGACCCGCTGTCCATGTACCTCATGGACGTGTTCACCCTGCCGTGCAACCTGGCGGGATTGCCGGGCCTGTCGCTGCCGTGTGGGTTCACGAAGGCGAACCTGCCCATTGGGCTGCAGATTCTCGGCAAGCCCTTCGACGAGGCCCGTCTGCTGCGCATCGGCCGCGCCTTCGAGCGCGAGCACGGTTTCACCCGCCGGTTCCCGGCGCTCTAGAGGACCGCCATGCCCTTGAACGATTTCCAGGCCGTCATCGGGCTCGAGGTCCACGCCCAGCTGCTGACGAAGTCGAAGCTCTTCTGCGGCTGCTCCACGGAGTTCGGCGCGGAGCCCAACCAGAACACCTGCCCGGTATGCCTCGCGATGCCGGGGGTGCTCCCGGTGCTCAACCAGCGCGTGGCGGAGTTCGCCATCCGCACGGGGCTGGCGCTCGGCTGCACCATCAAGAAGACGAGCGTGTGGAGCCGGAAGAACTACTTCTATCCGGATCTGCCCAAGGGCTATCAAATCACCCAGTACGATCAGCCCATCTGCGAGTGGGGCGCGCTCACCATCGACACCCCGGAAGGGGAGAAGACGATCCGTATCCGCCGCATCCACATGGAGGAGGACGCGGGCAAGAACGTGCACGACGCGGCCGTGGGCGAGAGCCTGGTGGACCTCAACCGCGCCGGGGTGCCGCTCCTGGAGATCGTCAGCGAGCCGGACCTGCGCAGCGCGGACGAGGCGGTGGAGTACCTCAAGGCCCTGCGGGACGTGCTCGTCTACCTGGGGGTGAACGACGGCAACATGGAGGAGGGCTCCTTCCGCTGCGACGTGAACGTCTCGGTGATGCGCAAGGGCGAGAGCCAGTACGGCCAGCGCTGCGAGCTGAAGAACATCAACTCCTTCCGGTTCATCAAGCAGGCCGCCGAGTACGAGATTTCCCGGCACGTGGAGGTGCTCGAGTCGGGCGGTAAAATCGACCAGGAGACGCGGCTCTGGGACACGCAGCGGGGCGAGACGCGCTCCATGCGCTCCAAGGAGGACGCGCACGACTACCGCTACTTCCCGGAGCCGGACCTGCCGCCGCTGCACCTGCCGGACGCGCTCATCGACGAGGTGGCGCAGGGGCTGCCGGAGCTGCCGCGCGCGAAGTTCACGCGCTTCATGAGCCAGTACGGCCTGCCCGCCTACGACGCCAAGCTCCTGTGCGCCGAGCGCCCGCTGGCGGAGTTCTTCGAGGCGTGCACCCAGCACTTCAAGGACTACAAGAAGCTCTCCAACTGGTTCCAGGGGGAGCTGGCGCGCCTGCTGAACGAGAGCGGCGGCACGGTGACCCTCTCCACGCTCAAGTTCACGCCGGCGCAGTTCGGTGAGCTGCTGGGGGCGGTGGAGAAGGGGACCCTGTCGAACAACGCCGCCAAGGACGTGTTCGCGGAGATGTTCCGCGAGGGCAAGTCCCCGGAGGCCATCATCGCCGAGAAGGGCCTGGCGCAGGTCAGCGACGCGGGCGCGGTGGAGGCGGTGGTGGACGACGTGCTGGCCAAGAACGCGGGCGAGGCCGAGAAGTACCGCGCGGGCAAGAAGCAGATCTTCGGCTTCTTCGTGGGCCAGGTGATGAAGGCGATGAAGGGCAAGGGCAACCCCGCCCTCGTCAACGAGCTTCTCAAGAAGAAGCTCGGAGACTGACTCCCGCGGGCTACTTGATGAGGCCGATCTCCCGCAGGCGCTGCTGGAGAAAGGCATCCGCGGTGATAGGGGGCGGGGCCACCGGGTGCTCGGCGGTGGTGGTGCCCGGAATGGGCTTCAGCACGCACTGCGGATAGGGGTGGACGAAGAAGGGCATGGAGTAGCGGGTGGTGTCCTGCTCGCCGCTCTGCGGGTTCACGACGCGGTGCGTGGTGGCGGGGATGACGTTGTTGGTGACGCGGCTGAGCATGTCGCCCGAGTCCACGACGATCTGCCCGCGCAGCGTGTCCACGGGCAGCCACTCCCCATCGCGCGTGAGCAGCTCCAGGCCGGACGCGGTGCCCTCGCAGAGCAGGGTGATGAGGTTGATGTCCTCGTGCTCGGCGGCGCGGACCCCGCCGGGGATGAAGCGCTCCTTGAGGGGCGGGTAGTGGATGAGCCGGAGGATGGAGTTGCCATCCTCCGCCATGGCGCTGAAGGTGGTGCGCTCCACGCCGAAGTACTCCGCCAGGGCCTGGAGCATCACCGCCGCGGCCCCATCGAGCGCGTTGAAGAGGCTCCGCGTGTTCTCTTGGAAAGTGGGAACTTCCGAGGGCCACACGTTGGGGCCGTACTGGGGGGAGAAGTGTGGGTGGGATGCAGACAGCTCCCGTCCGACGTGCCAGAACTCCTTGAGGTCCCCCACGGTGCGGTTCTTCGCGTGCTCCTGGCCGTAGCCGGTGTAGCCGCGCTGGCCGCCGCCGCCCGGGACGGCGTAGCATTGCTTCACCGCCTCGGGGAGCTGGAAGAAGCGCTCCACGTCCGCATAGGTGCGGCGGATGAGGCCATCTTCGATGCCATGTCCCTCCACCGAGACGAAGCCAAACTCCTTGAGCGCATCCCCGAAGACTTGAACGAAGCGGGCGCGCTCCTGGGGCGTCCCGGAGCGGTAGTGGGCAAGGTGAACGAGCGGAACGCGGCGGGTGGACATGGGCGCGACTCTACCCTTCCGTAGGCCTGGAGGTCCTTCTGTCTACTGCCCAGGCGGGCAGGACGGACGCTTGCCGGAGACGCTCTCTCGAAACAGGCATGTCTGAAAGAACCGAAGTGCTGTAAAACCAGGGCGGGGGCCGGAGAAAGCGCGTCACGGGTGACTCCCTGCCAGAACATGTCGAGAATGGGCTCTGTATGAGGCTTGCTCCAGATGCCAGCGACGAATTCGAGCCCCTGGAGGCGGTGGAGGACGTTGCCGGCACCGATGCGTCCGAGGAACCGGATCCCCTGCTGGGCACGCAGCTCGGCAGCTTCCGGCTGATGCGGCGGTTGGGGCGGGGCGGGATGGGGGCGGTGTACCTGGGCGAGCACGTTTCCATCGGCAGCCGCATGGCGGTGAAGGTGCTGCACGAGCACCTGGCCGCGTATCCGGAGCTGGTGCAGCGCTTCCATGCGGAGGCGCGGGCCGTGAACCTCATCGGCCACGAGAACATCGTCAGCATCGTCGACCTGAACGCCGCGCCCCCTCGCCCGTACCTCATCATGGAGTACCTGGAGGGCATGCCGCTGTCCTCGTACGTGGGCACGCCCATGAAGGCCTCGCAGTGGGTGCCCATCCTGGCCCAGGCGTGCGAGGCGCTGCATGCGGCGCACCTGCGGGGCATCGTCCACCGCGATCTCAAGCCCGACAACATCTTCCTCGTGCAGCGCGCGCAGGGCGCCGCGCCCTTCGTGAAGGTGCTCGACTTCGGCATCGCCAAGCTCCTGGACAGCGCGGGCCCCCAGACGCAGGCCGGCATCATCGTGGGCACGCCCGAGTACATGGCGCCGGAGCAGTCCCAGACGGGGCGGATCGACGGCCGGGCGGATGTCTACGCGTTCGGGGTGATTGCCTACCAGCTCGCCACGGGGCAACTGCCCTTCACCGTGGAGGGGTCCGCCGCGCAGCTCGTGGCGCACCAGACGCAGCTGCCCGCGCCGCCCCGCTCGGTGTGTCCGGACGTGTCGCCGGTGATTGAAGCGGTCATCCTGCGGGCGCTCGCCAAGTCCATCACGGAGCGCTACCAGACGACGCTGGAGCTGCGCGCCGCGCTGGAAGAGGCGCTGGCCGAGGAGCGCCGGGGCGCGAGTGCCCCCGTGGCCGCCGCGCCGCCTTCCGGGGCCGCGCTCGATGCGCTGTCTCGGCGGAGGGCACGCCCCGTGGAGGTGCCGGCCAAGGTGGTGCTCCGGCCCGGTGCCCCGCCCGAGCAGCTGGTGTGCTCGGACATTGCCCGGGGCGGGCTGTTCCTGCGCATGGAGTCGTCCCTGCCGCCCCTCTTCTCACGGGTCCAGGTGACGCTGGAGCTGGACCGGGGGCCGCTGACGTCCACGTGCGAGGTGGTGCGGCACGTCACCCCCGAGCAGGCCAAGCTCTGGGGCATGGCGCCCGGCTTCGGCGTCCAGTTCGTGGAGCCTCCCGCGGACCTGAAGGCCGCCGTGGCCCAGATTCTGCGCGGGGGCACGGGCAACACCCCGCTGTCGGTGTCGCCACCGGTGCTGGATGCCGAGGTCTCCGCCCTGGTGGCGCCGTACCTCTCGCACCTGCAGCAGGACTACTACACGTTCCTGTCGCTCTCGCAGGACGCGGGCTTCGAGACCGTCCGGGGGCGGGTGAGGACCGCGCTCTCGGAGCTGGAGGGGCTCCGGGCCCGGCAGCTCTCCTCGGCCCAGCGGGCGCTGCTGGACTCGGTGCTCACGCGGGTCCGGGACGCGGGCGAGACGCTGGGCAACCTCACCCGGCGGGCCCTGTACGACGCGGGGCTGGGCAACTTCCGGGGCGTGGAGTGCTGCCTGGCCGCGGGGCTCACCGTCACCCAGCTGGATGCGCTGCACCGGGAGTTCCTGACCCGGAAGCCCAGCGCGGCGGGGGCCGCCCGGGTCCACACCCTCACGGGCAATGCCTACGAGCGGGATGGGCAGCTGGCCAAGGCCCTGGATGCCTACGAGCGGGGGCTGGCGGCCGATCCGCTCGACCTCCAGTTGCTGCAGCGCTACCGCACCGTGCGCCGGGCCCTGGCCCAGCGCCCCGCGCCCTGAAGAAAAAAGAAGAGCCCAGCTCCTCACGGGGAGCTGGGCTCTGACTACCTGCGCGGACTGCTGCCTAGCGGGCGATGCTGTAGTTCGCGGGGACCTTCAGCGAGCTGGCGGAGATGGACGCCGCACAAGCCCGGCTCACCTTGGTCACCAGCGTCGTGAAGCAGGCGCCGTAGGCGGCCTCGAACGGCTCGGAGTCGCTCGCGGAGCACTTGGGCAGGTCATTGATGCAGTCCGCGACGTCCTTGATCGCGTCCTTGTCGCTGTCCGAGCAATCCTCCAGCGCGTCCTTGCACTGGTCCCGCTCCTCGTCCGTGGACTTCTCGAAGTAGGACTCGTCGATGACGTTGCGGCAAGCCGCCGCTTGATCCGCCGCGAAGTCATTGGCATCCGCCAGATCGTCGCACGTGCTATCGCCACCACAGCCCACCAGCGCCAGGGACACCGCCGCCACACATGCCATCCACTTCTTCATGGGAACTCTCCTTGGGACATGAAATGAAGCGGCGGCATCCTAGCGATGGCCCCTCACGGTGCCAGGAGAGCCTGCAACCAGGCGGAAGTTCAGACGACTTTCATACTTTCCAGGTGTCCCTACATCCGTCTTGACTCCCCGGGCCTTCTCTCGTAGATCGGCCATCCTTTGCGTATCCGGGCGATCAGCCGTCCGAAATGCGCGGCGACTCCCACGGGTTGACCCAACCCGACCGATAGAGGGTTTGACGATGTACGCAGTGATTCGCACGGGCGGTAAGCAGTACCGCGTTGCCGAGGGCGATGTGCTCCGCATCGAGAAGGTCGCGGGCGATGTCGGCACTGAGGTGACCTTCAACGACATCCTCCTGCTGGGCGGCACGGACTCTCCCAAGGTGGGCCGGCCGACGGTCAGCGGCGCCAAGGTGGTGGGGAAGATCCTCGCGCAGGACAAGCACCGCCGCGTCCTCCATTTCCGCAAGGAGAAGGAAGGCTGGACGCGCCGCCGGGGCCACCGTCAGCCGTACACCGAGGTCAAGGTTACCTCCATCGCGGGCTAGTACCGGCTCATCCACTCTTCGGCCGCCTCTGGCGGCCCGTCTCACGTAGGACAGGTGTCATGGCTCATAAAAAGGGACAGGGTTCTTCTCGCAACGGCCGCGATTCGAATGCGCAGCGCCGGGGCGTCAAGGTGTACGGCGGCGAGGCAGTGTCCGCGGGCAGCATCCTCGTGCGGCAGCTGGGCACGGTCATCCACGCGGGCACCAACGTGAAGCTGGGCCGTGACTACACCCTCTACTCCACGGTGGACGGGGTGGTGAAGTACGAGCGGCTGGGGCGTGACCGCAAGAAGGTCTCGGTCTATCCGGCTGAGGCGAGCGCCGCCTAGGCGTTCCCTTCGGGCCTGGTCCTCCGGACGGGCCCTGTTGCATCCGAGCGGGTCGCTCCCGGTCCAGGTGCCTCAAGGCGGCTGGACACGAGGGCGGCCCGTTTTGCATTTTTCGACTCCTGCTTCCCCAAGCTGGGGTGAGGCCAGAGCCATGAAATTCGTCGATGAAGTCCGCATCTTCGTGAAGGCCGGGGACGGGGGGAACGGCGCCGTCTCCTTCCGCCGGGAAAAGTTCATCGAGCGCGGCGGGCCCAACGGAGGGGATGGGGGCAACGGCGGCTCGGTGGTGTTCGTGGCGAACCCCCAGCTCACCACGCTCCTGGACTTCCGCTACCAGCAGCACCACCGGGCGAAGAACGGTGAGAACGGCATGGGCAGCGACTGCAACGGCCGGGGCGCCGAGGACATGATCCTCCAAGTCCCGGTGGGCACGCTCATCCGTTCGACGGACACGGGCGAGCTGCTGGTGGACCTGAGCGCGCCGGAGCAGCGCTACGTGGCCGCCCAGGGCGGGCGCGGCGGCCTGGGCAACATGAACTTCGCCACCTCGACGCGGCAGACCCCGCGCTTCGCCCAGGATGGGACGAAGGGCGAGGAAGTTACGCTCACCCTCGAGCTGAAGCTGCTGGCGGACGTGGGGCTGCTGGGCTTTCCCAACGCGGGCAAGAGCACCTTCATCTCCCGGGTGAGCCGGGCCCGGCCCAAGGTGGCCGACTACCCCTTCACCACGCTGGTGCCGAACCTCGGCATGGTCCAGTACAAGGACAACCTCTCGTTCGTGATGGCCGACATCCCCGGCATCATCGAGGGGGCCAGTGAGGGCGTGGGGCTGGGCCACCAGTTCCTGCGGCACGTGGAGCGCTGCAAGGTGCTCATCCACCTCATCGACCTGGGCGCGGAGGGCGAGGGGCGCGAGCCCCTGCAGGACTTCGACATCCTCAACCGCGAACTGGGGAAGTACAGCGCGGAGCTGGCGAGGAAGCCGCAGGTGGTGGCCGCCAACAAGCTGGACCTCACGCACGCGCGGGAGCGCCTGGAGGCACTCACCAGCGCCCTGCGTGAGCGGGGCATCGCCGTGTTCCCGGTCTCCACCGCGACCGGCGAGGGCATGCAAGCGCTCATGGATGCCACCGCCGAGGTGCTCTTCACGGGCAGGACGGACAAGCTCCAGGTGGAGCCCCCGGCGAAGCCCGCGTCCCGGGCCGTCGTCAAGAAGGCCCCTGCACAGAAGGCGCCCGTGAAGAAGGCCGCCCCCCAGAAGGCCGCCGCGAAGAAGGTTCCCGCAAAGAAAGCGGCCGTGAAGAAGGCGCCTGCCAAGAAAGCCGCCGCTAAGAAGGCGCCCGCCAAGAAGGCGCCTGCCAAGAAGGCGCCTGCCCGGAAGGCCGCGGTGAAAAAGGCCCCCGCGAAGAAGGCCGCCGTGAAGCGGGCCCCCGCCAAGAAGGCTCCGGCCCGGAAGGCGTCCGCGAAGCGCGCGCCCGCGAAGCCGGTGCGCGCGAAAGGGCGGAGGTCCTAGGCGATGAGTGGGGGAGGTCCTCGGTACGCGCCATTCGAGGGCAAGCCCGTGGAGCCGGAGTCGCTCCTGCTCGACGTGCGCAAGGAGAAGATCGATCGCGTGGTGGAGCAGCGGACGCGAACGTTCACCGTCGTGCTGGACCGGTTGGAGGACAGCTTCAACATGGCCGCGGTGCTGCGGACGTGTGAGGCCATGGGCGTGCAGGAGGTGCACGTCGTCATCAACCCGGAGGCCCCGTTCCTCCCCAACTCGCGGGTGGCGCAGGGCTGCGACAAGTGGCTGGACGTGAAGCTCTACAAGTCGTTCGCCGAGTGCCGGGAGCACCTCAAGGGGCGGGGCTTCGCGCTGTATGCCTCGGCCATCCGGGAGGGCGCCGAGAGCCTTTACTCGATGCGCTTCGATTCGAAGGTCGCGATCGTGTTCGGCAACGAGCGCTTCGGGGTGAGCGAGGAGGTGCTCGCCGGGGTGGATGGCACCTTCTGGATTCCCATGCGGGGCTTCAGTCAGAGCATCAACATCTCGGCGGCCGCGTCCGCGTGTGTGAGCCGCGCCATGGCCTGGCGCGAGGAGCACCTGGGCAAGGTGGGAGACCTCTCCCCGGAGGAAGCCCAGGAACTCCGGGAGCGCTTCTATGTGCTGGCTGTCAAACAGAGGAAGCGGATTTTCAAGGCCCAGCAGCCGTGAATGAGGCGTTCCAGGCCGCGTCATGAAGGGATAGACGCCTTCTTCTTGGAGACCCCACTGTCATGCTGATCGAGACCTTGCTCGTGTCCTTGCTGTCCGCACAAGCAGCCCCTCCAGCGGCGCCTACCGCTCCCAAGCCCGCCCCCATGGCCAAGGGCAGCGTGGCCCCCGAGGTGAAGACGCTCGTCGACCGGATGCAGTCCTTCTACGAGAAGACCGAGGACTTCCAGTCCAGCTTCAAGCAGGACTACAAGTACAAGACGTTCCGCCGCACGCAGACCTCCACGGGCACCGTGACGTACAAGAAGCCCGGGCTGATGCGCTGGGAGTACGAGAAGCCCTCGCCCCGCACCTTCGTGCTCGCGGGCAACAAGGTGTACGCGTACGACCCCGGGGCGCAGAGCCTCACCGTGGGCAGCGTGGACACCAACACGCTCTCTGCCTCGGTGACGTTCCTCTTCGGGCAGGGCCGCCTAGCCGATGAGTTCAACATCACCAAGGGCACCTGCGCCGACTGCAAGGGCACCCTGCTGGTGCTGGACCCGGCGCAGGCCGACCCGCGCTTCAAGCAGGTCCGCCTGGAGGTGGACCCCAAGACCGCCCAGGTGCTCAAGAGCACCGTGATTGACCCGGATGGCAGCGAGAACGCCATCTCCTTCCTGAACCTGAAGACGAACGTGGGCATCTCGAAGGACAGCTTCCGGCTGGATCCCCCCGAGGGCACCCGCATCGACGACTTCACCAAGCAGGGAAAGTAGCCCGGCGTGCGTGGCGTGCTCCTCGTGGCGGTGCTGGGGCTCACGGGCTGCCTCCGGGGGGCCGCCGCCCCTGTACCCGAGAAGCCCCACTTCACCGGCCGGACCTTTCCGCTGCTGTCCTCCCCCGCGCTGCGCCTGTCCGTGCCGGGCAAGCTAGGGGACCGGCCGATTCCCATCCTGCTCGACGTGGCCCGGCCGCTCTCCCTGGTGGCCACGGCGTGTTTCCCCGGGGGCCCTCCACCTCCGGAAGGGAAGGTACGCGCCCCCGAGCCCAACGGCATGCGGGAGTGGGCCATGGTGCCGCTGCCCGGCTTGCTCGTGGGCGAGGTGCCCCTGCCCGGGTTCTCGGCGGGGCTCACGGGGGAGAAGTTCTGCGCGGTGACGCTGGGGGCGGATGTCCTGGCCCCGTATGCCCTCACCGTGGATGCCCTGCGCCGCGAAGTCGCCTTCGCCGCTTCCCGTTCGCGCGAGGCGTACGCCGCCGAGCTGGCCGCCCTGCAGGAGGATCCTGCTTGGGAAGGCCACCTGCTGGAGCTGAGCCGCGAGCCCATCGGGGATTGGCCCCTGCTGGCCGCGCGGGTGGGGCAGGGCGAGGCCCGTCTCACAGGCCCCCTGGTCCTCTCCACGAGGGATCCCTTCTCACGGGTGGCCTTGGGGCCCGCCGAGGCCCAGGGGTTGCGCCCGCTGGAGACGGCCGCGGGGCTGCCCCCGCGCGCCATCCTGGTGGACTCCGTGGAAGTGGCGGTGGGCCTGGGCGTTCACCCCGTGGTGGTCGAGACGGGAGGGTGGGCCTCCGCGAGCTCGCTGGGCCGCCTGGGGCCGGATGTCTGGGGCCACTTCCTCGCCACCGTGGACGTGCAGGGCGGGGTGCTCCTGCTGCGGCGGCCACGGGTGCAGGACTCGGGGAGCCGCCAGCGCTGTGCCCGGACCGGCAGCAAGGGCTTCGATGAGGAGTTCTGCTACGCGCTCCACACGCGGACGGATCCCGATGGGGTGCTGGCCCTCTCCGTGGCGGCGTACCGGGACCTGCCCGAGGGAGGCCGTCTCCACCTCGAACCCCTGGGGGAGGACGGCACCCCGCTTCAGACAGGTTGCCGCGTGGGCGTCACCTTCGCGCAGACGAGCCGCGGGGCGACGACGCAGCACCGCCTGCCCTGGCCCTCCCTGGCCCAGTCCATGCCCGAGTGCCACGCGGAGCTCTCTTCCGGAAAGGGCTATGCGCTGGCCCTCTTCGAGGAGGGCAGCTTGCCGGAGTGCTCATTGACCTGTGCCTTCGTGCACGAGACGCGAACCCGGCGGACGGTGTGCGAGTGCCCGCCGACGCCGCTGGGCGAAGGGGTGAGTGCTGCCCCGCGCAAGTCCAGGTCCTCGCGGCTTCCGCCCCTCGAGGAGCGGCGCCTGGAGCCCGAGGATCCGAAGTAACGGGCTGCCTCAGGCGACGGCCGGCCGGCTTCCGTTCAGGACGAATTCGGTCAACAGCATGGGGTGATCCGTCAGGCCGGGGAGCCGCTCCAGGGTGTGTTTCAGCACCTGGAGGTTGGGACCCCGGTAGAGGATGAAGTCGATGAAGTCCCCCAGCTCGCCGCTGTTGTGCAGCCCCTCGGCCATCACCCGCTGAAGCTCGTCGGTGTCCTGGTGGGTGTTGAAGTCCCCGCCACACAGGATGACGCTGGCGCCGGGCACGCGGCTCAGCCGGCCCGCGGTGGCGGCCGCGGCCGTCTTCCGGTTGATGAGCTGGCGGTTGTCCCAGTGGTGGGACGACACGTGAAAGCGCATCCCGTGGTGCTGGAACGCGGCCACGCAGAAGTACACGTCCCGGCGATTGAGCAACTGCCGGATGGGCGTCAGGGAGGGCTTTCGCGGCAGCTCTGGGGCCTCGAAGTCCGTGAGCTCGAACCGGGAGAGGATGGCCACATCCCCCGCCCAGACCCCGTAGGGGAGCCCGGAGCCCCTCTGGAAGAGCTCGAACTGGGCCTTGGAGCCTTCCATCTCCTGGAGCAGCACGACGTCCAGGTTCCGCTCGCGGAGCACCGCGGCGAGCCCGTGGTTGCGCTGCACCTTGTCAGGGCCGGGATTCCAGATGTTCAGCGAGACAACCCGGAGCGTGTACGTCAGGCGGCCGGGGAGGGCACTGCTGTCCGGAATCGGTGGGCTCACGGGGAATGCCTCCCGGCAAGGTTCCCCTCGAACCTATCGCGGAGAGGCGCTCATGGCCATGGGGGCTGGCACCGCGTCGCGGGCCTTCAGGGTGCGCTGCTTCGGGTCGGGCCGCTCCACCACCCGGCCTACCAGGTCGTAATCGTGCGCCTCCGTCACCTCCAGGGTGACGAACTCGCCCGGGTAGGCCAGACCGTCGTTGATGTAGACCTGACCGTCGATTTCCGGCGCCTGGCCCTCGTGGCGGCCCACCAGCAGGTGCTCGGTCTCCGGGCTCGTGCCCTCCACCAGCACCTCGATGCGCTTGCCCACGAGCTTCTTGTTCTGCTCGCGGTTGATGCGCTTCTGGATGGCCATCACCTCGCGCCACCGGCGCTCGATGGTCTTCTGGGGAATCTTGTTGGGCATGTCGTATGCCGCGGTCCCCTCTTCATCCGAGTACTGGAAGACGCCCAGCCGCTCGAAGCGCTGCGTCTTCACGAACTCCTTCAGCAGCTCGAAGTCCTCCTCCGTCTCGCCTGGCAGGCCCACGATGAGCGAGGTGCGCATCACGAGGTTCGGCACCCGGGCGCGTAGCTTGGCCAGCAGGTCCGTGAGGAACTGCGAGTTGCGGCCGCGCTTCATGGACATGAGCAGCTTGTCGCTGGCGTGCTGCAGCGGCATGTCCAGGTACTTGGCGATCTTCTTCTCCGTGGCCATCACCTCGATGAGCTCGTCCGGGAAGATGCGCGGGTAGGCGTAGTGCAGGCGGATCCACCGCACGTCCACCTTGACCAGCTCCTTGAGCAAGTCGTGCAGCTTGGGCTTGCCGGGCAAGTCATGCCCATAGGCCGTCAGGTCCTGCGCCACCAGGTTCAGCTCCTGCACGCCCTGGTCCGCCAGTCGCGTGGCCTCCGCGATGATGTCCGCGATGGGGCGCGAGCGCTGGCCGCCGCGCAGCGTGGGGATGATGCAGAACGCGCACGCGTTGTCGCAGCCCTCGGACACCTTGAGGTAGGCGGTGTACGACGGCATCGAGTTCTCGCGGGGCGTCTCCGCGTTGTGGATGTAGTCCGGATCCGGGATGACCTGCCGGGGCGAGGCCTCGGCGGCGAGCAGATCGCCAATCTGGGCGTAGGCGCTGGTGCCCAGGAAGTGGTCCACCTCGGGCATCTCCTGCGCCAGCTCGCTGCCGTGGCGCTGGGACAGACAGCCCGTCACCACGAGCGTGCTGCACGCCCCCGACTTCTTGTACTCGGCCATCTCCAGGATGGAGTCCACGGACTCCTGCTTCGCCGGGCCGATGAAGGCGCAGGTGTTGACGACGATGACCTGGGCCTCGGCGGGCTCCTGCACGAGCCGGTAGCCGCGCTGCTTGAGGGTTCCCAGCATCACCTCGGAGTCCACCCGGTTCTTCGGGCACCCGAGGGTCATCATGTAGAGGCTCTTGGTGTCTGGCTGCACTCGCGTCTACCGCTTTCCGAGTTCGGTTCGATCGAAGTGGTCCGCACTCCAAACGAAGTTGATGGTCGTGCCGTTCGAGTAACCGATGGTCAATGCACCGTCTTCATCGAGGCTCACCGAGAGGGCCCTGCCCAGCGCGCAGGAGGCAGCCGGCCAATCGAGCACACGCTGTGCCGTCTTGCCCTTTCCGATGACCAGGTAAAGTCCCAGCCTCAACTCCCGGTCCCCGTCACATTTTCCCTCGGTGGCATAGGGATTCTGCCCCGAGACGACGGAGAGGACTGCCCGCCCGCCGGGCAGGGTGAGGGTCTCGGGCACGTTGACCCCCACCTGCTGCGGGTCCACCGAGTCCTGGGCCACCAGCGCCCGGAGCGACCGGGTGCTCAGGGGCTCGTCGGCCTCCACCCAGGCCGGGTGGTGCATGACGCCCCAGCCGAGCCAGCCGCCCTGCACGGCCTCCAGCGACAGGATGTCCGGCGGCGGCTTGAGCTTGAGCCCCTTGCGCAACTCGTCGGGCAGCTTGAGCGCCTCGCCCAGCATGCCCCCGCCCTTGCAGTTGGAGAGGACGGCGGGCGTCTGGCCCACCGCGTCCTGGTCCTCGTAGGAGAGGCAGAGATCGAAGATGAGCGGCTCCACGGCCGGGAAGCGCGGGAAGGCCTGGATGGGGAGCGCCACCTCCAGGTTCAGCTTGGTGTCCTGGCGCTGCACGCCCGCCTCAACCTGGGCCTGGGCGAAGGCGGAGGTGCCCAGCTCGGGCCCCGAGGTCCGCTTGCCATCGAGGGCGAAGCGGAAGGTGTTGCCCGTGGCGGTGGGCCCGGCGCCCGGAAAGAAGAGGGAGAGGGTGAGGAGGTCTCCGGTCAGGAGCTGGTCGTCCGTCACCTCCACGCCCACGTAGAGCGTCTCCTTGCGCCAAGCCACCCGGGCGGTGAAGGACGCCGTGGCATCCACCGCCGCCGGCGGCCGCAGCGTCAGGGGCGAGGCGAAGTCCTTGAGGGCGCCATCCAGCTTGGGGGCCTTGGCCAGCGCGGGCACGGCCTTGCTCGGGCGCTCCTGGGCGCCGGCCGCCAGGGGCATGAAGAGCAGGCACAGCGGGAGGAGGGCATCGCGCATGGCTAGTCCCGGAAGTTGGTGAACTGCATGTCCAGCTTCAGCCGGTCCTGTTCCTTGCGGAACAAAGCAATGGCCGCCTGCAGGTCATCCCGGTTCTTGCCGGTGACGCGGAGCTGGTCCGACTGGATGGAGCCCTGGACTTTCAGCTTGGAGTCCTTGAGGAGCCGGGTGAGCTCCTTGGCCTTGTCCACGGGGATGCCCTGCTGGAGCTTGATGTTCTGCTTGACGTTGTGCAGGCCCGTCTTCTCGATGTCGAGGAACTCCAGGGCGCGCAGGGAGATGTTGCGCTTGGCGAGCTTCGTCAGGAGGACTTCCTTGGCGGCCTGGACGCGCTCCTCGCTGTGGGCCTTCACGGTGATGACGGTCTGGTCCGGGGAGACGACGACATCCGCCTGGGTCCCCTGGAAATCATACCGGGTGGTGAGCTCCTTCTTGGTCTGGTTGACCGCGTTGTCGAGCTCGGCGAGATCGATCTTGGAGACGACGTCAAAGGAAGGCATGGCCGCCAGGGCCCTTATCACACCTTGACGACCATGGGCACCACCAGGGGCCGCTTGTTCGTGAACAGCTTGAAAGCCCGGCGCACCGAGCGGGTCAGCTCCTCTCGCACCAGGGCGTCGTCCCCGCGCAGCTGTGGGGAGAGCTGGAGAAACAGGGAGCGGGCCTCCTCGGCCACCCGGGGCAGCAGGGCCTGCTCGTCCAGGGAGAGCCCCTGGCCGGTGAGCTGGGGCCCCGCCATGAGGGCCAGGGAGGCCCGGTCGATGACGGCCACGGCCACCACCATGCCCGTCTCCGCCAGCCGGGTGCGCTCCTGGAGGGCCTCGGGCGTCACCACCCCGCCGCTGTAGAGGTCCTTGTGGATGCGGCCAGTGGGCACCTGGCCTGCGAAGCGGCCCCGGCCCTCCTCGAAGGTGATGAGGTCGCCATCCCGCGCGAGCAGGAGCTGCTCGGGGGCCATGCCCGACTCGCGCGCCGTGGCCAGGTGGCGGTGCAGGTGGCGCATCTCCCCGTGCACGGGGATGAAGTGCTGGGGGCGCACCAGGTCCAGGACACGGCGCTGCTGGGGCTGGCTGGCGTGCCCGGAGACGTGGATGTCGGGCTCCACCTGGGCGTAGATGAGGCGGGCCCCGGTCCACTGGAGCTGGTCCAGCAGCGCCCCCACGGAGCGCTCGTTGCCGGGGATGGGGCGGGCGCTCAGGATGACCATGTCCCCGGGGCCCAGCCGCACGGGCCCCTTGCCCGCGGCGAGCTGGGCCAGCCCCGCGCGGGCCTCGCCCTGGGCGCCCGTGGCGAGCAGGACGACCCGGCCCGGGGCCAGGCTGGGCACGGCCTCCAGCGGAACGAAGAGGGACTCGGGCACATCCAGGTAGCCGAGCTGCCGCGCCATCTCCACGTTGCGCGTCATGCTGCGGCCCTGGAGCGCCACCCGGCGCCCGAGCTGCTCGGCCAGCTTCAGCACGGTGCGCACGCGGTGGAGGTTGGAGGCGAAGAGCGCCACGACGATGCGGCCCTGGGCCTCGCGGAACAGCCGCTCGAAGGCGTGCTCCACCACGCGCTCGCTGCCCGTCTCCTGGGTGACTTCCGCGTTGGTGGAGTCCGACAGGAGGCACAGCACGCCCTGCTCTCCCGCCTCGCCCCAGCGCTCCAGGTCCGTGCGCAGCCCGTCGATGGGGTCGGGGTCCAGCTTGAAGTCGCCCGTGTGGATGACGGTCCCCTCGGGGGTCCGGATGATGTAGCCCACCGCGTCGGGCACGGTGTGGGTGACGCGGCTGGCCTCCACCTTGAACATGGTGCCGACGGGGAAGGGCGTCCGGGGCTCGATCTCCCGCAGGTCGGCGATGACGCCCAGCTCGTCCAGCCGGTTGCGCGCCATGGCCAGCGTGTACTTGGTGCCGTAGACGGGCACGGGCAGGTCATCGAGCAGGTAGGGCAGCGCGCCCATGTGGTCCTCGTGCCCGTGCGTGAGGACGATGCCCCGGAACTGGGAGGCGTTCTGCTTCAGGTGGCGGAAGTCCGGGATGACGATGTCGATGCCGGGGGCCTCCACCGTGGGGAACATCAACCCCGCGTCGATGAGGAGCATCTCCCCGCGGCAGGCCAGCACCATCGCATTGAGGCCAATCTCACCCAACCCGCCCAACGGAATTACATGAAGCATGTCTACTCATTATGGATGGAGAGATGGTGCCGCCCGAGCTTTTTGAGCGGGCGCCCGCTCTACTGCCTGCTCCCCCCCGTCCGTCAAGAGGGGGAGACGGCATCGGCGGGGGGGCGGGAAATCCAGGCCGCGATGAACAGGTCCATGTCGCCGCGCAGGACGTCCTTGACGCGGGGCGTTCCCGCGCCGGTGCGAGGGTCCTCCACGCGCGCGCCGCGGCCCAGGTAGTAGCGCCGGGCCTCGTCCGTGCTCGTGCCCTGGCCCGAGACGACCCGCGCGGCGATGTCCTTCAGCTCCTCCAGGTCCCCCGGGCCCGTCAGGGTCAACACCCGGCCGGTGGCGGAGTCCTTCACCGTGACTTCGGTCCGGACGCGCTCCAGGAAGGTGCCCTCGTGCTGCTTCATGGGGCGGCCCTCGATGGCCAGCGCCAGGTCCTCCAGCGTGCCGGGAGAGCCGCCCCGGTGCACCCGGACGTAGGCGCGCTGGCGCTTCTCCTCCTCGATGCGCCGGTGCAGCCCGGCCTCGCCGGCGAGGAATCCGTAGGCCCCGGGCCCCGCGATGCGCACCACCACCCGGGCCGGGTGCACCGCCTCGGCCACGAGCATGGCCTCGTAGCCGCGTCTCTGGGCCCACCCCAGGTACATGGTGGCCAGCTCCTGAATCCACGCGTCCTGGGCCTCCGCCGAGTCGCTGGCGCAGATGTCCACCAGCGCCTCGACGTCGTTGGCGGTGGCGCCCGAGGCATGCAGCGCCTCGGACATCTGCACCTCGCGGGCGACCTCCTCCACCTGCTTGGCGGCGGAGGTCAGCTGCACCTCGTTCTTGGCCTCGCGCACCAGGCGCCGGGCGAAGGTGACGGCCTGCTCCACCCGCTCCAGCTCGTTGATTTGCGCCTCGACGGTGCGGAAGGCGCGCAGGGTGGCGGCGGCGCGCGCCGGGTCATCCCAGAGGTTGGGTGCCTGGGTCTCGGACAGGAGCTGGTTGCGCTTCTCCTCCAGCAGGGGCCGCTCGGAGGAGACGGACAGCGCCCGGGCCCGCCCCACCAGCCGGTCCATCTCGAGCAGCAGCGACTTGCGGTCCAGCCGGCGCTTGACGGAGGCCGCTTTGGGCGTGGGCAGGGAGAGCTGGGCGGTGGCCTCGCGGGGGAGGGGCAGGGGCTCGGCCACGGCCATGACCTTGCCGCCGGGACGGGCCTCCACCCGCACCGGGGTGCCCGGCCGCAGCGGCTTGCGGGCAATCTCCACGGCGAGCGCGGCGGTGAGCGTCTTCTCGATTTCCCGCTGAAGGAATCGCGCGCCGAACTGGGGCGAGTAGCCCCGCTCCACGAGCAGGTCCACCACCTCGGGCGTCACCTCCACGTCCAGGGCCCGGGCCCGGATGCCCTCGCGCTCCAGCACGCGGCCCACCTCGCGCTGGGCAATCTTGCGGATCTCCACCTTGGTGAGCGGCCGGAAGTGGCAGATGGCATCGAAGCGGTTGAGGAACTCGGGCCGGAAGGCCTCGGCGATGCGCCGGTCCACCTCGGTGACGAGCTCCTGGTCCCGCCGGTTGCCGGCGAAGCCCAGCGCGGGCTCCCGGTACACCTCGGCGCCCACGTTGGAGGTGGCCACGATGAGCGTGTTGTTGCAGGAGACCGTCTCGCCCGCGCCGTTGACGAACGTCCCCTCGTCGAAGAGCTGGAGGAAGCGGTCGTGCACGCTGCGCGCCGCCTTCTCGAACTCGTCGAGCAGCAGCACGGTGAACACCTTGCCGTCGAGCAGGGCGGTCAGCTCGCCGCGCCGGGTCTCCAGGGCGGGGGCCCAGGAGGCGCCGAAGGGGACGTTCTCATCCCCATCGTTGGGAAAGTCCGCCATGTTGAGGCGCACCAGCCGGTCCGCGGAGCCGAAGAGGTACTCGGCCAGCAGCTTGGCGAGCTGCGTCTTGCCCACGCCCGTGGGGCCCGCGAAGAGGAAGACGCCCAGCGGCCGGCGCGGATCATTCAGGCCTGCCTTGAGCAGGGCCACAGAGCGCAGCACCGCGCCCACCGCATCCGTCTGGCCGAGCAGCCGCTCCCCGAAGAAGCGCTCCGTCTCGTCCAGGTCCAGCGGCATCGCGTCGTCCACCACGAAGCGGGGCAGGCGCGTGGCGGAGCAGAACCGGGTCAGCACGTCTTCGGAGCCCACGCGGTCGCGGGCCGCGCTGCTGGCCTCGGCGGCGGTCTCCTTGAGCAGCTCGATGGCCTTGCGCGGCATGCGCTGGGCGAGCAGGAACTTGGCGGACAGGCGCAGGGCCAAATCACACGCGGCCGGGTCGATGGGCAGGCGCAGCTCGCGCTCCAGCTCCTCGGCGACGCGGCCCAGAATCCACCGCGAGCGATCCAGGGGCGGCTCCTGGAGGGGGATGAGGTGAAGCCGCTCGGCGAGCGCCTCGTCCGCGCGCAGGAGCTCCTGCACGCGCTTGGGCTCGGTCTCGAAGATGAAGCGCAGGCCGCCGGTGCGCAGCGCGCGGATGGCCACGGGCGCCAGGGGGCCGCCGAGCACCAGGGGCAGGTCCCGGATGTAGACGATGGGGCAGGGGTGCCGGCTCAGGTGGCCGAGCAGCTCCTCGAAGCGCTCCGCGGCCTGCCGGTCCGTGCTGCGGGCCAGGATGTTGGCGGTGGAGATCTCCACCAGGCGCGCGGGGGCCAGCTCCGCGTCCACCCGGCCCTCGGCGATGCGGCGGGCCACTTCCTGGATGAGGGCGCTCTTGCCCACCCCGGGTTCCCCCGCCAGCAAGGGGTGCTTGCCCCCGCGGGTGAGCAGTCCGAGCACTTCCGCCACCCCCGCATCCGCCCCGTGCGCGGGGGGGAGCTTGCCTTCACGCGCGGCCGCCGTGAGGTCGCGATCGATGAGCCTCTCGTTGTCCTCGCCTTTGCGCGTCGCCATGATGAACCGCCCCTGGAGGAGGTGCGGCACTCTAACGGAAGTCCTGCCCCAGGGGGCCTGCCTCGCTCACGCGACCGCGCGGCAGAGGGAGATCTCCGCGGGCGCGGCCAGCAGGGCCTGCAGCTCCGAGAAGACCTTCTCCATGTGCGGCAGGGCCAGGTGCGTGTTCAGGACGGTCTCGCTGGCCCACTCTTCCATCAAGAAGAACAGGGTCGGGTCCTGCTGGCTCTGGACGGGCTCGTAGCGGATGACGCCTTCTTCTTGAAGGGTCTGCTCCTTCAGCATCCGCATCAGCTGAAGCAGGGATTCCTCTCCTCCGGACTTCGTCTTCATCCGGACGACGACACAAACCTTATGAGTCATGGTTCCCCTCCCAATGTGCCACTGCACCATACCGCACGGTCCAAGATGCCGTGTTCAGGCCTCGGCATCCAGACCGTCTGGAAATGAACAGTGGCCCGGAACCCAGCAGGTAGGGCGATTCCCGCGCAACCCATGAGGTCATAGCCTCCCGGGAAACGCGGGGAGAACCATGGGTGAGAGCGCGGAAGCGTTGCACGGGTGGGAAGTCACGCCCCAGGAAGCAGTCGCGTTGCAGAACGCGCTTCGGGAGCGACTGGTTTTGCAGCCGCCTGCCGGCCTGCGGGTCTCCCATGTCGCGGGGGCGGATATCTCCACCGAGACCGGCAACGTGCTGGGATATGGCGGCTTCGTGGTGCTCGATGCGGTCTCCTTGCGGCCCGTGGAGCACGCGGGGGCGGCGGTCGCGTTGAGCTTTCCCTATGTCCCGGGGCTGCTCTCGTTTCGCGAGCTGCCCGTGCTTCTGGCCGCGTGGAACCGGATGGCGCGGAAGCCCGATCTGGTCATCTTCGATGGGCAGGGCATCGCGCACCCGCGCCGGTTTGGAATCGCCTGCCACGGCGGCCTGCTGCTGGGCGTTCCGTCCATCGGGTGTGCGAAGTCCCTGCTGGTGGGCAAGGTGGGGCCCCTGGGCGAGGCCCGCGGCGAGACGGCGGAGATCCGTCACCGGGGCGAGGTGGTGGGCATGGCGGTCCGCACCCGGCGGGGCGTGAGCCCGGTCTACGTCTCGCCGGGGCATCTGATGGACTTGCCCACGGCGGTGGAATGGGTGCTGCGCGTGAGCCCGCGCTACCGCGAGCCGGAGACGACCCGCCATGCGCACCGCTTCGTCAACGCGTTGCGCACGGGAGGGTGAGGGGTCCGCGAGGCCCTGGGTGGGTTGCCCGGTCTCCCCTCCCGGCGAGCGGGCAGGCATCTGAGGAGGGGGCTCGGAGAAAAAGGGCTTTTGTCAGGGGCGTCCGAGAACCCGCGTCGCATCTGCTGGAACGACGTCCTTTCGTTGGAGGATGCCTGCGGATGCCATCGTGGTACCTTGCCACGCCGTGGATGAGGCCCCTACCGATGCAGTGGGTAGGCTTTGACCCTCTCGGCGCAATCAGGTCCCTTCGGTGTACGACCAACGCACGGATGAAGAGTTGTTCGCGGAAGTGGCTCAACGCCGCGCCGCGGGCCAGGCCTTCGGAGGGCCCCTCGGGGCACTCGTCGAGCGGTGGGGACGCCCCGCCCGCTACGTCGTCAGCAAAATCCAAGCCAGTTATGGCCGCGGCTCGCCGGCGGATGCGGACGAGCTGTTCCAGGACGCGGTGGGCAAGTTCATCGATCGCGGGCTGGACCAGTTCCGGGGCATCTCCGAGCAGATGCCCGGCAAGAGCGCCTCGCCCAAGACGTTCTTCCTGCGCATCGTCAAGCACGTCGCCATCGACTTCTACCGGCGTCAGCGCGAGGACCTGGCCCCCGCGCCCCGGGATCCCGATGACGCCCCGGAGGAGTCTCCCGTGCAGACCGCCCGCGCCATGGAGTCCGCGCGGCGCGGCGAGGAGCGCTCCGAGGCCCAGGCGTTCTACTGGGCCGCGTTCGCCCGCCTCCAGCGGGAACACCCCAAGGAGGCAGGTGCGTGGGAGCTGTACCACCACCTGGATGTGGAGGATCACGTGGAATGTGCTCGCCGGCTGGAGATCACCGTGGCCAATTCCTACAAGCGCGTCAGCCGCGCCCAGGCGTACTTGAAGCTGTACCTGCTCGAAGCGCGGCAGACGGCCGAGACTGAGGCCGCACCCCGATCCTCCATTGCCGGAAAGGTGTCCGATGAGTGAAGCACTCTCGCGTTATCAGTCACGGCGCCATCAGCTCGCGGGCGCTTCCCTGTCCGTGGGAAGCACGCTGGAGATCGCCGGAGAGCTCCTGCGCCGGAGCGGCACGCTGGACACCGAAGGGGTGAAGCCCGCGCTGCTCGCCCTGAGCCACGCCCAGCTCGAGACCTGGCTGAAAGGCCTGAATCCAGGGGACTTGAGAGCCACCCTGCTGCGCGCCGCGGAAGAGGCGATCGAGGTGGCGCTGGGGGACGGTGGAGAGGAGGCGGAGCTGTGGCGCGCTTCCGCGATGGAGGGACTGGGGGCGCGGGATCGCGCGGCCTCCGCGCTCCGGGCGCTGCGGGAGTGGGAAGGGCTTCACGGGGAACTCCAGGGAGAGGCCGCACAGCTCAAAGCCCACTTTCTCCAGGCGCTCGGCAACATCGACACCGCGCTGCTTCCGAGGGCTCGCTGGTTCATCCCCTTGAACCCGTACCGCCGGGAAGAGCGCGACCTGCTCGATGAGACAGAGCGGAACCGGGCATGGTGGTTCTCCGCGCGCGCCCACTGCGATGACCTGGTGGCCGCCTGGATGGCACCGTCCGCCGCACACTCCTCGCACCTGGAGAGCTGCTCCGAGTGCCGGGAAGATCTGGAAGAGACCGCCGCCGTCGACAATCCTCCGGGCCATCATCTGAGCGAGGATGACCTCTGGCGGTTCGACATGGGGACGCTTTCGGGAAGTGAGCGCGCCCGGGTCGATGCCCATGCTGGGAAGTGTGCGGAATGTGCTCAGGCCCTCCTGGCGCTCGACGAAGGGGATGCGGCCATCGAGGAGGCGCTGGGCCAGGAAGTGGGGACCTCCGGCGCGCGGACCTCGCGTGCGAGCCTTTCTCCCCGCCCGGGGGCCCGTCATCCCGAGCAGCGTGAGGTGCTCGAGGAGCGGCGGGAGTTCCGCGTGCTCCTGGTGAGGGATCGGCAACGGGTAAGGCTGCTGGTGTCCCCGCTGGAGGGCCGCACCCTGACCGCTGCGGTGTTTCTCACCCCGGGTAAGCCGTCGCTCAAGCCCATTCCCGGGCCCGAGGGGCTGACCTTCGAGCTGGGAGACAGCACGGGCGGCCTCCGCTCCGCCCACCTCTCGGTGAAGGCGGGGACCGTCACGCTGGAGCGGGACTTCTCGTTCTGAGTCAGTTGACCGCGGGGCTCTCGCCAGAGGCCCAAGGCAGGGTGGAGATGCGCACCACCCCCTGGGCGCGGGCGCAGATGTTTCCCTGATCATCCCGGATGCGGGCGGAGGCGAAGAGGGTGCTCTTCCCGTGGGAGTCGATCTCGGCTTCCGCCTCGATGGACTTGCCCACCAGGGGGCGCTGGAAGCTGACGGAGATCTGCAGGGTGGCGCAGCGCCGGGTGGGATCCACCAGCGCGGGCGTGCAGCCAATGGCCAGGTCGAACAGGGCGGAGATGATCGCGCCGTTGACGGCCGTGGTGCCCAGGCCTCCCAGGTGCTCGGGGCGTACCTCGGGCATGGTGATGACGGACTTGCGGCCCTCCGGGAAGGAGAGCCGGACGCCCAGGTAGCGCAGGGTCTGGCTTTGGGTGAACTGTTCCGCGAAGCGGTCCAACTGCTCCTGGGTGGGGCGGGAGGGGGGAGTGGACATGGCTGCACTCTATAGATACGGGCGGCCAGGGAGGCGCAAGTCCCCTGCGGATCCTCCTTCTCCAGAACGCGAAAGGCGTTAGAAGAGAGGGTTGCTGCTCCTGGATCCGCCTTGAATACCCACGAACAAGCCCTCCTCGAAGACCTGAATCCTCCCCAGAAGGAGGCCGTCCTGCATGGGGACGGCCCCCTGCTCGTCCTGTCGGGGGCAGGCAGCGGAAAGACCCGCGTCATCACCCGCCGCGTGGCCCACCTGGTGAAGGTCCGCCGCGTCTTCCCCTGGCGCATCCTGGCGGTGACGTTCACCAACAAGGCCGCGCGGGAGATGCGCGAGCGTCTCGTGCAGCTCCTGGGGGCGCAGGCCCATGAGCTGGTCGTCAGCACCTTCCACTCGTCGGCGGCGATGATTCTCCGCCGGGAGGCGGAGGCGGTGGGGCTCACCCGCAGCTTCGTCATCTACGACGACGGGGATCAGCTCAACATCGTCAAGCGCGCCATGCGCGAGGCTCGCGTGGAGCCCATCATGCAGCCGCGTGAGATTCTCCACCGCATCGACCAGGAGAAGAACGCCGCCCGCCTGCCCGAGGACATGCAGGTGGATGTGGATGACATGCGCGGCATGGTGGTGAAGCGGGCCTACCAGACCTACCAGCGGCTGCTGCGGGCAGCGAACGCGGTGGACTTCGGAGACCTGCTGCTGCTGCTCGTCTCGTTGTTCCGCAAGCGCCCGGATGTGCTGGCCAACTACCAGCGGCGCTTCCACCACGTGCTGGTGGACGAGTTCCAGGACACCAACCCGGTGCAGTACGAATTGCTGCGGCTGCTGGCCCCGCCTCCGGGCGCCAACCTGGTGGTGGTGGGCGACGACGACCAGTCCATTTACCGCTGGCGCGGGGCCAGCGTGGACAACATCCTGAACTTCCCGGGCATCTACCCCGGCGCCAAGGTGGTGAAGCTGGAGCAGAACTACCGCTCCGACCAGGCCATCCTGGAGGCGGCGCACGCGGTCATCTCCAAGAACCGGCGCCGCATGGCGAAGAAGCTCTGGAGCGAGCGGCCACGGGGCGAACACCTCCAACTGCTCATCCTTCGTGACGAGCGGGCCGAGGCGCAGGAGGTGGCCCGGCAGATCCATGCCCTGCAGCGCGAGGGGTTCATCAAGTACTCAGGGATGGCGGTCTTCTACCGGGTGAACGCCCAGAGCCGCGTGCTGGAAGAGGCGCTCCGGCTGGCGCGGGTACCGTACACGCTGGTCAGTGGACGCAGCTTCTACGACCGGGCCGAGGTGCGTGATGCGGCGGCCTACCTCCGGCTCATGGTCAACCCCCGCTCGGATGCGGACCTGCTGCGCATCATCAACACGCCTGCCCGAGGCATCGGCGACACCACGGTGGAGCGGCTGACCACCTATGCGGACCATCAGGGCATCAGCCTCTATGAGGCGATTGCCCAGCCGGAGCAGATCCCCGCGATCAACAGCGCGGCGGTGCGCCGGCTGGCGGGGGTCCACACGTTGCTCGCCACGCTGAACGGCTTCGCGCAAGGGGCCAAGGATGCGGCGAGCGCGGTGGACGAGATGCTCCGGGAGACCCGGCTGGTGGAATCCCTCACCGCTGAGGGCAGCGATGAGTCGCTCACCCGGGCTGAGAACTTGCGCGAGTTCCTCGGCGCCGCGCAGGAGTTCGATCTGAACCGTGCCGCCGCGGCGGTGGCGGCCGCAACCGCGGCGTCTGCCGAGCCCGAGGAGCCGCCTCCGGCGGACTTGGACGCGGCACCCCTCACGGCGGACGTCCCGCCGCTTCAGTCGTTCCTGGAGCAGATCAGCCTGGTGGGCGATGCGGACGCGGAGGTGGGGGAGGGCAAGGTGGCGTTGATGACGCTCCACGCGGCCAAGGGCCTGGAGTTCGACGCCGTGTTCCTGACGGGCATGGAGGACAACGTCTTCCCGCACTCGCGTGCGCTGTCGGGCGAGGAGCCGGAAGAAGGGGAGGAGATGGCCGAGGAGCGGCGGCTTTGCTACGTGGGGTTCACCCGCGCTCGCAGGCGGCTCTTCGTGAGCCTCGCCCAGTGCCGGTCGCTCTTCGGAGAGCTGCGTTACAACCCACCTTCCCGGTTCCTGCGGGATGTGCCGCCGACGCTCTTCGGCATTGATCCTTCGATGCAAGAAGCACCGCGCCCGGTGGCGGCGCCGGTGGCCCCTCGCCGCCGATCCTACGACGATGACGAGGGTCCTCGGATTGACCGCTCCTATTCGCAGGCATCGGACATGGACGGTGTGGGCGGGGACGTCCGGGGGATGCGCGTCCGTCACGAGCAATTCGGAGTGGGGCGTGTCGTCTCCACGGATGGCTCGGGCCCCAATGCGAAGGTGACGGTGGAGTTTGGCGCAGGCGTGGGCCTCAAGCGCGTCATCGCCCGCTTCCTGCTGCCGGGTTGATATGACCCAAGGGGCTCGGAAAAAGCCGGCGAAGGGCACCTCGAAGAAAGTCGCGATAGCATCGCGACAATTGCCCGGCACCGCGATTGCCGTCCCACCGAGACGGCAATCCCGTGCGGTTATGGCCGACGGCGACGACGCCAGGTTCGGAGATGTCGTGGCTCTCATCGAGGCGGCTCGACGAGAAGCGAGCCGCGCGGTGAACGTCCAGCTCATCGAGCTCTATTGGAAGATCGGCGCCGTCATCAGCCGGCGCATCGAGAACGACGGTTGGGGCAAGGGAACCGTAGAGGAACTGGCCGCCCACCTGGCCCGGACGCAGCGAAGCACGCGTGGCTTCTCACCGCAGAACCTCTGGAGGATGCGCCAGTTCTTCGAGACGTACCGGGATGTGCCAGAGCTCTCAACGCTGGTGAGAGAATTGCCGTGGTCGGCGAACCTTCACATCATGAGCGGTGCGAAGCGGCCGGAGGCGCGTGAATTCTATTTGCGCATGGCGGTTCAGATGCGGTGGAACGTCCGGGAACTCGCCCGGCAGATTGATGCCGGCGCGTTCGAACGCGCTGTGGCCGCGCCGCCAAAACTCTCAACAGCGTTGAGAGAAGTTCACCCCGGCGCCGTCGACGTATTCAAGGACGTCTACTCCTTTGAGTTCGCCGGCCTGCCGAAGGGCCACTCCGAGACCGAACTCCACGAGGGGCTGCTGCGCCACCTCGGCCGCTTCATCACCGAGATTGGCCGCGATTTCTGCTTCGTCGGCTCCGAGTACCCGGTGCAGGTTGGCAACCGCGACTTCGCGATCGACCTGGTTTTCTTTCACCGTGGCCTCCAGTGCCTCGTGGCCTTCGAGCTGAAGGTCGGCCGGTTCGAGCCAGAGCACCTCGGGAAGTTGAGCTTCTATGTCGAAGCGCTCGATCGCGATGTGAGGAAGCCCCATGAACGGCCCTCGATCGGCGTGCTCCTCTGCGCGAGCAAGGAGGACGAGGTCGTCGAGTTCGCGCTCGCTCGAACGACATCGCCTACGCTCGTCGCCGAGTATCAGACGGTGCTCCCGCCGAAAGATGTGCTTCGAGCGAAGCTCCACGAGTTCTATGCGCAACTGGCTTCCGGTGATGAGGAGCCAAGCGCGCCCGCACCAGCACCTCGGCGAACAGGAGCCAAGCGCAAGAGGCAGCGCTCATGACAGCGCTCGCGCGCATCCCGGGCTGGGAACTGGCATGGGATGCCACGGGGAGAGGCATGGCAAGCCCTTCGCCCTTCAGGGGCAGTTCACCCTGCGGCTGGGCGGTGGCTTGAGCGGCGGGCGCCTGGAGTACGCTGAAGCCTTCACGGAGGACTGCCATGTGCCGGAGCATCAAGACGCTGTTCAACTTCGAGCCCCCTGCGTCGGACGCGGAGATCCGCGCGGCCGCCCTGCAGTTCGTTCGCAAATTGAGCGGCACCAGTGGCCCCTCCAAGATGAATGAGGAGGTCTTCAACCGGGCCGTCGAGGAAGTCACGGACGCAGCGCGCCGGTTGGTGGACTCCCTGGTGACCACCGCTCCTCCACGGAACCGTGACATCGAAGCCCTCAAGGCGAAGCTGCGGTCGGCGAAGCGCTTCGAACCGCGCTGAGAGGTATTTCGTTTAATCTTGAAATGCTTGACTTCCGGAGAGATGAAAAGCAGGCTGTAGGCTCACGAAAAGGAGCAATGCGCATGAGCCCCCGTCCTGCCCCCTTGATCCAACGAGCCGGTACCCTCGCGGTGGCGGTCCTCGCCGTGGTGGCTGCCTCCAGCGCGGCGATCGCCAGCGTTCGATCGGCGGACGTACCGAAGGCCGCTGCTGCGGCCAACGAGCAGCTGCGCGTGGTGACGGCCAACCTCGCCTTCCGTGGCCCCGATGCGGTTCGCAACGACTGGAACACGATTGGCCCCAACGCGGACATCGTGTTCGTCCAGGAGGCCAAGAACGTCCGGTTGCGCGACATCCTGGGAGATGCCTGGGCCGTGCGTCAGGACACGTCCTCCGACGACCGGCAGGGCAGCGCCGTGGTGATCCGCAAGTCGGCGGTGAAGAGCGTTGGGGACCTCCTGCTGGTGAAGGGGACCGATGCCAGCAGCTGCAACAATGCCGAGGAGGGCGGCATCATGACCCGCTGGATTGCCCGGGTGGATGTCCAGTTGAACAACGGCCGGTGGATCCGCGCCGCCTCGCTGCACATGCCTCCGCCGCGCTGCCAGTACGGTCTGGGCAGCCCGTTCGCCGTCATGGCCGACAACGTCGTGGCGTTCGCCCACCGCAGCGACCCCCTGCTCGTTCTGGGCGCGGACTGGAACAAGGTGGTCGATGCCGATCCGAATGAGATCGGCGCCCGCACCGGCCTGAAGCCGCGGGGCCCTGATACCGGTTCGCGCATCGACGGCTTCTACGTGTCGCCCGCGATCACCACCAACGATCTGCACTACCTGGCCCAGACGGGCAGCGACCACCGCCCGGTGCAGATGACGATCGGGGTGCCTGCCCCTTAGCCAGAAGCCCCCATCGCCCCGGAGCGGCAGCCCCGCTCACCGTTTGGGGGCGCGGAGGGTCCAGGAGAGCACCCGCCCGTCCAGGCCCAGCACGAAGAGCTGAGCGCCGAGCAGCACCGGTTCCGTGCGAAGCGGGGTGTCGGCCTGAAGCGAGAAGAGGGGCGTCATCCCCTCGGGGTTCAGGACGAGCAGTTGGCCCTGGCTGCCACTGGTGGGGATGAGCAGGCGCTCCTCCCAGATGGCGGGCCGCGTCACCAGCGGTGCGGGCAAGTTCGTGCTGGAGAACGTCTCTCCTGTCCCGGGCGAGAGCGCGAGGAGCTGGGGCGGCTCGGTCCCCGTTCCCACCCAGAGCTTGCCCAGGGCCACCGTTGGCGGGCTCGTGAGCAGGGTGGAAGGCTGCTTCTCCCAGCGCAGGGCCCCGCCCGAGGCGTTCAGGGCGACTACGCGGCCGTTCCTCGCCGTGGCGTAGAGCGTTCCCGCGTCCAGGGCCAGTCCCAGCACCTGCTCCAAAGGGTGGGTCCACCGTGGCGTGCCGTCCTCGGTGGAGAGCGCCACCAGGCCCGCCGCTCCCGTTGCCACCACCAGGGTGTCGCCGATGAGAAGCGGGGCGGACGGGCGGGCCGGGGAGGCATCTTGCTTGGGGGGCGGGCGGCTCCAACGCACCTGCCCCGTGTCCAGCGCATGGGCGCGGACGCCCCCCTCCGCATCCAGGACATAGACGGAGGATGCATCCGCCGTGAGGTCCGTGAGGATGGGTGGCTGGCCGGTGAGGTGCCAGCGCTCCTGGCCGGTGGGAATCTCCACGCCCACCAGCTCTCCCCCTGTTGTTCCGACAACCACCGTATTGCTGGACTTCACGGGCCGTGCCGCCACCTCCTGCGCGAACCGGAGCCGCCAACCGGGTTTGCCCGTCCGGTCCAGCCGGAGCAAGGCGCCGGTCTCGGTGCCCACCAGGACGCCATCCTCCAGGGCCACCAGCCCCGAGCGGGACGAGGCGTTGGCGGAGAACTCGAAGCGCCGCTCCGCCGGGCGCTGGCAGCCCGCCGTCCCTGTCACCAGGAGCACGAGCCACAAGAGGGTGCATGGACAGGCGCGCGGCAGCATGGTTTGAGGGATGCATCTTCCAGCCCTCCACCGGGTTGGCAAGCAAGGAACTGTGACCATGGCTTCCATTCGTGACGACGAGCTGCCCAACGCCACGGGCATTCCTTCGGCCGCACGGCGCACCGATATCTCCCCACCTCCCACGCTGGAGGTCACCGAGGAGCTGCTCCACGCGCTGCCCAAGACGGACCTGCACTGCCACCTCGATGGCTCCATGCGGCTGAGGACCATCCTGGAGCTGGCCGAGCAGCAGAAGGTGAAGCTGCTGGCGGACACCGAGGACGGCCTGGCCAAGGCCATCCACATGGGGGAGGTGTGCAAGAGCCTCGAGGAGTACCTCGTGGCCTTCGATGTCACCCTGTCCGTGCTGCAGACCGCCGAGGCGCTCTACCGCGCCGCCTACGAGCTGGCGGTGGACGCGGCGGCCGAGAACGTGCGCTACCTGGAGGTGCGCTACTCGCCCGCGCTGCACCTGCAGAAGGGGCTGAAGATGACCACGGTCATCGACTCGGTGCTCGAGGGGCTGCGCACGGCCAAGCGGGAGACGGGCATCAAGTACGGCGTCATCGTCTGCGGCATCCGCCACATCAACCCGCAGACGTCCATGCGGCTGGCGGAGCTGAGCGTTGCCTACAAGAACCGGGGCGTCATCGGCTTCGACCTGGCCGGCGCCGAGGCGAGCTTCCCCGCCAAGGACCACAAGGACGCCTTCCAGCTCATCCTCAAGAACAACGTCAACTGCACCGCGCACGCCGGTGAGGCGTTCGGTCCCGAGTCCATCTCCCAGGCCATCCACTACCTGGGCGCGCACCGCATTGGCCATGGCACGCGGCTGCGCGAGGACGGCGACCTGCTCAACTACGTGAACGACCACCGCATCCCGCTGGAGGTCTGCCCCACGTCCAACGTGCAGACCGGGGCGGTGTCGAGCCTCGCGGCGCACCCGCTGAAGTTCTACTTCGACTACGGCCTGCGGGTGACCATCAACACCGACAACCGGCTCATCACCGACACCACCGTGACGAAGGAGCTGTGGGTCGCGCACAAGGAGCTGGGGCTGTCGCTGGAGGACCTCGCCACCATCCTCGTCTCCGGCTTCAAGAGCGCCTTCCTGCCGTTCCGGGAGAAGCAGGACCTGCTGCGCAGCGTGAACCAGGAGATCGCCACCACGCTGGCCGCGTTCGAGACCCGGCCGAAGATGGTGCGTCAGCCCGCCTGAGCGGCTCCCATGGACCTGGAACTCGCCGGGAAGGTGGTGCTCGTCACGGGCGGCTCCGAGGGGCTGGGGGCCGCCGTGTGCGGCCGGCTCGTCCAGGAGGGGGCCCGGGTGGCGCTGTGTGCCCGGAACGCGCAGCGGCTGGAGGCCACCGCCACGGCCTTGCGCGCCCAGGGCGGTGACGTGCTGGCCTTGCCTACGGACGTGACTCAACCCGAATCGCTGGAGCGCTTCATCGAGGCGGCCCACGCGCGCTGGGGGCGGGTGGATGCGCTGGTGAACAACGCGGGCTCCGCCGCGTCGGGTCCCTTCAGCGCGCTGAGCGATGCCCAGTGGGAGGAGGATCTCCAGCTCAAGCTGTTCGCCGCGGTGAGGGCCGCCCGGCTGACAGTGCCGCACCTTCGCGCGGCCGGGGGCGGGGCCATCCTCAACGTGCTGTCCATCCGGGCCAAGGCCCCAGGCGCCCAGTCCATGCCCTCGTCGGTGACGCGCGCGGCGGGCATGGCGCTCATGAAGGCCCTCTCCAAGGAGCTGGGGCCCGACCGGATCCGCGTGAACGCGGTGCTCGTGGGAATGATCGAGAGCGGCCAGTGGGCGCGCCGCGCCGAGGCCTCCGGCAAGCCCCCGGCGGAGCTGTACGCCCAGATGAGCCGGGACGCGGGGGTTCCCCTGGGCCGCATCGGACGGGCCGAGGAGTTCGCCGACGCGGTGGCCTTTCTCGTCTCCCCCCGGGCGTCCTACATCAGTGGGACGGCCCTCAACGTGGACGGCGGCCTGTCCCCGGTGGTCTGAGCCCCGGCGCTAAGGCGTCCGCGGGGCCCTGGGGACGAGGAAGAGCAGCCGTCCCTTTTGCTTCATCAGGCCCGCGGCCAGCTCCGCATCGGCCCCCCGGCCCCAGAAGACGTCCACCCGCCCCGCGCCACGGATGGCACCGCCCGTGTCCTGGTTGAGGACGAACCGGGACAAGGGCTGCCACGCCACCTGGCCGTCCGCCGTGGCCACGGGCCGTTCGGTCCGGATGTAGGCCAGCGCGCCGCGGGGGAACAGCCGTGCATCCGTGGCGATGGACCGGCCCGGCGTCACCGGCCGCCCGAGCGAGCCCACCGAGGCGCCCTCCAGGAAGCGGAAGAACACGTAGGACTCGTTGTGGTCGAGCACCCGGTGGCACTGGGCCGGGTTCAGGGCCAGCCAACCGCGCAGGGCCTGCATCGACATGGTCTCGCGGGGAATGGCGCCCTCCTGGATGAGGAGGGCGCCGATGCTCCGGTAGGGCCGTCCATTGGAGGCGGCATAGCCGACGCGCCGCTCCGTCCCGTCTGGCAGCCGCAGGATGCCGCTGCCCTGGACCTCCAGGAAGAAGAGCGCCACGGGATCCTTCGCCCAGGCCAGCTCCAGCTTCTGGTTCCCCAGCTTGCCGCCGCGAATCTCCGACCGGGTCCAGTAGGGGACCACCCGCCGCCCGTCGAGCCGTCCGAAGAGGCGCTCCGCCTTGAACCGCTCGGCGAACGGTTCGAGCGAAATCTCCAGCAAGTCGCCCGGGGGGCCGTGGATGGGCGTGGCGTACTCGCCCGTGGGGCTCAGGCTCGCGTCGATCAGGGGCTCGTAATAGCCCGTGAAGAGCACCGTGCCGTCCTCTCCACCCGCGGCCTCCATCCACTCGAAATCTTCGAGCACGCGCCGGGTGAGCTCCGCGGGCGTCAGGCCCGGGGTGACGCGGGCGCTCAACCGCTCCAGGGCATCCCGCATCTCCCCCGCGGTGACGGTGCGCGGTCCGAAGATGAAGCCCTTGCCGGCGGGCTGGGCGCGGAGCCAGGTCAGGCTCTGGGAGATCGCCGTCCGGAGCGACTCGGCATCACCATCGTCGCTCAGCTCCAGGGGACGCGAGAGGGGGACGAGCGCCTCTTCAGGGCGGGTGATGGGGGCCCGGGCCGCGCGGGAGCACGCGGCGGCGAGCAGCAGGCACGCGGCCCACCCGAGGGCATGAGACAATCGCATGCCAGGGTCTATCGCGTACCGGCCTGGGACGGCGCAAGCGCGGGAAACACGCGGCCCGCATTCATCCCCGCGCCCACCCCCAGGGCGAAGGCGAGCGCAATCCACAGGAGGGTGCCCCGCCGGGAGCGGGACGGCGCCTGCCGGGGGTGCGCCTGGGCCGGGGGCGTCTCCTGTTCATCCGGGATGAGCACCAGGACCTTGATGCCGCCGTAGAAGAGGGTGTCCACCAGCTCGGTGAAGAACCGCTCGTACTCTTCTTCGGTGAGGTCCAGGCCCCGGCCGTAGCGGCTCCGGTGGCGCTTCAACACCGCGGCATGGTTGCGCAGCTGGGCTTCCTTCTTCGACACATCCACCCAGCCACAGGGAATCGCGGGGGCCCACTCCTGCGTCGACACGAGGGAGATGGGCTGCCGGGCCAGGAGGCCCCCCGCGGTGCTGGGCCCATCCGGCTCGTCGATGCGCAGCCGGTAGGCGGCCGTCCCATAGCTCTTCCGGGCGAACGCGGCCCGGACGAGATCGGCGATCACCGCGGCCTTGTTCGCGAACGCCGTGCGCAGCTTCTCCCCCGTCTGATGGGGGTCTCCCGCGCTGGCCGCCGTGATGACGGAGGCCGGTTCGAGCGGCGCCTCCAGCCGGTAGTCGGGCTGGGTGACGGTGGGAATCGGCGCGTGAAGGCTCCCGTCGGCGGGCTTGGCGGAGGGCCTGGCGGCGGGCTTGGGGGCGGGCGTGTCCGGAATCTCCAGCGGTGGGAGGGTGTAGGGCGCGGTGGCCGGGGCGGGGGGCTCGGCCTTCGCGGCCTCCAGGGCCCGGCGGGCCCCGGTGTTCCGGCGGATGGGCCGGGTGGCGTCGTCGTTGGGAGGGGGCGTGGCCGGGCCGCGCAGCCGTGGCTCGGGGGACGTCTCCTCCTCCGGCTCGGGCTCCTCCCAGGTGGGCTGGGGCGGCGAGGTATTCAGGACGAGGCGGGTGGAATCCTCCGGGGCTTCCCAGGACTCCTCCTCGTCAGCGGGCGGCGCCTCCTCCTCCAGCGGACGGATGCGCGTCTCTTCGGTGGACACCGCGGGGGGCCGGGGCTCCCGGTGTTTGCTCGCCATGTTCCTCCCCTTTCGTCATGGATATCCGCGCGCGGGTTCTATCCTGTTCACGGCGTGTCCTGGGAGTCGAGAGGCAAGGACACGGAGAAGCGGGTCCCCTGTCCGGGCCCGGGGCTCGTGGCCTGGATGGTTCCCCCGTGGCGCTCGACGATTTCCCGGCAGATGGCCAGGCCCAGGCCCAGGCCCCCCGCGTAGTGCTGGGCCGCGTTCCGGGCCCGGAAGAAGGGGGTGAACAGGCTCGACAGGCTCTCGGCGGGGATGCCGATGCCCCGGTCCTCCACCGCGAGGTGGACCCGGGGCGGCTCGGCGTGGAGGCGCACCTGAATGGGGGCGTCCGGAGGCGAGTAACGCGCCGCGTTCTCCACCAGGTTGGTCAACAGCTGGTCGAGGCGCTGCTCGTCCCACTGGCCCACCAGGGGGGCCTCGGGAAGCTCGAGCTGGATGGGCGTGCGCCGCTCGCGGCTGGCGTGCTGGATGCGGTCGACCACCTCGCGGGCCAGCGCGGACAGGTCCATGGGCGCGCGCTTCAGGGACAGGCGGCCTCCCTGGAGGCGGGCGATATCCAGCATGTCCGAGACGAGCCGGGTGAGGCGGTCCACCTGCCGCCGCAACCGCTCCAGCGTGGAGCGCTGCCGCTCCAGGGGGAGCACCTGGTTGTCCTGAGCCTGCCGGAGCAGCAGCTCGAGCGTGGCCTTGAGGGGCGTCAGCGGGGTGCGAAGCTCATGGCTGGCCATCGACAGGAATTGATCCCGGATGGAGACCGCCTCGCGCAGCTCCTTCTGGGTCTGTTCGATGCGGGCCGCCATCTCGTTGAAGCTCGCCGTGAGCTGAGCGACTTCGTCGTCTCCCCGGGCGGGAATGGGCTGCTTGAGCGACAGCGTCTTGAGCGCGGAGAAGCCGTCGCGGAGGGCGCCCAGCCGCTGCGCCACATCCCGGCCGACCCACTGGGACAGCAGGAGCGCGACCGCCCCCGCCAGCAGGGCGACCGCCACGACGATGGCGCTCAGCCGCGTCACGGGCGCGAACGCCTGGCGCAGGCGCGAAATCACCACCACCGTCCAGGGGGTGCCCGGCACCTGGGCGTGGGCGATGAGGAGCCGTTGCCCCGAGGCATTGAAGGTCTCGAGCAGGCCCTCGGACACGGAAAGTTCTTCCTCCTTCACGAGGGAGAGAACGGGCGCGCGCGTGAGGACTTCGCCCCGCTCGGTCTCCCGCAGGAGGCGGCCGTCCCTCCGGTCGAAGAGCTCGACGTGGTATTGCTGGGAGGCCAGCGTCGCCTGATTGCCCAGCCGGAGCAGTGAGACCCCTCCCACGAAGACATCCGGGGCCGGCAGGCCCGTGTCCACCTGTGCGGAGAACGCCACGGCGGGGATTCCCGCCGCGTTGAGGAAGGGCCGGGACAGGTACACCCCGGCCGAGGCCAGGGCCTCCTGGAAGTAGTCCCGGTGCGCGAAGTTGCCCTGGATGGGGCCGGTCCGGGGGGAGGCCACGGCCACATTCCCGTGGCCATCCAGCATCCAGACCTCATCGAACTGGCCGGAGACCCTTTCGAGAAGGGAAAACCGCGTCCGCAGGGAGGCCGTGTCCCGGTCGCGGATCCATCCCCGCAGCGAAGGGTCCTGAACCTGGGTGGACAGCAGGGCACGGGACATCGACGCGCTCTGCTCCAGCCAGGCCGCCTCGGCCAGGGCCGCCTGTTGGGCCTTGCCGCGCAGCTCGCGCTCGATGGCTTTCTGCGCAAGGACCGAGGCCAGGGCCCCCACGGCGATGATGGGCAGCACCGACGCGAGGGCCATGCCGCGGAACAGCCGCCACCGGACCCCGGAGGGCTGGGGCTGCCGCGTCACGGTGGCCAGCAGCAGGCAGCCCAGGGACAGGACCATGTAGAGTTCCATTCCCGTCCAGGAGTTGGCGGCGGCCAGCACCACGGCCATGATCGCGAACAGGACACAGAGCACCCCCGCCCCGGCCCGGCACAGGTGCCGGTGGCCGCGCAGCCCGCCCACGGTGAGCAGGACACTGGAGCCCAGGAAGAGCAGGGCCATGGGAAAGGCCATGGGGGCGATTCCCCGGCTGATGGTGGGACCCGCCTGGCTGGGACTGACCAGCAGGAGCACCCCGAACGACACGGACACCGCCGCCAGAAACCACGGCAGCAAGGTCCGCTCACGCCAGCGGGGAAGCTGCTCCAGCAGGAGGCCCACCGCCATCAGGGGGTAGAGGATGCCCCCCGTCAGGCCGCGAAAGGTGACGGACGCGGTCCACCAGTAGATCGCCAGCGGTACGAGGAACAGCGCCCAGCCGGACCAGCGGATCCACGCGGGCCAGCCGCTGTACAGCATGGAGGCGATCATCATCGCCGAGCCCACGAGGAACGCCGAGCCCAGCAGCCGGATGTACGGGTAGATGGGCTGGAAGATCCGCGCGCCGAACTCGTAGGGCACGTAGACCATCGTGATGCCCACCAGCAGTCCGAAGGCAGCCGCGACTTGCTCGACACGAACGCGAATCAAAGGGAGAGGTTTCCGGAGCCAGGGGCCAAGGCCGTGCCAAGTCGAACAGGATTGCAAGCCAGCCCAGTGGAGTCCAACGAGAAGACGCCCCGCGTGCGGCCCGGCGCGTGAGGGTGTGCTAAGTCCTGGCGCCCAGCGCGCCCTGCGGGTGGAATCGCGCTGAACCCGGGCCGTGCGTCCGGAACGAAGCTCACGCCAATCATTTCAGGGAGGGAAGATGGAAGACATGTCTGGAGGGCCGGGGCCGATGGGCGGCGATGCCCGGGAGAAGGTGAACCTGCCCGGGATTCTGCTGATGGTCAGCGGCGGCATCGGAATCGCCTTCGCGTTGCTGGGCGCCGTGCAGTCCCTGACCGGGGGCAGCGCCGCGCAGATGGAGCAGATCCTCAGCGATCCGAACCTTCCCGAGGGCGTGAAGACCTTCGCCACGGCGTCGAGCAAGGGCGGCATCTTCGTCAACCTGATCAGCCTGGCCCTCAATGGCCTGGTCTTCTTCGGCGGACTGAAGATGAAGAACCTGGAGAACTACAAGATGGCGATGGCGGCCTCCATCATCGCCCTCATCCCGTGCTTCGGGTGCTACTGCATCGGCATCCCGGTGGGCATCTGGTCGCTCATCACGCTCAACAAGCCCGAGGTGAAGTCCGCCTTCCGGACCGTCTAGCGCCGCGCGGCGCCGGGCCTGGGGGCACCTGCTCCCACGCCCGCACCGGTGGGGAGGAGCACCCCGGGCCCGCGCTTCTGCATTCGCGTGCACACCAGCTGCACCTCCGGCGTGAGGACACGCCGGGCCGCATGCAGGGGCACGTAGCCCCGCGCCCGGTAGAAGGACTCCGCGTTGAGGCTGGCATCCAGGTTCAGGGTCCGCGCATGGGCGCCCCAGGCCAGCGCCTCCAGCGCGGACAGCAGCGCGGAGCCCACGCCATGGCCCACCGTCTCCGGGGCGACGTAGAGCGCCTCCAGCTCTCCGCGCACTGGGTCGAGCTGCCCGAAGCCCACCAGCTCGTCCTCCCACTCGGCGACGAGCACCGTCCGGGGTGGGTCCACGGGCATGTAGGCCTCGGGCCGCAGGAGGTCCACCCAGGTGCTCACCTCCTGGGCGCTGTAGGCTCCCCGGCACAGCGAGGAGACGGAGCGGGTGTGGAGCCGCCACAGGCCGTGGCGGTCCCCCGCGTCTGCTTCTCGCATGCTCAGGCGGCGGGGCATGCGGCGCTCAAGTCACCTTCATGCCCTTGGGGATGACGACGACGCCCCCCGAGGTGACGTGGAAGCGGCGGCGATCCTCGTCCAGGTCGTACCCGATGGTCATCCCGGGAGGAATCTCCACGTTCTTGTCGATGATGGCGCGGCGGATGCGGCAGCGCCGCCCGATGGTGACGTTCTCGAAGAGGATGGAGTCTTCGACTTCCGAGTAGGAGTTGACGCGCACCTTGGGGGAGAGCACCGAGCGCTTCACCCCGCCGCCGGAGATGATGCAGCCCTCGGACACCAGCGAGTCCATGGCCTTGCCCACGCGTCTGTTGGGCTCGTCGGCGAAGACGAACTTGGCGGGGGGCAGGTTGTTGGGCTGGGTGTAGATGGGCCAGCGGTCGTTGTAGAGGTTGAAGGTGGGGTCCACCTCCACCAGGTCCATGTTGGACTGGTAGTACACGTCGATGTTCCCCACGTCGCGCCAGTACCCGTGCTCCTTCTCCTCCTGGCCCGCGACGCGGTTTTGGGCGAAGTCGTACACGTACACCGGGGCGTGCTTGTACAGCTCGCTGATGATGGACTTGCCGAAGTCGTGCGCGCTCTTCTCGTCGGCCGCGTCCCGGACTACCTCCTGCACCAGCACGTCGGTGGAGAAGAGGTAGTTGCCCATGGAGGCCAGGCACATCTTCGGGTTGCCCGGCATGGGCGGCGGGTCCTTGGGCTTCTCCAGGAACTGGCGCATCTGCCCGTCGGGCCCCACGTCGATGATGCCGAACTCCCGGCCCTGCTCGATGGGCACCGGGATGGCGGCCACCGTGCACGCGGCCTTCTTGGCCACGTGGAAGCTCAGCATCTCCCGCGTGTCCATCCGGTACACGTGGTCCGCGCCGAAGACGAAGATGTAGTCCGGCTCCTCGTCCGTGATGATGTTGAGGTTCTGGTAGATGGCGTCCGCGCTGCCCTTGTACCAGTCGAGCCCGGTGCGCATCTGCGCCGGCACCGCCTCCACGTAGTGGCCCAGGAAGGCCGTCATGCGCCAGGTGCGCGACAGGTGGTTGTTCAGCGAGTCGCTCTTGTACTGCGTGAGGACCTTCATCCGGTACACGCCGGAGTTCGCGAAATTGGAGAGAACGAAATCGATGATGCGATACCGGCCGCCGAACGGCACCGCCGGCTTCGCGCGCTCGCGCGTGAGCGGCTCGAGCCGGGTCCCCGCACCACCTGCCAGAATCATCGCCAACAGCTTTGCCATAGGCGCGGCACGTTAGCCTTGCCGCCCTCTCCGACAAGAGTGCTTGCGTCAAGTCCGGGTGGTTCGTTGAGTTGACAACCGCCCAGGGGGGGGCACCCGGAGGCAACCCCCCGCGCCTGCTCGATGGGCGCGGCGCAGTGTTACCTACATGGCTTCCGCTCCCCGAAGCGTGCTAATTCTGGGTCTCGATGGCTGCCGATGAAACTCGGGTCACCAAGATCTCCACGATTACCGTCGGAAAGGCAGCCAATCGGGATTGCTGCCTCGTCCAGATCCACGGTCCGGAGCTGGGGAAGAAGTATGTCCTGGAGAGCGAGGAGTACACGCTCGGCCGCGATGAGGGGAACCACATCGTCGTGGACCTGGACAACGTCTCGCGCCGGCACGCGCGCATCCTCGTGCGGCAAGGCCGCATGTTCGTCGAGGACCTGGGGTCCACCAACGGCACCTACCTGAATGACGAGGAGGTGCGCCAGCCCCAGCCGCTGCGCAGCGGAGACCTCGTCAAGGTGGGCGGCTCCATCTTCAAGTTCCTCGATGGCGACAACATCGAGACCCAGTACCACGAGACCATCTACACGCTCACCATCTCGGATGGCCTCACCGGGGTGAGCAACAAGCGCTACTTCCTCGAGTACCTCGAGCGGGAGATGGGGCGCTCGCACCGCTACCACCGGGCGCTGTCGCTGATGATCTTCGACATCGACCACTTCAAGAAGATCAACGATGTGCACGGGCACCTGGCCGGGGACCACGTGCTGCGCGAGCTGGCGCAGTCGGTTAAGCGCCTGGTGCGCCGCGAGCAGTGCTTCGCGCGCTACGGCGGCGAGGAGTTCGCGCTGGTGATGCCCGAGGACGGGCCGGACAAGGCGCGGCTGTTCGCGGAGAAGATCCGCAAGCTCATCGAAGAGAAGACGTTCATGTTCGAGGACAAGGAGATTCCGGTCACCATCTCCATCGGCGTGGCCGACATGACGGCGGACATGACCGAGCCCTCCCAGTTCATCAAGGTCTCGGACGCGAACCTGTACAAGGCGAAGAAGTCCGGGCGGAACCGGGTCATCGGGTAAGCACCGGTGGCGGACAGCGGTCCATCGAAGTGGCTCCGGGCCGTGTTCGTGCTGGGGGGCCTGGCGGTGCTGGGGCTGGCCGCGGTGTGGCCCTCGCTGCCCAAGCGGGGCCCTTCCCGGGTCGAGGTGGGCGAGGCGCTGACCGGGGTGAACACCGGCCAGTCCTACGCGTGGGTGCTCAAGACCGAGGACGGCGCGGTGCTCGTGGACGCGGGGGGAGACGCGGAGGGCAAGGCGCTGCTCCAGGAGCTGTCCGCGCAGGGGCTGAGCCCCGAGGACGTGCACAGCATCCTCATTACCCATGGCCACATCGACCACTGGGCCGGTGCGCACCTGTTTCCCAACGCGCGGGTGTGGGTGGGGCCGGGCGAGACCGCCATCCTCCTGGGCCGGGTTCCCCTGAAGAGCCCCGTGGGCCGGTTGACCGGCCTGCTGCCCCGGCCCCCGGTGCCCACTCAGCTGGAAGCGGCGCGGGACGGGGAGGAGCTGGACCTGGACGGGGAGAAGGTGCTTGCCCTCCACGTGCCGGGGCACACCCCGGGCAGCATGATGTACCTGTGGCGGGACGTCCTCTTCACCGGGGACTCGCTCGTGCACAGCAACAGCGGCCTGGCCCCCGCGCCCTTCCTCATGTCGGAGAGCCGGGCGCAGAACGTCGCGTCCCTGCGCAAGCTGGCCGAGGTGCCCTTCACGCGCACGGCGGATGGGCACTCGGGCGTCACGGACAACGCCCGCGAGGCGCTGCGCGGGCTGCTGCGCTAGGTCAGGTGCCCTCGCGCTTCTCCGCGAGGTGGCCCTTGATGCCCGGCAGGCTCTTGGGCGGCATCTTCGTGTAGATGTACTGGACCGTGTCGTGCAGCGTCTGCTGCGGGTCTCTCGCCACGAAGCCCAGCTCGCGCTCCGCCTTCGTGGCGTCCAGGTAGAAGTAGTGCTCGCCGATGTCCACTTCCTGGGGATCCAGGACGGCTTCCGAGCCCCGCATCTTCGCCCAGCGCTCCAGCACGTGGGCCCCCAGGACGTTGAGCTGGGAGGGCAGGCGGAGCCGGGGCGCCGCCACGCCGGTGAGCCGCTCCAGCCGGTCGAAGAAGTCCGTCATGGACATGTTCACGCCCATCAGGTGGCGGCCGTAGAGCTCCCCCCGCGTCAGCGCCTGGAAGAACCCTTCGGCCGCGTCCCGGGCGTCCACGAAGGACATGCCGCCGCCGGGCATGGCGGGCAGCTCCCGGTTGAGGAACTTCACCACCGTCCACGTGGAGGAGAGCCGGTCATCCCCGGGCCCCATCAGCAGGCTCGGGTTGAGCACCACCAGGGGGATGGCGTGCTTGCGGCAGAACTCGAGCGTCAGCTTCTCCTCGTAAATCTTCGAGAGGTAGTACGGCCAGCGCCCCACCACGGTGATGGGGTAGTCATCCGCCTCGGTGCCGATGCGCTCGTCCTTGGAGACGGCGATGGTGCCGGAGGTGGAGGCGAGGATGAAGCGCTTCACCCCGGCCTCGCGCACGTCCTTGAGCAGCTCGCGCGTGGCGTCCACGTGCAGCGAGTACATCTGCCGCGCGTCCCGGTCCCGGAAGGAGACGAGCCCCGCCAGGTGGTAGACGGCCTCCACGCCCTGCAGCGCGCGGCGCACCGCCTCGCGGTCCTTCAAGTCGCCGGGGATGTACTCCGCCCGGGCCAGGCTGGGCAGGGTGGGCTTGGAGCGGCCAATGAGGCGGACGTCATGGCCCGCGTCGAGCAGCTTGGGCACCAGGTGGATGCCCAGAAAACCGGTGCCTCCCGTCACGAGCAGCTTCACGCGTCATGTCCTCCGCTGGGCCTGAGGGCCTTGCGCTGCTCCTGCGGCGTGGCCTGGGCGTCGATGTTCAGCACATGGCCTTCCTTGAGCGCCTTCACGGAGTCCTCCGCCAGCCTCGTGGCGTAGCGGTAGCTCTCCGAGCGCGACATGCCCTGCGTCAGGTTCCGCAGGTCCGTGTGCTTCAGCGCGGGGCCGATGTGGACCTCGAGCTTCTTCGACTTCGGGAAGAGGGTCCCCTTGGGGAGCGCCTCGTAGGTGCCCCGCAGGTAGAGCGGCAGCACGTCCACCTCATACGTGAGCGCCAGGTAGCCCAGGGTGGGCTTGAACTCCAGCAGCTCGCCGGAGGGCGAGCGCGTGCCCTCCGGGAAGATGAGCAGGTTGTAGCCCAGCCGGAGCGACTCCCCGGCGAGCCGCAGCGACTCGCGCAGGCTGCCGTGCCGGTCCATGGGGATGAGGTCCGTGAAGTTCTCGAAGTAGGCGCGCTTGAGCGGCGTGTCGAAGAAGTAGTCCCGGGCCGCCAGGGCCACCAGCTTCTGGCCCTGCTCCTTGAGCACCGTGCGGATGAGCCCCGCGTCCAGGTGGCTCACGTGGTTGGCGATGACGAGGAAGTTGCGGTTCTGCGGCACGAACGGCCGGCCCGTCACCTTCACGTCGAACACGCCGCCGTAGAGCACCTGCTGGCCGAAGGTGAGCAGCTGCCGGCCCAGGTCCGCCGCGAGCTGGGGCACCGGAATCTCCACCTCCTCGGAGCGCTTGTTCTCCTCGGAGATCTCCTTCGCCCGGGTCTCCGCCGCGGGCCGCTTGCCCGAGGCGACGATGAGCTTGCGCAGGTCCTCCACGGTGTTCACCTGCGTCAAGTCGTTCACCGCGGGCAGGGGGACTCCCGCCTGCTCCAGCGCCACGGACAGCTCGGTGAGCATGAGCGAGTCGAAGCCCAGGTCTCCGGCCAGGTGCGCCTCGGGGCGCACGTCCGACAGCGGGCGGTTCACCACCTCGGCGACGAGCGGGTAGAGCCAGTCGCTCACGCCGCCCGTGGAGGGGTGGGCCACCTTCTCGCGGGCCTTCTCGCCGCTGGAGGCCAGCCGCTCCAGGCGCTTGAGCTCCTCCACCACCAGCTTGCGCTTCACCTTGCGCGTGGAGGTGCGCGGCAGCTCTCCGTCCCAGAAGCGCAGGACCTTCACGCGCCGGTAGAAGGGCATCTCCGCGCTCGCCTGCCGGAAGTGGGCCTCCAGCTCGCGGCGCACTTCCTCGCGCGGCCGGTCCTTGTACTCCGGCACGCACAGGCAGGCGACCTTCTCGCCCCCGGCCTCGTCCGGCAGGCCGACGATGGACAGCTCCTTGATGTGCTCGTGGGTGCTGTACTGCTCCTCGAGCTCGTCCGGGTAGACGTTCTTCCCGTTGGCATCGATGATGACGTCCTTCTTGCGGCCCATCAGGTACAGCCGCCCCTCGTCATCCAGCCGTCCCAGGTCTCCCGTGTAGAGCCAGCCCTCCTTGAGGACGGCCTCGGTGGCCTCGCGGTCCCCGAAGTAGCCCGCCATGATGTTGGGGCCCTTGGCCAGCACCTCGCCGATGCCGTCGTTGTCCGGCTGGTCGATGCGGAACTCGATGCCGGGCAGGGCCTTGCCCACCGTGCCGGGCTGGCGCTTGTTGGTGCCCTCCGCCACGGACAGCACGGGCGCCGCCTCGGTCAGGCCGTAGCCCTCGGTGATGTTGAAGCCGAAGGCGTGGAAGGCCTTGTGCACATCGTCCGGCAGCGCCGAGCCGCCCGACACCAGGAACTTGATGCGCCCGCCGAACTTGCGGTGCACCGGCCAGAACAGCAGCTTGCCCAGGTTGATGGAGCTGCGGTTGCGCAGCTCCCCGTGCGTCGCCTGGAGCGCCTTGATGGCCTGCTCGACGATGGGGGGACGGGAGGAGAGCTCCTGGGTGATTTTCCGGTGCAGGAGCTGCCACACGGCCGGCACGCCGATCATCGCCGTCACCCGGCCGGTCTCGAACACGTCGCCCAGCCGGTCCGCGGTCAGCTCGTCGATGTAGGAGATCTCCGCGCCCCGGGAGAACGGGGTGAGGAAGCCGGCGGAGAACTCGAAGGTGTGGTGCAGCGGGAGGATGGACAGCAGCCCATCGCCCACGCCGATGGAGAACGCCCCGGCCAGCTTCGCCACCAGCGAGGCGAAGTTGCGGTGCGTGAGCATCACGCCCTTGGGGTTGCCCGTGGTGCCCGAGGTGAAGATGAGGCTCGCCACGTCGTCGGCCGCGGCCGACTTGCGCACCGGCCCGATGCCATCCGGGTAGGCGGGGTCGCCGCTCATGGCCTCGGCGAGGCTGAGCACCTGGCTGGGGTTCTCCCCCGAAGTGAGCGCGGGGGCCAGGCCGGGGTACTCCTCGAAGGACTGATCCGACAGCAGGCACACGCGCGCCTGGGCGCGGCGGGCGATGTTGAGCACCTCCGCCTCGGTGAGCGCCGGGTCCACGGGCACCACGGTGGCGCCCGCGCGCAGGATGCCGAAGTACGCCGTGCCCCACTCGGGCCGGTTCTCCGACACCAGGAGCACCCGGTCCCCGTGCTTCACGCCCGCGCGCAGGAGCGCGCTGCCGATGCGGCCCGCGTAGCGGTGCACCTCGCCGTAGGTGAGGCGCTCCTCGCGCTCGCCGGAGACCATGCGGAAGGCCACCCGGTGCCGCCACGCGTGCACGGACGCGTCGAAGAGCTCCAGCAGGTCGCGGTGCGCGGAGATGACGGTGCGCCGCTTCGTCTCCTCCTCCAGGCCAGGGAAGACGAACTTCTCCAGGCCGGGAAGGTGCGTCTCCATCCAGTACTCGCGCCAGTCGATGTTCGCCGGATCCCAGGGAATCTTCGCCCGGTCCGAGGGCAACATCCGCGTGTAGACGGAGCGCGTGTTGTCACAGCGGAAGACGTAGCGGTTCTCCCAGAGGAAGGGCATGAACAGCTCGATGAGCTGGCTGAGGCTGGAGGCTTGGTCCTCCACGTCGTCCAGCTTCACCTTCGCCCGGTCCAGCAGGGCCTGCACGGCGGGGGCGCCCCAGGTGGGCCGCACCTCGTCGATGGCCTGCTTGAGCAGGCGCGCGCCCTTCACGAAGGCGGGCGCGCTGAGGTTCTCGAAGTGCTGGCGCGTGACGGGCTGCGGCTCGATGCGCGCGCGGACCGCGTTGAGCAGCGCGTTGCCGCCTTCCTTGCGGCGGTAGTAGCGGCGGCGGTAGAGCCCCACCAGTTCCACGGAGCGGCTGGCGTAGAACGGGTTCTCGTCGCCGGAGGCCAGGTGGTAGACGCGCCGCTCGTGCACCGTGAGGGCGTGCGCGGTGATGCCCAGGGTGGCGCCGGCCACCTGGTCCACCGGGATGATGTCCAGGATGGTCTTGAACCCGGCGGGGATGCCGCGCTGGCCCTTGATGCCGGCGAAGGCCAGGGGCGCCGAGGTGGTGAAGCCCTCGTTCCACCCCGGGAAGGGGAAGTGGCGCGAGGTCTCCACGATGGAGGGCCGGACGATGGAGTAGCGCAGGCCCGGCGTGGCGGCCATGACCTGCTCGCCCAGGCTCTTGGTGTACGTGTACGTGTTGGGCCAGCCCCAGTGCTGGGCGCGCTCCATGCCGGCGCGCACCAGCTCGGTGGTGAGCCACAGCTTGCGCTCGCGGCCCACCGCCAGGCGCAGCGTCTTCTCGTCCCGGCTGTCGCGGCCTTCCTCGGCCAGCCGGTCCAGCGCCTTCTTGCGGAACAGCGAGGTGAGGGCCTTGTCGTCGGCCTGCTCGCGCAGGCGCGCCACGATGCGCTCGGCGTCCTTCAGCTCCTGCTCCAGGCTGAAGTCGCGCCCATCCAGCTCGTCCTTCTTGGGGAAGTAGCCGGCCACCTCCTCGTCCTCGAACACGAGGCCGCTGCGGTTGCCCGCCACGAAGGCGGTGGACATGTGGATGAGCGGGGCGCTCCACTGGAGCGCCAGGTCCACCGAGTACTTCACCCCGTGGGTGTTGACGTTGAGGCCCACCTCCAGCGAGGGGTTGAAGGACACCAGGCCCGCGCAGTTGACGATGGCGGCGACCTTGCCGGTCAGCTCCTCCGCCTGCGCCTCGGTGAGGCCCATGCGCGGATCGGTGATGTCGCCATCCAGCACCTGGCACTTCTGCCGGATGAACGCCATCGCGGCTTCGTCGCCGAGCGCGTCCCGGAGCGGCTGGAACGGCTCGCTGGGGGCCACCTTGTCGAAGAAGCGGCGCTCGGCGGACGCGGCGCTGCCCTTGCGGACGAGCACGTAGACCTTGTCCAGCGCCTGCCCGTAGTGGGTCAGGAGCATGGAGAGGGTCACCTTGCCCACGAAGCCGGTGGAGCCGGCGAACAGCAGGCGCTTACCGGAGAAGGCTTGAGAGACGTTCAGTTCGGGCAGCTGGCTCATGTCCAACTCGGGGCGCCAGGGGCGCGGTTCAGAGCTTCACGTCCGCGAGCAGGGTGGGCGCGATGCGGAGCAGGCTGATGGTGGCCGAGCGGCCCATGAAGCCGCGGGCCTCCTCGATGGCCTCGGTGAGGGTGTCGGTCCGGTCCCAGCCGAGCAGGGCGGGCACGTGGTTGTTCTCCGCCCCGGCGACGATGACCTTGCCCACGTGCTGGCGGCCGTTCTCGCCCCAGTACCACATGTAGAAGGGGTGCACGCCGTGGTAGGCATTGCCCTTGCGGTACAGGTGCACGTAGCTGGGGTTCTCCGCGAACTCGCGCTCGTACTTGTGCTGGAGCTTCATCGAGTCCCGCGTCTCCGGGAGGATGCGGTTGAAGAACTCGATGTAGCTGGGGTGGTGCTCGGGATCGAACTCGTCGTAGGCCGGGTGCAGCAGAATGAGCACGCCGCCCTTCTTCACCAGCGGAATGCCGCGGTTGAGGTTGAAGAAGTAGCCCAGCCCCATCACCTGCACGAGCAGCGGGTTGAGGATGGAGTTGACGCTGTAGGGCGAGATGAACGGGATGGGGAAGATGACGATGTCGCTCTGCCCCTGCACCGGCACCGAGTACTGCTTCCAGCTCGTCTCCAGCGTCTTGACGTGCACGGGCTCGGTGGCCCCGGCGTACACGCCCGTGACGTCATAGGGCGCGGGGATGGCGTTGAGCACCTTGCGGGCCACCGCGCGCGGCATCTTCCCCAGCGCGAAGCGCATTGCCTGGAACTTCAGCCGGTCCGCCTCGGTGTAGTCCTCTTCCTTCTTGGCCAGGAAGTCCGTGGGGGCGCCGAACATGCGGTTGTTCAGCGTGGTCTCGATGTGGAAGACCTTCAGGTGCTTGTCGATGACCGTGCCGATGCGCGAGTTGCTCTTGTAGAGCGCGCTCGCCTTGGGCTCCATGTAGCTGTCGGAGTCCCGGATGGTCTTCGGGTTGTGGTGCGCCTGGAGCGAGGCGTAGTTCGTCACGCCGGTGCCCATGGACTTGTGCCCGCCGTTCATGGGCACGAAGTTCACGTTCACGTAGACGATGAGATCGCTCTCGGCCACGCGCCGGTTGACGGCCACCACCTCGTTGTGGGCGGTGCGCTCCAGCTCGGTGATGCCGTCGGGGTCTTCCGCGTCGTGGTTGTAGTAGCGGTCCGGGTAGTAGGCGTCGAAGATCTTCGTGCCCACCATGCGCCGCATCTCGCCCTCGGTCATGCGGCGGTGCAGGGCGTTGGCGATGAGCAGGTGGATGTCGTCCACGCCGCTGTCGGCCGCCAGCTCCAGGACGATCTCCAGGATGCTCTGCCGCACGTCCGGGGTGACCATGGGCGGCAGCGGCACCGAGATGTCGTCGATGACGCAGGTGAGCTTCATGCCCGGGCGCAGCAGGGCGTGCAGCGGGTCCATGCCCTCCGGGTGGTTGATGGCCCAGCGGATGGCGGCCTTGACGTTGGGCACCCCCTCCATGGGGGGACGGGGGAAGATGACCCGCGTGCCGACCGGCAGGTCCTCGAGCAGGAAGTTCTCCCCGGAGAACAGGGCGCGCGGGGGGCTGCCCTTCTCGGTGATGACGACTTGGCTTTCCTCGTCGTGGAGCTTCTGGAGCGTCTTGATGGGGCGCATGGGAGGGCTTTTCACTTCAGATCGAGGATGGGCCAGTTGTAGGCCCGGGCGATGGAGCGCAGGCGCATGTCGGGGTTGACCGCCGTGGGTCTGCCGACGATGGCCAGCATGGCGTAATCCGAGGAGCTGTCCGAATACCCGTGGCAGTGGGCCAGCGACAAGCTCTCGCGGGCGCAATAGTCGCGGATGGCGTTGGCCTTGTTGGCGCCCTCGATGATGGGCGGAATCACCTTGCCGGTGGCCTTGCCACCCACGAACTGCATCTTGTTGGCGATGAGCTCGTCGGCGCCCAGGTAGCGGGCAAGCGGGCGCATGGCGAAGTCCAGCGCCCCGGTGACGAGCACGATGCGGCAGCCGGAGCGGCGCGCCTCGGCGATGAGGTCCTTGGACTGCTCGTAGAGGGCCGGCTTGAGCACGTCCTCGAACATGTCCTCGGCGACCGTGAGGAGCCGGTCCTCGCTGAGCCCCTCGTAGTACCGGTAGAAGAACTCGTTGAAGACCTTGCGGTTGAAGGCGTCCAGGGCGCCGAACAACGGCAGGCTGGCGACGGTGCCGAGGGTGCGCCCGGCCATGCCCAGGAGCGAGCCGCGGTTCATCGCGTAATAGGCGTACACGTGAACGACATTCGTCTTCACGAGCGTCCCGTCGACATCATAGAAGGCAGCTTTGGCGGGCATGTGGCTGGCGGCTTCCTGACATTCCTGTCCGGGAGTGTCAACGGCGCCGGAAGGGGGGGGATTTCTATAGCCAGCCCTGTTCCTGGTACCAGCGCGCACTGCGGCGGATGGAATCCGCCAAATCCCGGCGGGGCCGGAAGCCCAGCAGCCGCTCCGCCTTGGCCCCCGAGCACGTCCAGGCCGGGGCCAGGAGTTGACGCGCCAGCTTCCGGTTCAGGGGCAGCTTGCGGCCGGTGGCCTGGGTGATGACGTCCGCCCCGGCCCCCAGCGCCCGGAGCAGCCAGGGGGGCAGACGGACCGTGCGGGGGTGGAGCCCCAGCTCCCGGGCGCCGATGTCCTGCAGCGCCTCCAGCGAGAGGTACTGAGACCCGGCCACGAAGAACGCCTGGCCCAGGGCCTCGGGCCGCTCGGCCACCAGGAGCATCAGGTCCACCACGTCCTCCACGTCCACCAGCGTCAGGGGCCGGGGGCCGCCGCCAATCTCCAGCCGGATGCCGCGGTGCACCAGCTTGAAGAAGGTGAGGTTCTCGTGGTCGCCCGGGCCCAGGATGCGCGGGGGGCGCACCACCGTCACCGGCAGCCGGTCCGCGTAGGACAGGACGATGCGCTCGGCCTCGGCTTTGCTCTCGCCGTACCACTCGGCCGGGTGAAACGGGTCCTCCTCCACGTGGGGCCGCTCCAGCGAGGAGGGGCCCGAGGCGGACAGGGAGCCGCAGAGCACCAGCCGGGCCCGGCTGCCCGCCTGCACGAGCGCCTCGCACACGTGGCGCGTGCCCTCGGCGTTGACGCGCATGAAGTCCTCGCGCACCGCGGCACGCCGGATGCCCGCGAGGTGGAACACCACGTCACAGCCCGCTACAGCCTGCTTCAGCGATGCGGGGTCTGTGACATCTCCGTCCACCCGGCGATAGGGCAGCCCGGCGAGCCCCGTCACGTCGCTGGTGCGCCGCAGCAGGCACGTCACGGCGTCGCCTCGCGCCACCAGCGCGCGGGCCAGCCAGGTTCCCAGGAATCCATTTCCACCGGTGATGAGGGCATTCATGTGCGGCTGTTTTCAAAACCAAATACATCACGGCGGCAAGGGAAAATCCGTCCGGGGAATTACTTGCGCGCAGGCGGAAACCCGAGGATCAACGTGGCTCGTGCCGAGGGGGCCGATGCGATTCCGAGGTCCGTTCTCCGAGGGAAAAACGCACGGGAGGGCTGTTTTTCGGCCTCGGGCGTGCTACTACGCCCCCACGGCTCTAGATTGTTCATGCCGTAATCAACGTCCCCTTCGGAGGGGAGGAGACAGAACCGAATGGCCGCAAAGAAGGCTGCTGCGAAGAAGACCGCTGCGAAGAAGGCTGCTCCCGCCGCGAAGAAGGCCGCCGGCGCCAAGAAGCCGAACGCCGCGTTCATGAAGGAGTTCAACCCTACGCCCGAACTCGCCGCCGTCGTCGGGGACAAGCCGCTTCCTCGCACCGCGGTCATCAAGAAGCTGTGGGACTACTTCAAGAAGCACGGTCTCAACCAGGGCCAGCTCATCAACCTGGATGACAACCTGAAGAAGGTCTACGGCAACAAGAAGCAGATCAAGATGACCGAGGTCGCCGGCGCCTTCAAGCACCTGAAGGAGTAGTCCGCTTCAGCAGCGGGCCCTTCTTGGGGGCACGCGGCATTCGAGGGCTCGCCGGGTACGGCGGGCCCTCTTCTTTTGGGCCCCCCGTGGGCGCCGAGCGTTGGATAGAGGGCGGACGGGCATCTGCGCACTGGCCAACGGCCTTGGGAGGTTCTACCTCTCTGCCCCAAAATGCTCGACGGATCGAAAGAGGCGAAGGCCGCGACGCCGCAGCAGGTGGAGCGGGAGGTGGCCCAGGTGGCCGAGGCGCTGTATGGGCGGCTGCGCGAGGAGCTGCTGGAGAATGCCCGCAGGACGCCCCTGTCCACGTACCGGTTTCAATTGCATCAAGGCTTCCGGTTCGAGGATGCGCGCAAGGTGGTGCCGTACCTGGCCCGGCTGGGGGTGAGCGATCTGTATGCCTCCCCGTACCTGAAGGCCACCCCGGGCAGCACCCACGGGTATGACTGCGTGGACCACCAGCAGATCAACCCCGAGGTGGGCTCGCCGCAGGAGCACCAGGCGCTCTGCCAGACGCTGAAGGAGCACCGCCTGGGGCACGTGGTGGACGTGGTGCCCAACCACATGGGCATCGAGCGGCTCAACCCCCTGTGGTTCGACGTGCTGGAGAACGGCCCGTCCTCGCTGTACGCGAAGCACTTCGACATCGACTGGGCCCCGGTCAAGGCCGAGCTGCGCGACAAGGTGCTCCTGCCCATCCTGGGAGACCAATACGGCATCGTCCTGGAGCGGGGTGAGCTGAAGCTGACCTTCCGCGAGGGGGCCTTCTTCATCCAGTACTACGAGCACTTCCTGCCGCTGGCCCCGCGCCAGTATGGCTATGTGCTGAACCAGGAGCTGGAGGCGCTCACGGCGAAGATGGGGGCCACGAGCCCTCACCTCATCGAGCTCCAGTCCATCCTCACCGGCATCGAGCACCTGCCCTCGCGCACCGAGACGGAGCGCTCCAAGGTCATCGAGCGCAACCGCGAGAAGGAGGTCATCAAGCGGCGGCTCGCGGCGCTGGTGGAGGCGAGCCCCGAGGTGGCCGCCTTCGTGGAAGCCCGGGTGAATGCCCTCAACGGCACCCCTGGCAACCCCAGGTCCTTCGATCAGTTGGACACGCTGCTGTCCCACTGCTGCTACCGGCTGGCGCACTGGCGCGTGGCGGGCGAGGAGATCAACTACCGGCGCTTCTTCGACATCAATGGGCTGGCGGCCATCCGCGTGGAGGATCCGGACGTCTTCGACGAAGCCCATGCCCTCATCTTCGACTGGCTGCGCGACGGCTGCGTCACGGGGCTTCGCATCGATCACCCGGATGGATTGTTCGATCCGACGGCCTACTTCCTCCGGCTCCAGGAGCGCTTCTTCCTGGAGCGGGCGAAGAAGCACTTCCAGGCCGAGCACGGCACGCAGGATGCGCGCTGGCCCGCGGTGGAGCAGCGCCTGGCGCAGCGGTGGCAGGAGGAGGCGGGACAGGACCCGGCCTCGCCGCTGCGCAAGGCGCTCTTCGTGTCGGTGGAGAAGATCCAAGGGGGCAAGGAGCGCATCCCCGAGGTGTGGGCCGTGCATGGCACCACCGGCTACCGCTTCGCCAACGCGGTGGGCGGCCTGTTCGTGAACCCGGAGGCGGAGAAGCCGCTGACGGAGACCTACCACCGCTTCATCGGCGAGGCGCCCGACTTCGAGCAGCTCGTCTACGAGAAGAAGCAGTTCATCATGCGCACGGCCATGTCGAGCGAGATCAACATGCTCGCCCATGAGCTCAACCGCATCTCGGAGCTCAACCGCCGCACCCGCGACTTCACGCTCAACAGCTTGCGCCGCGCGCTCGTGGAGTTCATCGCGCTGTTCCCCGTGTACCGCACCTATGTGGACGGCTGGCGGCCGGAGCTGGACGCCCGGGACGTGCAGTACATCGAGTGGACCATCTCCCGGGTCAAGGCGGCCAACACCAACACCAGCGCCAGCATCTTCGACTTCCTGGGCGACATCCTCCTGCGGCGCTACCCGGAGCACGTCAACGAGGACGAGCGGGCGCAGATGCTGCGCTTCGCCATGAAGCTGCAGCAGGTGACGGGCCCCGTGATGGCCAAGGGCCTGGAGGACACCGCCTTCTACATCTACAACCGGCTCGTCTCGCTCAACGAGGTGGGCGGCGAGCCCGAGCACTTCGGCATCGGCACCGCCACCTTCCACCAGCGCAACCATGAGCGCGCCGAGCACTGGCCCGCGAGCATGCTCACCACGAGCACGCACGACACCAAGCGCAGCGAGGACGTGCGCGCCCGGCTCAACGTGCTCACCGAGCTGCCCGACGTGTGGCGCCAGAAGGCCCTGCACTGGGCGCAGCTCAACGCCCGGCACGTCACCTTGCTGCCCTCGGGCCCGGCCCCCTCGCGCAACGACGAGTACCTGCTGTACCAGACGCTCGTGGGCGCCTGGCCCATGGGCGAGAGCGTCCCGTCCCAGGAGTTCGAGGCCTTCCACCTCCGGGTGCGCGACTACATGGCCAAGGCCCTGAAGGAGGCCAAGGTCCGTACCTCGTGGACCAACCCGGACGCCGACTATGACGCGGCGGTGGCCCGCTTCGTGGACGCCTGCTTCGATGCGAAGCAGTCCTCGGCCTTCCTGGACGACGTGCGTCAATTCAAGCGCCACATCGAGCGGGCAGGCCAGCTCAACGCCGTGGGGCAGCTGGTGCTCAAGCTGGGCTCTCCGGGCGTGGTGGACACCTACCAGGGGTGCGAGCTGTGGGATTTGTCCCTGGTGGATCCGGACAACCGCAGGCCGGTGGACTACACGGTGCGTGCCCAGCTCCTGGAGACGCTGGACGCGCAGGCCGCGAAGGACCGCGCCGCGCTGTGCGCCCGCCTGATGGCCCACATGGACGACGGGCACGTGAAGCTCTACGTACTCACCGAGGGCCTGCGGCTGCGCCAGCGCCAGGCGAGCCTGTTCCGCTCGGGCGCGTACCGGGCGCTGGACCTGTCCGGCCCCCGGGCCCAGGCGGCCGTGGCGTTCGCCCGGGAGCAGGGGGATGCGGCCGTGCTGGCAGTGGTGCCGCGCTTCACCCTGAATGCGATGGACAAGGCCGGCGGGCTTTCCAGCGCCTACGAGGGCACTTTCGTGGACCTTCCGGAGTCGTATGGAGGCATGATGTTCCGGGACGTGTTCACCGGACGACAGGTGCGGCCCGAGCGCGGGGTCACGGGTGGCGTGGTGCTGCCCCTGGCGCCGTTGCTCGCTGGGTTCCCGGTGGTCCTGCTAGAGAGGAGCAGTGGATGAAGAAGGCGGAGGTCCTTCCAGGGAAGCCCTACCCGTTGGGCGCGACGTTCGATGGGGAGGGGGTCAACTTCGCGGTCTTCAGTGAGCACGCGAAGCGCTTGGAGGTCTGCCTCTTCGATCCGGAGAATCCTACCCAGGAGGTCCGGCGCTTTCCGCTGCTGGAGACCACCCACCAGGTGTGGCACGGCTACGTCCCGGGGTTGAAGCCCGGGACGCTCTATGGCCTGCGGGCGCACGGCCCCTACGAGCCGAAGAAGGGCCTGCGCTTCAATCCCCACAAGCTCCTGGTGGACCCGTACGCGCGGGCCCTGCACGGCAAGGCCGACCCGTCCGCGCCCATCCACGCCTACCGGAGCGTGGACGAGCAGGACAAGGACGCGGACCTGACGATGGACACCCGCGACAGCGCCGCCGGGGTGCCCAAGGCGGTGGTGCTGGCCGGAGGGGACTTCGACTGGGAGGGGGACCGGCTGCCCTCCATCCCCTGGCACCGCACGCTGCTGTACGAGCTGCACGTGAAGGGCTTCACGAAGCTCCACCCGGAGGTGCCCGAGGCCCAGCGGGGCACCTACGCGGGGCTGGCCCACCCGGCGGTCATCGCGCACCTGCAGCGGCTGGGCGTCACCGCCGTGGAGCTGTTGCCCATCCATGCCTCCGTGGACGAGTCCTTCCTGACGAAGAAGGGGCTCACCAACTACTGGGGCTACAACACGCTGGGCTACTTCGCCCCGGATGCGCGCTTCAGCGCCTCGGGCTCCCGGGGCGGCCAGGTCACCGAGTTCAAGCAGATGGTGAAGGCGCTGCACCGCGCCGGCATCGAGGTGATTCTCGATGTGGTCTACAACCACACCTGCGAGGGCAACCACCTGGGCCCCACGCTGTCCTTCAAGGGCCTGGACAACGCGGCCTACTACCGGCTCACCGACAAGGATCCGCGCTACTACCTGGACTTCACCGGGTGCGGGAACTCGTGGAATGCCACGCATCCCTATGCCCTCAAACTGGTGGCGGACTCCCTGCGCTACTGGGTGGAGGAGATGCACGTGGACGGGTTCCGCTTCGACCTGGCCACCACGCTGGGGCGGGACCGGGGCGGCTACGACACGCGCGCGGCCTTCTTCCAGATTCTCCACCAGGATCCGGTGCTCAGCCGGGTGAAGCTCATCGCGGAGCCCTGGGACGTGGGGGACTTCGGCTACCAGGTGGGCAACTTCCCGGTGCTCTGGGCGGAGTGGAACGGCAAGTACCGCGACACCATCCGCCGGTACTGGAAGGGCGATGACCGGCAGGCGGCGGAGATCGGCTACCGGCTCACGGGCTCCTCGGACCTGTTCTCGCTCTCGGGGCGCAAGCCCACCGCCAGCGTGAACTTCGTCACCGCGCACGACGGCTTCACCCTGCATGACCTGGTCACCTACGGGGAGAAGCACAACGAGGCGAACCTGGAGGGCAACCGGGATGGCGCCAATGACAACCACTCGTGGAACTGCGGGGTGGAAGGGGAGACCTCCGACGCGGTGGTGAACGCCCTGCGCGAGCAGCAGAAGCGCAACTTCCTGGCCATGCTCTTCATCTCCCAGGGCGTGCCCATGCTGGTGGCCGGCGACGAGATGGGGCGCACGCAGCAGGGCAACAACAACGCCTACTGCCAGGACAACGCCCTGTCCTGGGTGAACTGGACGCTGAGCCCCCGGCAGCAGGAGATGCTGGGGTTCACCGAGCGGATGAGCCGGCTGCGGCGCGAGCAGCCCGTGCTCTCCAAGCGCCGCTTCTTCCGGGGCGCCCATATCTGGGACAGCGAGCTGAAGGACCTGGCGTGGTTCCGGCCGGACGGCAACGAGATGCGCAAGGAGGACTGGGAGAAGCCCTACGTGCGCTCCCTGAGCTTCCTCCTGGGCGGGGACGCCATCGCCACCCTGGATGACCAGGGGCACCGCGTCGTCGGCGACACGCTGCTGGTGCTCTCCAACGCCCACCACGAGCCGGTGACGTTCCTGCTGCCGGCCATCGAGTGGGGGGCGGACTGGGAGCGCGTGGTGGACACCACCGTGGCCGGGGACTGCTCCCACATCCACACGCCCGCGGGCGGGAAGATCCAGGTGGCGGGCCGCTCCCTGGTGGTTCTGCGCAGACCGGCGACAGAGTTGTAGCCAGCGGGCCGGGGACGCGTTAGGCAAGGGAACTGGAGAACGTCCGATGCATGTGGGTAGCGTTCACCCTTTCGCACCACTCGGGATCCGCTCGTGAACACGCAAGTCGCGCTCTGGGTAGGCTTCAACCTCTTCGTCATCGCGATGCTGGCGATCGACCTGGGCCTTTTCCACCGTAAGGACCATGCGGTTTCGCCGAAGGAGGCAGGCATCTGGACGGCGGTCTGGATCAGCATCAGCCTGCTGTTCTGCGCGGGCATCTGGTACTTCTCGGGGCCCACCCCGGCGCTGCAGTGGTTCACCGCCTACGTCGTCGAGTACTCGCTGTCGGTCGACAACCTGTTCGTCTTCCTGATGGTGTTCAGCTACTTCCGGGTGGCGGCCGAGCACCAGCACCGGGTGCTGTTCTGGGGCATCGTCGGCGCGTTCATCATGCGCGCGGTGCTCATCATCGCCGGCGCGGCGCTGGTGTCCCGCTTCCACTGGATCATCTACGTCTTCGGCGCCTTCCTGGTCTTCACCGCGGTGAAGATGCTGGTGTCCAAGGACGAGGAGGTGGACCCGGAGCAGAAGTGGATCGTCAAGATGGCCCGCCGCACGCTGCCCGTGGCGCACCTGGGCGAGGGCAGCAAGTTCTTCTTGAGGGAGCGCGGGCAGCTCAAGGTGACGCCGCTGTTCGTGGTGCTGCTGGTGGTGGAGGCCACGGACCTGCTGTTCGCCCTGGACTCCATCCCCGCGGTGCTGGGCATCAGCCAGGACCCGTTCATCATCTACACGTCCAACGTGTGCGCCATCCTCGGGCTGCGCTCGCTGTTCTTCGTGGTGGCCAGCCTCATGGACAAGTTCCACTTCCTCAAGGTGGGCCTGTCGGGAATCCTCGGCTTCGTGGGCGTGAAGATGTTGGTCACCTACTTCGACTTTCACGTGCCCATCGGGATTTCTCTGGGCGTGATTGCCGGCATCCTGCTGGCCAGCATCGTCGCCTCGCTCATCTGGCCGAAGGCGCCGGATCCGGGCCATGACCGCGAGAGCGCGAAGACTTAAAGAGGTCAAGCCATGTCCACGACGACCACGGAGGGCATCCGCATCACCGTGAAGCCCTCCTACTGGCCCGAGCGCAGCGCCCCGGAGTCCGGGCACTACGCGTTCATGTACACGGTGGAGATCGCCAATGTGGGCAACCTCCCCGCGCAGTTGCGCAGCCGCCACTGGATCATCACCGACGCCAACGGACGCATCGAAGAGGTGAAGGGGGAGGGCGTGGTGGGAAAGCAACCCCGGCTGGAGCCCGGCGAGCGCTTCGAGTACACGAGCTGGGCCATGCTGCGCACCTCGTTTGGCTCCATGCGCGGCAGCTATGCGCTGGTGCGCCCCAACGGCTTGCAGTTCGACGCCCAGATTGGCGAGTTCGCCCTGACGTTGCCCCACGCGCTGCACTGAGCCCCATGTCCACCGTGAAGAAAGGGTTGTTGCTCGTCAACCTGGGCACGCCGGATGCGCCCGAGGCCGGGCCGGTGCGCCGCTACCTGCGCGAGTTCCTGAGCGACCCCCGGGTGCTGGACATCCACCCCGTGGGCCGCTGGATGCTGCTCAACCTGGTCATCCTGCCGTTCCGGCCCGCCCGGAGCGCCGAGGCCTACCAGAAGGTGTGGACGAAGGAGGGCTCGCCCCTGCTCGTGCACGGCCGGGCCCTGGCCTCGGCGGTGGCCGGGCGTCTGGCGGGCGAGTACGAGGTGGAGCTGGCCATGCGCTACGGCAACCCCTCGCTCCCGGCCGCGGTGCGCGCGCTCCGGGCCCGCGGGGTGTCCGAGTTCATCGTCCTGCCGCTCTATCCGCAGGAGGCCACGTCCAGCTCCAGCTCCACCCGGGCCCGCATCTATGAGGTGCTGGAGGAGGCCTGGGACGTGTCGCCGGTGAAGACGCTGCCGGCCTTTCACGATGACGCGGGCTTCCTGGAGGCCTTCGCGGCGGTGGCGCGGCCCGTCATCGCCGAGGCGCGCGCGGACCATGTGCTGTTCAGCTACCACGGGCTGCCCGAGCGCCACATGCGCAAGAGCGATCCGTCCGGGCAGCACTGTCTGGCCTCCGCGGGCTGCTGTGACGTGCTCACCGCGGTGAACCGCAACTGCTACCGCGCCCAGTGCTTCGCCACCACGCGGGCCCTGGTGGAGCGGCTGGGGCTGCCGGCCGGTGGCTACACCACCTCGTTCCAGTCCCGGCTGGGCCGGACGCCGTGGGTGAAGCCCTACACGGACCTGGTGCTCCCGGAGCTGGCCCAGAAGGGCGTGAAGCGGCTGGCGGTGATGTGTCCGGCCTTCGTGGCCGACTGCCTGGAGACGCTGGAGGAGATTGGCCTGCGGGCCCGGGAGCAGTTCCTGGGCTGCGGGGGCGAGTCCCTCACGCTCGTCCCGTCGCTGAACGCCCACCCCACGTGGGTGGACGCCGTGTGCAACCTGGTGCGGAGCGCGGACGGCACCGCGCCCGCTGCTACTTCAGGGCTTCGAGCTTCAGCCCTGCCGGGACCGCATCCAGCGGGGTGAGCCGCAGCGCGTACGTCCCCTCCGGCACCTGGGACGTGGCGCGGGTGGGGGACTTCGGGGTGTAGCCCTCCGTCCTCGCCGAGAGCGAGCCCTGCCAGGTGCGCCAGCGGCCCGCCTTCACCAGGAACTCCCCGCGCCCCGTCACCGTGACGGTGGTGCTCACGTCGCGGGCGGCACCGCTGGGCTTCTCCGCCTCGTGGTCGTGGTCCTCCGCCGCCTTCTTCTTCGCGAGGGGGGACTTGCCGTGGCCGTGGAGGTGGATGCGCGAGGGGCCCTGCTGCGGGGTGAGCACGCCGCCCATGCTTTCGTGCAAATCGTACTCGAGCGTGGCCACCTGCTCGTCGCCCTCGGCGGTCAGGGCGGTGAGCTTCACGCTGTTGCGCAGGGTGGACGTCTTCGTGGCGAAGCCCGGGCCCAAAGGGGCGGTGTCCACGAGGTCCGCGCCCAGGGCCCACTTGTCCCCGAGGCCGACCCGGTCCCGGGGCAGCTCCATCATCAGGGCCGCCAGGGTGCGCGTGGTGCTGTCGAGGCCATCCAGCACGAAGCCCCGCTCGCTGACGGTCCCCTGGTCGGGCGTTCCTCCCTCGGGGGCGACGCGCAGGAGGAGGTCTCCCGTCTCGGGCTGCTGGAGGACATAGACGATGTTCAGGGCCCTGGAAGCGGCGGCAGGCTCCGGCGAAGGGGCCGCCTTGGCCCCCTTGCCCTTCTTCGTGGCGGGGGCAGGGGCCGAGCCCTTCTCGGGCGTGCCCTCCAGCCGCAGGGCGAGCGGGGAGTCCACGGCGAGCTTCCAGCGCAGCAGCACCTTGCTGGGGTCCACGGGCTCCGCGGGCCGTTTCACCTCGGGCTGGGGCGCGGGCTCCTGATACCCGGCGGGGCGGGGGATGGGTTCCATCTCGCCGCGCGGCGAGTCCTTGCACGCGCAGAGGACACTCAGAACGAGGAAGAGGCTGCGCTTCACGAAGGCACACTCCTTGGGAGAAGCGGAGAGCGGGATATCGGAGTGGGGGCGGTCCTTCAAGTGCCAGGGGTCCTGGGGGCGGCGGCCCGGGCCAGGCGGTCCCTCACGGCGAGGCCCAGGCCCTTCGCGGGGGGAAGACAGGCCAGGAGCAGGTCCAGGCCCGCGAGGTCCGCCTCGCGCAGGCGCAGGTACAGGTCATGGGCCGCCCCCACGGGGTCCTCGGGCATGTCGAAGCGGGGCACGCCCGGCGGCAGCGCCAGGGTGGCGGGGCCGAGCACCCCCACCCGCACGCCCTGGCCGAGCAGGGCCTTCGCCCGGGCGCTGGCCTCCGGGGGCTCCACGAGCGTCACCCCCGCCCGGGGAGCGTAGTGCGAGGCGAGGGAGCCGGAGACGCGCACGGAGGAGGCAGCGCGGACCGGGACGGGGCGCCCGAGGACGCGCTCCAGCTCCTCGGCGGCGAGCCCCCCGGGCCGGAGGATGGCGGGCTCCCCGGCGCTGAGGTCCACGATGGTGGACTCCACGCCCACCGTGCATGGGCCTCCATCGAGGAGGAGGTCCACGTCGTCCCCGAGGTCCTCGCGCACGTGGCCCGCGGTGGTGGGGCTGACCCGGCCGAAGCGGTTGGCGCTGGGGGCCGCCAGGCCGCCGCCCAGGGCGGAGAGGACCGCGAGCGCCACGGGGTGCTGGGGCACGCGCAGGGCCACGGTGTCCTGGCCTCCGGTGACGGCGTCGGTGGCGCGCGCGGTGCGGCGCAGCACCAGCGTGAGCGGCCCCGGCCAGAAGGCGGCGGCCAGCGTCCAGGCCTCGGGGGGAATGGCCTGGGCCCAGTCCGGCAGGGCCTCGGCGCGGGGCAGGTGGACGATGAGGGGGTGGGTGGCGGGGCGGCCCTTGATGGCGAAGACGCGGCGCACGGCCAGCTCGTCCTCGGCGTTGGCGGCCAGGCCGTACACCGTCTCCGTGGGCAGGGCGATGACGCCCCCGCGCCTCAGGATTTCCACTGCGCGGTCAATGCGGTCCGGGGTAAGCATGCGCGGCCTGCACTGTTGCGCTGGGAGGGGTCATGGGCAAGTCACGGGTATTCGATGCGCGCAGTCAGATGCCAGTTTCCGCCCCGGAGCTGTTCGCCTGGCACACCCGGGAGGGGGCCTTCGAGCGGCTGACCCCCCCGTGGGAAACCATGGAAGTCCTGGAGCGCCGCGGGGAGGGGATTCGCGAGGGGGCCCAGGCGGTGATGCGGATGCGCCTGGGGCCGGTCCCCCGGAAGTGGGTCGCCCGGCACACGCGGTACGAGGAGGGCTTTCTCTTCCAGGATGAGCAGGTGTCGGGCCCCTTCGCGCGCTGGGTGCATACCCACCGGATGCTGCCCGAGTCGCACACGGCCTCGGTGATGGAGGACGCGGTGGAGTACGCCCTGCCCCTGGGGGCCCTGGGGCAGGGGGTGGGCGGAGGGTTCGCGCGCCGCACGCTGGAGCGGATGTTCTCGTACCGGCACACCCTGCTGCGCGCGGACCTCCAGCGGCATGCGGCCTTCGCGGACGCGGGCCCTCTCACGGTGGCGGTGAGTGGCGCCTCGGGGCTGGTGGGGGCGGCGCTCGTGCCCTTCCTCACCACGGGCGGCCACCGGGTGCGGCGGCTGGTCCGGGGACGGGCGGAGGCGGCCCGGGGGGATGTGGCCTGGAACCCCTCGCGGGGAGAGATCGACGCCGCGGCGCTGGAGGGCGTGGACGCGGTGGTGCACCTGGCCGGCGAGAACGTGGCGCAGCGCTGGACGCCCGCAGCCCAGGAGCGCATCCGCCGCAGCCGCACGGAGGGCACCCGGGTGCTGTGCGAGGCGCTGGCGCGGCTCCCGCGCAAGCCGCGTGTCCTGGTGTGCGCCTCGGCCATTGGCTTCTACGGGGACCGGGGGGATGAGCGCCTCACGGAGGCGAGCGGCTCGGGCGAGGGGTTCCTGGCCAGCGTCGTCCGGGACTGGGAGGCGGCGGCGGCCCCGGCGCGGGAGGCGGGCATCCGGGTGGTCCACCTGCGCATCGGCGTGGTGCTGGACGCGCGCGGGGGGGCGCTGGCGAAGCTGGTGCCCGCGTTTCTCATGGGCGGAGGCGGGCGCGTGGGCAGCGGCCAGCAGTGGTTGAGCTGGGTGTCGCTGGAGGATGTGCTGGGGCTGGCGCACTTCGCCCTGATGACGCCTGGGCTGAGCGGGCCCGTCAATGCGGTGGCCCCCCAGGCCGTGCGGCAGGAGGCGTTCGCCCGGACCCTGGGGCGGGTGCTCTCGCGGCCCTCGGTGTTCCCGCTGCCCGCGGTGGCGGTGCGCACCGTGTTCGGCCAGATGGGCCAGGAGGCGCTGCTGGACGGCGCCCACGTGCTGCCCGAGGCCGCCCAGCGTCAGGGGTTCTCCTTCCTCCATTCCGAGCTGGAGGAGGCCCTTCGCTTCACGCTCGGACGCACCACAGCGGGGCCCCGGTTCGTGCACGGCCCCGCGTCCAAAGAGCCTTGACAATCATGCCGGCTGAGCCATTTAGGACGCGCATTTTTCCGCACGGTACAGAGGGTCCCCGATGATTCAGGTGGAAGGGCTCAGCAAGTACTACGGCGAGCATGCGGCGGTTCGAGACCTCTCCTTCTCCATCGGCAAGGGCGAGGTCATCGGCTTTCTGGGGCTCAACGGCGCCGGGAAGACGACGACGCTGAAGATCCTGGGGTGTGTGTTGCTGCCCACCTCGGGCCGGGTCGTCATCGACGGGTTCGACGTGGTGAAGGATCCCCACGCGGTCCGCCAGCGCATTGGCTTCCTGCCGGACACCCCGCCGCTGTACGACGAGATGACGGTGGGCGAGTACCTGGCCTTCGTGGCCCAGCTGCGCGGGGTGGCGGCGAAGGACACACCGGCCCACGTCGCCGAGGCGGAGGCGAAGACGGGCCTGCGCGAGGTGGACGGGGCGCTCATCTCCACGCTCAGCCACGGGTACCGCCAGCGTGTGGGGGTGGCGCAGGCGCTGGTGCACCGGCCCGCGTTCCTCATCCTGGATGAGCCCACCAGCGGGCTCGACCCGGCGCAGATTCGCGGCATGCGCGAGCTCATCCGGGGGCTCAAGGGCTCGCACACGGTGCTCGTGTCCAGCCACATCCTGCCGGAGATCAGCGAGACGTGTGACCGGCTGCTCATCGTCCACGGCGGGCAGCTCGTGGCGCAGGGCGCGGAGGAGGAGCTGGCGCGCAAGCTGGGCGGCGGCTCCATCGAGGTGGAGGTGCGTGGGGACAAGGCCCGGGCGCTCGCGGCGCTCCAGGACGTGGGGCCGGTGAGCGTGACGCACGAGGAGGGTGGGGTGGTGGGGTTGCGCGTGGAGGCCTCGCCGGAGCTGCGGCCGAGGGTGGCGCAGGCGCTGGTGGGCGCGGGGCTGGAGCTGCTGCGGCTGGACCGGGGCGCCGAGCGGCTGGAGTCCATCTTCCTGCGGCTGACGCAGAGCGGAGGGGCCATGTCCCGGGAGGTGGCCTCATGAAAGCCCTGCTCATTGCCCGCCGCGAGCTCGCGGGGTACCTGCGCACGCTCAGCGGCTACCTCATCATCGCGGTCATCCTCGCGTTGAATGGCCTGTTCTTCAACGCGTTCGCCCTGGGCAAGGCGGCGGAGCGCTCCGCGACCGTGCTGTCCAACTTCTTCTATTACTCGAGCGGCTTCACCATCGTGGCCTCCGTGTTCATTTCCATGCGCCTGCTGGCCGAGGAGCGCCAGGCGGGCACGCTGCCGTTGCTGTACTCCTCGCCGGTGCGGGACCGGGACATCGTGCTGGGCAAGTACCTGGCCGGGCTGGTGTTCCTCGCGCTGTACCTCGTGTGCACGGTGTACATGCCGCTGATGGTGATGGTGAACGGCAAGGTGTCCGCCGGGCACATCGCCGCGGGCTACCTGGGGCTGCTGCTGCTGGGCAGCGCGTCCCTGGCGGTGGGCACGCTCGGCTCGGCGCTGGCGCGCAATCAGCTCCTGGCCGCCATCCTCACCGCGTGCATGCTGGTGGGGCTCATCGTCTGCTGGCTGCTGGCGCGCATCACCGCCCAGCCGCTGTCGGATGTGTTCAGCGCGCTGTCCCTGTGGAACCAGCACTTCCCGCCCTTCCAGGCCGGGTTGGTGCATGTCCGGGACGTCGCCTACTACCTCCTCGTCACCTATGTGGCGCTCTTCGGGGCCACGCGGGTGCTCGAGGCGCGGAGGTGGCGATGAGCGCGCGCGCCAGCAGTCTTCCCTCGACGGTGTTGTTCGTGGCCGTGCTGGTGGGCGGCCTCATCGCCGAGCGCATCGCCGGGGCGGGCACCTCGCTCACCGCCGTCATGGTGCTGCGCCTCCTGGTGCTCCTGGGCATCATCGCCTGGGGCGCGGTGCGCCTGATGCGGGTGAGCGGGGAGCGCCGGGTGCTCTGGCGCTGGACGCTGATCTGCTACGCGGTGGCCTTCACAGGGCTGGTGCTCTACACCGCCCAGACGGAGCTGGGGACGCGGCTGCTGGGCACGCCCCTGGCCCAGGCCGCGCCGAAGCTGGCCGTGGCCTTCCAGGTGCTCTTCCCGGCGCTGCTCGTCCTGGGACTGGTGCCGCTGGCGCTGCTGGAAGTCTCCGCCGCGGCCATGGTGCGCGCGCCGGTGCTGGAGACCGAGCGGGCCCGGGGCGCCCTGTTCGCGGGGCTGGGCACGGCCTTCGTGCTCATCTTCGCCTTCTCGGCCATGTACGTGGCCACCCAGCTCGATGCGACGTGGGATCTGTCCTACTTCCGCACCGCCCGGCCTGGGGAGTCCACGCGCAAGGTGGTACGGGGCCTCAACGAGCCCCTCCAGGTGACGTCCTTCTTCCCCCCGGCCAATGACGTGGGCAGCCAGGTGGAGCAGTACTTCCGGGAGCTGGCCGGGGAGTCCTCCCAGCTCCAGGTGGAGCGGCTGGACCAGGCCGTGGAGCCGGCCCGGGCCCGGACGCTGGGGGTGACCACCAACGGCGTGGTCGTCTTCTCCAAGGGCGAGAAGCGCGAAGTGTATACGGTGGGGCTGGAGCTGGACCGGGCCCGCGGGCAGCTCCAGCGGTTGGACCAGGAGGTCCAGCGGCGGCTGCTGACGGTGGCCCGGCCCCGCCGGGTCGTCTACTTCACCACGGGCCATGGCGAGCGCTCGGATGGGCGCGCCGCGCCGGGAGAGGCAGCCCGGGCGGGCATCAACCAGCTCAAGGAGCTGCTCCGCGCGCAGAACGTGGAGCTGCAGAACCTGGGGGCATCCGAGGGCCTGGGCTCGGAGGTGCCGCGCGACGCGGCGGTGGTGGTGCTCATGGGGCCCACGAAGGACTTCCTCCCGGAGGAGGTGGCCACCCTTCGCGAGTATGCGGAGCGGGGCGGACGGCTGTGGATCGCCTTGGACCCCGACGGGCCTTCGTCTGATGCGCTCCTGGAGCCGCTGGGCCTGCGCTACCTCAACACGCCGCTGGCCAACGACCAGGTGTTCTTCCGCGCCACGCGTCAGCCGAGCGACCGGGGCAACCTGGGCACCTCGACGTTCTCCTCGCACCCCTCTGTGTCCACGCTCTCCTCGCTGGGCACCCAGGCGCCGGTGGCGTTCTTGAGCGCGGGGGCCCTGGAGCCGCGCAACCCGCTGCCGCCCGGGCTGGGGCAGGACATCACGGTGAAATCCCACGAGGCGACGTTCCTCGACAAGGACCGCGACTTCACGGAGGACCCCGGCGAGGAGCGCCGCACCTGGCCGCTCGTGGTGGCCGTGGAGAAGTCCCCTGGTCCCGGCAAGGAACTCATGCGGGCCGTGGTGATGGGGGACTCGGACGCCCTATCGGACGGGGTGGTGCCGAACCTGGCCAACGCCTACCTGGTGATGGACACGCTGCGCTGGCTCACCGGCGAGGAGGCCATCTCCGGGGCCGTGTCCAGTGAGGAGGATGTTCCCATCCAGCATACGCGCGAGCAGGACGTCGCCTGGTTCTACGCGACCGTCTTCCTGGGACCCATGCTGGTGCTGGGGGTGGGCTTCTTCGTGACCCGGCGGCGGGGCAAGCGCGCGCCGCGGGACGTGGCGGAAGGGGGTGCGCGATGAACACGAGAGGGGTGGCAATTCAAGGCGCGCTCGCGGTGGCGGGGCTGGTGGCGGCCTTCCTCGTCTGGCAGCGCGAGCCCGAGGGGATGCCCGGCGAAGTCACCGTCCTGGATGTGTCCCCGCGGTCGCTCCAGCGGGTGCGGTACGAGGATGCAGCCCGGACCACGGAGCTGTCCCGGGACCCGAACGACGAGGAGACGGTCTGGTTGCGGCTCGAGACCCAGCCGCAGCCGGCCGTGGCCGCCGCGGATGGCGGTGTCGCCGATGCGGGTGGGGTGCCTCCGCCCACGCCTCCCCGGGAGCTGCGTGGCAACGAGACGGCGAAGGGCTTGTGGAAGCGCCTGGCGCCCTTGAAGGCCACGCGGGCCCTGGGAGAGCTCGACGCGAAGAAGTTGGAGGAACTGGGGCTGACGAACAGCCCCCGGAAGCTGACGCTGACGGTGGAGGGGCGCGAGCAGACCTTCACCGTGGCGTCTCCCTCGGGGACGTCCTGGGGCAGCCCGTACCTGCGCCGCGAGGATGGCCGGGTCTTCCTGTTGGGGCCCGCGCTCCTGCCGGACCTGGAGAATGCGTCGAGCCGGCTCGTGGACCGCCGCAAGCACACCTTCGAGATGGGGGGCTTCGATGCCTTCACGGTCTTCCAGGGGAAGAACTCGCGCGCCTTTGTGGTGAACGGCAAGCCGCCGTCCCCCGTGACCGTGGCCCCGCAGAGCGCCCCGGACAAGCAGGATGAGTTCGTCCGCAACTGGTTCGACCGGGTGTGGAGGCTCGTGCCGACGGACCTGCTCGGCAAGGGCGAGGAGCCGGCGGGCGGCGCACCGGAAGAGGTGTTCCGCGTGGAGTTCCGCCAGGGCGGGAAGCCCCTGGGCTTCGTCCTCGTGGCGCGGGGGCTCCAGGGCGGCTTCTTCCTGAAGACCGAGCACCTGGCGGGCTGGGCGAAGCTTCCCTCCGGTGTGGACACGCTCGCCTCGGAGGCCGTCAAGGTGAGTCAGGCGGACTGAGCGCTCTTTCCGGGGAAAAAAGCGGGGTGGGAAGCAACTCTCTTCCTCATGATTCGAGAATCAATTCGAAATCACCTGCTCGACCGAAGGGGCCTCCAAATGAGCACCGCCGCCATCCGCAGCCAGCCGTCGTCCGGAAACTACAAGATCAACTACGGGGACACGCTGTCGGGGATTGCCAAGGCGAAGGGCACGACGGTCAGCGCGCTGATGAAGGCGAACCCGCAGATCAAGGACGCCAACAAGATCTACGCGGGCCGCAGCCTGAACATCCCCGGGCAGCGCGACAGCTTCGAGGCCGCCCAGCCCTCGCGTCCGGGCTCCAGCCGTCCCTCGGCCCCCAGCACCCAGGCGCCCGGCGCCACGGGCCCGGCCTCGCAGGGCCCCAAGGGGAGCCCCTTCGACATCGCCAAGAGCCATCTCGGCAAGAACGCCGGCAGCCTGAAGCTGGAGAAGGGCGGCGTGGGCTCGGACATGGAGGACTGGGTCCCCAACAACGTCAACTGCGCCAACTTCGTCTCCGCGTGCCTGGAGCAGGCCGGGCAGATCAAGAACGGCCAGCACCACAACGCGGTGACGGGCCTGCAGGCCAACCTGGACAAGGATCCGAACTTCAAGCGCGTCTCGCTGGCCGATGCGAAGCCGGGCGACGTGGTGAGCATGAAGACGCCGGGGGGCCACCACGTGGTGATGTTCGCCGGGATGAAGAACGGCAAGCCCCAGTTCATCGGCTCCAACAACGTGAACGCGGATGGCTCGCAGCGCATCTCGATGACGTCGATGAACTACCCCATCCTGTCGGTCCACCAGTACCGCGGCTGAGCAGCGCCCCCGGCCTCGCCCGTCACGCCAGTGCCGGGCGCACGCGCCGCAGTCCGGCGTACTGAAGTCCCGCGAAGGCCGCGACCGCCAGCGCCTGGCCCAGGGTGAAGAGGTAGCCCAGGGCCGTGGGGTCCGCCCATCCGGTCACCAGCAGCAGCACGCTGTCGAGCGCCCACAGCAGGTTGTAGCCCACGATGGCCCAGACGAGCCGGTGGGAGACGGACGCCCGGGAGGCCAGGAACACCAGCAGGGCGGCGAAGGGCAGCAGGCTGAGGCCCGCCATCCGGAGCAGGGTCTCGTTGAGCCCCAGCAGGCCGCCCAGGGGCGCGGCCGCGGCCAGCATGAGCCCCCCGGTGGCACCACTGACGAGCCCATCGGCCAGCAGCGCCCGGCGCAGCAGGTTCCACGACGCCGACATCGAAGCCGTCACTGAATTCATCGCGTTCATCGCACGCATCTCCTGAAAAGGGGGCCGCCGCGGCGGGACGAAACCCCCGTGGTTTCAGGCACAAAATGCGTGGCCGGGGTGCCGGAGTCGATTACCTCGGAGGGAATTGGCGCGATGACGCCGGGCTCCTATCGTCGGGCCATGGCAACCCCGAGCCCTTCCACCGGACGTCCCGTGGGCGCGCTGCTGCGCCAGTGGCGTGAGCGCCGTGGCCTCAGCCAGCTCCACCTGGCCTGCCGCGCGGATGTCTCCAGTCGGCACGTCAGCTTCCTGGAGACGGGCCGCTCTCAGCCCAGCCGGGAGATGCTGCTCCACCTCGCCGAGGAGCTGGAGGTACCGCTGCGCGAGCGCAATGCCCTGTTGATGGCCGCCGGGTACGCCCCCGTCTACGCCGAGCGGAGCCTGGATGATCCGGCCCTCCAGGCCACGCGGGAGGCGGTGGAACTCGTCCTCAAGGGCCACGAGCCCTATCCCGCGCTCGCCGTGGACCGGCACTGGCGCCTGGTCTCGGCCAACCGCGCCCTGGGGGCCCTGTTGACGGGCATCGCGCCCGAGCTGCTCCAGCCCCCGGTCAATGTCCTGCGGCTCAGCCTGCACCCCGCCGGGCTCGCGCCGCGCATCCTCAACCTGGCGCAGTGGCGGGCCCACCTGCTCGCGCGGCTCCGGCATCAGGTGGACCTCAACGCCGATCCGGTCCTCTCCGCGCTCCATGACGAGCTCCGGGGCTATCCCGCCCCGGAGGGCCCCGCGCACGGCAAGGGCCGGGAGTCCGGGCCGGTGGGCGTCGTGGTGCCCCTGCGCCTGGAGACGGCCGTGGGGGTCCTCTCGTTCTTCAGCACCATCACCGTCTTTGGCACCCCCATCGACATCACCCTCTCCGAGCTCGCGATCGAGTCCTTCTTCCCCGCGGACCCCGCGACCGCCGAGGCCTTGCGAAGGCTCTCCGAGCAGGCTGCTCCCCCGGCCGCCTGAGCTTGGCGGGGTGATGTGCGTGGAGGCAGCCTGGCGGAGGGGAGCTGCCCTGCCTGGGACGGCGCGCCGCGTCTGGCGGCCATGAGAGGCTTGGGTTAGAGGCGCATGACTCCATGGCATCTCCCACAGGCCCTTCCCATCCGTTGTCCGTCTTCCGCCACCGCGACTTCCGGCTCTACCAGCTGGCCCGGCTGTGCGCGGTGCTGGCCGTCCAGATCGAATCGGTGGCCATCGGCTGGCAAGTCTACGAGATGACCGGGAGCGCGCTGGCGCTGGGCTACACGGGCCTGGCGCAGTTCGTGCCCTTCTTCGCCTTCGCCCTCATCGGCGGCCAGTTGGCGGACCGGGTGGATCGCCGCGCCATCCTGGTGGTGTGCCAGGCCGTCATGCTGGTGTGCAGCCTGCTGCTCCTGGTCTTCTCGCTGGGCCACATCCAGGACGTGCGCTTCGTCTACGGGGTGCTGATGCTCTTCGGCACCGCGCGGGCCTTCTACGCGCCCGCCGGTTCGGCGCTCACCCCCCGCCTGGTGCCCGCCGAGGACCTCACGCGCGCCGTGGCCATCAACTCCACCAGCTGGCAGGTGGCCACCATTGCCGGCCCCGCGGTGGGCGGGCTCCTCTATGGCTGGGCGGGGGCCGAGGGCGCATACATCGGCTCCGCGTCGCTGTGCGCGCTCAGCGTGCTGTGGACGGTGTCCTTGAAGGTGAGGACGGGGCGGTCCTCCAACTCCTCGTTCTCCGTGGAGTCGGTCCTGGCGGGGTTCCGCTTCCTGCGCCGCCAGCGGGTGCTCCTGGGCAGCATCACCCTCGACTTGTTCGCGGTGCTGTTCGGCGGCGCGGTGGCCCTGCTGCCCATCTACGCGCGGGACGTGCTGCACACCGGGCCCTGGGGCATGGGCCTGCTGCGCAGCGCGCCGGCCCTGGGCGCCGCCGCGGTGGCCGTGGTGCTCGCCTCCCGCCCCCTGGGCCGCCGGGCCGGGTGGAAGATGTTCATCTCGGTGGGCATCTTCGGCCTGGCGACGCTCGCCTTCGGGCTCAGCCGCTGGCTGCCCCTGTCCGTCGTGGCCCTGGCGGTGGCGGGGGCGGCGGACATGGTGAGCGTGGTGGTGCGCGGCACGCTGGAGATGGTGGCCACGCCGGATGAGATGCGTGGCCGCGTGGGCGCGGTGAACATGATGTGCGTGGGCGCCTCCAACGAGCTGGGAGAGTTCCGCGCGGGCGCCTTCGCCGAACACCTGGGGCCCGTGGCGGCGGTGGTGTCTGGGGCGCTGGGAACGCTGGTGGTGGTGGCGCTCTGGGCCACGGCCTTTCCCGAGCTGCGGCGGGTGGATGATCTGGAGCAGGCCGCCCGCGAGCCCCTTCCCGGGGAGGAGCCCCCGGCGGCCGCTTCCGCGCACTGAGCCCGGGGTTCAGCGGTTCTTCGGAGGTTCTTCCCGCGTCAGCCGCAGCCGGATGTCCGCGAAGTGGTAGGGCGCCCAGGGGCCGGTGAACTGGAACGTCAGCATCGCGTGGTTCGCGGCGAGCGACTTGACCCGCGAGTCGAAGGCGGCCTCGCGCTCGCGGGCCACGAGGAAGACGGCGTTGAGCATCATCCGCTCGCCCACGGGGCTCACCACCCGGGCCGCCGCGGCTACGGGCCGCAGGGCGTCCACCAGCGCCTCGCCCTCCCGCCGCGCCCGCTCCTGAAGTGCCCCCTCCAGCTTGCGCGCGTACTCCAGGTGGCCAGGACTGCCCGGAGGCTGGAGCGCCAGGTGCCCCAGCTCCGCGTCCGCCAGCTCCAGCTCGCGGGCCACCCGGTCCTGGTCCCAGAGCACCTTGAGCCCCAGCTCGACGTGCCCCTCCAGCCGCGTCAGCACGCCGCTGAGGGCGTCATGCGCCGCGCGCAGCAGCTCCGTGACGTCCTCGGGGGAGGGGAAGGTGAGGCCAAAGGCCGTGGGCAGCAGCGTGTGCTCGCGCATCACCGCCTCCTGCACCCGGTGGTGCGTCAGCACGTTGTCGCGCGTCGGGTCCGGCACCCCCAGGGGGCCCTTCGAGACGACGGCGCCCAGCCCCCGGTACACGAGGGTGCTCACCTCGGCGGGGGGCACGCCCAGCCCGATGGGGCCAAAGCGCAGCGCTTCCTCCGTGCGCAGCACGCCATAGACATAGACGCCGTGCGCCGGGATGAGCCCTTCGGACGCGGGAAGCGCGGCGCGAAGGGGCTCGGGCTCGGCGACGGGGCGGGGAGGATCGACGGCCGGGGGCGGCTGGCGCTTCGCCGGACGCTTGGCGGTTCGGGAACTTCCTTTCCGGACGGGGGGCCGGGCCATGTCTCACCGAGCCGGAAGCGTCTTGCGCCCTGCCAGCATCCGCTTCACTTCCTCCACCAGGGCATCGGGCAGACAGGGCTTGATGACGAAGGAGTCGCACCCGGCGTCCTGGGCGCCTCCGGGCTGGCCCGTCAGCGCGTGGCCCGTCAGCGCCACCACGGGGATGGTCTTCGTGCGCTCGTCGTTCTTGAGCCGGCGCGTGGCCTCCCAGCCGTCGATGACGGGCAGGGACAGGTCCATCAGGATGACGTCCGGCAGCAGCTCGAAGGCCTTGTCCAGCGCCTCGGCGCCATTCTTCGCCTCGGCCACCCGGAAGCCGGAGAACTCCAGGTACTCCGCATACATCTCGCGTGCATCCTGGTAGTCGTCGACGACCAGGACGAGCGGCTTGAGGCCTTCGCCAGGGAGATTACTCATGTGCGCCTCGTGCGCCGGGGTAGGTGCAGTGTGAAGGTGGAGCCCTGGCCCAATGCGCTTTGAACGGTGATGCGTCCTCCCAGCATCGCCGCCAGGCGACGGCAGATGGACAGGCCCAGGCCTGTGCCGCCATACGCGCGCGTGGGGGAGCTGTCCACCTGCTGGAAGTCCTCGAAGATTTTCTCCTGGTGTTCCGGCGCGATGCCGATGCCGGTGTCCTTCACGGAGATGAGCACCAGCGACAGCGGCGCCTGGTACTCGGCCGTCACCTGGATGGAGCCCTCGTGGGTGAACTTGAGCGCATTGGACAGGAGGTTGAGGACGATCTGCTTCACCTTCTGCCGGTCGCTGTGCACCTCCGGGAGCTTGGCGGGCAGGGCGGTGTCCACCCCGAGCTTCGTGCGCGCGATGATGGGATCCAACTCCGCCATCACCTCCTGGAGGAGCTCCGGCATCTCGAAGTCCGACAGGTTGAGCGGCATCCGGCCCGCTTCGATGCGGGTGATGTCGAGAATCTCGTTGATGACCTGGAGCAGGTGCCGCCCGTTGGAGTCGATGCGCTGCAGGTTGCGCTTCTGCGTGGGCATCATCTCCCCGGACACCCCCTGGAGCAGCATGTTGGTGTAGCCGAGGATGGCGTTGAGCGGGGTGCGGAACTCGTGGGACATGTTGGCCAGGAACTGGGACTTGGCCGCGCTGGCCTGCTCGAGCTGGAGCGCCTGCCGGCGCAGCTTCTCGTTCTGCTCGGCCAGCTCCGCGGTGGCCGTGTGGACCTTGGCCTCCAGCTCGCTGGAGGCCGTCTTGAGCTGCTCCAGCAGCCGGGCCTTCTCGCGCGTCTCGGTCCGGTCGTTGAGCAGGGTGACGATGGAGGCCGTCTCCCCCTGATCCGTGAGGACCTTGCTGGCCACGGCCTCCATGGGCAGGGGCGCGCCCGTGGAGGGCTCCACCAGCTGAAGCTCGCCGCGCCAGCGCCGGGCGCCCCCCTGGGACAGCAGGTGGGAGAGGAACGAGGAGAAGTGCGCGTCGTTGGTGCGCACGCGGCGCCGGGCCGCCTCGCCGCTGTCCGCGGGGGTGGAGAAGAGCCGCTCGGCCGGATCATTCATCAGCACCATTCTCCCGGACGGGTCCGTGAGGATGATGGGGTTGGGCACCGAGTCGAGGATGAGGTCCAGGCGCAGCCGCTCCGAGCGGGCCTCCTGCTCCGAGGCCCGCAGCCGCCGGTAGCTCTCGCCGAGCGCCTGGGTGGCGCGGCCCAGGTCCGTCACGTTGCGCAGCACGCTCATCACCCCCTGCACGCCATCGGCCTCGCGCATGGGGGTGGTGACCAGCTCGAAGAGCAGGTCCGTGCCCTGCTGCGGGTCAACGAGGGACAGCTCGCGCCGGCGCACGGTGGAGGCCCCCCCGGTGGCGGCGCTGGCCAGCGCGGTGGTGAACAGGTGCTGGTTGAGCTCCACCGCCCGGCGGTGCCCCTCGCTGGCGCCCGCCTCCGCCACCAGCAGCTCGCGGGCCCGCGCGTTGGCGATGCGCAGGTGCCCTGCCTCGGTGGTGAACAGCAGCGGATCGGTGACCGCGTCCAGCAGGCGCATCAGGATGACCTGGTCCGCGGAGGCGGCCGGCGTTCCTGCGGGTGACGGCTCCTCGGGCAGGGGGCTGGAGGGCATCAGGGGCGCGGGGGAGGACACGGCGCTACGCTCCGGTCCCCGTCATGCCGGAAGGCGGCGCGGGCGGCTCCAGGTGGGTGTCCACGGCCTCGACGGTGATGTGGAGCGTGTCCGGGCCGGACAGGGGGCCTGTCCGCGGCGCGTTCGGGCGCACGTCGAACCGGATGCCCTGATCCAGGACACGGTCAAGGATGTCGACGAGGCTGGTGATTCCGGGGTTTCGTGCGACAGGCATCCGGGACTCCCGCGGGAGGTGGCCCGCGCTCCTTTCATAGCGCGTCATAGCGCGCCCGGCCCGGGGGACCCCACGGTTTTGGCAAAGGTCCGCAAATGGCCAACACCTGGGAGTCCACTCTGTTGCCTCGCACACACCGGCCCCAGGCCGGGGCCCGCCGCGAGCAGCCAGGGAAGCAGGCCCCGGCACGCGCCTTACCGGCCTCCGGGGGCATCCCTAGCCTTGGGGCATGAAGGAAGAGCGAATCAACCCCTCTCTCTGGACAACGACCGCGCACGGCAGACGCTTCCCGGTGTTGCCCGGAGACGTGACGGTCGACGTGGTGGTCATCGGAGGCGGCATCGCCGGCCTCACCACCGCCTGGTTGTTGAAGAAGGCGGGAAAGAGGGTGGCCGTTCTGGAGATGAACCGGATTCTCACCGGCCAGACGGGACAGACCACCGCTCACCTCACGGAGCTGCTCGACACCCCGTACGACACGCTGCGCTCGGACTTTGGCGAGCGGGGCGCGCGCATGGCTGCCGCCTCCAGCCGGGCTTCCATCGAGCAGATCGCCTCGATCGTGAAGGAGCTGAACATCGACTGTGGCTTCCAGCGGCTGCCCCTGTACCGCTACGCGGAGACCGACGCGCAGCTGCGCGAGCTGGAGAAGGAAATCACCGCGGCGCAGGAGGCGGGGCTGATGGTCCGCTTCACCCGCGACACGCCGCTGCCCCTGCCCGTGAAGGGGGCGCTGCGGCTGGAGGACCAGGCGCAGTTCCACCCGCGCCAGTACCTGCTGGCGCTCGCCGAGCACATCGAGGGGGACGGCTGCTACATCTTCGAGGACACGCGCGTGGTGGACGTGCAGGACGGCACGCCGTGCCGCGCCGTCACGGACCGGGGCACCGTCACGGCCGGGGACGTGGTGGAGGCGACCCACAGTCCGCTCAACCGCGTCTTCATGCACACGAAGCTCTACCCGTACCGCAGCTATGCGGTGGCCGGTCCGCTGGAAGGGCCCCTGGAGCAGTGCCTCTATTACGACAGCCAGGACCCCTACCACTACATCCGCACCCAGCGCGTGGACGGGGTGAACTACGTCATCGTGGGCGGTGAGGACCACAAGGTGGGGACGGAGGAGGACACGGAGCAGCACTTCGCGGCCCTGGAGGCCTACACGCTGCGGTGTCTGCCCGTCTCGAAGCTCACCCACCGCTGGTCCGGCCAGGTCATCGAACCGGCGGACGGCCTGGCGTACATCGGCCGCAACAGTGCCTCGCACCACACCTGGGTGGCCACGGGCTTCTCGGGCACGGGGATGACGTGGGGGACGCTGTCCGGGATGATCCTCTCGGACCTCATCCTCGGCCGGCAGAACCCGTACGCCGCGCTGTATGACGCCACGCGCGTGAAGGTGCGGGCGGGCGCCAAGGACTTCATCCAGGAGAACGCCGAGGTGGCCTTCCGGTTCGTCGCCGACCGGCTCTCCCGGCCGGACGGGCACGCGCTGTCCGAGGTCGCCCCGGGCGAGGGAAAGATTCTGGAGGTGTCCGGGCAGAAGGTCGCCGTCTACCGCGAGGAGGGTGGCGCCTGCCACGCCGTGTCCCCGGTGTGTACGCACCTGGGCTGCCACGTGCACTGGAACAACGCGGAGCGCTCCTGGGATTGCCCCTGCCATGGCGCCCGCTTCAGCCCCACCGGCAAGGTCCTCAATGGGCCCGCCGTGAAGGATCTCGCATCGAAGAAGCTCCCACCCGAGGCCAGCACATCATCAGATGGAGAGACACCATGAACGCCATTGAACTGCTCGAGGACCAGCACGAAGAGGTGAAGAAGCTGTTCAAGAAGTACGAGGGCCTCAAGGAGGGCGCGGACGCGGAGCGCCAGGAAATCTTCGAGAAGATCGCCGACCGGCTGTCGGCCCACGCCACCATCGAGGAGCTGTACTTCTACCCCTCGGTGAAGGCGGCCCGTACGGAGGACAAGCTGTATGAGGCGGTGGAGGAGCACCTGGCCGCCAAGCGCATCATCGCGGATCTGCTCCAGATGGAGCCGGACAGCGAATACTTCGACGCGAAGATGAAGGTGCTCCAGGAGAGCATCGAGCACCACGTGGAGGAGGAGGAGGAGGACCTCTTCCCGAAGGTGCGCAAGCTCCTGAACGAGGAGCAGCTCCTGGTGCTCGGCATCCAGATGAAGGAGGAGTTCGACGAGCTGATGGAGGCCGAGCCCCGCTACGAGACGCCGATGCAGACGGACGCGGCGGCGCCCCTCTAAGCGGACACGTGCAGTCCTCGCGCGCGGGTGGCACCATGGTGCTCCATGGCTGCCACTTCGCGCGCTGCGGCGTCCTTGCCCGAGTCCTTCACGGTGTCCGCCCGCCGGGCCCTGGCCCGCGCGGACCCCACGCTGGGCGCCCTGATGCGGAAGGTGGGCCCCTTCCGGCTCCAGCTCAAGCCGCTGTTGAGCCCCTTCGAGGCCCTGGCCGAATCCATCGTCTACCAGCAGCTCCACGGCCGCGCGGCCGCCGCCATCTTCGCCCGGCTGTGCGAGCGGGTGGGCAGCGGCGTGGGCCTCACGCCCGAGGCGCTCCTGGCCACCTCCGATGAGTCCCTGCGCGCCGCGGGGCTGTCGGGGGCCAAGGCCGCGGCCTTGAAGGACCTGGCGGAGAAGACCCGGGCGGGCACGGTGCCCTCGCTGGCCCAGGTGCGGCGGCTGAGCGACGAGACGCTCATCGAGCGGTTCACCGAGGTGCGCGGCATCGGCCAGTGGACGGTGGAGATGCTGCTCATCTTCCGGCTCGGCCGGCCGGACGTGCTGCCGGTGGATGACTACGCCATCCGCAAGGCGTTCACGCTGCTCCAGGGGCTGGAGGCCTCGCCCCTGCCGAAGGAGCTGCTGGCCCATGGCGAGCGGTGGCGGCCCTGGCGCAGCGTGGCGAGCTGGTACCTGTGGCGCTCGCTGGAGTTGCCCGAGGTGCAAGAGGCCGCGCGCCGGGCGAAGAAGGACTGAGCCAGCCGCTCCCCCGGCGCTAGGCCGGGCCCGGGGAGGGCCGTGCGGCCCGCAGTCCCCGGAGCGGCAGCAAGAGGAAGAGGAACGCCCCGGAGAGGACCGTGCCCAGGAGAAACGCCTGGGCATAGCTCCAGTGCGCCTCGCCCACGAGCAAGCCGCCGATGGGGCCTCCGGGGGCCTTGCCCAGCACCTCGAGGCTGGCGAACAGCGTGTAGTGGGTGGCGCCGATGCGCGGATCCGTCTGCGACATCATGAAGGCGAACATCACCGTGGTGAGCGCCCCGCCGAAGAACTCCTCGGCCATGGTGACGCCGATGATGCTCGCATCGGACACCCCAAACTGGGCCAGCCACCACCGGCCCGCGAGCGGGAGGATGCGCAAGCTGGCCGTCAGCGTGAGGGCGCCCAGGAGTGGCATCCGCGTGGCGAGCAGCCCCCCGGCGGTGGAGCCCAGCAGCGAGGCGGCCATGCCCCACGTGCCCACCCAGAGGCCAATCCGCGCGGGGGAGATGCCCTCCTGGACCAGGAAGACCTTGTAGAGCACGTCCGAGAGAGACTCGCCGAACTTGTAGGTGGCGATGAAGAGCAGCACCCAGCCGGTGCCCGGCAGCAGGAACACCTGCCGGAGCCGGGAGAGCACCTCGCGCCACGTGGTCCGCTCGCCGGAGTGCTCCCGGGGGGCGGGCTCTCGGGCGAAGGCCGTCACCCCGAAGACGATGAGGCTGAGCACCGCCATGGAGAGGAACAGGCCCCGCCAGCCGATGGACTGGCTGGCCCAGACGAGCAGCCCGCCGCCGGTGAGCATCCCCAGCTTGTAGCCCACCACCTGCGCGGCGTTGCCCAGGCCCATCTCCTCGGGCAGCAGCGAGTCCACCGCGAAGCCGTCCACCGCGATGTCCTGCGTGGCGGCCAGCAGGTTCATCACGAAGATGAGGCCCAGTAGGGAGGGCAGGGCCGTCTCGACGGGAACGAAGGCCGCCAGGGCACAGGTGGCGGCCAGGGCCGCCTGGAGGGGCAGAATCCACGACTTGCGCCGGCCAATACGCGCGGAGCCGTAGCGGTCCACGAGCGGGGCCCAGAGTGCCTTGAACATCCAGGGCAGGGACAGGAGCCCCAGAAAGCCAATGGCGGTGACCGAGACGCCCTGCGTCCGCAGGTAGACGGGCAGGGCGGTGGCCTGGAACCCGAAGGGCATGCCCTGCACGAAGTAGAGCGCGCCCAGCAGGCCCAGCTTGGACGGAAAGCGCTTCACGGCGCGGAGGATGCCCGCGCGTGCTTCATCACCAGCGCCTCCAGCCGGTTGAGCGCCTTGTCCAGCACCTCCATGGAGGGGCCGAAGGACAGGCGCACGTAGGTGCGGAAGCGCGAGGCGCGGGCGCGGCGCTTGCCGGGGTTCACGTCGAAGAACTCGCCCGGCACGCAGATGATCTTCTCGTCCAGGGCGGCCCGGAAGAAGCCCATCCCGTCATTGAGGGGAGGGGGCAGCCCCGCCACGTTGCCCCAGACGTAGAACGTCCCATCCGGCGGCCGGTCCGTGCGGATGCCCAAGCGCTCCAGCCGGGAGTGGAACCGGTCCCGCTTCTCGCGGAAGACGGCGTTGATGGCCATCGTCTCGGCCACCACGGGCCCTTCCTCCAGCAGGGGCAGGGCGGCGCGCTGCAACGGGCGGCTGCCGCCCCCATCCAGGAAGCTGCCCGCGCTGGAGACCGCCTCGATGACCTGGCGGGGCGCGAGGGTCCACGTCATCCGCCAGCCCGGGTAGCGCCAGTTCTTCGTGAGGCCGTCGAAGAGCACCACCGGGTCCCGGTTCACGTCCTCCACGTAGCGCGCGGCGCTCTCGGCGGGCAGGTGCCCGGGGCGCCCCGTCCACACGTAGTGGGAGTAGAACTCGTCGATGAGCAGGGCGCACTCCTGTTCGCGCGCCACGCCCACCCAGCGCGCCAGCTCCTCGCCGTGCACCAGCTTGCCCGTGGGGTTGCAGGGGTTGGAGAAGAGCAGGGCGGACAGGCCGCGCCCCTGCACCTCGCGCCGCAGGTCCTCGTGGGTGAAGGCGTAGCCGCGCTCGCCCTCCAGGAGGATGGGGATGGAGGTGAACGCCTTGAAGACGTCCAGCAGCTCCTCGTAGGCGGTGTAGTCCGGCAGGAAGTGGCCCAGGTTCACCGCCCCCAGGCTGGCCGCGGCGCGGGTGAGGGCCGCGCGGCCGCCTCCGGACAGGCACACGTTCTCCGCGCTGTACTGGCTGGGCATGCCGCGCCGGTAGAGCCGGTTGTACAGGCTGGCGACGGCCTCGCGGACCTCCCACAGCCCCGCCACCGGCGCGTACTCCAGGTCGCCCACGTCCACGGAGACCTGGTCCACCCGGGGCGGGGCCCCGGGCAGCTCGCCGGTCTCGGGCTGGCCCTGCCCCAGGTTGCACCACTCGGAGTCTCCGGGGCGGTAGCCGCGGCGGCTCGCCTCGGTGGTGACATAGATGACGCCCGTGCGCGGCACGGTGCGGAACGCGGGAATGGGTGTTTCTTCGCTCACACCGCGCACGCTACCGGAGGATGGGCCCGGGCGCCCGTCTTCCGTTACTCGCCCAGCGTGGCGCGCAGGAACCAGGTGTGCTTCTCGAACTCGGTGATGGCGCCCGTCAGCAGGTCCACCGTGTCCGTGTCCTGGTGCTGCTCGCCCAGCTTGCGGCTCTCGCGCAGCCCGGCCAGGTACACGTCGAACCGTTCGGCCAGCAACTTCACATGGTCCAGGTCCTTCACCGTCTCCTGCTGGTACTCGGGGATGCGGCTGGCCTTCGCCACGTGCCGGCTGGTGCCGTAGGCCCGGCCGCCCAGCGTCACCGCGCGCTCGGCGATGGCGTCATTGTGGTTCGACAGGCTCACCGCGAAGGTCTCGAACAGCGGGTGCAGCGCGGCGAACTGGGGACCCTTGATGTTCCAGTGGGCCACCTTGATCTGGCTGTGCAGGTCCAATCCATCCGCCAGGCGCTCGTTGAGCGAAGCGGCGAGGGGAGCGCGGACCTGCTCGGAGAGGGGGCTGGGGCTGCGGTACATGGTTTCGTCCTTTCGTGGGGCAGGAAGGGCTGCGTCCTGAATGCAAGGTTGGATGCGCGAGGCCCAAAAACAGAGCGCCCCCAGGTGCATTCACCTGGAGGCGCTCTTGAACAGCCCGGCTCAGCGGGGCTTATGACTCCAGGCCCACCGCCGCGGCATGGATGACCGAGGCGATACGGACCGCGTCGTGCACCTGGTCCTCCGAGAGGCCGCCTTCGATGACGACCTTCTCGTGGGACTGCACGCACATCTCGCAGCCGTTGATGGCGCTGACGGCCAGGCAGACCAGCTCGAAGTCCACCTTGTTCGTCAGAACCTGCGCCAGACGGTTCATCCGCAGCCCCGGGCGCTTGGTCGAGTAGGACTCCTTCCCGATCATGTGCCGGAACCGGTAGTACACGTTGTTCATCCCCATCAGGGAGGCCGCCGCGCGGGCGTCCTCGATGACGGGCTCGGCGTTGGCCAGGGCCTTCTTCGCCTCGTTGACGATGGCCTCCTTCACCCGCTCATTCCGGGCGGCGAAAGCGCACGCAACGGCCACACCCCAGCGCTGCTCGGGGGTGAGGCTGCCACCCTCCAGGACGGCCTGGAGGTTGAGGCGGGTGTCCTTGTGGGCATCCGCGAGCTCGCCGCGGATGACTTCGAGCGAGGCCATGGTGGATTACCCCGCCTTCGCCAGCTTCGAGGTGAGGGTCTCCTCACCCTTCTGCCAGTTGCAGGGGCACAGCTCGTCGGTCTGGAACGCGTCCAGGGTGCGCACCACCTCGGAGACGTTGCGGCCCACCGACAGGTCGTTCACCGACACGTGGCGGATGATGCCCTCGGGGTCGATGATGAAGGTGGCGCGCAGCGCCACGCCCTCCTCCTTGTGGAGGATGCCCAGCGCGTTGCACAGCTCGTGCTTCAGGTCCGCCAGCATGGGGAAGGGCAGGTTCTTCAGGTCCGCGTGGTGCGTGCGCCACGCGTGGTGCACGAACTCGCTGTCGGTGCTCAGGCCGAGCACCTGCGCGTCGCGGTCATTGAAGTCCTTGTTCTTCTTCCCGAACTCGGCGATCTCGGTCGGGCAGATGAAGGTGAAGTCCTTGGGCCACGCAAACAGGATGATCCACTTTCCCTTGTAGGTGTCCTGGTTGATGGTCGCGAACTCCTTGCCCTTCTCGAGGCTCACGGTGGCCTTCACGGAGAAATTGGGAAGCTTGTCGCCAACGGTCAGCATGGTGTGTGACTCCTCGGGGGGTAAGGGCCCGTCCCCAAGACGGGCCGAAAGTTGATGCGTCAGGTACCACTAGAGCAGGGGTCGTGCCAGAAAAACGGCCTCAATCTATTCAAGAGGTTACGCGAGCAGCCTCTCAAAAAGCCCCGCCGGGAAGGTGAATAACGGCATCTCGGTGCGCTTTGCCACTGCAATTTCGGTGGCCACCGACTATTCGTGTGCCATGGTGGACGATTCCAAGGCCATGGTTGCCTCCGCTCCGGGACTCCTGGAGGACAAGGACTTGCTGGAGCTGGCCAGTGCCGAGCCCTCCGTGACGGAGCTGCTCCGGCGGGGCTTGGACTGGGTAACGCGCATCGCCCGCTTTGATCTGGCGACGCTCTTTCTTTTGAAAAATGCCCGCCTGGTGGCCGTGGCTGCGCGCGGGCCGCTGGCCAACGCCCAGGTGCGGGGCCACGTGCTCGAGCTGGCGCGCTTTCCCCAGGTCCGCCAGGCCCTGGAGACGCGCCGGGCGCGCGCCTTCACGGAGGAGGACCACACGGGGGAGGGCGACCCGTTCGACGGGGTGCTGGACCTGCCGCCGGGCCACTCCTGCATGGTGGTGCCGCTGTGCTCGGGCGAGCGGTGCTACGGCGTGCTCACCCTGGACCGGGCCGAGTGCGAGACGTACGCCCCCTCGGTGGTGGAGCTCGTCGAGGTGTATGGGCAGATCCTGGCCACCGCCCTCCAGAGCGCCGAGCAGCGGGCCGTCCTGGAGCGGATGCACCGGCAGGACCGCGAGCACGCGAAGCTGCTGGAGTCCGAGCTGGGCGGGGACTCGGAGGGCATCCTCGAGTCGAGCCTGAGCCCGGTGATGAGGGACCTGGCGCGGCGGGCCCGCCAGGTGGCGGAGACGGACACGCCGGTGCTGCTCCTGGGAGAGACGGGCACGGGCAAGGAGCGCCTGGCCCGGGCCATTCACCGCTGGAGCGCCCGGGCGGACCAGCCCTTCGTCACCCTCAACTGCGCGGCCATTCCGGCGGGCCTGTTGGAGAGCGAGCTCTTCGGCCACGTGAAGGGCGCCTTCACCGGGGCCATCAAGGACCGGGCGGGCCGCTTCCAGATGGCCCACCGGGGCACGCTGCTCTTGGACGAGATTGGCGAGCTGCCGGTGGACCTGCAGGCGAAGCTGCTGCGCGCGCTGCAGGAGAAGACCTTCGAGCCGGTGGGCAGCGACCGGGTGGTGCGCGCGGAGGTGCGCATCCTGGCGGCCACGCACGTGGACTTGCTGCAGGCCATCTCCCAGCGGCGCTTCCGGGAGGACCTCTACTACCGGCTGAGCGTCTTCCCGTTGCGGCTGCCCCCGCTGCGGGAGCGGCGGGAGGATCTGTCACAGCTGTGCGCCTTCCTGCTGGAGGAGCAGGCCCGGCGCACGGGGCGGCGGGGCATGCGGGTGACACCGGAGGGGCTGGCGCGGCTGGCGGCCTACGATTGGCCGGGCAACCTGCGCGAGCTGGCCAATGTCCTGGAGCGCGCCACCATTCTGTCATCGGGATTGGAGCTGGGCCCCCAGGCCTTCGAGCTGCCCACCCGCGCCCCGGTGGAGGCCCCCGCGACACTTCCTCCGGTGACGGTCTCGGAGGATGTGCCCACCCTGGCCCGGGTGCAGCGCGAGCACATCCTGCGCGTGCTCTCCCTCACCAAGGGCCGCATCTACGGCCCGGGCGGGGCGGCGGAGCTGCTGGGGCTCAAGCCCTCCACGCTCCAGAGCCGGATGAAAAAGCTTGGTATTGCGCGTCAGGATCAATTCGTCATCGAAGGTCCACGTTGACCCGGCTGGGTGAAAACAGCCCTGTGAAACATCGCTCGTGAGTCTGGAACGCCCCGTGAGCCTTCACGCCGGGGCGCGAAACGGCAAGGGGACTGGCTGCCTTTGACGGGCGGGTAGGGCTACACTCCCGCCCGCCTCTCGAACAGCGCGGCAAGCCGCCGCCGCGCGTGAACGAGGGGAATGCCACGCCACCCCTTGAGGGCCTGCTGTATGAAAAGTCTCGCAGCGACCTATGCCATCCTGGGCAGCTTCCTCTGGGCTCCGGTGAGCCTGGCGGACACGGCTGAGTTCGCCACCACCGTGCAGAAGCGCTTCACCACGCAGGAAGACTTCGCCCAGGGCAGTGCCTCGGGCCTCAAGCCCAGCGAGGCCACGCCCGGCCAGCTCGAGCTCCAGTTCGGCCCGCCGTATCTGTGGATTGGCAATCCCAGCATGGGCTACGTCCTCAAGACCGATGCGCGCACGGGCAGGCCCGTGGCCTGGTACCACTCCGTGCTGCTCAAGAACTGGGACCAGTCGGCCCCGGCGGTGAGCCCCCTGAGCAGTGGGTGCAATTACCCCTCCGTGGCGGCGGTGAACGCGGCCGGAGATGCCTTCGTCGTCAACCGCGGCAATTGCCCCGGAACGTATGCCTCCATCACGAAATACGCGGGCTCCCTGTCCGCGTGCGTGGACCGCAACGGCAACGGGGTGATTGATACATCGTTCGATGAGAACGGCGACGGCGTCATCAACCTGAACAATCCCCGCGAGTTTCCCGGCCAGGGCGACGAGTGCATTCTCTGGACGAAGAACTACGCGGATGTGGATGACCCGGGCCGCTCGCTCGTGGTGGACAAGGATCAGAACCTCTGGGCCGCGGGCTATACCAGCGCGAAGCTCTACCAGATCAGCGGTCAGACGGGCGCGGTGCTGCAGACCATCCACCTCAAGGCGGACACGGAGGTGGCGCAGATCCAGGGGCTGGCCATCGGGCCTGGAGGTTTTCTCTACGCCTCGGACGCGTCGCCGCAGCGGCAGGTCCGGAAGATTGCTCTCTCCGCGGCGAGCGGCGTCCACGTGGTGGATTCGGTCATCACCCCGGTGCCCACGACGGGCATCAGCGTGGATGCCAGCGGCGCGGTGTGGGCGGGCGCGGAGTCCGACTCGGTCACCGGGCCGCTGCGCGTGGACTTCACGGCGCACCGGGCCGATCCGGTGGGCAGTGGCTGCACGGGCCGCTCGCGCGCAACGGCGGTGGATGCCCAGGGCCGCGTCTGGGTGGCGTGCTGGTCCAGCCGGCGGCTGATGGGAATCGGGCCGCATGGGGGTGTGCTGGGCACGTGGACGTTGAGCGAGCGTCCCGAGGGGGTCGCCGTGGATTCGAACGGGAAGATCTGGCTCAACTCCGGCGCCAGCCCCTCCGTCTTGTGGAAGGTGGATCCGGCGGTGCCGCAGACTGTCCAGAGCTTCCTGGCGGGCACCGCTCCGCTGTCGGTGGGGGACGTGACGGGCTACCAGCACCACCACTTCATCCGCAGCGAGGGCAGTTGGAGCGTGATTCACGACAGCGCCCAGGCCTCCAAGACCTGGGGCCACGTCACCTGGAACACGGAAGCGGAGGGGGCCGGGCCGACAGACAGCATCACCGTGCAGATCCGCGCGGCGAACACCCGGGAGGCCCTGCCCTCCCTGAGCTTCAATACCGTGGTGAACAATCAGCCTGTCGAGGCGATCAGTGGGCGTTTCATCGAGGTGAAGGTGTCTCTGCGGACGGGAAACTTCGGTGGCGCCCCGGTGCTCAGCGACCTGACGCTCTATTCGTTCAACCATCCCCCCGTGGCCCAGTGCCTGGCCCAGAACGTGTGTGCCGGTCCGGCGTGCGTGGCCGAGGCCCAGATCGACAACGGCTCGTACGATCCCGATGACGACAGCCTCTCCTATTCCTACTCGCCCGCGGGCCCCTATTCGATTGGCCAGCGCACGGTGGCGCTCACGGTCTCCGACGGGAGCAAGACGGACAGCTGCTCCGCGGCCGTGCGCGTGCGGGATTGCGAGCCACCCTCGATCGTCTGCGCGGCGCCCTCGGTGTTCGAGTGTACGGGCAATGAGTCCGCTCAGGTGACGCCCGCGGGGGCTCAGGCGACGGACCAATGCTCCGCGGTGAGCGTGAGCGGCCCGGGTGCGGCGGCGTATCCCCTGGGCAGCACGCCCCTGACGTACCAGGCGCGGGATGCGGCGGGCAACACGGCCACCTGCAGCACCACGGTCGAGGTGCAGGACACGCTGGCCCCATCGATTGACTGTCCCTCGCCCGTCACCGCCGAATGTGTGGCGGGAGGCGCCTCGAGCGAGGGCGTGGGCGACGCGATCTCTCGCGACCAGTGCTCCCCCGTGGAGATGGTGCGCCCGGCGCCCGTACGGGTTCCGGTGGGCAGCGAGGTGTCCTTGACGTTCGCCGCGCAGGACACCTCTGGGAACAGGGCGGCTTGCTCCACCCCCTTCAAGGTAGAAGACACCCAGGCGCCCACCGTCACGCTCAACGGGCAGGCCCTGGAGCGCGTGGAGTGTGGTTCGTCCTTCGGTGACGCGGGGGCCACGGCGAGCGATGTCTGCGCGGGCAACCTGAGCGCCCAGGTGGTGGCCACCGGCACCGTCAACCCCGCCCAACTGGGAAGCTACTCCGTGCGCTACGGCGTGACGGATCCGGCTGGGAACCCGGCCGCTTCCGTCTCCCGCACGGTGGTGGTCGAAGACACCGTGGCCCCCGTTCTCGTGCTTTCAGGACTGGCCCAGCAGATGCTGGAGTGTGGGGATGCCCACGTGGATCCGGGCGCTGCCGCCACCGATGTGTGCGCGGGTGACTTGACCCAGGCCGTGGTGCGCGGCGGCGCGCTCGATCCCCTGCAGCCCGGCCAGTACGTGCTGACGTACACCGTCGAGGATCCGTCCCAGAATGCGGCGGCCCCCGTGACGCGGACGGTCTCCGTGGCCGATACCCAGGCCCCGTCCCTGCTGCTCACGGGTTCAAGCAACGTGCCCCTGGAATGTGGCTCCGCGTACATGGACCCCGGCGCTCAGGCGATGGACATGTGTGTGGGAGATCTCACCAGCGCCATCCATGTGCTGGGCTCCGTCGATGCCTTCATGCTGGGCGCCCAGACGCTGACTTACCGGGTGGTGGATCTCTCGGGCAATGAGGCCTCGCCGGTGAGCCGCGTCATCACCGTGTCCGACACGCAGCCTCCCGTGGTGGCGCTGCGCGGCGCGGCCCAGGCCTCGCTGGAGTGTGGGGAGGCCTTTGGGGATCCCGGTGCCAGTGCGCACGATGCCTGCGCCGGTGACCTGAGCGGGCAGATCTCGAAGACGGGCCAGGTGGATACGCGGAAGCCGGGGGCCTATGCGCTCCAGTACGGCGCCGTGGACGCCTCGGGCAACAGCACCGTGGCGACGCGAACGGTGACGGTGACGGACTCGGCCCCCCCGGTTCTCCAACTGGTGGGACCGGCCTCGCTGGCTCAGGAGTGTGCCACGCCGTTCACCGACCCCTCGGCCACGGCGTTCGATGCCTGCCTGGGGGATGTGAGCCAGCGCATCACCGTTTCCGGCACGGTGAACACGGCCCAGCCGGGAGCCTACGTGCTGACCTACAACGCGGCGGATACCGTGGGGAACGCCGCGGTGCCTGTGCAGCGCACCGTGCAGGTGACGGACTCCGAGAAGCCCTCGCTCGTCCTCAAGGGCGTCAATCCCGTGGCCCTCGAGTGCAACCGGGACACGTACACCGAGCCGGGCGCGACGGCGGTGGACCGGTGTGCCGGGGACCTGTCGGCGTCCATCTCCATCCAAGGGGATGCCGTCAACCCCAGCATCCCCAGGGATTACGCCGTCACGTACCGGGCCGTGGATGGGGCGGGCAATGCCGCCACGGCGGTGCGCAACGTCCGTGTCCAGGACACGCTGGCCCCGTCGCTCTTCCTCAACGGTGCTTCCGCCCCGGTGCTGGAGTGCAAGGCGAGCACCTTCACCGACGCGGGCGCCACCGCGCAGGACCTGTGCTCTGGCAACCTGTCGGGCGCCATCACCGTCACGGGCAGCGTGAACACGGCCGAGCCGGGCGCCTACCCGGTGACCTACCGCGTGCAGGATGGCCAGGGCCTCTGGGCGGAGAAGACGCGGAACGTGAGGGTGGCGGACACGCGCCGGCCGGTCATCACCTTGCTGGGCAGCGGCACGCCCGTGGTGGAGTGCACGCGCGGGACCTTCGTGGACCCGGGCGCGACGGCCACGGACCTGTGCGCGGGCGACCTGTCCGGGAAGATCACCGCCACGGGCGCCTCGAAGATCACCGGACCGGGCACCTATCCCATCACCTACACCGTGAAGGATCCGTCCGGGAACGCCGCGCTGACCGTCACGCGCACCGTCAAGGTCCAGGACACGCTGCCCCCGTCGCTCACGGTCAACGGCGCGTCCAAGATGACCTTGGAGTGCAAGCAGGACACGTACACCGAGCTGGGCGCCACGGCGCAGGACGCATGCGACGGGCCGCTGACCTTCGCCACCTATGGCAGCGTCAACACCCAGTCGGTGGCGATCTACTCCGTGCAGTACCAGACCCACGACTCGAGCCACCGGTACGTCAGCGCCACGCGGACGGTGGAGGTGGTGGACCGGCTGCCGCCCACGCTCACCCTCAACGGCCCCACTGCCCTGCATCACGAGTGCGCGAGCGGCTCCTATGTCGATCCGGGCGCCACCGCGTCCGACGTCTGCTACGGGGAGCTGTCGTCCTCCGTGGTCATCGACCACAACGTGAATGCCTGGGTGCCCGCCACCTATCAGGTCACGCTCAACGTGCAGGATGGGACGGGCCTCAAGGCGCCCACGCTCACCCGGACGGTGACCGTGGCGGATACCCAGGCCCCGGTGCTGGCGTACCGCCAGGTGGTGCTGTCTCCGGCGAACCAGGGGATGCACACGCTCTCGCTGGACAACTGCGCGACCGCTCAGGACCAGTGCGATGGGTGGTCGGACATCAACACCGGGAACATCGTCTCCATCTACAGCGACGAGCCGGAGGAGGCCCCGGGCGATGGCGATGGCGCCACCCAGCAGGACATCGTCATCACCGGGAAGAACACCTTCAGCGTGCGGGCCGAGCGCCAGAGTGGGGGCAATGGGCGCGTCTACGGGGTGAACTTCACCCTCAAGGACAGGACCGGCAACACCCGCGCGGGCCTGTGCACGATTCAGGTTCCCGCCGAGGGAGGCACGGCGGTCGATAACGGGCCCGGCAGTGGCTACACCGTGACGGCCCCAGCCGAGGCGCCTCTGGCAAGCCGCGTCACGCCTTGAGACTTCCTGACGCAGTGAGATAAACAGCGGCCGGTGTTCTGCCCAGAACACCGGCCGTATTTGCGTTCAGGCCTCGAAATCTTGCAGAGTGAGAAAGCAAGGGAAAACCAGACCATCTTGGGCGCGGCAATGTTCCTTTTTCGGACAAGCCCCCAACCGCTGGTGAAAAGGCCTCTGCGCTGAAGTGCGCAGGGGTAGGGAAGGGCCCCCACTGAACCGGAAATTCGATTTAAGCGAGAAATATTCCGCTTGCCTGCCTCCAGCAAAGGAGGAAAATTGCCGGAGTATTGAAGAGCTATCGCTCGATATGAGAATACTTGCAAATCCGCCTCGGCACATTGCGCCCACATGCTCGTCTGCGGGTGAATTCACTCTTCTTTTGAAGCCGTCGTACTTCCGTCCTGGGGGACGTTCCGCATGAAACCAATAGGCGTATGGGGAACTTCGCTGGTGCTGGCCGCGCTGGCGTCCAGTTCCTGCGAAAAGGAGCAGAGTGCGCCGCTGAAGCAGCCGACCCCGGCGGCAGCGCGCACTGCTCACCAAGAAGTCAATTCCAGCAAGAAGGTGCTGATTCTCGGCACCACCGTCACCGGCGGCGCGTCCAGCCGTGAGGCGCAGGCCGCGGCGAACCTCGGCTATCCAGCGACGGTGGTCACTCCCGAGCAGTGGCGTGCGATGACGCCGGAGCAGTTCCAGGAGTACGCCGGCATCATCATCGGCGACGCGGCGTGCCAGGGCGGCGAGAGCGCCTTCCAGGCCGCAGTCGACAACCGCAACATCTGGGGTGCCGCGGTCGACGGCGACGTGGTCATCAGCGGCTCGGACGCGACGAACAACGGCACGCCTCAGTTCATCGAGAACATCGTCTCGACCATCGTCTCCAAGCAGATCTCCTCGCGGACCGGTATGTATATCTCGCTGGGCTGCGCCTATCAGGACGCGGCTCCGGGAACGCCGGTGCCCCTGCTGGAGCCCTTCGGTTCGTTCACCGTGGCCGGCACCGGCTGCTACGCCAATGGGGGACACATCTTCCGGATGCACCCAGAAGGGCTCTCGGACGGGCTCTACGGCAATGATGGCGCGCTGAGCGGGACTGGAGGCTGTGCCACCCGCGTGGTGTTTAGCAGCTACCCGGACAAGACGTTCGCGCCGGTGGCCATCGCCGTGGACGACAGTGGCTCCTTGCCCAACTCGCGTGAGTATTGGGACTTCCTCATGGAGGACCAGGACTCTTTCAAGACCTTCATCGGCACGCCCTACATCCTGACGCAGGGGGCCATGGCGTACACCACGGGCTGTGGCCAGGGCACTAATGATTCGTACGCCATGTGCGATCAAGGCCCCGAGGGCAACGGAAGGCCGAGAAGCCAGGAAGACGAGCCCGACTATGCTTTCTGCTCGTTCTCCTGCCAGCAGCAATGGTGCGGCGACGGCCGTGTGGACACGGCTCAGGGCGAAGAGTGCGATGACGGCTTCTTCAACGGCCGCACCCGTGACGGCAACGGCAACATCGGGGCCTGCACCGCGTTCTGCAAGATCCCCACCCTCGACACCGAATCTCCTCCTGAAGCCCTCTGCAAGAACCTGGAGCTGGTCGCGGACCTGACGTGCGGCGCGGACGGCAACGTCAACAATGGTTCGTGGGATCCGGATGAGAACCTGGTGGGCTGCAAGCAGAGCCCCATCGGTCCGTATGGGCTTGGCACCACCACCGTCACGCTGACGTGCACGGATACCGAGGGCAACACCGACTCGTGCACCGGCACCATCACGGTGCTCGACCAGAACAAGCCCACGCTGACCCTGGTGGGCAACAACGAGCAGCTCGAGTGCGCTCCGGGCACCTACACGGATCCGGGCGCCACGGCGGCGGATGTCTGTGAGGGAGACCTGACCGGCGCGGTCGCCGTGAGCGGCACGGTGAACCCGGGTGCGGTGGGCCAGTACGAGCTGACCTACAACGTGGAGGACTCCTCGGGCAACGCGGCCACGCCGGTCAAGCGGACCGTGGCGGTGTCCGACACGACGGCGCCGACGCTGGCGCTCAAGGGGCTCGCCAACGACATCGCCGAGTGCGCCTCGCCGTACGCCGATCAGGGCGCTACGGCCAGCGACGTGTGCGCGGGCAACCTCGACGGGGCCATCACCAAGACTGGCTCGGTGGATACCGCCGCGCTGGGCACCTACGCGGTGAAGTACAACGTGCAGGATCCCGAGGGGAACAAGGCCCCGGAAATCAGCCGCATCGTGCAGGTGAAGGACACGCTCAAGCCGGTGGTGACGGTGAACGGTGCGCTCACCCAGAAGTTCGAGTGCGGCAGCGGCGAGTTCAATGACGAGGGCGCCACGGCCAACGATGCGTGTGCCGGACAGCTGGCGACGGATCAGAACGCCGTCGTGAACCCGAACCAGCCGGGCGCGGTGACCATCACCTACAGCGCCACGGACCCGTCCGGGAACACGGGCGTGTCGGCCACGAGCCGCACCGTCACGGTGGAGGACACCCTGCCGCCGACGCTGACGCTGGCGGCGGGCCCCCAGGGCCTGGAGTGCGGCGATGCGTACACGGACCCGGGCGCCACGGCCAACGACCAGTGCGCGGGCAACCTGACCGCTTCCATCCAGAAGACCGGTTCCATCAACAACAAGCAGCTCGGTGCGCAGAAGCTCACCTACAAGGTGTCGGATGCGAGCGGCCACAGCATCACGGCCGACCGCACGGTCACGGTCAGCGACTCGCTCAAGCCGGTCGTCACGGTCACGGGCGCGCTGGACGCGAAGATCGAGTGCGGCAGCGGTCCGTTCAACGACCCGGGCGCTACCGCCAATGACGCCTGCGAGGGCGTGCTGCCCGCGGTGCCCAGCGAGACGGTGGATCCGAGCGTGCCGGGGGCGGTGACGGTCAGCTACAAGGCCACCGACTCCTCGGGCAACGTGGGCGTGTCGGCCACGGGCCGCACCGTCACGGTGGAGGACACCCTGGCGCCGACGCTGGCCCTGAAGCCGGGCGCGTCGACCCTGGAGTGCGGCAATCCGTACGCCGACCCGGGCGCCACGGCCAACGACCAGTGCTACGGCGACCTGACGGGCGCCATCCAGAAGACGGGCACCATCAACCCCAAGCAGCTGGGTGACCAGTCCCTCACGTACACCGTGCAGGATCCGGGCGGCCGCACCGCGGGCCCTGTCACCCGCACGGTGAAGGTGAATGACACCCTGGCTCCGGCCCTCACGGTCCAGGGGCCTGCCAACCAGACGTTCGAGTGCGGCTCCACCTATGTGGATCCGGGCGCCACCGCCAACGACGCGTGCGAGGATGATCTGACGGGTGAGATTGTCTCCACGCGCACGCAGGTGCCGGGCCAGCCGGGCACCTTCACCATCAGCTACAGCGTGAAGGACTCCTCGGGCAACGAGGCCACCGCGCCCGCGGCCCGTACGGTGAAGTCCGATGACAACACGCCGCCGGTGCTGGCGCTCCAGGGCCCTGCCGTTCAGGCTCTTGAGTGCGCCACGCCGTACGCGGACCCCGGTGCCATCGCCAGCGACGTCTGCACCGATGACATCAACGACCGCATCGTCGTGACGGGCACCATCAACAACAAGCTGCTCACCACGCAGACGCTGACCTACAACGTGACGGACATCGCGGGCCTGAGCGCGCCGGCCGTCACCCGCCAGGTGAACGTCTCCGACACCCAGAAGCCGGTGGTGACGGTGACGGGCCCGGGCGCTGTGAACATCGAGTGCGGCAGCGGTCCGTTCAACGACCCGGGCGCTACGGCCAATGACGCCTGCGAGGGCGTGCTGGCCGCGGTGCCGAGCGAGACGGTGAATCCGAGCGTGCCGGGGGCGGTGACGGTCAGCTACAAGGCCACCGACTCCTCGGGCAACGTGGGCGTGTCGGCCACGGGCCGCACGGTCAACGTGCAGGACACCCTGCCGCCGACCCTGGCCCTGAATCCGGGCGCGTCGACCCTGGAGTGTGCCAGTCCGTACGCCGACCCGGGCGCCACCGCCAACGACCAGTGCGCGGGCGACCTGACCAATGCCATCGTCACCACGGGCACGGTGAACAACAAGCAGCTGGGCAGCCACGTGCTGGGCTACAGCGTGACGGACCCCTCGGGCCGCACCGCTTCCGCCAGTCGCACGGTGGACGTGTCCGACACCCTGGCCCCGGTCATCAACGTCACGGGCCCGCTGGAGACCACCTTCGAGTGCGGCTCGCCCTACGTGGACCAGGGCGCGACGGCCGAGGACGCGTGTGCCGGCGCCGTGCCGGTCACCTCCAACCAGGTGGGGGACACCAGCTCGCCGGGCTCCTTCATCATCAGCTACAG
>NZ_JAHXBH010000050.1:0-30179 GCF_020103775.1 Allostigmatella hybrida
GCGTGGCCACGTCGAGACTGGGGGAAGGGGAGAAGGCCATGCGGGCCCCCAGCATATGCTGCCTGCTCTCTGGCGCGGGGGCGGGCAAGCAAGGGGCGCGCTTCGCCCGTGGGCATTGCCCGGAGGGGGGCCCTGCCTGTCCGGCACCGGATGAAGACCTGCCCCGGGGTATGGACTCTCTAGACTTCAGGCCGATGCATGAGCACTTGACAGTCCGCCGCAACTTGAGTCGCTCAAAGCCAGGATTCAGTGGTAGAGTGGGTTTGGGGGTTGAGCCCACTGGGTCCGTGAACGACAGGGAGGTGGACTCGGAGAGGACTGGATTTCAGCAGTACCGCTGTCAATTGCTCAGAACAGGGTTGGCTTCAGGACATTCGCCGGACATGCACTTGCACCGGGTTGAAACATCCCGTCGAAGCAGACCAAGAAGCCGGTAGTATCAAAAAGCCAGACGTACGCCATGGCAGCTGGGGGGCTTAGCATGGCACAAAATCAGCTATCCGTTCGTATCTCCGTTCTCGAAGGTCCGTGGTCCGCGTGGCAGGGTCTTGCCGACGGATTGCGCAGTGAGGGATTGAACGTCATGTCTGTCACGCGTGACGTGCGCACCCTCTTGGACAGCCTCGGAACGGATCCGCCGCAGGTCACCATTCTGGATGTGGAGCCGGATCACGAGGCCACGGTGGGGTGCTCGGTCACCGAGGGGCTCAACCTCTTGCGCGAGGCCCGCAAGCGCCGCCTGGAGGTCCGCATGCTGATGCTGTCGGCGGTCAGCGCGCCGGACATCATCTCCCAGTGCTTCGATGAAGGGGCCTCCGGGTACCTCTTCCGCGCGGGGCTGGGCGTGGGCGCGGTGGCCACCGCCATCCACGGGTTGATCCGCGGCGAGCGGCTCTTCCCCGTGCAGCTGCTGCGCAATGACTTCGAGCACCCGCCGGCGGCCACGCAGCCGGCCAGCGTGCTGAATGCGCTCACGCAGCGCGAGCGCGAGGTGCTCGGCTACGTGGCCGGCGGCGCCGACAACCTGAAGATCGCCGCGCACCTGCAGATCGCCGAGCGCACGGTGAAGTCCCACGTGACGCAGCTGTACCGCAAGCTGGGCGCCGAGAACCGCACCCAGCTCGCACTGCGCGCCTGCCATCTGGGTGTGCGTCCGCCGCCGGATCTGTAAGCGGCGGCTCTCAGTGCCGCGGACGCGTGCCCGCCACGGTGGAGACACCGCTGGCGGGCCCGGTCCCGGGGGTACCGCGGGTCCTTCCCAGAAGTCCTGCTCCGGGCACCGGGGCTGATCCACTAGAGTGGTGGACACGCTGGGGAGGGAACACCATGAAGTTGCGCCATGCCGCCGTGTTGAGCGTTCTCGTGATGGGGTGTGCCGCCCGTCAGGCGCCTCGAGAGGGTTCGAGTGAAGCGTCTCCGCCGGTCACCCAGGTGCTCGCGTTCGAAGCCGCGCTGGGCCAGTTCCCCGAGGGGATCGCCGCGCGCGGCGGCGAGGCCTACGTCGGCATGGCCCCCACGGGGCAGGTGCTGAAGGTCTCCTCCTCGGGCGCGGTGGCGCCCTATGGCCGCTGGCCCGCGATTCCCAAGGACGGAGGGTACCTCACGGGCCTCGCCTTCGATGCGCGGGGGGCGCTCTACGCGGGCCTGGTCTCGTTCTCGCCGCCGCTCCGCACGGGCATCTACCGGCTGCCGGCCGGGGCGGAGGAGGCCACCCTCTTCGCCAGCCACCCGGAGCTGGCGTTCCCCAACGGCCTGGACTTCGACGCCCAGGGGCGCCTGTTCGTCACGGACTCGTCCACCGGCACGGTGTTCGCGTTCGGCCCGGAGGGGCAGGGCGGTCCGTGGGTCACGGACGCCTCGCTCCAGGGAAACCCCACCTACTGTGGCCCGGCGGTGCTGCCCTTCCCGATGGGCGCCAACGGCGTGGCGGTGGACGGGGACAGCGTGGTGGCCGTCAGCAGTGATCAGGCCTCGATCGTGCGCATCCCCATCCAGAAGGACGGCAGCGCGGGCGTCCCCCAGCGGGTGGTGGGCCCGGACTGCGCGGCCTTCTACGGCGGAGACGGCCTGGTGAGGGACCCGAAGGATGGCAGCCTGTGGGTGGCGATGAACCGGACGAACCGCGTCCTGCGCATCACCCCGGACCAGCGCCTCCTCGCGGTGGAGGCCGAAGGCGTGTTCGACGGTCCCGCCAGCCTGGCCATCGTCGAGGAGGACGGCCGCCGCTGGATGTACGTCACCAACTTCGGGTTCATCACGGCCAGCCGGGGAGGGACTCCACGGCTGGGACTGCTCAAGTTCCCCCTGCCCGGGCCGAAATGAGCCCGGCCGGGGGCCTTACTCCAGCAGCCCCGCGCCCACATCCGCCTCGAGCACCTGCCGCCACGCATCGAGGCTCGCCTGGGAGGACAGGGTCAGCCGCTCGCCGGAGAACTCCTGCTCGAGGTGGGCGTACGCGCCGCCCAGCTTCTCCTTCACACCGTCGGCCTGGAGGATGCCGCCGCGGGCGTAGTGGTTGCCCTCCAGGATGAGGCCGGGGCGGAACCGCTCGTGCCCCAGGCGCAGCAGGAGCGACTGCGCGCCGCCCCGCAGGGCGTTGTTGCGGATGACGAGGCCGGTGACTTCCTTGCCGTCCGCGGCCAGCATCATCCCGTAGCTGGCCGTGTTCGCCAGGGCGTTGTCCTGCACCCTCACGTTCTTGGCCGTCTCCACGCGGATGCCATGGCCGTTGCCCTTCGTGCGGCTGTGGATGTCCCGGATGGAGTTGCCCTCCATCCAGATGCCTTCGGGCACCGCGTTGCCGCTCACCACGGAGATGCCGCGGCCCGCGTCCGAGATGTCGTTGTTCTGCAGCTTGACGCCCACGGCGGCCTCGTGGATGACGATGGCCTCGCCGGCCGAGGTGCCCGCGTTGCGCAGCTCCAGGTTGGGAAAGCCGAACATGCGGTTGTTGCGCACGAGCACCTGGTGGCACCGCTTGATGTCCACCGCGTTCTCCCCATCCGCGTGCAGCGTGTTGCCGTCGATGAGCACGGCCTCCGCGGGGCCGTTGCCCTCCTGGCACTGGATGGAGTCGCCGGAGTTGTGGTGGATGTCGTTGTCCCAGATGACCGTGTTGCGCGACGGGCCCACCACCGTCACCCCGTGGGAGTCATCCCCCGGCTTGATGAAGTGGTGAAGGGTGTTGTGCTGGAGGGTGACGTGGTCCGCGCCCTCCACGAGCACCCCCGTGCCCGAGGTTCCGTGGTGAAGCTCACTGTTGGACAGCACGGAGTGGTGGGCGCCCGGATCGAAGGCGACGGCGATCATCGGCGCGCCACCCACATCCACGTGGAGGTTCTCCAGCCGCCAGCGTCCCTTCACATGGATGAGCGCGCCGCGCGCCCGCGGGCCCGGCACCAGGGTAGGGCGAGGTGAGCCCTCCCCGCGGAGGAACACGGGCGCCTCGGTGCCCTTGGACTCCAGGACGAGGTTCTCGGCGTAGACGCCCGGGAGCACCCGGATGGCATCGCCCGCCTTGGCGAGCGACGCGGCCCGGGTGAGGGTGCGCAGCGGGGACTCGCGCGTGCCGCGGCCCTCATCCGAGCCCTGGGGGCTGACGAACCAGCTCTTCCCCGTGGGCTCCGAGGGGCCGGGATCCTTCGCCTGGAGCTGCTCCACCTGGTCGAAGTAGGTGGAGCCGGTGGAGGCCCGCTCGCCCTCGGACCCACATGCCAACACAAAGAGACAGGAGACCACGCTGGTTGCGCCCGTGAAGACCCGCTGAAAACCCTTGTCCCGTGTCATCCTTTTCCCTCCGCGTTGCCCACATGACCCTGTCGCGGAACCGAAGTTCTCCATGAGGGAAGAGCACCACAAGGGGACTCATCCCAGTGGACGGTGATGCAACGGGGGGCGCGCGGTGGTCTCTCCGCACCTGTGGCGCTCGCGCGCCCACATCAGGGGCTGGGCCGGTATCCCTGTGTGACAGCCGGATTCACGGGCGTGAAGGCGTTGGCGGGGGCACCCGTCCAGGTGCTGCTGGGCGCCTGGAGTGGCACGGGCGTTCCACTCGCACCCTCGCAGACCACGGAGTTGACCCGCTCCAGCGTCGTCCCGCCCTCCTTGGAGGCCGCGGCGCCACACGGTCCCGCGTCCGAGACGATCGTGTTCACGAGCTTCACGCGCGCCGCGGGGGTGCTGTTGTTCTCGAGGACGATCTCGCTCTGGGCGTTCGCGTAGAACGTGGAGTCGTACACCTCCACATAGCCCTGGGACCACAGGCCCGCGGTCGAGTAGGAGTCGACCTTGCGCGCATAGGCACCGAGGACGTTGTTCAGCGTCGCCGGCTGCGCGCTGTCGTTCCAGAGGCGGAAGTTCCGCTTGTTCCGCAGCGCCACGCAGTTCTCGTAGTAGGGCGCCTGGGACTTGTCGTCCCACCCACCGTCGGTGTTGTCGTACGCGGCGGAGTTCAGGAAGGAGATGCGGTAGGCGGTGCGCTCCAGGGAGAAGCCGTCGCCGTTCTGGTAGGCGCCCGTGTCCGCGGAGGTGTGCGTGTTGTTGCGGGCGGTGACGCGGTTGAACACCACGTCATGCGAGCCCAGGGTGGCGTCCGCCGGGTTCTCCACGGAGACGCCGAAGGGGTAGGCCTCCGTGGCCCAAGCCGCGTCCCCCATCGTGGCGTCCGCGGTGAAGTCCTCCACGAGCAGGTCCGACACGTTTTCGATCAGGCGGATGCCCCGCTTGGTGTACCGGAGCGCCTGCGACCGGAGGAACTTCGTGTTCGCCAGGTGGCTGGCGGCGAGGCCTTCCCGGACGCGGTGGAGCTGGAGCTGGCTCAGCACGAGGTGGGACGCCGTGTCGGCCCGCACGCCGTAGTAGTAGCTCTCCGCCTGGAGGTTCGAGATGTCCCAGTGGTGTGCGTTCGTGAACCGGAGGAACGCGTAGCTCTTGTTGGAGTTGCCCGGGTCCGTGGGGCTCCACCGGCCCTTGAAGACGGGCAGGCCCTGGCCCAGGTCCACGCCCACCACCTTCTTGGGCAGCGTCTCCGTGCCGCTCGTCGAGAGGGAGAAGGAGAACGGCGTCGAGCTGTCATAGAGGCCACCGGCCACGTACAGCGTGTCCCCGGGCACCATCGTCTGATTGAGCACGGTGGAGAGCTGGCTCACCGGAAAGGCATTGCTCCAGTTGGAGCCATCCAGGGTGCCCGCGCCCGAGCGGCTCAGATAGAGGGCGCGGCCGGGCAACTGCGTGGAGGCGATCTGCCGCAGGTACGTGTTGCTGCCGGTGAACGCCAGGCGGATGACGTGGGTGCCCGCCGTGACATCGAAGGCCGTGGGAACCGTGTGGCTCTTGAAGGTGCCATGGCCCCCGGTGCCCACGAGGGCCACCGGCACCGCGGCCGCGCCATCCACCGAGAGGCTGACGCTGCCACTCCCGCTCGCCATGGAGTAGGAGAGGCTCAGCGCGTAGCGCCCCGTCTGGGGAACGGTGACCGTGTATTCGAGCCACTCGCCCGGAGCGCCACGGACCTCCAGGTCTCCCGAGCCGCGAACCCCGATGTCCACGCCCTCGGTGGGCCGGTACGTCTGGGTGCCCGTGGCGGGATCCAGGTCGTGGTAGGCCACGCCCTCACCGCCCTGGTCGAAGTCATAGGCCCGGATGGCGCCGGGAAAGGTGTTGGAGCCATAGGGCGCCTGGGGCTCCGCGGCGCCCGCGAGCCCTGGAAGGCCCAGGCACAGGGCGAGAAGCCAGGAGGAAGATCGGTTAGAGGTGAGGGACATGGAGGGCTCCTGTGGGGGTGAACGCAAGTCAGGGGCGGACGAGCCAGTCCGCCGCATCGCCGATGGCCTCTTCCCAGTCCTCGGGCCGCATCATGTGGGCGGACTGGGGAAACTCCCGGTAGCGCAGCCTCCCCGGCGATGAGGCATAGAGTGGCTCCAGCCGCGCGTGGAACTCCCGGGCACCCTGCAGGGACACCACCTCGTCCAGCCCCGCCGTCTGGCTGAAGAGTGCCACGGGGAAGAGGCGCTCCGGGTGGCGATGGGGACTGTGGGGCAGGGCGTCGTCCCAGAGGGGCGAGCCCAGCAGGGGCACGGCGGCGTGGAGCCTCCGCTCCGCGAGCAGCGCCCCATAGGTAATGAACCCGCCCAGCGAGACGCCGCCCACGCTCAGCCGCGCTGGGTTCGCCCCGTGGTGGGTGACCAGCGTGTCGAGCAGCGCGGGCACCTCGTGCGCGCTGCCGTGAATCACGTTCAGGAACTCCCCGTGGAAGTGGGGATGGCCCTGGTTCAGGCGCTCGTCGAAGTCCGGGAAGCGCCGCTCCCCATGGCCCACGGCATCCACGCCCACCGCGAAGAGGCCGCGCTCGGCGAACCGCTGCAACTCACGCTCGTGGACCTCCTTGGAGCCGCCCAGGCCGTGAAAGAAGAGCACCACGCCCCGCTGCAGTGCGTCCTCGCGCGGGCCCGCATGAACGGTCAGCGCGGGCACCCCCGCCAGGGAGAGCCGCGACGTATGAAAAAACATGATTACCCTTTATTCCGAGAGCAACCCGGACCACAAGGCAATCAGTTTGAGAATGTCCACGATGCCTGTTTTCGGGTCGAACTCGGCATGGGTGATGAGTGGGGTGGCGAGGCGGTGGACCTCGGTGTGCGGCTCCAGCGCCTGGCGCAGGAGCGCCGACTCGATCGCGGGGATGACCGTGTCGTCCGCGCCGTGCAGCAGGTAGACGGGCGCCACCGGCGGAGGCGAGCGCTCCGGGGAGAGTGAGGCGTCCGCCGCGAACGACTGGACGTAGGGCAGGAGCAGCGGCCCGAGCGCGGCCACATCGCGCGTGTTGACGGAGCCCATCAGGCGCGCGGCGGGCTCGGGCAAGCGGGCCTGCATCCGCCGGGCTTCCGCGAAGGTCTCCTCGGCCCGCCGGGGATCCGTCAAGGTGAGGTGAGAGGCCCGCAGGAAGGTGCGGATGGCCTCGCGCAGGGGCTCCACCTGCTCTGGAGGAACAAGCTGTCCGGCCACGTTGAGCAGGATGACCACCACGCCGTAGTCATGGGGCTTCAGGCGCTGGCCATCGGGCTTCACGCCGGTGCACAGGAAGGCCAGCACGCGCGACAAGTCGCCATGGCCCCCGAAGGACAGCGTGGCCGCCACCTTGTCCTTCAGCCCGGGCCTTCCGGCGGCCACCACGGAGAGCCCACCCGAGAAGCTGATCCCGAAGAGGCTCACCTTGCCATCGGGGGCGAGGCGGGGCTGCGAGGCTGTCCACGTGGCCGCGTCCTCGACCATGTCCGTGAGGCGCGGGGTGATTTCATACCGGAGCAGATCCACCGGCTCGGGGGTGAGCACGGGCACCCCCTCGGTGGCCAGCGCCCGGGCCAGCATCACCAGCCGGGGCTCGTCGATGCCGTCCGCGTGGACCCCCGAGGTCAGCACCACCGTGTGGCCCCGGTGCTCCCGGGGCCGGTAGAAGCGGGCGCGCAGGGGGCCGTGCCGGGAGGGCACCTGGAACTCGGTGACTTCGACGGGCTGCGCCCTCCAGGAGGTGAGGGTGCCCGCCCAGCCGCCGTGCCTGCCGGTGGCCCGGAGCACCAGCGAGAGGCCGCGCACGTAATCCGGCGCGGCGAGGAGGAGCCCCAGCAGGCCCAGGGCCAGCACCGCCAGGAGGGCAAACCGGAGTCTCCGCCTCACACGTGTTCCGCCTCGAAGGCTCGCCCAGGCCTCAGACGAACCGGTAGTTCTTCGGAACGACGACGATGCCCGTGTCGGTCACGGTGAAGCCGCGCGCCTTGTCCTGCGCCACATCATAGCCGACGCGCGCGTTGGGCGGCACGCGCACGCCCTTGTCGATGATGGCGTTCTTCACCTTGGCGTGGCGGCCGATGTCCACCCCGTCGAAGAGCACCGAGCGCTCCACCTCCGCGTACGAGTTCACCCGCGCCCAGCGGAAGAGGATGCTCTCGCGCACCGTGCCGCCGGAGATGATGCAGCCACCGGCCACCAGGGAGTTGAGCGCCCGGCCCATCCGGTCCCCGGACTCGTGGACGAACTTCGCCGGCGGGCTGTACTCGTTCGCCGTGCGCAGGGCCCACTCGGGGTTGTACAGGTCGAACTCCGGGTTGACCGAGACCAGGTCCATGGAGGCCTCGTGGTAGGCCTCGAGCGTGCCTACGTCCCGCCAGTACGTGTTGGGCCCCCCCTCGCGCCCCGGGATGGGGTTGCGGGTGAAGTCGTAGTACTGGATGTGGTAGCCGTCCTTCAGCGCCTTGGGGAGGATGTTCTTGCCGAAGTCGTGCTGGGAGCCCTCCTCGCGCGCATCCATCTCCAGCAAGTCCTGGAGCACTTGGCGGCGGAAGATGTAGTTGCCCATGCTGGCCAGGGCCATGGTGGGCCGGTCCGGCATGGGCTTGGCGTCCTTGGGCTTCTCCTGGAACTCTGTGACGCGGCCGCGCTCGTCCACCTGCATGATGCCGAAGCGGTGCGCGTCCGCGAGCGGCGTCGGGTACGCGGCGATGGTGATGTCCGCGCGCTGGGCCTCGTGCATCTCCAGCATGTGCGCCACGTTCATCTTGTAGATGTGGTCGCCGGAGAAGATGGCCACGTGCTCGGCGCCGTGGTTCTCCACCAGGTGAAGGTTCTGGTAGATGGCGTCCGCCGTGCCCCGGTACCACACGGGCCCCAGCTCCTCGAAGCGGTACATCTGCGCGGGCACCAGCGTGATGAAGTAGTCCGACAGGAACGAGCCGAAGCGCCAGCCGCGCTGAATGTGCTCGGTGAGCGACTGCGCCTTGAACTGCGTCAGGACGTAGATGGAGTAGATGCCGGAGTTGATGAAGTTGTTGAGCGCGAAGTCGATGATGCGGAACTTGGAGCCGAATGGGACGGCGGGCTTCGAGCGCTTCGCGGTGAGCGGTGCCAGACGCGTTCCCTGGCCGCCGGCCAGGATCATGCCGAGGATGTGCTTCGCCATATGTCGGGGGTCCCTCTCCTGGGCCCGTCATATCAGCAGGCCGCGGACCCGGAGCGTCCGAAGTGCCACGCGCAATAGCAGACGCAGAGCGTCAAGCGGCCCTCGCCGCGCGGCGCCATTCTTGGGGTCCGAAGTAAACGCAAGACAGCGCCGCGTGTCATGCTGGGCGCCTGATGAAGCTCCTCGGGATGGTGCTCCCCTTGATGGCCGTGGCGTGCGCCACCCCCGGCAATCTGTCCTCGGCGTGTGAGAACGGCCGCGCGTGGGCCTGCAGCGAATGGGCGCCCGAACTCCTCCGGCAGGGGGAGCGGCAACAGGCCGAGAATGCCTTTGCCCGCTCCTGCGAAGGGGGCTACACCGAGGACTGCGTCTCCGCGGGGCGGCTCATGATGGAGCGGGGAGAGCTGTCGAGCGCCGAGACCCCGCTGCTCAGCGCCTACGAGCTGGAGAACGAAGAGGCCACCTGGGCCCTGGCGGATCTCTACCAAGCCCGGGGCACGCCCGCGGATCTCGACCAGGCCGAGCGGCTCCGCTGGGAGGCGCCCGCCATCAACAAGCCGGATCGCGAGGTCTTCTGGGAGTGGCGGCCCACGCCCTCGGGGGAGGCCTCCTATGCCCTGGCATACATGTTCCAGCCGATGGCACTCGAGGCGCGCCGCTTGAGCCTCGGCCTGCACTTCGCCTGGAAGGGGCCCAAGGCCGAGGAGTTCAACGCCGCCTTCGGCTACCAGCACTACCTGTCGTCCCAGTTCGTGCCGTACACCACCGTGCTCCTCGGAGGGGCGTTTCAGAAACACACCTTCAACGTGGGAGGGGAGCTCGGCATGAAGTGGTGCTGGGGGTCCTGGGGCCACCTGCGCATGGGCGTGGGCTCCTCGGTCGCCAGCCCCCTCCACGCTTCGCTCGGCATCGGCATCAACTCCTTGCCGATCGACGTCTTGCTGCTGCTGGCCGCTCACTGAGCGGCGATGCAGGCGTGCCCGTGTGGGCACGTGTAGGGGAAGCTGGGGGCTGCAACTTTGTTCTGCCAACCCCGATAATGTCCAGCGAAGACGTTCTCTCCGAACCTCCTGGAGTCCTTCATGTCGCCCCGCATTGGTGATGAGCCGCGCGTTCCCCGGCAGTCCCCGCTCACTCCTGCCGCCCCGGACCGTTGCACTGCCACGACCCCGCCCGCCCCGCCGCCGCCGGCCGCCGCGCCGGCTCCGGCCGCGCAGCCGCAGGACCAGTTCGAGGCCGCGGCCAATGGTGTCAACCGGGCGGCCAACGGCGTCAAGAGCGTCACGGACGCGGTGCTCGGCACGCAGACGCGCAACGTCAGCGGGCAGCAGACGTTCGGCCCCTGGAACCTCGGCAGCCAGCCCCGCTCCACCGTCGAGCCGATGAACACGCGCGCCAGCCGCGCCGCGGGCATCGCGGGCACGGCCGCCAGCGTCGCCCAGCTGCCGGGCGCCGCCTACACCGCCATCCGGGATGCCCGGGCCTTCGCCCAGAACGCCACCGTGGAGAACGGCATCACCGCGGCCGGCTCCGGGGCGAGCGCCGTCTCGACGGCCGCCAACGCGGCCAAGGGCATCATCGAGACGGGCAACCTGGTGTCCAACTTCCGTGGGGTCCGCGACGCGGCCGCCCGGACCATGGCCGAGAATGCGCCGGACGCGGCCCGCGCGGTGGTGAACCGCGTGGCGGGCGAGACCGCGCAGCAGGTGCTCGATGGCGCCTCGCGCCAGGTGACGCGCAACGTGGCGGCCCGTGCGGCCGGTGAGGGGTTGGAGGCCGCGGCCCGGGCCGGTGCCTCCGCCGCGCGCGCCGCGGCGCCCCACGTGCTCGCGGAGACCGCGGGCCGGGCTGCTTCCCGGTTCGTGCCGGGCCTCAACGTGGCCATCGCCGCCGCAGACACCGCCGCCTTCGGGGCGGAGGTGGCCAACGCCGTGCGCAGTGGCAATCCGAACGTGGGCAAGCTCGCCACCAGCGGCATCACCGCGCTGGGCTCCGTCGCCGCCGCGACGAACATCCCCGTCGTCAGCCAGGTGGGCGCGGCCGTCTCGACGGTCTCCAGCTTCGTCGGCTCGTTCTTCTAGTCTGCCGCGCCCCTCCGGACCTTCGGCCTCCGCGCGAGGTGTGGTATCGAAGGTCCAGAGCGAGGCACCATGGCCAACAAGAAGGACCGTTCGGGAAGCAGCACGTCCGCGGCGTTCAGCGGGGATGTGCAGATCAATGGGATCCTGAACAAGATTCCCGCGGCGCTGGCGCTGGACAACGCGCCCGTGATGTTGCCGGAGGTGGAGGCTCCCTCCTTGGAGGGGCTCACCGCGGAGCTGACCCCCCGGCCCCTCACGCAGGACGATCTCCTCGACCGGCTGACCGAGCTCGTGCGTGAGCACGCGCAGCGGCGGGAGCGCGCGCAGACGGAGACCGTCGCCCTGGGCGACGAAGTGCTGCTCGACACCCTCGGTTATGCGAAGGGACGCCTCCTTCCGTTCTCCATCCGGGAGAACCGCTGGGCCCTGGTGAATCCGGATCCCTTGCTGCCGGGCTTCTTCGAGGCGCTCGTGGGCCGGCAGGTGGGGCTCTCGGTGGACATCGCGCTGACCCTGCCGCCGGACTACCCCGTGGAGTCCCTGCGCGGCGCCTCCGCGCGCTTCCTGGTGGACGTGAAGGCGGCGCGCGAGCTGTCGCTGCCGGACGCCGAGTCCCCCGCCTTCATCGCCTCGATGGGGAAGGGGGCCACCCTGGTGGACGTCATGCGCCAGCTCGGCGAGGACCTCGCCAACGAGCGCACGGATGAGGCCACGCGCGAGGCCCGTGAGCACGTGCTCGACGTGCTGGTGGAACGCACGCAGGTGGAGGTGCCTGAGGCGCTGGTGGACGAGGAGATCCGCCGCCGCTGGGCCGAGGCCGAGCGCCCCCTCCTTCAGCGCAAGGACTTCGGGCCTGACGAGCTTCAGCAGGCGCTGGAGGCCTGGCAGCAGGATCCGCTCACGCGAGCCGACGCCACGCGGCGCCTGAAGATCGCCCTGGTGCTGGCCGCCATCGCCCGGCGCGATCAGATCCAGCCTCAGCGCGAGGCGCTGGAGTCCATCGAGGGGTTTCTGACAGGGCCCGCGAGGATTCCGCGCGAGCAACTCCAGCGTGTGCTGGAGAACGATCCGGACGTCCAGGAGCGGCTGTCCAACGTGCTGATGCAGCTGGCGGTCATCGATCACGTCATGTCGAAGGTGAGGCTCACCGCCGCGCCGCCCCGCGGCGCCTGATTCCGCGGGTGCCCCGGACGCGCTTCTGGGGCAGGATTCCGCCCCCATGGGCCTTCTGGAATCCTGGATGTTCCGCAAGTGGCCGCGCCCCACGCAGCCCGCCTCGCTCACGCTGGAGCTGGCGGCGTTGCGCCTCGGGGCACTCAGCCTGGGTTCACCGGCCCAGGAGCTGGCGGATCGCCTGGGGCCTCCGGCGTCCTACAGCCTCATGCGCAAGCGCGGGTGGTGGCTCTACCCGGAGCTGGGCCTGGCCTTCGATGCGAAGGACGGCCAGCTCATCTACTTGGCGCTCGTGGCCGCCCACCCGGAGGCCTCGCTGCTCCAGGGCTTCGAGGCCCGGTTCCGGCCCTTCTCCGGGCTCGTGCGCCTGCCCCGGGGCACCGAGCGCCTCTCCAGCCTTCAGGAGCCTGTGTTCCGGGAGCTCTTCGGGGAGCCCGTGGACGCGGTCCGTGAGCCGGGGGAGTCCGTGGTGACGTTCCGCGCGGGGAGCGTGGACGTGGAGCCGGAGTTCCTCCCCACTGGGCGTCTCAAGCACCTGGCGCTGTTCCGCACCTGAAAAGGCCTCTCCGGAATGATCGACGACCTCTGGTACAAGAACGCCATCATCTACTGTCTGGACGTCAAGACGTTCATGGACTCCAACGGGGATGGGGTGGGGGACTTCGAGGGCCTCACCCGCCGCCTGGGCTATCTGGCGGGCATCGGCGTCGACGCCATCTGGCTGTTGCCCTTCCACCCCTCGCCCATGCGGGACAACGGCTACGACATCACCGACTTCTACGGGATTCACCCCAGCCTGGGCTCGCTCGGGGACTTCGTGGACTTCACCCACGAGGCGAAGAAGCACGGCATCCGCGTCCTGATGGACCTGGTGGTGAACCACACCTCGGATCAGCACCCCTGGTTCAAGGCGGCGGTGAAGGACGAGCGCTCGAAGTACCGCGACTGGTACCTCTGGTCGAAGACGAAGCCAAAGGATGCCCACCAGGGCATGGTCTTCCCCGGCGTGCAGGAGAGCACCTGGACGCGCCATCCCAAGGCCCAGGCGTACTACTTCCACCGCTTCTACAAGTTCCAGCCCGACCTCAACATCTCCAACCCCGACGTGCAGACGGAGATCCAGCGCATCGTGGGGTTCTGGCTGGAGCTGGGCGTGTCGGGCTTCCGGATGGACGCGGTCCCCTTCGTCATCCAGCGCGATGGCGTCCGGGACCTGCACGCCGAGCAGTTCCGCCTGCTCAAGAACCTGCGGACCTTTCTCCAGTGGCGGGCCGGTGACGCCATCCTCCTCGCGGAGGCCAACGTGGAGCCGAAGCGGAACTTCGAGTACTTCGGCAAGGACGGAGAACGGATGCACATGATGTTCAACTTCTTCGTCAACCAGCATGCGTTCTACGCGCTGGCCACCTCGGACGTGCGCCCGCTCGCCCGGGCCCTGGAGCGCACGCGCATCCACCACGCGACGTCCCAGTGGGCGCACTTCATGCGCAACAACGATGAGCTGGACCTGGGCCGGCTCGACGAGGCGCAGCGCCAGCGCGTGTTCCAGGAGTTCGGCCCCGAGCCCCGCATGCAGGTGTATGGCCGCGGCCTGCGGCGGCGGCTCTCCCCCATGTTCGAGGGGGACCGCCGGCGCCAGGAGCTGGCCTACAGCCTGATGTTCACGCTGCCAGGCACGCCCGTGATGCGCTACGGCGACGAGATTGGCATGGGCGAGGACCTGTCCCTCAAGGAGCGCAGCGCCGTGCGCACCCCCATGCAGTGGTCCACCGAGGCGAACGCCGGCTTCTCCACCGCGAAGAAGACCGTCCTGCCGGTCATCTCGGACGGGCCCTTCGGCTACCCCCGCCTGAACGTGGCCGACCAGCGCAGGGACCCCAACTCCCTGCTCAACTGGACCGAGCGCCTCATCCGCGCGCGCAAGGAGTGTCCGGAGATTGGCTGGGGCGAGTGGCGGGTGCTGGAGACCAGCTCCCCGCACGTGCTGGCGCTGCGCTACGACTGGCGCAACAACGGCGTCGTGTTCCTGCACAACTTCGATCCCAAGGGGCACCTGGTGACGTTCGGGGCCGGGAGCTCCGAGGGGGCGATGCTCGCCAACATCCTGTCGGGCGAACACTCGCACGCGGATGGGCGGGGCCAGCACCGGGTGGAGCTCGAAGGCTATGGCTACCGCTGGTTCCGCGTGGGCGGGCTCGACTACATCCTCAAGCGCTCACGGTAGAGGCTTGGCATGACCGAAATGATTCTGGTGCTCGTGACGTGTCCCAACCCGGAGGTGGCCAGCGCCATCGCCCGCCAGCTCGTGGAGGAGGAGCTGGTGGCATGCGGCAACATCCTTCCCACCGTCCGCTCCATCTACCGGTGGCAGGGAGAGGTGCAGGATGAGCCGGAGAGCCTGCTGATCCTCAAGACGCGCCCGGAGCTGTTCGAGCCCGTCCGGCAGCGGGTGCTGGCCCTTCATCCGTACGAAGTCCCGGAGGTCCTCTCGCTCCGGCCAGAGGCAGGTCACCGCGCTTACCTCGACTGGGTCCTCGGTTCGACGAAGCTCCCCAGCCCCGGCTGAACCGCTCAGGCAGCCGAGCGCACGGGAGAACGCCTGACGGCGAACCACGCTTCGCACCCCCTGTCCTTTGATCCACCTGCACGCGGACGCCGTGCTGGCCAGATTTCCTGGAGCCGATGCAGGCACATCAGGAGTGGAGCGATGAGTGAAAGCATCGTGGTACTGCAGAAGCGTGACCACGCGGAACTCGACCGCCTGCTGGAACGCTATGAGGCGGACTCTCCCGCCGGGCGCCGCGAGACGTTCCGGAAGATCGTGAATCTGGTCACCACGCATGCCTTCGCCGAGGAGGAGGTGCTCTTTCCCGCCGCGCGCCGGGTCCTGGGGGTGGGGGAGCACATCACCGCGGAGATTGAATCCGAGCACCAGCGCATCAACGAGCTCCTCAAGGAGATGGAGCCGCTCGTTCCCGGGGACACCGCCTTCGAGCAGCGGGTGAGCGAGCTCTTTCCGCTGCTGCGGCTCGATGTCCGGAATGAGGAGGACCGGCTCCTGGGCGCGCTCGAGAAGGCGCTGGATGAAAAAGCCTTGAGGCGGATCGGTGTGGCCTGGCTCTTGGCCAAGAAGGCGGCGCCCAGCCGCGGCCATCCGGCCATCCCCCGCAGGCCGCCGGGCAATCTCCTGGCGGGTATTCCGCTCTTCTTCATGGACCGGCTTCGGGATCTCTTCGCCCGGTGGCGGCACGCGCCCCAGTGAGCCGGTGGACTCCTGGGGGCATCTCCGCCCTGTCGTGATACGAGAGGGGGATGCCGTCCTCTTCTTCGTTCCCCCCTGCCGTCCTCGTAGGCGTCCAACTCCCGGGCGTCTCCGACATCGAACATGCCGCTGACCTCGCGGAGCTGGGGCGGCTGGTGCACACCCTGGGGTACGAGGTCGTCGCGACCGTGTCCCAGCGCCGCGAGTCGGTCGCGGCCGGAACGGTCCTCGGGACCGGAAAGCTCCAGGAGCTGGCCCGGCTCACCGGGGGCTCCGGCAACGTCCCGTCGGGAGCCCCGTCGCGCAAGTCGAAGGCACGCGAGCGCTGGGAAGCTGGCGAGGAGGAGCTTTCCGAAGAGGCGGCCGAGGAGGAGGCCGAAGAGGAGCCCGAAGAAGGGGAGGGCACGGTGCCCCCCACGGTCACCCCCCGGGTGGTGGTGGTGGACCATGAGCTCTCGCCCAGCCAGTTGAGCAACCTCGAGCGGGCCACGGGCGCCCAGGTGCTCGACCGGACCGGCGTCATCGTGGACATCTTCCACCGCCATGCGCGCAGCCGGGAGGCGCGGATGCAGGTCGAGATCGCCCGGCTCAACTACCTGGCCCCGCGCATGCGCGAGTCCACGGGGAGCCGCGAGCGGCAACAGGGCCGCGGCTCCGGTGACTCGGCGATGGAGCTCGACCGCCGCAAGATCCGTGACCGGCTCGCCGAGCTGCGCGAGGGGCTGGCCGCCATCCAGCAGGACCAGGAGCAGCGGCGCTACGCCCGGCGGGACCAGCTCCGGGTGGCCCTGGTCGGGTACACGAACGCGGGCAAGTCCTCGCTCATGCGCGCCATGACGGGCAGCGAGGTGCTGGTCGCCGACCAGCTCTTCGCCACACTGGACACCACGGTGAGGGCCCTGCAACCGGAGACCCGGCCGCGCATCCTCGTGTCGGACACCGTGGGCTTCATCCAGAAGCTTCCGCATGATCTCGTGGCCTCGTTCCGGTCCACGCTGGACGAAGCGCTGGAGGCCTCCCTGTTGCTCTACGTGGTGGATGCCTCGGACCCGACCTGGGAGGCCCAGCTCGAAGTCACCCGCTCCGTGCTCCGCGAGATCGGCGCCGAGAACGTCCCGAGCCGGCTGCTGTTCAACAAGGCGGACCGGCTCTCGCCCGAAGCCCGCGAGGCCCTGCTCCAGCAGCACCCCGAGGCCATCGTCCTCTCGGCGCACTCGCCGGAGGATGTCGCGGCGCTCCGGCTGAAGGTGATGGAGTTCTTCGAGCGCTCCATGACGGAGGCGGAGCTGGTGATTCCCTATGCCCGCCAGGGGCGCATCGGCGAGGTGTACGAGAATGCCCGGGTGCTCTCGGAGGAGTTCGACGAGAACGGACGGAAGCTGAAGATCCGGGCGCTCCCGGCCGCGATCGCCAAGCTGACCCACGCGTTCGGAAAGTGAGCCGGGCTCAATACAGCGTTGATTCGCATTCCACGCCTCCATCCTTTCCCTCTGGCATCAACGATGGCGAAGGCGGATCTTCCCGGAGGCCTCGGCGTGGACGCTCGCTCCGCCGCTCGGGAAGGGGCAAAATGCTCCCATGAACGAATCTCCCGGAGCTTCCGGATGGGCCGCCGAGCGCGGCGAGAAATGGCGCATCCATCTGTCTGGCATGGAGGCGATGCTCAAGCCGGTCGATGAACCGCTGATCCGCGCGCTGCAGCTCGACGCGCCCTGCAGGATCGCCGATATCGGGTGCGGCGGCGGCGAGACGGCGTTGGAGATTCTGCGCCAGGCACCCGCGGGAAGCGCCGTTCACGGCTTCGACATCACGCCCAGCCTCATCGAAGCGGCTCGCGCTCGCATCCCGTCCGGAGAGCGCGCGATCGCCTTCGACGTGGCGGACATGGGGACGGCGGTGCCCGAAGCGCCCTATCACCGCATGGCCTCGCGCTTCGGCGTCATGTTCTTCCAGGACGCTCCCGCTGCCTTCGCCAACCTGGCCCGCTGGCTTGCGCCGGGTGGCCGGTTCGCCTTCGCGGTCTGGGGCCCTCAGGCAGGCAATGCGTGGGTGACGAGCGTCCGCGACGCGGTGGCCGAGACCGTCGACATCCCGCCCACCGATCCCGACGCGCCGGGGCCGTTCCGCTATGCCCGGGTGGACACGTTGCTCCACCTGCTCGCCCAGGCGGGCTTTGGCGGACTCGACGCGCGCGACTGGCGCGGAACGCTCCCGATTGGAAGCGGGCTGCCGCCTGCGGAGGCGGCGGATTTCGCGCTCGCATCCTTTTCCTCGTTCAGTGATCTGCTGGCCAAGGCAGGCGACGCGGCGCTCCAGGCCGCACGCCAGTCCCTGACGGCACGCTTCGCCCGGCACCACCAGGACGGCACCGTCCGGATGGACGCGTGCGTTCACATCGTCACGGGGACGCGCCCGTGACGGATGTGATGATTCAATGAGGGGGCGATACAGAGAGCAGCGAACGGGCAGGGGTGCGTAGGACCGGCGCACATACCTGCGACCTGAACCTTCCTTCAATACAGCAAGGAGAGAACGGGAGTGTCTGCGTAGTCTGTAGCTCCGCCATCGCCAATCTGGCCGTATCCATTGGACCCAACCCCCCACAGGGTGCCGTCCGAGCGCACCGCCAGCGAGTGGCGGTAGCCCGCCGCCACGGCCTCTACCCCGCTCAGGCCTTGCACCGCCACGGGCACCGCGCGGTCACCCGTGATGCCACCCCCCAACTGGCCGTAGGCGTTGAGCCCCCAGGCCCACACGGTGCCGTCCGAGAGCACTGCCAGCGAGTGGTAGTCGCCCGCCGCCACGGCCACTACCCCGCTCAGGCCTTGCACCGCCACGGGCACCGCGCGGTTCACCGAGGTGCCATCCCCCAACTGGCCGTAGGCGTTGAGCCCCCAGGCCCACACGGTGCCGTCCAAGCGCACCGCCAGCGAGTGGCGGTAGCCCGCCGCCACGGCCACCACCCCGCTCAGGCCTGGCACCGCCATGGGCACCGCGCGGTTCACCGAGGTGCCATCCCCCAACTGGCCGGAGGCGTTGTACCCCCAGGCCCACACGGTGCCGTCCGAGCGCACCGCCAGCGAGTGGTATTGGCCCGCCGCCACGGCCACCACCCCGCTCAGGCCTGGCACCGCCACGGGCACCGCGCGGTTCACCGAGGTGCCATCCCCCAACTGGCCGTAGGTGTTGGACCCCCAGGCCCACACAGTGCCGTCCGAGCGCACCGCCAGCGAGTGGTAGTCGCCCGCCGCCACGGCCACCACCCCGCTCAGGCCCTGCACCGCCATGGGCACCGCGCGGCTCCCCCTGGTGCCATCCCCCAACTGGCCAGAGGCGTTGTCCCCCCAGGCCCACACGGTGCCGTCTGGACGCACCGCCAGCGAGTGGCGGTAGCCCGCAGCCACGGCCACCACCCCGCTCAGGCCTGGCACCGCCACGGGCACCGAGCGTCGGCTCGTGGTGCCATCCCCCAACTGGCCGGAGGCGTTGTCCCCCGAGGCCCACACGGTGCCGTCCGAGCGCACTGCCAGCGAGTGGTATTCGCCCGCCGCCACGGCCACGACTCCGCTCAGGCCCTGCACCGCCACGGGCACCGCGCGTCGGCTCGTGCTGCCATCCCCCAATTGGCCATCGAAATTGAGACCCCAGGCCCACACGGTACCGTCCGAGCGCACCGCCAGTGATTGATGGGCGCCCGCCGCCACGGCCACCACCCCGCTCAGGCCTTGCACCGCCATGGGCACCGCGCGGCTCCCCCTGGTGCCATCCCCCAACTGGCCGGAGACGTTGTCCCCCCAGGCCCACACGGTGTCGTCCGAGCGCACCGCCAGCGAGTGGCGGTAGCCCGCCACCACGGCCACCACCCCGCTCAGGCCTTGCACCGCCACGGGCACCGAGCGTCGGCTCGTGGTGCCATCCCCCAACTGGCCGTAGGCGTTGGACCCCCAGGCCCACACGGTGCCGTCCGAGCGCACTGCCAGCGAGTGGTATTCGCCCGCCGCCACGGCCACCACCCCGCTCAGGCTTTGCACCGCCACGGGCACCGCGCGGTCACCCGTGGTGCCATTCCCCAACTGGCCAGAGGCGTTGTCCCCCCAGGCCCACACGGTGCCGTCCGAGCGCACCGCCAGCGAGTGGTAGTCGCCCACCGCCACGGCCACCACCCCACTCAGGCCCTGCACCGCCACGGGCACCGAGCGGTTCACCGAGGTGCCATCCCCCAACTGGCCGTAGGCGTTGGACCCCCAGGCCCACACGGTGCCGTCCGAGCGTACCGCCAGAGAGTGGAAGTAGCCCGCCGCCACGGCCTCTATCCCGCTCAGGCCTTGCACCGCCACGGGCACCGAGCGGTTCACCGTGGAGCCATCCCCCAACTGGCCGTAGGTGTTTCCTCCCCAGGCCCACACGGTGCCGTCCGAGCGCACCGCCAGCGAGTGGCGGTAGCCCGCCGCCACGGCCACCACCCCGCTCAGGCTCTGCACCGCCACGGGCACTGCGCGGCTACCCCTGGTGCCATCCCCCAACTGGCCGCTGGCGTTGTTCCCCGAGGCCCACACGGTGCCGTCTGGACGCACCGCCAAGGAATGGGTACTTCCTGCGGCGACGTGGAACCTCGCCTGAGAGTCCCAGAGAGGCGAAAGACGCAATGCCTGCTCTTCCGTCTCAACCGTGGCCTGCCCACAGCCAACGGCCAGCCAAAGCCCAAGCCATACGCTCAACATCTTCCTCAGCCATCCTTGACTGCTGTGCATTCGGGTCTCCGGGTCTTGATGCGCCATAAGCGGCTATTGCTTAGCCAACGAAATGCCATTGCCACCAACACTGGCAAGTTGAGTCGCCGCAAGACCGGCAGCCGGTAGGCCGTTGCCTCGGGCTCGCAGGTCAATTCCGTGTCTTGCTGGGTGTGCTCGATGAGATCCAGCATTATCTCAAGGCTGAGTCGCGGGGACGGACGTAGGAAGCCGTTGGGGAGAGAATACCGGTACGTAACAGGTGCCTTTGTTTGTCTTGTGCGGCACGTTGAGCGCCTCGCAGTTCTCGCGCTCTAATTCCACCCAGCACCCCCCATTGAGAGCAACATGCCGTTTATGAAGGCAGCGTCCTTTAGCATCGGGGCGCATTTGTCCTGGCACAGGAGTAGGCGGGTTGTCTTCCGCCAACGTGACTTGAAGGGATGACGTGGGAGCGGGCACGGGGGAGGTGGACGCAGCAACGTCTCCCAATCCCGATGGAAACTTATCCTTGGCGTCGTCAGCAGCCGCTTCCCGCCTGACAGCATTGGATGAAGGTTGAGAGGTGCCATGCGCAAACCACCCTGCCCAGGAGCCAAGGGCGACGAGCATTGCGGTTGTTGCTAGCCGGGTCCTCCAATGCCTTGGAGGTAGCTGGGAGCCAGCGGCCTTGGGAGATTTCTCCTTGAAAGCGATTTCTTGAGCAGGCTGTGGCTTCGTCTCCTGCGCGAAGAGACGCTGGCTGTTTTCTGGAGGAAGGATTTCCGCTGCCTGCTCCATTGCCTCGGCCAGTGCTTGGGTGGTGCCACGCTCTGGGGGATGCACCGAGAGCATGCGGAGAATCACTGCATTGAGCTGTGGCGACACGCGAGGATTGAGGACACCTGGAGCGGGTGAGGCAACGCCCTCCAGATGCCAGAGGCCTGCATCGTCTTTGAAGGGCTCCGCGAGTTCGGGGTACTTGCCCGTGACGAGCCGGTAGGCAGTGACGCCCAGCGCATAGATGTCATCCGTGGGCCCGGCGGAGTAGCGAGCCTGTGGGTCGCGGAAGAACTGGAGGTCGAACAGGCATGCCTCCGGAGAACGGTAGGCGGGGGTTCCGGGAGGCAACGTGTCCTGCGTCAGCGTCGAGGCCTGGGGGTAACGGCCCGAGCCGAAGTCCGTGAGCAGGGCATGCCCATCGGCGTGCCGTACCAGCATGTTGTCTCCCTTTATATCCCGGTGGACGCAGCCTTGGGCGTGCAGGGCCTGGAGCGCACGGGCGAGCTGGGCCAGGAGACGGAGCACCTGCTGGGAGGAAGGTGGATGTTGCTGGGCCCAATCGTACAGCGGTGTGCCCTCCACCCAATCCATGACGAGGAAAGGGTAAAGGGTGCCGGAGGGATGCTGCCATTCCCCGTCTTCCCAGAGCCTCGGGATGTGAGGATGGCGCAGGCGTGAGAGTAGCTCCGCCTCGCGAGCGAAGCGCGGATCCCGGGGCATCAGCGCGAGCTTGAGGGCCAGGGGAGGGGCGCCCTCAGGGTCTACAGGCACCACCCGATAGACGGCGCCATGGATGCCGCGGCCTGCCCAGGCCACCACGCGCCAGGAGCCCACCACGGTACCGGGCGGAAGGAGGGCAGGGTGCAGCGCGACGTTGGAGGGCCTGTCCATGGGATGCCTCGCAAAGGGACAGGCGACCTTACATCAGTGGTCGTTCCGTGCGAGGCCTACCGGTGCCCAGCGAGGGGCACCAAGTTCTCCAGTAGGAGCGTTGGACCGCGCCTGTTCTTCCGATGGGGAAGAGTCGATGATCGGCGCCATGACGTTCCGGACCGCGCTCGCCCTGCTGCTCCTCCTTACCGCGCCTGCAGCGCATGCCGATGCTTGGACCTGGGGAGGCCGGGTGGGGCGGTTGGAGGTGCGCGTGACCCGCTCGGGCTTCAACGACGGCGCGGGTGTGGGCGGCTGGAGTGCCGACGAGGCCCGGGCCTTTGCTCCCGCGCGTACGCAGCGCCCTGCGGAAGCTCGATCTGATCGTGCTAGCCGGGATCGAGCGGCCGGACCGGATCGTGCGCTCCGCCTCGGAAGACGAGGAGCTGCGCCTGGCCGTGGACGAGAAGCTGAAGGAGCTTCTCCTTGACGACCCTTACTCCCTGGGCGTGGAGGTGCTGGAGGTGGAAGGCGCTCCGAGGGCGCGTGCGAAGCAGGTTCTCCAGCACCTGTGAGGCAAGAGCAGGTTGATGGTGGACACGCTCAGCCGGCGCCAAAGCGCCTGGAAGCTCTTCGCCGCTGGCTCAGCCACAGCAACAACCCCAGGGGCGCGAGTGCGCCACTCCCCCCGGCCGTGGAGCAACCCGCGGCAAGCTCCTGGGATTCACCCGCTGCGTCCCTATTCAAGGGCGTCACCTCCTGCGAAAGCGCGAGACGAGCGCCCGTGACAGACCTCACGGTGTGATTCGCCACCCAGTAGTCGTCGTTGCTGCCGCTCTTGAGAGAGAGCTGGCCGAGCTCATCGGTCAGTGGCGCATCGGAGCGGAAGGCGTAGCGGTCCGCCAGGAGGATTCCCGTGCCACCCGGCGGGCGGATCCAAACGCTGTACCTCTGGGCGGGGACATCGGCCACCATCCGCACGTGGTAGATGCTGTTGAGCGTGTAGGGCACCCGGTTGACCGCCGCGTAGCCGCTCCCGTTGTACACCTCGAAGATCCCGTTCGGGCTCATCCGGAGCGCCATGGCCAGGTGCGAGCGCTCCGTGACGGTGGTGGAGCTGTCCGCGTAGCCGATCACGCCGTCGATGGGGGCGCGCAAGGGCCGCACGTCGAACTCGATGCTCTGCATTCCGGTGTTCCCTGTCCCCAGCGCGTGCAGGCTCGCGTAGAACCCCTGGCGCGAGTACCAGGTCTCGCCCACCGCGCGCACCGTGTGGTTGGCCACCCGGAACTCGTTGTCCCGGGTGCCGCTCTTGAGCACGGCCTTGCCGATATCGTCCATCACAGGCGCGGTCGAGCGGAACGCGTAGCGGTCTGCCAGGAGGACCTCCGCTCCCCCCTGCGGGCGGACCCAAACACTGTACTGACGGGCATCGAGGTCCGCGGAGATGCGGACGTGGTAGGGGGTGTTGGCCACGTAGAGCAGCGTGGTGGCCGCGGCATAACCCGTCCCATTGTAGACGTCGAACCAACCACTCGGGTTCATGCGCACGAGCATGGAGAGCTGGGAGTAAGCCGTCACGGACGTGGCGCTGTCCGCGTAGCCCACCACGCCATCAATCGAAGCGTCCAAGGGCGTCACATCGAACTCGATGGTCCGGAGCCCGGTGTTGCCCGGGCCGAGCTCCCGTACGGCTTCCGCGAAAAAGAGCCTTGAGTACCAGATGCCCGGAGACGGCGGCATGGGCTGCTGCTTGAAGCGGCGCAGGGCCTCGATGAAGTAGTAGTCCCCATAGACGAGACTCACATCCACCTCCTGGCCCGCAGGGTAATGGCCCACGCCATGCAGCAGGATGCCGGGGCTGTTCGTGCCTGCGGCCAGGTAAGCGGGCGAGCTGAGCGTGTCGAGCATCTGCATGGCGGCATTCCAGTACTGGAGCTGAGTGCTCGCGTCCGGGACGTAGTTCGTCAGCTCCAGCAGAGCCGAGGCCACGGCGGCCGCAGCCGAGGAATCCTTGAGCATCTGGCTGGCAGGGGCATCGAAGTCCCAGGGCGGAATGCCGTCAGCAGGCAAGCGGCTCAGGTAGTAGTTGGTGACTTTCTGCGCGGCCTCCAGCATTCGCGGATCCCGCGTGTACCGGTAGAGGAGGGTGTAGCCATACACCGCCCAGGCTTGCCCCCGGGTCCAGGTGGACGTGTTCGAATACCCCTGGTAGGTGCCCTGAAAGCGCAGGGCTCCCGTGTTCCGATCGTAGTCCGCGACATGGAAGGTGCTCCCGTCCGCACGGACCAGATCGCTCAGGGTCCGCAGCGCGTGGTTGACGGCCATGTCCCGCCAACCCACCTGCCCACCGTTCTGGGCGCCCCAGAGCAGCAGCTCCAGGTTCATCATCGTGTCGATGACCAGCGGAAGTTGCCAGTCCGGGTTCCAGTCGCAACAGTTGATGATGCCCACGCGCGGGTTGTACCGGGAGGCCAGCGAGCCAGCGGCCGTCAGCAGCACCTGCCGGTAGTAGTCATCCCCCGTGAGCTGGTACGCCAGCGCATAGCTGGGGATGAACTTGAATCCCAGGTCATGCGTCTGCATGTTGCTCTTCTGGACCTCCAGGTTCCGCGTCCACGTGTCCGCACGCACCCGCCAGGTGGCAACCCCCGTCTGTTGGTACATGTACCAGAGTTCCCCTGGGAAGAACCCCTGCGTCCAACCGAGCAAGTCCGTGGCGGGGATGAGCCGCCATGTCCCATTGGGCAGAGAGCTCTTGGGGTACTGGTTCGCCGGCACCTGCGAGGCCGTCCGCACGAGCTGTTCCTGGGCAAATTGAAGGGCGCGGTCCGCCGCCGCCTCATCGAAAGCCCTCGCGGGCCCTGCCACCAGCGCACAAAGCGTGCTCAACAAGGCCAAGATCCGGGTTTTTCCCTTACCCCCACATACCATCCACACACCATCCTCTCTTGGAGAGGAAAAGATGTCCCGCCAGGAACAATTGCCTATTGGCCTGAAGGAGGTGCGCGTCCCCGGCGGGGGACTGGGAGAAGGCAGCCGGGGGCTCGACAGCGGGTTGCTCACAACGGTTGGCTTTGGCCCACCATGTCTAAAGGGGGCCCCGCGCCCACTTTCTGGAGGCAACATGCAGAACGAGCCACATCCGCTGTCCGAGAGCCAAACCCCGTCCATTCAGCCCAGAGGAGAGCTGGAAGCCTATACTTTCTTGGAGGGCCAGCTCGAGCACGCGTATACCCAGAGCAACGTGCGGAGTTCCTGGGACTTGCTCATCCCAGGGGCCTACATGGAGTTCACGGAGGCCACGAACCTGCTCTTCTATGACCGCACGGCAGGACTGGCTGAAATCTACCTGCCCGAAGGGCCTCAGGGAGAACTTCAACTGCTCAAGCGGCACACCGGCTGGCGCCGTGGCTGGGATCTCATCCTCGCGGACCACTTCCTGGAAGTCAGCAAGGGAGACTCCCTGCTCTTCTATGACCGGGAAGCAGGATTGGGAGAACTGCACGCCATGGACGGTGAGGCAGGCGTCTTCCGGGTTGCTCGCTTCACCGATTGGCGCCGCACGTGGGATGCCATCCTTCCGATCATGCCCCTGGACGTCTCCCCTGGCACCGGACAGGTCTTCACCTCGCTCCTCTTCTACGACAGGTCCGTAGGCGAAGGTGAGTTCTATACCACGGATGGGCAGGGCCACCTCTCCCGGGTATCACGGCACTCCGATTGGCGCCGCACCTGGGACCTGATCGTCCCCTTCACCCAGTCCACCAGCGATGCCAATCGCACCGTGTTGGTGTTCTATGACCGGAGCGCGGGGCATGGAGAGCTGTACGCCGTGGACGGGCAGGGGGACATCGCCCGGTTGTCAAAATACACCGGCTGGCGCCAGAGCTGGGACCTGATCATCCCTTGCCGCATCTCTGGCCTCAGCGCCAACGGACTGCTGTTCTATGACCGGAGCGCGGGGCTGGGAGAGCTGTACGCCGTGGATGGGCGTGGGGCGCTTTCCCTGGTGTCTCGGTATACAGACTGGCGCCAGACCTGGGATGCCATCGTGTTCGGCACCCTGGCCGGCCCGGGTCCCCTCCTTGATCCGAGTCTCCTCTTCTACGAGCGGTAGAGGGAGAACGGGCTGAGCGGCTCATGGCGCCGCCAGCCCGAGCTCCTCTTGGAAACGGTTGGAGAAGACACGCCGTGACTCCGCGTCGAGCAGCGTGTTCCGGGCGGCGAGCCACCGGTCGATGGCATCTCCATACATCTCCCGGACGGCTTCCGCGCCCAGCTCGAGCTGCTTGCCCCAATGGAATGTGTGCGGGATGCCGCGCTCGCGGAGCGCCGCCCACACGCGCCGGTAGAGCGACAGGGTGCGGTCCGACAAGGGGCCGTCGAGCTCCAGGACACAGGTGGGCTCGAAGCGTGTCCACCCCAGTGTGGCCTGGGTTTGCTTCACGTAGCGGAAAGCAATCAGCACCGGGAAGGGCCCGGACTCCCGGTTGAAGTCCTGCACCAGGTCCAGGGCCTCCGTGGCGCGGGAGATCGGCAGGCCCATCGCCGTGCTGGCCACCCGGCCTCGGATGGTGGTGTTGGTGAAGATCTCCCCGAGCGTCCCCTCGACGCCATAGATGTCCCGATAGGCCCTGGACAGCACCTGGTTGACCGCGAAGGGAATGGCGGGCGGAGCCAGGTCCGTGACCAGGCCGATGAAGGCCGCCGCGTCGTCGCCCGGCCCCATGCCGTCCAGGTCAATCCCGGGCCGGGCGTAGCCGGGCCGGAAGGGCCGCCGGTACAGGGTGATGACGTGCGCGCTGTGGGTGGGCGCGAAGGGGTTCACCACCACCTGGAAGTGATAGGGCCGCTCGGCGCCACCCGGCAGCGCGAGGCCCGAGAAGTCCAGGGTGTCGAGCGCCCTCCGCAGAGCCCTGTCCAGCGGCAGCCGCTGGCGGTACATCTTCAGCAGGAAGAGCGGCTCTGTCTCCATCAGCACGCCGTGGATGATGCCGAAGCTGCCGAAGCTCACGAGGGCGGCATCGAAGAGCGCATCGTCGCGCACCAGCTCGGCGCCGAGCCGGCGCGCGAACCCGTCCGAGGTGACTGGACGGGAGGCGCGCTCGAGCCAGATGTGGCGTTGCGGCCCCACGAGCAGGTGCAGCCCGGCGACGGTGTCATGAATGGCCCCTGTGTCGATGGCCGAGCCATGCGTCCCCGTGGACAGCGCGCCGGCAATGGTCTGTCCATTGCTCGCGCCGCTCGTCTTCAGGGAGCGCCCCAGCCGCCGGAAACGCGCGTTGAGTTCCACGATGGTGCAGCCACACTGCACGAAGTGCAGCCCGGCGGCGTCGCCCGTGTACTGGGCATGCACCATCTCCGGCGTGAGGCGGAAGTAGAGGTTGAGCGGCTTGGTATTCACCAGGCGGCCATCGGTCGCGGGGGCGCCCGAGAGGGACCAGCCGCCTCCCAGGGCGCGGAGGTGGATGCGGTCCATCACCGCATCGGCGATGAGCTCCTGCAGGCCCCGCGTCGTCGCGTTGTAACGCTCGAGCGGCGAGCCCTCTCCGGTGGGGTTCCAGATGTCATAGATCCCCAGGAGTTTTTGCGTGTAGGTCTGATGCTTGTTCGTCCACGTGTGCTGCCGCGTATCGATCACGAGGGACTGGAGTCCGGCGGCTTGCTCACTCATGAGGGGCCTCCTGGAGTGCGGGGACCTGGAGGCCGATCACGCCCTCTTCCTCCGGCCGTTTGGCACAGCGCCATTCCACCCGGAGCGGAGACCAGAAGCCGAGCGTCAGCGCGGTGAGGACGGTGTAACCGAAGTGGGTGGTGACCCGGACCTCGTCCAGCGCATTGCTGGGCTTGCAGGTGATGGCGGTCACGTCCTGGGGCTTGTTCAACAACCCCCAGGCGAGCGAGTGGACTGTCTTTCGCTGGGGCTCTGTCGCGGGGGCCGGGGCTGGCACCTGGACACCGTAGTGGTAGCAGCCTGCGTTCAAGGACAGGAAGAGCGCGGTGGCCACCACACGGCGATTCTTCCGAGAAACGGGTGTTTGCATACACAGCTCTCCCCATGACAGGCCGCCATCACTTGGAGAGGGTGGAGCAGGAGAGGGTGTGACGGCATCGGACGGGAGGGCTGGGGCGCATGGCTGGACGCTCGCCTGGGTTGCAGCGGCCGGGGGCCGCCACGCGTCACGAGCACCTTTTGTGGCGCGGGCCGCGAGCAGGCTGGATGCTCTTCTCCATGCCTCTGCTTCCCCGCCTCCAACTGTTCGAGTTCCTCGACCAGCCGTGGCTGCCCGAGCCGCTGCGCCGTGGCGAGACCGACTACTTGCGCGTCGTGCTCGACCGCCTGCGGCCCTACGATGGCGTAGCGCCTCAACTGGCGGAGTTGCTCCGCACGGCGGGCACGGACCGGATCGTTGACCTTTGCTCTGGCGCGGGGGGCCCGTGGCGCACCTTGCTCCCGGCGCTGCGGGCGGTGCACGGCCAGGCCGAGGTGGTGCTCACCGATCTTCACCCCACCCCGGGGCAGGCGCTACCGCCCGGTGTGCACTACCGTGACACCCCGGTCGATGCCACCCGCATCCCCGAGGAGCTGGCGGGGGTGCGGACCCTGTTCGAGGGGCTGCACCACTTCCCTCCGGAGCAAGCCCGCGCCCTGCTCGCGGATGCCGCCGCGCGCAGGGTTCCCTTCGCTGCCTTCGAGCTCACCCAGCGCACGCTGCCGTACATCCTCGTCCAGTGCCTGCTCATCGGCCCCCTCGTGTGGGGCTTTACCCTGCTCATCCGCCCGGTGCGCTGGTGGCGCCTGGCCCTCACCTATCTGGTGCCCATCCTCCCCTTGCTCATTCTCTGGGATGGGGTGGTGTCGTCGCTGCGGACCTATGCTCCCGAGGATCTCGAGAGGCTGACCACAGGGCTCGGCGGCGACGGGTACCGCTGGAGGAGCGGGGTGCATCGCGTGCAGGGGATGGCGATCACCTATCTCATTGGGCAGCCCGTGTAACCAGGGCCTGGCCACGGGCTGCCGGACGGCTGCTTCGTTCAGGTTTCCCGCTTACTCCTGAGGAGCCGCGGCCGCCTGCGCGTCCAGCGCCGCCTGCAGGTAATCCCGGCGCCGCTCGAAGCGATCCTGCGGGACGCCCCAGTCACCGGTCATCTTGCTCTCATCCGCGAGCAGGTCGTGGAGCCCCTGGAGATCATTGTTGACGAGGTGCTGCTGAATCTCCGTCCGGGTGGAGGGCTTGTAATCGCCCCGGTAGAGCAGATCCACGGCCACGTCCTTGATGGCGGGATCCAGGTTGTCAAAGTCGACGCTGCCGTACTTGGCGACCGTGTCGTCCTTGTTGGAGATGCGCTCCACCTCCGACTCGTAGTGGTCGTACACCTTGGTGAACAGTTCCTTCTGGGCCGCGGGGGTGATTTCAATGGCGGCCACATCCTCCCGCTTGGTGAAGTCGGAGGCCGCCTTGCCCTCCAGCCCCGCGCCCTGGGCCAGCAGCTCGGCGTCGGCATCGGGCACGCCCGCGGCGATCAGATCCGAGCGAACGGTCTCCTCCGACCGCCCCTTCATGTCGTAGCCGCGGCCGACGGTGACCCCGGACGCGCCCCCGGGCCAGTGGGCCTCGCGGCTGAAGTAGGCCCCCCTCGTCTCGAGGCCCTCGGCATCGAACGTCAGCTGCCCCTTGGGCACTTCGAAGTCGCTGACGAAGGTCTGCGGCGTGGGGTTCAGCGGGGTGGCCCCCAGGAGCTCGGGCGCCGCCTCGAGGGCCTTGGCGGGATCGAAGGCCGCCGCGTCCATCGGCTGGTTCCGGATGGGGGTGGACGACATGAGGTTCGGCATCGACGCGACGTCCTTGGCCGGCTCGAACGTGCTCTGATCGAAGTTCACCGTCGGGGTCTTGGCGACGGGGTTGCTCTGGGCCACGTCCGGGGTGGTCTTGTTGACGCTGGTGGTGGCGTTCGCAGAGGACGACTGGGAGGTGCTGCTGCGGGAAGAGACCGAGCTGGAGCCAGAAGACGAGCTGCGCGTGGAATCGACGCCCATGGGGAACCTCGGAGAACCGGCGTGGAAGGGGAGAAAGTAGTGCAACGTGTGTTTATGTATGCCTGGGCCCCTCAGGGCTCAGAGCGCACAGCGATCTTGGAGTTCTCGCCGGAGGCCCTCCATTGTTGCGTTGGAGCTGCAAATTCCCTCGGCCTAGTCCTCAGTGCCACCCCTTTCAAGGTGATGGAGGGGGTAGTCCCCGGACGAGCGAGTCAAAGAGCCGTCCGGGCATGGAGAGTGGGGAGTGCGCGAGGCCTACGCGAAGAGCCAGTGCATTTTGCAGGCTTTGACCCTTGGAAAGACGCTTCGT
>NZ_JAHXBH010000051.1:0-27069 GCF_020103775.1 Allostigmatella hybrida
CAAAGCGCGAGGCCACCAGCAGGCTCCGCTGCGACACCAGCCCTATCTTCGTGCCCGGTGTGACCGATCCGGGCTAGCCAGGCCGCGGGCTTCCTCTATCATCCGGTCCGACACGCCTCCTCCCCGCGAGCCCCATGTCCGGACTGTTCCGCACCTTCCGGCGCCGCCGCCTGCTGCGCCGCCCCTTCCCCACCGAGTGGCTCGGCTACCTGGAGCGGCGCGCCCCCTTCTTCCGGAAGCTGGCGCCCGAGCCCCGCGAGCGGCTGCTCAGCCTGCTCAAGGTGTTCGCCTGGGAGAAGGAGTTCATCGGCGCGGGCGGCTTCACCCTCACCGACGAGGTGCGCGCCGTGGTCTCCGCCACCGCCGCCCGTCTGGTGCTGTACCTGGACCTCTCCTATTACGACCGGCTGCGCGAGGTCATCGTCTACCCCGATGCCTTCCGCATCCCCGACCGCACGGGCACCGTGCTCGGCGAGGCGAAGCACTGGGGCACCGTCATCCTCTCCTGGCAGTCGGTCATCACCGGCCTGGCCGACCCGAACGATGGCCACGCCACCGCCACGCACGAGTTCGCCCACGTGCTGGACCGGGAGGACGGCGCCTTCGACGGCACGCCCCACCTGCGGCGCTACTCGCACTACAGCGCCTGGGCCTCGGTGATGGACGGGCACTTCCAGAAGCTGCGCCAAGGCCAGCGCGCCGAGCGTCAGGTGATGGATGACTATGGCAGCGTCAACGAGGCGGAGTTCTTCGCCGTGGCCACCGAGTCCTTCTTCGAGAAGCCGCGCCAGATGCGCGAGAAGACGCCGGACCTCTACGAGGAGCTGAAGCGCTTCTACGGGTGGGACCCCGCCAGCACCCCGCCCTGAGGAGGCCCCAGGGCGGAGGCGCTCCTTCGCGTCAGCCCCCCTGGCGCACGTGCACCTGCACGCCGTTGCTCTTGTTGCCCTGGGTGAGCACCGGAATGGGCTCGGTGGAGGAGTAGACCCGCCCCCCGTCCAGGATGCGCGCCCGCAGGAAGTAGCTCGACTCCGGCCGGACCCGCTCCGGGGCCACGTCCACCGAGAAGGGGATGGGCACCTGGCCCGGGTTGGCGAAGGACTGCTCGGCGATCACCCCGCCCTCCTTGTTCGAGCCCGACTCCACCACTTCGACCTTCACCACCGCAGCGGGCGTGAGCGCGATGCGCTCGCGGTAGAGCACCTCGCCCGTCACCTGGAAGTGGGGCGCGGGCGGGGGCGCCGCGGGGGCCTCCGCCTCCGCCGGGGGGGGCGGCGCCGCCGGGGTGGCGGCCCCCTTCGAGGCACAAGCGCTCAACGCGAGCGCGGCGAGACATCCCATGATGACCGGCTTGGCTTGAATCATGGCGGGCATCCTGCCAGCGGCGGTGGGCGCCCGTGCAAGCCAAAGAAAAAGGGGACTCGTGAAGTGTCAGGGATTGCGGACAACACATCTGAAATCGCATTTCCCTCCTCAAACCTTTGAACACTGTCCCGGTCTTCTCCTCGCCATCCCAGGCCTGGCTTGATATCTTTTGAGTGGAAAAAGACCGTGGGTCGAATCTGACGCCGCTGTCCGGCCGCCCCTCCCGTGCGCCCCCGAGGTAACGTCCCAAGCCCATGAGCGACCCATCGAAACCGCCCTCCGGGAAGAGCCCCGTGTCCGAGGCCGTCTTCCCGCCGCTGCCCGACGCGGGCCATGAGCAACTCACGGCTGATCAGGCCCGGGACTACCTCATGTCCGTGCTCGACTACGGCCAGGAAGAAATCGACGCCAAGGCCGGCATCATCGAGGAGCTGGTGGACCTGCTGCTGCCGGAGCTGAAGGTGGTGGCCCAGCCCATCCGTCCCCCGGACGAGGATCTCAAGGAGGCCGAGGCGCTCGAGCAGCGCTTCACCGGGGTGGCCGTGCGCGAGCGCGACGCGGCCTGGCTCAAGCAGACCGGCCTGCGGCTGGACTCCACCACCCGCCCGCTCGTGCCGCGCTGGTCCGCGCCGGACAAGGTGGGCGGCGTGCTCAAGCGCGAGCTGTTCCTGCTCACCGACGGGCGCCTCGTCACCGTGGAGGCGGTGACGCCCTGGGAGACCGATGGGGGCCGGCTCGCCGCGCGGGACATCCTCGTGGGCGCGCGCGAGGTGACGCCCGCCGAGGTGCTGCGCACCTTCGACTTCGTCGCCACGCTCAAGTCCCTGCTGCGCGCCCTGTTCGACGGGGCCGCCATCCTCATGGAGCGCAACGAGCGGCCCGAGGATCTCGTGGAGCGCAGCGGGCGCTTCTTCACCATCATCGCCCAGGTGGCCATGGGCATGAAGGAGAGCGCGGACCGGCTGCGCCGCGCGGGCGACAGCCCGGCTTGAGGCTCAGGCCAGCAGCCGCGCCACGAAGGTGCGCAGCCGCTCCGGCTCGAAGGGCTTCTCCAGCAAGTCACTGGCGCGCGCGGCGACGAACTCGCGCGCCTGCGTGGAGAACGTCCCGCCGGACATCAACCCCGTGCGCCGCGCCATCAGCGGCTCGCGCTGCTCCAGCTCGCGCAGGAAGTCCACCCCGCTCATGCCCGGCATCACCACGTCGCAGAGGATGGCGTCGTACTGCTCGCCGCGCGACAGCAGGCTCAGCGCCTCGCGCGCGTCCTGCACCGCGTGCACCTCGTGCATCCCTTGCAGGAGCCGCCGCACCGAGGTGCCCACCGCCGGCTCGTCGTCGATGAGCAGGAGCCTCCGCCGGGGCGCCTCGTGCTCCTGGCGCACCGGCAGCGCCGGCAGCACCACGTCCTCGCCCTGGAAGATGGGCAGCAGCACGCGGAACACGCTGCCGTGCCCGCGCCGGCTCCGCACGTCGATCTGCCCGCCCATGGAGTGGACGATGGAGTGGCAGATGGCCAGCCCCAGCCCCGTGCCCACGCCCACCGGCTTGGTGGTGAAGAAGGGATCAAAGATGCGCTCGAGCACCTCCTGCTCCATCCCCGGCCCGTTGTCCTCCACCTCCACCACCACCCAGTTGGCCCCCTCGCACCGGGTGGCCAGGCGGATGCGGTTCTGGTCCAGGTCCGCCTTGGGGAAGGCCTGCACGGCATTCACCAGCAGGTTCACCAGCACCTGCCCCAGCCGGCCCTCGTTGCCGCGCACCGCGGGCACCGCGTCCAGCGCGCGCACCACCCGGACCCGGTAGGACAGCTCGTTGCGCACCAGCCGCAGCGCGCCCTCCATCACCTGGTGCACGTCCACCGGGCCCACGCGGTCCTCGTCCGAGCGCGCGAAGGCCTTCAGGTCCTGCACGATGGCGCGCACCCGGCCAATGCCCTCTTCCGTCTCGGCCACCACCTCGCGCAGCTCCGGCAGGGACTCGGCCGGCGGCACCCCCTGGGCCAGCACGTTGCCCAGGTAGGAGAGGTTCGAGCAGACGTAGGCCAGCGGGTTGTTGATTTCGTGCGCCACGCCGGCCGCCATGGTCCCCACCGAGACCATGCGGTCGGCCAGCCGCAGCTGCGTCTCCAGCCGCCGGTGGTCGGTGATGTCCCGGATGGTGACCACCAGGAAGGGCTGGCCCGGCGCCTCGGCGAAGACGGCGCGCTTGGTGACCAGGGTGCGCGTGGCGCCTGAAATCGAGCTCAGCGTCTCCTCGCGCTCCATGGGCTGGCCGGAGGTGAAGGCCAGCTCATCCAGCCGCCAGCCGTCGTCCGCCTCGCGCGCGGGCAGGAAGTCATGGTAGCTGCTGCCCAGCAGCTGCTCGGCGCTGCGGCGCATGAAGCCGCAGAAGGCGCGGTTGACCGCCACGAAGCGGTGCGCCCGGTCCGCCACGAAGAGCGGATCCGGCACCGCGTCCAGCGTGTTGCGCAGGAAGTCCCGCGCGCGCTCCAGCGCCTCCTGGGTGCGGATGCGCTCCAGCTCCGCGCCCGCGCGCGCCGCCAGCGCCTCCAGCAGGGCCCGGTCCAGCGTCCCCAGGTCCAAGGGCTCGCCATGGAGAATGGCCAGCACGCCGATGGCCTCCCCGCGCGAGTTCTTGAGCGCCGCGCCCAGGTAGCCGCGCATGCCCAGGTCCATCAGCATCGCGTCCTCGGGAAAGCGCGTGGCCACCCCGTCCCGGTAGTGGCACAGCGAGCTGAGCACCGCGTTGTGGCAGGGCGTGCCCTGAAGCCTGTAGGTGACGTTCTCCTCGAAGCGGCCGTTGAGCCAGAAGGCCAGGGTGCGCAGCGAGTCGCGCTCCGGCTGCAGCTCGCCCACCAGCGCGCTGGTGACGCCGAACGAGTTGGCCAGGTGCATCACCAGCGTGCGAAAGAAGTCATGCCCCAGGTCCGACGTGGTGCTGGCCAGCAGGGCCCGGAGCGCGATCTCGGGAGCGATGCGCTGCGAGACGGACCCTGCCAGGGGCGCACCACCGCCCTCCGTGGCCGCCAGACGCCGGTGGAAGGCCGCCACGCGCCTGCGCCACCCGCCGCCTTGAACCGGAATGCATTCGTCGGCACCCGCCCGGATGAGCGCTTCCTGCTCCGCCTCGGGCCGTGCCGTGAGAATCACCAAGTGTGTGCGGGGGATGAAGCGTCGCGAGTGCAGCTCGCGGCATCTGGCCACGGCCTCCTCCACGCCCCCACTGTCATCCCCCAGTACCACCAACCCAGCGGACACCGCCGCGGGCAACTCCTCCAACCGCTCAACGCTCGTCACCCGGCCCTCCCATGAGAGCCCTGACGCCTGGAATGCCCCCTCCATCTCCTCACGGACCGTAGGTGGGACGCTCAGTAGCGTTGCATGCATGTGCTGTCTCTCTTCAGTCCCTGGGCCGCTTGCTGCCGGGAGCCCAGGCCACCCATCAGCTAGCGGCCGGGGAGGGCATTTCTGGATTATACGCGGTTCGCTCCCAGCCCACATGAGGGCCTGCCTCCTGAGCGTCCTTCCAATCGTCTCGCATCCAACTGAACGTCTTCGCGTCCTTCTCGGCCGTCACCGGGTCCAGGAAGTACGCCACATCCGTGCGGGGCATGGGCGTGCCGCCCTCCCCGCCCCACTCCAGCACCGCCCACTGAATCAGGGGGCTGAAGAGCATGTGGTCCCACCCAAATGCCAGGTGGCGGCGGGGCTCCTGGGACACATCCCTCCCGGGCACCGGGAACGCTTCCTCGCCGGCCGCCTGCGCGTTCTTGTAGGCGGCGAAGGCCTGCGCATCCCGCTCGGCCGTCTCTTCGTTGACGAAGTATGCCACGTCCCGCCGGGGGGCCAGGGCCTGGGGGCCCCCACACTTCACCGACAATCCAGCACACTGCACCACCACGTATTTGACCATCGGCTTGCCAATCCGGTGGTCCCACTCCAAAGCGACGTACGGCATGGCTTGTCTCTCCTGTCAGGGTGTTCGGTTGTTACAAGTCTCATCGTATGAGCCTTTGAGAAGACATGCACAGCCTCCCCGGAACGGCGAGCGTCGGTTCTCAAACGGTCCCCCTGTAGGACAACGCGGAAAAACGGAATGCTGGGTAAAAATGGCCCCATGGCTCCGAGTGAATTCCACACTCTGAGGCCTGGACGCGGAACACGCGCCGGGGCCCATCCCAGAACCCTCCAGGTTGACTTTCGGGGGGCCGCGGACGGGTGACCTGGAGGGTTGTTTCAGCCGGCAAAACACCGCCGTCTCACCCCCCCGGCGTTTTTCACCCCACAGCAATATTTCGCTGTCCGGCGAAATCCTCTTTTTCGGGGGGGAGCGGCTACACCACCGCGAGGTGCGCGTCGCGCGTCAGCTCCTCGATGTCCGCCATGCGCTGCCGCGTCTCGTTCTCGGTGAGGAACACGCGGAGCGCGTCGCGGATGAAGGGCAGCGCCTGGGTGAGGGAGACGGGGCTCAGCTGCTGCGGCTCCACGCTGGCCCGGCGGCAGGCGCGGGCGATGGTGGAGGAGGCAATCACGGGCGACAGGCCGCTGCGCGCCACCACGCGCTCCAGCAGCGCGCCGGCCTCGGGGGGCTTGGCGGGCGCGGCCGGCTTGGCGGGCGCGGAGGCCTCCCCTTCCGGGGACTGGCGGCGGAGCATGTTGCGCACCTGCGCGCGCAGGAGCCCCAAGTCACTGGCCTTGGGACAGAACGCGTCCACGCCGGCGTTGAGCGCCTCGGCCATCTTCTGGCTCTCGAAGCGCGAGGTGAACATCAGCACCGGCACCGAGGCGAGCCCCGGCCGCGAGCGGATGAGGCGCGTGGCGGAGATGCCGTCCATGCCCGGCAGCATCAGGTCCATCAGCACGCAGTCCACGGGCTGCGCCTCCAGCAGCGGCAGCGCCTCCTCCGCGGAGCGCGCGGGGATGAGGTCATGCCCGTCCTGGCGCAGCTCCTCCACCACCGCCTGGAGGAACGTGGGGCTGTCGTCCACCACCAGCAGGCGGCGGCGGCGCGCGGCGGCCACCAGCGGCGGCTCGGCCTCGGGGGCCTTGGACGGCGGCGGGGGGCGCGACTGGATGAGCTCGCGCGCGCGCTTCACCACGAAGGCGGAGTCGTACGGCTTGCCCACGTAGTCGCTGGCGCCCTCGCTCAGGCCGCGCAGGCGCGCGCCCACGGCGGACTCGGAGGAGAGCAGCAGCACGGGCACCTGGGAGGTGCGCTCGTGCGCGCGCATCTCCATGAGCAGGTCCACCCCGTCGCCGTCCTGCAGGAGGACATCGAGGATGACCAGGTCGAAGCGCTCCTCGGACAGGGCCTTGCGCGCCCCGCCAATGCCGCCGCACAAGAGGGTGGAGAACCCCGCGGCGCCGAGCACCACGCGCAGGTCCGCCCGCACGGTCGCGCTGTCGTCCACGATGAGTACCCTGGGCTTCATGCCTGTCCTCGCTCCGGGCGCCGGCGCGCGAGCGCGGCGAGCCACCCGGGAATGTCCTGCAATCCAACCACGTGTCTGGCCGCGCCCAGGCGGATGGCCTCGCGCGGCATGCCGAACACCACCGAGCTGGCCTCATCCTGGGCCAGCGTCACCGCCCCGGAGCGCCGCAGCGCATCCATTCCCTCGGCCCCATCCCGCCCCATGCCCGTGAGCAGGCAGCCGATGGCCCTGCCTCCCAGCTCGCGCGCCGCGGACTCGAAGAGCACGTCCACCGAGGGCCGGCACGAGTGGCGCTCCGGCCCATCCGTCAGCCGCAGGAGCCCCTCGCTGAGGACCAGGTGGCGGTTAGCCCGGGCCAGCACCAGCGCCGGGCGGCACATGGACGGCAGCACCTCGCCGTCCACCGCCTGGCGCACCGGCAGGGGCGAGTATTTGCCCAGCCACTCCACCATGGACAGCTCGAACTGCTCGGACAGGTGCATCACCAGCAGGATGGGCAGGGAAAAGTCCCGGGGCAGCCGCTGGAGGATGTCCTTCACCGCGGCGGGGCCGCCCGTCGAGGCGCCCATCACCACGGCGCGCGCGGGCAAGTCCCGGGGCGGCTCCGGCTCCAGCTTCAGGCGCCCCAGGGGGTGGGTGATGGAGGGCACGCGCGCGGCGAGCTTCACCCGGGCGAGCAATTCCACCATCCAGTCCTCGGTGGGGGTGCGCAAGGGCCGCTCCATGCCGTCCACCGCGCCGGCGCTCAGCGCATCCAGCAGGTGCAGCCCCCGGGCGCGGTTCTCCGGGGAGGAGAAGACGACGATGGGGGTGGGACAGTGGGCCATGATGCGCCGGGTCAGCTCCACGCCGTTCACCTTGGGCAGCGCCAGGTCCAACGCCACCACGTCCGGGCGCAGCCGCTGACATAGCTCGAAGGCCCGGTCCCCGTCAGCGGTCTCCGCGGCCACCATGCACCCCGCGTCCGCCGAGAAGGCATCCACCAGCCGGCGCCGCACCGTCGGTGAATCCTCGGCGATGAGGATGCGCAGGGCGCGCGTGCTCATGGGCTCCGCTCCGTGGGTCCCCCGGACAACCGCCGCACCGTGTCCAGAAAGCCGTGCTGATCGAACTCACCCTTGACGATATATGCCGACACGCCCGCCTCACGCCCGCGCCGTTGGTCCTCCTCCGCGCCCAGGGAGGACACCATGATAACAGGCAGCGAGGCCAGCGCGGGCGTGGCGCGCACCTTGCGGGTGAAATCCAGGCCACTCATTCCCGGCATCTCCACGTCGACGATGACGAGCGAGTGGCCGCCGCGAGACACCTTCTCCAGCCCCTCCTCGCCCGAGGCGGCCAGCTCCACCTGGTAGCCGGCCGACTCCAGGATGCCCTGCTCCAGCATGCGCGTGGTGACCGAGTCGTCGATGACGAGCACCCGGCGCTTGCGCGTGGCCTGCGCCTGCACGGTGGGCACGTGCCCCTGGCGCACCCAGTGGGCCAGGCCCACCATGTCCATCACCAAGAGCGGCTCGCCCTGGGCATCGAAGCTGGCCCCGGCCACGAGGGGCAGCGGGGGCACCGAGGAGGGCAAGGGCCGCACCACCACGCGGTGAATGCCGCGCAGCCGGTCCACGCCCACCGCCACGCGCGCCTCGCCGCGGCCAATCACCACCGCGGACCAGGGCCGGGGCTGGGGCGGCTCGGGGTTGCCCAGCACCGTGGCCATCGGCAGGAACGTCACCGTCTGGTCCTCGTGGAGGAAGGAGGCCCGGGCGCCCACCCACGTGAGCGTCTCCGGCCCCAGGCGCACCGTGGCGCTCAGCGCATCCAGCGGCAGGAGCACGCGCCGGTTGCCCACCTCCGCCTCCAGCACCTCCAGCGAGGTGAGGGACACGGGCACATCCAGGATGATGCTCGTGCCCAGGCTCGGCCAGGTGGCCGCGGTGGCCTCGCCCTTCAGCGCGCGGGCAATCTCGCGCACCACGTCCAGCCCGACGCCGCGGCCAGACAGGTCCGTCACGGAGCGCGCGGTGCTGAAGCCCGCCTGGAAGAGCAAGTCCAGCAGCGCCGCCTCGTCCAGCGAGGCCGCGTCCTGCTCCAGCACCAGCCCGCGCGCCACCGCCGCGTCGCGCACGCCGCCCAGGTCCACGCCGCGCCCGTCGTCCTCGCACAGAAAGCGCACCCGGGCCCCGCGCCGCTCCACGCGCACGAGCACACGGCCCGCCTCCGGCTTGCCCAGCGCGAGCCGCTCCTCGGGCATCTCCAGCCCGTGGTCCACCGCGTTGCGCACCGCGTGCAACAGCGCCTGGCGCACCGCGGCCAGCACGTGCCCATCCAGCCGCACCTCCCCGCCCTCGGCCTGGAGCGAGACGCGCTTGCCCGTCAGGGCCGCCGCCTCGTGCGCCGCCAGTTCCAGCGAGCCGAACAGCGTGGAGGCGGGCACCAGCCGCAGCGCGTGGCTCGCGTCCCGGAGCCGGGACAGCTCACCCTCCACCTTGCCGAGCCCCCCGTCCAGCCGCCGGCCCGCGCGCGTGAGGGCCCCGTTGAGCCCCTCGGCCACGGCCAGGGTGCGCGAGAGCCACCGGGCGCGCTCGGCGGGCGAGGCGCTCGCGGCCCCGGGCGCGGAGAGGTGCTCGAGCAGCCCCTCCGCCGCGTTGCGGGCCTGCCCCACCGCCTCCACCGCCTCGCGCAGGCCGCCCAGGCGCACCACCGCCTCGGCGAGCCCATCCAGCAGCTCCTCCAGCGCGGAGAGCTCCACGCGCAGCGTCTCGGGCGCGCTCCCGTCGGGCACCGGCTGCGGCTCCTCGCCGGGGGCCGCCGGGGGCGGGGCGTCCATCTCCGCCAGCGCCTCGCCCATCTGCGCCACCAGGCGGATGAACTCGCTCACGCTGGAGCGCGGCAGCGGCACGCCCTCGTCGCGGAAGGGCTGGAGCGCGTCCTCCACCGCGTGGGCAATCTCCGCGATGCGCGCGTGGCTGACCACGCGCGCGGCGCCCTTGAGCGTGTGCGCCCAGCGGAAGAGCTGGGGCACCATCTCGGCGTCGTCCGCGCCCTCCTCCAAGGCCACGAAGCCCTGGCCAAGCTGCTGAAGCAGCTCGCGGGCCTCGACCTTGAAGTAGCGCAGAATCTCGTCGTTCATGCCGGGGCCGAGGTGCGGCTGTCCACCAGCGAAGCGAGCTGCTTGGAGAGCCGGGTCAGCTGCGTGGAGGTCTGCAACGTCTGCGCGGAGCTCACCTCCGTCTGCCGGGCCGTCATCGCCACCTGCTGGATGGCGGTGCTCACCTGCTCCACCGCCGTCGTCTGCTGCTGGGTGGACAGCTCGATTTCACGCGCCACGTCCAGGTTGTTGCCCGTCAGCTCGGCGATGCGCTTGAAGGTGCCCGCCACGTCCGAGAACTGCCGCGCGCTGTTCTGCACCGCCTTGGAGCCATCCTCGGTGGCCATGAGCGTGGTGTTCGCCGCGGCGCGCACCTCGTCGATGAGCGAGCGCACATCCTTCGTGGAGGCCCCGACGCGGTCGGCCAGCTTGCGGATCTCCTCGGCCACCACCGCGAAGCGCCGGCCGTGCTCGCCCGCGCCCGCGCTCTCGATGGTGGCGTTGATGGCGAGAATGTTCGTCTGCTCGGCCAGCTCGTTGATGATGTCCAGGATGCCGCCGATCTCCTGCGAGCGCTTGCCCAGCTCCAGCATGTGGTTGACGATGACGTCCACCTGGCGGCGCACCGTCTCGATGGCCTCCTGGGCCCGGTCCACCGTCTGCGCGCCCAGGCGCGTGGTGCCCGCGGTCTCGCTCGCCACGCGCGACACCTGCTGCGCGTTGCCCGCGATTTGCCGGAACGTGGAGAGCAGCTCCTTGACGGTGGTGGAGACCTCCGTCGTGGCGGAGGCCTGCTCGCGCGCGCCGGACACCTGCTGGGTGGCGGCGGCCTGCAGCTCCGCGGAGGAGCTCTGCACGTGCTCCACCGCCTGGCCGATCTGCTTGCGCAGCCCGCGGCTGATGGCCACCCCCGTCACCACGATGAAGATGAGCACCGCGGCCACGCCGCCCTCGGCCAGCCACGTGAGGAACCGCGCGTCCTCCTCCGCCCCGCGCTCCTGGTTCTGCAGGAGCCGCTCCTCGGTGGCGCGCATCTCGTCCACGCTGGAGCGCAGCGTGTCCGAGGCGCGCCGGTTCTCGTCCGCGGCGATGAGCGCCAGGGCGGCCTCGAAGCCCTTGGCGCGGCGCGCGTCGATGACTTCCTGCATCTCCTGGAGCCGGACCGTGACGCGCTGCTGGACGCTGGCCAGGTGACGCTGCTGCTCGGGCAGGTTCACGGTGAGCGCGCGCAGCGTCTCCAGCTCCCCGGCGATGCGCGCCTCGGCGGTGCGCACGGTGGCCAGGAACGCATCCTGGCCGGTGATGACGTAGCCGCGCTTGGCGGACTCCACATGGTTGAGCTCGGAGACGACGGTCTCCAGGTGGGCCATGACCTTATAGGTGTGCCCCATCGTCCGGCTGGTCTCCAGGAAGCGCTGATTGCCGCGCATCGTCAGGATGGCCAGGATGCCGATGCTCACCAGCACCGCCGCGTACCCGCCGGCGATCTGTTGTCCCACCGTCCACTTCCTACGCATTCACTACCTCGTGTTCCGCGGAGCCGCGGCCCCGTCCAGGAGATCTTTTACCAACGCATCCACATCCAGCACCGGCAGGGGCGGCGCGTCCGGGCGCGCCACGCTGGCCCGCAGGTAGGGCCGGGGGGCTTCCCCCGCGTTCGGCTGTATCTGCTCGGGGGTGACGCGCAGCTGGCCCTCGAAGCCCCCCACGGCCAGCCCCATGCGCCGCTCGCCCCCGCACAGCACCATCCAGTGCGGCTTCTCGTCCGAGGGCAGCCCCAGCCGGTAGGCCAGGTCATGCACCGCCACCAGCTGGCCGCGCAGGCCCATCAGGCCCAGCAGCCCCGCGGGGCTGCCCGGCAGGGCCACCACCCGGGTGAGGATGTGCAGGCCCGACAGCCGCTCCAGCGGCACCGCCAGCGCCGAGCCCGCCACGCGCAGCCGCAGCAGCACCTCCCAGCGCGTGTCCACCCGCGCGGGCGGGCGCGAGAAGGACAAATCGAACTCCTCGCGCAGCTCGGCCAGGCGCCGGGACGTGCTCTCACTCCGGCTGGTCATGGAACCTCCGCGCAGGCGCGCAGCTCTTGCTGGCAGACCTGCATCAAGCCGTGGCGGCCAAAGCCGCCGCCAAACAACGTCAGGTGAAGGGGTTGCTCGTGCGCGAGCAGCGTGAGCGCCAGCCGCAGCGCCACGCGGGCGGGCATGGCCTCCCGCGCACGCCGGGCCAGGATGCCCAGGCGCAGGTGCCCCAGCGCGAACGTGGGCTCCAGGTGCACGGCCCGCGCGTAGCGGTGGCGCGCGCCCCCGTCATCCCCGGCCTGCTCGCGGCACAGCCCCAGCAGGTAGTACACGGCGGCCTCCGCCCGGCCGGTGGCCACGAGCGACTCGGCCACCCGCTCCGCCTCCGGGAAGTGGCCGCTCTGGAAGTGCAGCACCGCCCGCAGCAGCCGCGCGCTGGACTGCTCCCGGTCCGCCTCGGGGAGCTGCTCCAGCCACGCCTGGGCCTCCGCGTACCGCTCCTCCTCCAGCAGCCGCCACGCCCGATCCATGCCGGGCGGCTCGTGGGGCGACGGCTTCGGGTTCCAGGCCGAAGGCACGGAAGCGCTCGCCTCCGCCGCGCGGGGGGCGCGCACGGCCAGGGGCGGGGGCTCCGGAGGCCCGGAGGGCGCGGGGGCCGTGCGGCGGCGGTGGTAGAAGGCCTCGCCGGCCTGCAGCACCTCGAAGGACTCGGAGAAGCCCCGGGGCGTCTCGGAGGGCCCCAGCAGCAGGACGCCTCCCGGCGTGAGCGCCCGCTCCAGGCGGGCGATGACGGCGCGGGTCACCTCGGCGGTGAAGTGCAGGGTGACGTTGCGGCAGAGGATGACGTCGAAGGAGCCCGGCGCCCAGAAGACCGGATCCTCCTCCAGCAGGTTGCGCTCCTCGAACACCACGCGCTCGCGCGCGCTGGGCCGGGGCTCGAAGTCCCCGTTGGGCAGGGTGTGGAACCAGCGCTCGCGCAGCGCCTCGGGACAGGAGCGCAGGGACCAGGCGGCGTAGCGCGCGCGGCGGGCCCGCTCGATGGCGCGGGGGTTCACGTCCACGCCCGTGATGAAGAGGCGCTCGGGCTCCACCAGCGGGTTCTCCCGGCTGAGGATGGCCACCGAGTACGCCTCCTCGCCGGAGGAGCACCCCGCGCTCAGCACGCGCGCCGGCTTGCCCCCGCGCTGCACCTGGGGCAGCACCTCCCCCACCAGCGCCTGTAGCTGGGCCTGGTGGCGGAAGAAGTACGTCTCGCCCACCGTGAGCCGCTCGGCCAGCACGCGCAGCTCCGCGTCCTGGGGCCCGGCGCACTCCAGCCGGTCCAGGTAGGCCTCCAGGCTGGTGCGCGCGGACTTCTCCGCCAGCAGCGCCTCCAGCTCCCGGCCTCCGTTGGGAACGGGCGCGAGCCCCAGGCGCCGCTCCACGAAGGTGGCGAACCGGCTCACGGCCCTGGGCCACTCCATCACGCCTCGCCTCCCGTCACGAGCCGGCCCCAGACCGCCTCGGTGAGCAGCCGCGAGGTGTTCAGCGCCGCCAGGAGCTGCCCATCCAGCGTGCCCAGCACCTCCAGGTTGCCCCCCACGGCGACCGCCAGCAGCGGCGGCAGCGAGCCCAGCTCGCGCGCGCCCAGCCGCCGCAGCCCCAGCACCTCCTCCACCTCCAGCACGAGCTGCCGCTCGCCCACGCGCAGCGAGACGAAGCGCTGCGAGGTGCCCGCGCGGGTGCCGCCCAGCAACGTCGCCAGGTGCACCACGGGAGACGGCCGGCCCCGCACGATGGCCACCCCCCGCACGAACGGCGGGGCCTCCGCCACCGGCGTCACCGGCAACGGCCGCATCGTCTCGACGACCTCCGCAATGGGCAGCGCGCAAATCCAGCCCCGCGCACGCACGATCAGGAAGCGTCCCTCTTCGGCACCGCCAAACATCATGACTTCTGACATTGATGCAGTCCGGTTCTCTCTCTGAAACGGGGGCAAACTGAATCATCGCACTTCCGTGGCGCGGAGCCCAAGCACCGCCCTCCGGGGCAGAAGCGCCCCTCCTGCCTGTCAGCCACAACGGCACTTTCGCGCTCACCTGGAACGGGCCTCGGTCTTCGTCCTCCCCCACCCGGGCGGCGGCATTCTGGATCGAAACAGCACCGGTTCTGAAGGCAGACGGCGGCAGGCGAGGACACCCGCCCGCTGCCGGAGCGGCCATCCACACGGCCCCAGGTGTCAGGCCCCCGGCCCATTGCCATGTTTTTGGATGCACCCATCGGTCAGGGCATGGGGCCTTGGCCTTTTCTCACGTCGAGCGGAGAAGCGGACAATGTTCGAACGCATGCGAAGTGGCATGGCCGTCTTGAGCCGGGATGGCGTCCACGTGGGGCGCATCGTGGACGTCACGGAGGACGGCATCGTCATCGAGAAGGGGCTGATTTTCCACCGGGACTTCGTGGTGCCCTTCCATGACGTCGCCCAGTTCCAGGGCGATGAGATCGTCCTCTCGCTCGACAAGGCCTCGCTGCGCGGCGCGCACGGACGGAGCCTGATGCCCCCGGAGCCGTCCGCGGCGCACAGGGACGACACGCCCCCTCAGCAGGACGCGCTGGACGATGCCGAGACGATGACCCCCGCGGCGGTGGCCCGTCCTCGGGCTGCCGCGGGCCGGGCCCCTGGCGTCTTCCCCTACGCGGCCCCGGAGCCCGCCCTGTCCGAGCGCCGGGCCGCGGGTCCAGGCTGGGATCCGATGAGCGCGGACGAGGAGCCAGCGGAGCAGAAGCCCGCGCCCCTCATGGGGCCGGAACACGATCCCCTGACGCGCTACTAGCCCTCGCGCCCGCCTATCCTCGGAACCTGGGCGGACAGGCGGGCAAGGGCCTTGTCTCCCTCCCTCCCATCGAGGCGGCGGCCTTGGATGCGGCTTGGAATGTCCTCCTTATGTTGAAGAGAGGAGCGCCAAGCCATGGATCAACCCCTTCTCAGTCCCCATGAGCTTCCGGCCGGGCGCGGCCCGGCTCCCGCGCCTCGCAAGACGGGGGGGCTGTCACGCCGGACACAGCTGGCGCTGCTGCACCTGCTGTCGCTCTCCCGGCTGGGCTTGGCGGTGCTGTTCCTGATGAACTCGGACACGTGGGTGCGCGCGGGGCTCATCGCCCTGTCGGGCTTCACGGACGTGCTGGATGGGTGGATTGCCCGCCATGCCCGCCTCACCAGCCGGCTCGGGGCGCTCATTGATCCGGTGGCCGACCGGGGCTTCGCCGTCACCGCCATCCTCGCCTTGCTGCTGGAGGGGCTGCTCACGCCCCTCCAGGTGACGCTCCTGCTGCTGCGCGATGCGGCCACGGCCCTGGGCTTTATCGTCTCGCGCCTCGTGCCCGCGCTCCGTCCAGTGGAGCTGCGGGCGCGCATGCTCGGCAAGGCCGTCACCACGCTCCAGGCGATGGCCTTGATCGCGGCCCTGCTGGTACCCGCCGCCGTCCCCGCGCTCGTCGCCGTCGTGGGCGTGACGGCCCTGGCCTCCGTGGTGGACTACTCCCGGGCCGTGCTCCGGGCGCGCGGCCAGCTCCCCGCCTGAGCCGCTCAGCGCTCCTGCTGCAGGGCGCCAGCGGGCAGGACGGTGATGTCGGACGCCTCATTCCCACTCTGGGAGAGCAGATCCACCGTGGCCCGCACCGGCGTCCCAGGCTCCAGCTGCTTCGAGGTGATGCGTCGGCCGTTCGCCTCGCGCATCGCCGTGTTCTTGCCCAGCGCGACCGGGAAGGCCTGGCCCTCACCGTCCACGAGCACCAGCCGGTCCCCGGACACCGAGCGCACCGTCCCCGTGTAGAAGGCGTCCACCCGCGCCTTTCCGGTGCCCGGCGAACTGGGGGCGGAGGCCGTGTCCTGGGTCTGGGCCGTGGGCGGATGCGAGGCCGGGGCCGTGACGCCGGTCTGCTGGCCCGAGCCCCCCACGCCCACGTCCGGGTTCATGCTCGCCAGCTCCGAGCGGAGCTGGGCCAGCTCGCGCTGCATTCCCGCCACCTCCGACTGGAGCTGCCGCACGGTCTGCCGCAGGGCCGCCGTGTCCGTCGCCTCCGCCGTGCCCGAAACCGTGCTGCGCGTCGCGGGGTTCTGGGCTTGCGCGAGCCGCGGCGCCTCCGCGCCACACAGGAGCATTCCCGCGCACACCATGCCTACCGTCATCCAGGCCGCTCGTTGCATGTGCCAACCTCCCGTGTGTCCTCTGTGGAAAGGTTGGGGGGAAGGCCCGCCTGGGCAACGCACGGCCCCCGCCCCCTGCCCTCCCGGACCCCGGGGGTAGGAGCAAGTGGGTTTCCGCCCCGGCCGGACTTGGGGCACGCTGGGGCGGTCCGGCATTCCGTCCCAAAAAGCAGCCTGCCGTGAAACTCCGGGCGGGCTCGTGACACGAAAGCACCGTGGCCCCTTTGCTCGCCTTGCGACTGCTCCCCGTGGAAGAGGCTCCCCCTGACTCCCGGGAAGGGCAACAGGCCCTGGTCCGCCGGGCGCGGGCCGGGGATGCCACCGCCTTCCGGGCCCTCTTCGAGCGCCATGCGCCCACCGTGTGGCGCTTCCTGAAGGACTCCTTCCGGGACGAGGCCGCCGCGGACGAGGCCACGCAGGAGACCTTCGTGCGGGCCCACACCCGGCTCACGGCCCTGCGGGACGATGACCGGCTGGGCTCCTGGCTGCTGGGCATCGCGCGCCGGGTGTTCCTGGAGACGCGCCGGGTGCGCGGCATCCGCGTGGACCTGGCCCACGAGGACACCGAGGGGCTGCTGGAGGCGGAGCTGCCCAGCCCCACGCCGGAGGATCTGCTGCTGGACCACGAGACGGAAGTCCTCCTGGCCGAAGCGCTGGGACACCTGCGCGAGGAGCGGCGCTCCGCCCTGCTGCTGCGCATCGACCATGGCCTGCCGTACGAGGAGATCGCATCGGTGATGGGGTGGACGATTCCGAAGGTGAAGAACGAGATTCACCGCGCGCGGCTCCAGCTGCGCGAGCACCTGGCCCCCCACCTTGGAGGAGGACGTTCATGAGCCCCCGCTGCCCTGAGCAGGACCTGGACGCGTTGCTGGCCGGGGAGCTGTCCCCCTCGGAGGCCGGGCGGGTGCGCTCCCACGCCGAGGCCTGTGCCGCGTGTACGCAGGCGCTCGCGTGGCTGAAGCTGGAGCGCGGCTGGATGGCCCAGCGGGCCCGCCGCATGCCCGCGCGGCCCGCGCTGAACTTCGAGGCGATTCAGGCGCGGCTGGATGCCGCCCCCGCGCGGCCACCGGCGCCTCGGACGTCGCCCCGGTGGGTGGGGTTCTGGGCCGCCACCGGGAAGATGGCCCTGGGCGCCGCGGCGGCCGTGGCGTTCCTGGTCATCAACATGACCCAGATGCCCCCAGCGGCCTCCATCGAGGAGTCCTGGACCCAGGACGCGCTCGCCTCGGGGCTGCTGGCCTGTGAGGACACGAGCAGCCAGGAGGTGGCGGCGATGGAGGCCCGCTTCGGGGCCTGCCTCATCGCCTCCCCCGTGCTGACCTCGCACTAAGGCGTGGGAGGGTAGGTCTTCTCCAGCAGCTCCAGCGCAGCCTTGGCCTGGACGAGCCCGTACCCGAAGGTGGCGTCCTTCCCCTTCTCGGGGCCGAGATCCTGGGCGGACTTCTCCAGAAGGTCGCGCACCTGGAGGGCCGTCAGCGAGGGCCGCGCGCTCCACACCAGCGCGGCCACCCCGGTGACGTGGGGCGTGGCCATGGAGGTGCCCGTCAGGCGGGTGTAGTCCACGCCGACGAGGCCCACCCGGGCCTGCTGGCCCGCGAGCCCCCGGAGGGCCGCGCCGTCCTGGAAGGAGACGGAGGCGGTGGGCAGCCACAGGGGGGACGGCTCGCCCAGGGTGAACTGGCCCATTCCATCGGTGGGATCATTGTTGCCGATGATGACCGCCCGGGCGCCGGCGCGCCGCATGGCGTCGGCCTTCTTGGCGAAGGTCAGCCCGTTGCCCTCCGCGTCCGTGCCCCCGCGGTCCACGTAGGCCACGAACCCATCGCACGTGGCGCTCCCACCGCAGTCAGCCCCCGAGCCCCCCTGGCCACACGTCACCAGCGGCCCCAGGTAGTTGCCCACCGGGGCGTACTCGAGCGCCTTGGACAGGTACGGCACGCCCCCGACTTCCAGAACGGAGTAGGTGTTGGTCTCGGGCACGGTGGCCGACAGCACATCGACGCCCGGGGCCACCAGGGAGAGATTGTCGCCCATCTGCGAGAACGTGGGGTGCTCGCCGTCGAACGTCACGGCGCCCACGGCGAGGACGCTCTCGTAGCTCGCTGGGTAGGCCAGTCCCGGCTCGGTGGCCGGATCGCCCGTGCCCCCATTGCCCGAGGCGGCGATGGTGAGCATGCCCGCATTCAGCGCGGCTTCGAACGCGGCCTTCTCCGTGGGATCGGACGTTCGGGAGCCCAGCGACAAGGACGCCAGCTTGGCACCTTCCGTCTGGCACCAGTCCAGTGCGGCGATGATGCTCACCAGATCTCCGGTGCCCTTGGTGTTGAGCACGCGCGCCACGAGCAGCTCCACCCCAGGCGCCACGCCCACCACGCCCGAGGTGTCCTCGGCGGGATTCACCGAGCCCGTGGAGCCCATCTGCGCGACGATGGTGGCCGCCGTGTGCGTGCCATGGCCTCCGCCCCACGTCTTCGTCTTCGTGTCGAAGTCGCGCGGGTCATCATCCTTCTCGACGAAGTCCCTACCGCCCACATAGGCCGCCTTCAGCTCCGGGTGCCGGTCATCCCAGCCGCTGTCGATGACACACACCCGGATGTTCGAGCCGGTGGGCGCGTTGGCATCCAGCACCCCATCCCCGTCGGCATCCCAAACCTTGTCGGCCTGCACCATCTTGATGCCGTCGGTGTACTCGGTGGGGCTGCCGGTGGTGAGCGGCGGCAGGCGCGTGGTGGCGAAGGCGTAGACCGGACGGTTCGGGGTGATGGAGAGCACCTCGGGGTCCTGCTCGAGCTGCTGGCGCGCCTCGGGCGTCAGCTCCGCGGCGACGGCGCCCAGCTTGGGCCACCGCTCGTGGACCTGGCCGCCGAAGCGCACCACGGCATCCCCGGCGGCCCGTGTGGCGGCGGAGGCGGACACGGTGCGGCGGAAGCGGACGATGAACTTCGGCGGCACATCCTCGGCAACGGCCTGGGACTGGGAGATGGGCGAGGGCAGCACGCTTTCCACCGCGTCGGGGCAGTCCTGCGTCTCGACGGGAGGCACATCCTCGCTTCCACACGCCGCCACCGTCAGGGTGGCGAGGCCCAGAAAGATCGAACGCTTCATCCGTTACTCACTTTGTCGCTCTGCGTGGAAGGGCCACCCACCCCAGCGTGCCAGGCACCGGGAGCAGGCGGACGGGAACGAACACGGTCTGGGAACAGATTAATCGCGGAGAGCGGGAGCCTGCCCGTCCAACAGGCGTGCATACAGCGGCGCACAATTCCGCTGCCGCGGGGCGCTACCGCCCCCTCCCGCCGGGGGAACGGCGCCTGGCCCGGGAGCCGCGCAGCATGCGCCTTGCCCCTCCCCGAGAAGCCGGATAGGGAGGCGGGGCTCTTCCCCCCTCCTGGAAAGGGAGTTTCCCCCCCGTGTTGGCCCCCCGAGATCGCCGGGACCTGGCGTGTCTGGGCCTGATGGTCCTGGTGTACGGGCTCGCGGGGGCCCCGGTGCTGCACGCGGTGGTGGACCACGCGGGCGGCCTGGGAGGTGGGCACGCCCCGGCGGCGCATCACACGCACCGGCCGGGGAGCCTGGAAGCGGCGGGCCACGCGCACGAGGATGCGGGGGAGCACGGCCACGCGCACCCGGACGAGGACGCGGGCCATCCCCACCAGCACGCCCCCGGCGCGGTGGAGCACCTTCAAGCGGTGGCGGTGGCCCACGCGGCGGTGCTGGCGCCCGTGGTGTGGTGGGTCACGCTGACGCCGGCGGTGTTCCTGGGCCCGAGGCGTCTGCCCGGAGCCCTGCCCCGTCTGACGGCGATGCCCCAGGGCCCTTAGCGGCCGGGCCCCAGACAGCGACCGTGTGCCCGCGAACTGCGGAGCACGAGACGTTTCCCACGAAGCGGGGGTCCGTCCTCGGGTGACGTGTGCCAGGGAAACCTGCGCCCATGCACGCCGGGAGAGGACCCTCCGCGCCCACGGCGATCCATGTCCGCACTCTTGTTGTGGTGTGCCCTCCTGGCGTCCTCCCCTCTTGGGGAGAACGGCACCGGAGAAGAAGCCCCTGTTGTGCCCGCCCCGGAGAGGGCGCCGGAGGCCGAGGGACCGCCGCCGGTCCCGGCCCCGGAAGCCACCGTGCCCCCGGAGCCGGAGGCGCGCCCGGTGAGCCAGGCGCCGGAGCCGGCGGAACCGGAACAGGCGCCGGAGCCGCCCGTGGCAGGCACGACCGTGCGAGCGGCGCGGCCCGCGCGGAGCGCCTCGGAGGTGACGCTGGACCGGGAGGTCCTCAAGTCGGCGCCCCGGACGGGAGCGGTGGACTTGCTGCGGCTGGTGCCGGGCCTGGTCGTCTCGCAGCACGGGGGCGAGGGCAAGGCACACCAGCTGTTCCTGCGAGGGTTCGACGCGCTGCACGGGCAGGACGTGGAGCTGAACGTAGGCGGGCTGCCGGTGAACGAGGTGAGCCACGTCCACGCGCTGGGCTACGCGGACCTCAACTTCCTCATCCCCGAGGTGGTGCGGGAGCTGCGGGTGACGGAGGGCTCGTACCGGGCCTTTCAGGGCGACTTCGCGGTGGCGGGGACGGTGCGGGTGGAGCTGGGGCTGGAGGAGCCCGGCGTGCTGCTGGCGGGAACGGTGGGGCAGTACGGGCAGCGGCGGGTGGTGGCGGCGGTGCGGCCCGGAGAGAACGAGGAGACCTTCGCGGCGGTGGAGCTGGGCGAGGGCCGGGGCTTCGGCCCGCGCCGGGGCTTCGGAAAGGCCTCGCTGCTGGCCCAGGCGGCCACGGAGCTGGAGACGGACGCGGGGGCCGTCCGCGTGCGCGCCCTCGCGGGCAGCTACACCACACGCTTCGACACGCCAGGGGTGGTGCGGGAGGACGACGTGCTGGCGGGGCGGCAGGACTTCTACGCGGCCCCCCTGGGGCGGCAGGGAGGCTCGGCGGTGCGGCACCAGCTCCTGCTCGGCATGGAGCTGCCGAGGAACGAGGGCCACCGCACGGTGCTGGAGGTGTTCGGCGTCATCACGGACCTGCGGCTGCGCAACAACTTCACGGGCTTCCGCGGGGACGAGCGCGGGGACGGGCTGGAGCAGACGCACGATGGGCGGACGCTGGGGGTGCGGCTGGAGCACCGGCGGCGGTTCTCCGTCTGGGGACGGGAGGTGGCGGGCGAGTTCGGACTGGGCGCGCGCAGGGATGGGGCGGAACAGACGCAGCGCCGGTACCGGGAGTCGGACGGCACGTTCTTCGCGGAAGAGGTGGACGCGAGCTTCGTGCAGACGGACGTGTGGGGGTACGCGGAGGCGCAGGTACCGCTGGGCCGGTGGCGGCTGCTCCTGGGAGGCCGGGCGGATGCGCTGGGGGTGAACGTCTTCGACGCGCTGGCGTTCCGGGATCCGCGCTACTACGACGGGCGAGGCTACTCGCGCAGCGCCTTCGGGGTGCACACGGGGGCCAAGGCGGGCGTGGAGCTGTCGCTGACGGAGCGCTGGCGGCTGTTCGCGAGCTACGGGGACGGCTTCCGCTCGCCCCAGGCGCGGAGCCTGGCGGAGGGCGAGCGCACGCCGTTCGTCTCGGTGCGGGGCGCGGAGCTGGGCGCGCGGAGGGAGGGCGAACGCCTGGCGTTGCAGGTGAGCCTCTTCGGCTCGCAAGTCGAGGACGACTTCTTCTTCGACCACACGGTGGGGACCACGGTCTTCACGGGCGAAACGCTGCGCGCGGGGGCCACGGTGGCGCTGCAAGCACGGCCCTGGGAGGGCGTGACGGCGGCCCTGAGCGCGACGGGCGCACACGCGCGGGTGACGGCGACGGACACGCTGCTGCCCTACTTCGCGCCGCTGGTGGCCCGGGCGGACGTGGGCTGGGAGCGGGAGCTTCCGCTGTGGGGCGCGGCGGGCGAGGTGTTCGCGGGAACGGGCCTCACGTTGATTGGCCCGAGGCCCCTGCCCTTCGACGAATACAGCCGCACGGTGTTCCTGGTGGACGTGCAGGTGGGGGTGCGCCGGGGCGTGCTGGGCCTGCGGCTGGAGGTGAAGAACCTCCTGGACGCACGGTGGCGCGACGGGGAATTCGTCTACGGCTCGCGCATGGACCCGTCGGCGCCGGCGAGCCTCGTTCCAAGCAGACATTTCACCGCGGGGACGCCACGAACGGCCTCGCTCACGCTGGAGGTACACCTATGAGACACACCCTGACGCGGCACACGGTTCTACGGGCGGCGCTGGCACTGACGGTGCTGGCCGGCTGCGGCACGGGCCAGGAGCGGCGCACGTTCCCAGTCGAGATGACGGCGCAGCCGATGACGGGCGCGAACGAGCACGGCTGGACGGTGACGCTGACGGCCGTGCATGCCTCGGTGGGGCCGGTGCGCTTCTTCGAGGGCCGGGTCCTGCTCTCCCGGCGCTGGCGGAACTTCGACTGGTACACGCTGGTGGGGGGCACGGCCTCGGCGCACCCGGGCCACTACGTCCCGGGGGACGCACTGGCGGAGGTGCTGAGCACGGCCACGGTGGACCTGCTGGCCACCTCGCCCACGGTGCTGGGCGAGGCCAACGCGGTGACGGGGGACTACGGCTCGCTGGAGCTGACGTTGCCGGTGGCCACAGGGGCGAGCGACGCCCAGGGAGCGCTGAACGGCCACGCGGTGCGCGTGTGCGGCGAGGCGGTGCACACGGACGGGCGGAAGGTGCGCTTCGACGCGCAGGCGAACCTGCCCAAGCCCATCGAGGGCATCCGCTTCGAGCGGGTGCTGGGCACGGAGCAGGGCCGGGCGCGCATCACGGTAGACCTGGCGAAGTGGCTGGGCCGGATCGACTTCGGCACGGTGGGCGTGCCGGACACGGGAGCAGAACAACCCTTCCCCGCTTCGAGCCAGGCGATGAACGCCCTGGTGCGCGGCGTGGAAGACACGAGCGCCTACGCGGTGGCGTGGGTGGACGGAGGAGCGCAATGAAGAAGTGGATGCTGGGAGCAGTGGTGCTGGGCCTGACGGCGTGCGGAGACGGCTCGGGGGACGTGGTGTTCACGGCCTACGGTGAGGACTACATCGAGAAGGAGATCCCCGCGTCGGCGTTCGAGGACGGCTGGACGGTGAAGTTCTCGAAGTTCCTGGTGACGCTGGGCGAGCTGAAGGTGGGGGACGGAAAGAGCGAGGTGGCGGCCTCGTCATCGAAGGCGCGGGTGTACGACGTGCACCGGCCGGGGCCGGTGGAGGTGGAGCGCTTCACGGGCCTGTCGGCGCAGGACTGGACGGAGGTGAGCTACGCGATTGCCCCGTCCACGGACGCGGCGGCGGGCAACGCCACGGCGGAGGACCTGGCGCTGCTGAAGGCGGGCGGCTACGCGGTGTACGTGGACGGCACGGCGGAGAAGGGAGGCGACCGGAAACACTTCGCCTGGGGCTTCACGCAGAACACGCTGTACGAGCACTGCGAGAGCACGGACAAGGGCGAGGGGCTGACGGTGCCGGATGGCGGAGAGGAGACGGTGCAGCTCACCCTCCACGGCGACCACCTCTTCTTCGACGACCTGCAGTCGCCGGACGCGAAGATGCGGTTCGACGCGCTGGCGGCGGCGGACGTGGAAGGAGGCCTGAACGGCCCGAACGGCGAAATCACGATGGAGGAGCTGGCCCAGGTGGACCTGACGTCCCTGCCGCCGGGGACGTACGGCACGGGGGGCGCGGGGAACGTCCGGAACCTACGGGACTTCGTGAACGCGCTGGTGCGGACGCTGGGCCACTACCAGGGCGAGGGCGAGTGCGCGCCCAGGGCCCGCTAGCCGCCACAGCCTGCACGGCTGCTGAGTACTCGAAAGAGCGAGTGCTCAGCAGTTGCCGGTGAACAGTGGGGCACCCAGGAAACCAAGCAACCTGCAGCCAAGCTGCTTCGGAGTGCATAGCTCCTGGAGGAGGAGGCAAGAGGATGCGAACGGTGACCTACGAGCGAAGCGGACGGACCAACACGGGAGCCCAGGCGCTCCGGGTAGAGGGGCTGCACCACCTGCGCATCTTGGAGCAAGGCGAAGAGATTTCGGAGCGGGAGCTCACCCAGGACGAGGTGTCGCGCCTGAAGCCCCTGATGGAGGAAGCGGCGCGGCGGCCCTCACCGGCGGTGGTGGAGCCGGACGGAGGCGGTCCGGAGGAGCTGGCGGTCAGCCTGGCCTTCGAGGACGAGAGCGTGCCCCGGGTCCGGCTGGGGGTGGAGCGGTTCCCGGCGAAGGGGGCGGGCTTCCCCTACGACGATCTGCTCCGGGAGCTGGACACCCTGCTCACGGCGGAGCTGCACACGCGGATGCCCCGGCACGCGCATGCGGTGTTGCCGCACATGCTGCGCGTGGAAGAGTAACCCCAAGCCCGGGTGGCCCCTCCCCCAGAGAGCAAACTCGCCTGGGACGGGGGGCAGGGCTGTTGCGGGCCCCCAGGAGGCGTGACAGAGAAGAGGGATGAAGCGGGTTCGGCTGGAAGTCCATCGGACGGTAGGCACCGCGAGACTGTTGGCGGGAGCGCTGGAAGCGGCGGGCATTTCCGCGGAAGTCCGAGGCGAGTCCCTGGCCCCCCTGGGGGGCGAAATCCCGAGCACGGAAACGTGGGTCGAAGTATGGGTCCCCCAGCATGAAGAGGCCGCCGCGAAGGAGCTGCTCGCGGAGCTGGAAGCCAACCAGGAAGCAGCATCGAGAGAAGTCCGGTGCCCGCGCTGCGCGGAAGCCAACCCGGGGAACTTCGAGTGGTGCTGGAGCTGTGGCGTGGACCTTCCCTCCACCCTGAAACCGCGGCTCCGGGCCGTGCCCTGAAGTTCGCCGGGAGGACACGCGCGTGGAAGAAACGGTCAGTCCCCGCTCTCCCCCGCCCGGGCGATGGCGGCTGAGTCAGGGGATACAGCGGACGCTGGCGGTGGTGGGGGTGGCGTTTTTGATCCACCTCATCCCCCTGTTCCTGCCCAGAAACATGCCAGAGCAGGAGCTGGCGATTGCCCGCGCGACTCCGGACGCCCAGCAGCGGGTGGCCGTGCTGCTGCCCCTGAAAGAGAACGCGAAAGCGACGGGAGCCGAGCTCCGGGAAGCCGCGGAACTCATCATGGAGAAAGCCCCCGCGGAGGCACGCATTCTCCTGGAAGAAGCGAAGAAGCGGGAGCCGGGCGCGGTCGAGAGCCAGCTCCTCCAGGCGCGCATCTGCCAGTTGGAACGGATGGACCGGTGCGTCCAGGAGACCCTGGAGCGGGCGGTGCACATGGCGCCCCAGGATGCACGGCCGGACCTGCTCCGGGCGGAGATGAGCGAGAGGGCCGGAAATCTCGCAGGAGCCCTGGAGGCGCTCGCCCGGGCGAGAAGCAAGCAGCCCCAGGACACAGCCGTGGGCCTGCGCTACGCGCGGCTGCTGAGCGTGACAGCCCGCCATGAAGAAGCGGAAGCCGTGATGCGCCAGCTGGAGCCCCAGCTCTCCAACAGGGAACTGCTCCTTCAGATGGGGATTCTGAAAACCCGTGCTGGAAGAAACCAGGAAGCGCGGGCCTTCTTCGCCCAAGCCGTGGGAGAAGCGCCTGGGTCCCCCGTGGCGCACTACCACCTGGGCATGTCGCACTTCCAGCTCGGGGATGTGGACGCAGCGGAAGAGGAACTGAGAACCGCGGACCGGCTGGACGTGTCGAATCCCGACGCCCTCGCGGCCCTGTGTGCGCTTCAAATCCAGGCAGCGCGGTACGAGGCAGCCCGCATCACGAAGATGGACCTCGAGCGTCGCTTCCAGGACCGGCAGGAGCTCATCCGGAGCGCCTGCCGGATGGACCGCTGAGCGGACTTACGGCTCGACGCCCCGGATCCGGCGAAGGAGCTGGGCAGCGCTCTTCACCTCGGCATCAACCGAGCCGTCGGCGAGCTCCGTACGGACCACCGCCTGGAGAAAGGGCAGCGCCTCCTCATGACGGCCCTGCGCGAAGAGCAGCTCGCCCAGCGCCATCCGGCTCCGGGTGAGGAGCACCAGGCTCTCAGTGGCGACGGCGGCATCAATCGCGTCGCTCAGGGCGGATTCGGCGAGCTCTTCCTGCCCTCGGGAGAGCAGCTCCCGGGCCCGCTGAATGTGTTCGAGGGCATTCATGGAGGAGAACCCCGGACAGCAGGACGCGCGCGGGAAAGGAGAATGAGGTATCCCTTTCCCGCATGGACGAGTCGCGCCTCATCGAGCTGGAGCTTCGATACATGCAGCAGCAAGAACTGCTGCAGCAGCTCAACGACGTTCTGTACACGCAGCAGCGAGCACTGCAGGTGCTGACGGCGGAGGTGGAGCTGCTGAAGCGCAAACTGGAAGGCGAGCCAGGCCTGGTGGATGCGCGGCAGCACGAGAAGCCTCCGCACTACTGACCGCGCGGCTAGAAGCGGTAGCCCAACCGGAGACCAACCGTCGGATCCGGGGTGAGGTAACCGACTTCCGCTCCGAAGCTGAGCGCGCCGCTCTTCACACCAAAGCCCAGGGCGGCGTGGGTGCGGAACGTGTCACCCTCGAAGAGAATCCATGGACCGACGAGACCTTCCACGTAGAACCGCCGGTTGAGGTTGGCGCGCAGGGTCAGATCGATGGGAATCCCAACCGTATCCTCATCCGGAACGAAGGCCAGACCGAAGCGGGCGCCCAAGTCCAGGGGGCCGACGAGCCGGGTATCAAAGCCAAGCGTGGCTTGGAAAGACGCACCATGGTCAATCCAATAATCCGCGCCCAGCCCCAGCCGCGTGTTGGCGGCCTCTGAGACGGAAGGCGCAACCAAGACACCCAGCGCGACGGCACCGCCAAGGCAGGAGTGCAGGAGTTTCATGCAAGAGGCTCCAGGGGATGCGAGGAAACTGCCACTCAAGCAGGCCCTGAAGCGAGTTGCCACAAACACTTGCAGGCAATTCATGCAAATGTTGGCAAAACTATCGACAAAAACAAACAGCCCAAAAAAAACAAAACGCCCCTGGGGCCCAGTGAAGGGCGCCAGGGGCGCAGTGTACAAAAAAGAATCCGGCAGCGACCTAC
>NZ_JAHXBH010000052.1:0-25223 GCF_020103775.1 Allostigmatella hybrida
TGCCGACGCCCTCGCTGCTGCCCATTGTGGACACGCCTCTGCTCGCGAATGCTGCCTGAGGCGGTGAACGGTTACGGACCGCGATGATCTGCGCGAAGAGTCTGGAAGCGCTTCTAGAGCGCGTGGACCGCGAGCCAGAAATCCCCAAGCTCAAGCGGCGCCCCGCCCGGCGCGATACCGGGCAGGGCAGGCGGGAGAGTGCCGCGATCCTCAAGCTGATTCGGCTCTCTTGACCGGCGCAATGGACTCTACGTCAAGGTCACGCGGTGGCTCGAAAACTGCTATGGTCGATTACTGTAAGCTGAGGGAGCACCCGTGGACGAATCTCCATTCAGAATCATCACTACGTACATTTTAGCATTTGTTGCCGGATATGGCATCGCAGCTTTTGGGTCCATGTTTCTAATTTTCTTTTGGTTTCTCACCTCGCTCGTATGGAAAGACCGCGAAGTGGGAGCCATTTTCAAGGCGTGGGCATGGTTACCGGGGGCGTTGCAGAGCATGGTTTTGCTTGGAACGATGTGCTGGATCTTGTTCGCGGCTGCAACAGCAGAGCATGTCGCCCTCTCGCTCCGTCTCGTCTTCCTTAGTGGAGTATTGGCTTCCTTAGTGGAGTATTGGCGTTCGTCCTTCCTGGGGCAAATGCATTTCGCGAACGCAACCGTTGATAGACTCAGCGTTTCTGGTCTGTAGTCATTCCAGCATTTCTTGCAGGAGGCACAAGTGCCGCTCAATCGAACAGTACGGTTTGATGTGCCGAGTTCAACTTGGCCAAGAGGGAAAACACCTCCGTTGTCACTGCTTCAACTTGACGGGACATCGCCAAACATAGACATGCTAGAAGTACTAATTCATATAGCAAAATGCACGGCCCCGCCAATAGGGTATGGATTTGAGCTTGCCGAATATTGGGCCTTTTTGCGTTATGTGGCGGCGTTTGATGATGGTCCAGGCCTTCGCTTGCGCTCGGAGTGGTCAGATATCGATCCGCATCAGAAGACCATCCTTAGTGACGATCTTGGGATGGGGCTTACATGCAAGGTCCTGATCGACACCCTTGGCTTGGTGAGTCTGGTTCCTGCCGGATACTTTGTGACATGGCTTAAACAGTATCATCCCAACGCAATCAAAACACACAGGAAGGCCAAGCGTGGACCAGCAAAGACGCCGGATTTTATTGCGATCGACAGTTCGTTCACGAAGCTCCATGTGATCGAGTGCAAAGGAACCCAAGTCATAGATGCGCTGGAGAACGCGGTAAAACGCGGAATCCCTCAGAAGCGCAACTTGGTTTTTAAGCCTAAATCACTTCTCGGAGAGTCGCTTGTTGCTGGATTGTATTTCCCGCAGAATGGCTCGCCGGAGAGCGCTCGCTGCATGATCGTTGATCCGCCAGCGGATGAAGGGCCTGACTCCATCCCAACAAAGCCTGGAGAAGCGCTTCAAATTGCAGCGCAAGGCGAGATTGCTTCAACATTGCGCTTGATGGGACTTCCAAGAGAAGCGAATGCAGTGGCAGAGGGTAGAACAGGCGATCCCCTCGTTATAAACACGTTGAAGAGACTTCTCAACGAAGGAGAGCGCTCTCACCCAGCGAATGAGGAGGTGATTGTCACGCATGTTTCTCGTGAGCTTAGCAAACCTCGTTCGGAAAAAGATGGTCGCCGTATTAGAGGAACGCGCGCTCAGTTTGGCCTGAGAAAAGAAATGGTGGACCAGTGGGTGAAAAGTTCCTTTGGGCAAGCATTGGAAGGAGTTTCTGCAAGGGCTAGGACGGAGGCACGAAGGAAAGCCTCATCTCAGAACGAAGCTCATGAGGTCAGTCCGGTCGGGGCCTATGTGGGGGTAGAATTACTACTAGAGTAATAATAAGACCTCAGCTCTATTCGAGAGGACGGGTCTTGAAGGACTCAAGCTGATTCAGCCAGTTTGAGCTTAGCACGGCGCACAGGCAGCATCACGGGATCCTCGGGGTGCTCCAGTTTGATCGGGATCTTGATCATGGGGGGCACCTTCACGTTCTCGTAAAAACGCTTGGTCGTATGCGCGGAATAGTGGCCCACCACGGCGGCAACAGCCGCCAGAGGCAGCCCTCCCGACTTGGGCCGCACTTCCTGTCCGCTCTCCGAGGCCCACGTTACGAAGCTATGGCGCAGTTCTCCGAAGCGCACCAGAGGCAGCCGCGCCGCCTTGCATGCACGCCGCACTACGCGGCGGATATGGCTGTCTACGGGAGCCGCGCCGCGCGCCTGGAGTCGTTGCACCGCTCCCAACGTCTGACGGTCGATGCTCTGACGGTGGACCTGCCCGCTCTTGTGAATGAACGTGACGGTTGCGGCGATCTCGCCCGGTTCTTCCACGAGGGACACCTTGCCCTCACCGCGCGCCAGTCGTTCGATCTCCGTGCCGTGCATCCCCGTTTTGGCATGGATGCACAGCACGTCGCGCACGCATTGAACGTCCGTGCGTTGCCGCGTCTCCTCGCGGTTGAAGTTGCTGAACTCCCAGCCGGTGATCGCGCTGTAGACCCGCTCGATTGTCTCGATGCTGTAGCCCTTCTCCCGCACGGACTTCTCAGGACGGGCCACCGGGATTTTGAGGGAGATCGATGCGTCCTCGCCCGCAGTCAACGCGCCCTCGACTTCCCGCAGCCACGCACAGAAGGACTTGAGCGCGGTGATCCGGTTCTTGCGCGCGGTCTTGTGCTTCTTCAACTCCCGCAGCAGGTCTTGAACGGTGACGGTGCGAAGGTCGCGCCCCGCGAGCCCAGCGGCCCACCCGGCCAAGTAGAAGCCCACGTTCTTCGCGTAGCGCTCGGTCGTCCCCTTGCCCTTCATGTGTTCGAGGTAGCGAGCCACGTTTGCCGCGTCCATGAATACGGCAGACTCGTTCTTGATCTTCTGGGCCTCGCCTCGCGTGCGGTAGCCCTCGGGATCGCGCACGAACAAGGCGAGTTCCGCTTCCGCTTCCGCCTCGCTGCGCGCGTCCAGGTGGATCGTGTAGTTCCGCCCGCTGATCATCTTGCGCAGCACGTAGACGGGGCGCCCGTCCTTGCCTGCGAACATCCGCCCACCCGACCACTTGCCGATCCACACCTTGGTACTCATGCCGTTACCGCCTCCGGTTTGGTCCTTTTTTGGTCCCAAAAAACCGGATTTGGTCCCCAAATGCAAGTGCCGCCCCCGTTTTCAGAGGGCGGCGCCTTGAAAGCGGCGGGTTGCTCGGCTTGGAAGCGGCGGCTTTCGAACCTGCCGCTCTGCGGGCTTGGAGCCTATCCCAGCCGCGTCAGCGCCGCGCCCATCGCGGCCACCACCACCTTGAGCGCCTTTATCGGCCGGAGCATGACCTTGAAGCGGATGATGCGGCCGGTCTCGTCTCATTCGATCATGTCGACGCCGTTAACCTCGATGCTGCCGTCGAGCGTGCACTCGAACTCCAGCACTGCGGAGCGCTCGCGACGCCACTCTCCGACGTAGCGGAAGGAGGGGTTTCCAAGAACCTCGGTGGCGGCGGTGAGATACTTCATCGTCACCGCCTTGCCCTCCTGCGGCGTGTGCACCACCGGGCTCAGGAAGACGACGTGGTCGGCGAGCAGCGCGTTGAGTGCCTCGCGTGCCGGTGCGGCCAGATACGCGTGCCAGCCATGGATCGGATCCGTCGCCATCAGCCTCTTCTTTTGCCGGAAAACAGACCGGCCGCTCCCCTGTGCTGGGAAGCGGCCGGTTCTGACTGCGTTGGCCCCGGGTGACGGGGCCCCTGGGCAAGTGCGTTAGAACGGGATGTCGTCGTCCCCGCTGCCGCCCTGGTTCATGCCGTCGTCCATTCCCGGAGGCGGAGGACCGTAGTCGGAGTCGGCTCCACGGGAGGAAGCGCCTCCGTTGCGGCGGCCGCCCATGCCCGAGCTCGAGCCCTCACCCGCGTCACGCCCACCCAGGAAGGTGACCGAGCTGGCCACGACCTCGGTGGTGTAGTTCTTCCGGTTCTCCTTGTCCGTCCACTCCCGCGTCTGGAGCCGGCCTTCCACGAAGCACTGCCGGCCCTTCTTCAGGTACTCGCCGCACAGCTCCGCGAGCTTTCCCCAGACGACGATGCGGTGCCACTCGGTCCGCTCCTGCTTCTGTCCGTTCTTGTCCGTCCAGCTGTCGCTGGTGGCAATCCGGAAGTTGGCGACCGCCTGGCCACCCGGGGTGAAGCGCACCTCCGGGTCCGCGCCGAGGTTGCCAATGAGAATGACCTTGTTGACGCCTCCAGCCATGACTGCTCTTCCTTTCTCTGCCGATAGCCCCTCCACCACGGAGCGGCTTCATTCCCCGGTAACCACCGGTGGAATACTGAAGCTATACCCTGGGACTGTCATCGCATCGCGTTCTTGGCGCGCGGCGGCCCCGGGGCACGCTTGCCTGCTTGTCCGGAGGAGCCCCTCCGGGCACTTCCCTACACCCCTGTAGCGGGCGAGGGGCCTCGGCTCACCCGCCCGGCCGCGACTCGGCGGTCTGGGCCGGCGCGCTGCCGCCGGGGATGACGGAGCCCGGCACCACCGTGGGCAGGACGATGGGCCCCTGGGGGGCCTTCGCCTCGGCGACCTTCTGGGACAGCGTCGCGTCCAGGCCCCGCGCGAACGCTGCCAGCGCCGGATCCGTGGCCCCGAGCTGCTTGCGCAGCGACTTCCAGAACGGGTGCTCGGCCTCGCCCGACTGCACCAGGCCCCGCGCCAGCAGCGACACGGAGGTGTCCCGCTCCGCGCCGCCCGCCTCGCGCAGCGCCACCACCAGCTCCTCCGGCGCCGTGCGGGCCACCTCGCCCAGGGCCAGGGCCAGCTCCGACTCGGCCGTCACGTCGCCCCGGGAAGCCGCCGCCAGCTCCACCACGCGCACGAGCGCCTCGGCGTTGCCGCCCGCCGCCAGCTCCACCATGCTCGTCACGCCGGGCACTTCCATGGACAGGACCTTGGCCACCGCGCGCAGCCGGCCGTACACGTCCGCCCCCGCTGAGTAGCTGTCCAGCAGGGTCCGCGCCCCCAGGTAGTCGTTCGGGTTGGACTGGTAGAGGCTCTCGGCCAGCACCGCGCGCACCGCCGGGTCCTTCTCGCTGCGCCACGCGGTGCGCAGGAAGCTGATGTTGCGCTGGTCGCGCTGCTTGCCCAGCTCCAGGTACGTCTTGATGCGGCTGGCCACCTCGCCCCCATCCGCCGCCGGGCGGGTGCTGTCCGAGATGGCGGCCACCGCGCGCGAGGGGCCCAGCACCGAGCCGCTGGCGGCCACCGCCGCCCCCAGCGCGTCCAGCCCCCGCACCACCGGGCCCGAGCGGCCCGAGTAGTCATTCACCATCATGGCGAAGATGAACTTCTCGCCGCCGGCCGCCTGCACGTAGCCGCTCAGCGCCGACACGTTCTCCAGCGTGCCCGTCTTCGCGCGCAGCCGGCCCACCGCCTCGCTGCCCTCGAAGCGGTACTTCAGCGTGCCGTCCTTGCCGGCGATGCCCAGCGAGGACAGGTACTCAGGGGACAGCGGGAAGCGCTCGTACATGTGGCGCAGGATGCGGTTGAGCTGCGAGGCGGAGAACCGGTTGGCGTCGTTCAGCCCGCTGCCGTTCTTCATCACGTAGGTGCCGCTGGGGATGCCCACGTCGCGCTCCAGGAAGGACTCCACCACCGCCACGCCCTTCTGGAAGCTGCCCGGGGCCCCGCCCCGCTCCGCGCCCATCGCCTTGAGCAGCATCTCCGCCACGAAGTTGCTGGAGAGCTTGTTGAGCCGCTTGAGGATGACGTCGAACGTCTCCGACTGGGCCACGTACAGCAGCTTCGCCCGCGAGGGCGCCAGCCCCTGCTTCACCCGGCCCTTGACCTTGATGCCCCGCACGGTGAGCAGCTGCTTCAGCGTGTAGCCGAAGTACATGGGCGGGCTGTCGATCTTCTTCCAGACGCTCAGGCTGCCCTCGTTTTCCGGCAGCTGCCCGCGCACGAGGATCTTCTGCTTCTCCCCGCCCGGCTTGCTGGTGACGGAGACGCGGCGGGCCCGGCTGCTGCCCGTCGTCAAGGCGCTCTCCACCGTGAAGTAGTCGCTCGGGGGCTCCATCTCCACCACGCCCTTGGCGCCGGGCGCGCCCCCGGGCCGCAGGTAGATGGCCGCCGCGTTCCAGTTGAGGCTCACCGCGCCCGTGGGCGCCATGTAGGCCCGGTCCGAGTCCTCCTGGTCATACCCGGGCGGGGTGCGCTCGGTGTCGAACCACGAGTCGTCGATGACGATGTCCTGCACCTCGCGCAGGCCCGTGTGGAACAGCTCCGAGACGCTCGCGTACAGGCGCTCGGTCGTCATGGACGGATCGCCCTTGCCGCGCACGTAGAGCGTCTTGACCTTGCCGTCCGCGGGCAGCTCCGCGTCGATGATGAACTCGGTGTCGAAGCGGAACTCGGGCCCCAACGTCACCAGCGCCGCCGCGGCGGTGACGAGCTTCACGTTCGAGGCGGGGTTGAGCAGCTCGTCCGCGTTCTGGCTGAAGATCACCGAGCCGTCATCCACGCTGATCATGTGGATGCCGACCCGGCTGGTCTTCAGGGGCGTCGTCTGGATGACGTCGAGCAGCGCGGTCTTCAACGCCTCGCGCTCCGCCCGCTTGTCCGCGGGCGCCGCTGAAGCCGAGGGAAGCGACAGGATGAATACGGCCGCCGCGGCCAAAATGGAGTTGGCTCGATGAACCTGCACACGCTCTCCGGGGAAGTGGCCGCCATCATGGAAAAGCAGGCGTGAAAGGGTCAAGTGAGGAAGGGGCCGGGCGTTCGTGGCTGGGTGCTTGCTTCCCGGGCAACCCCGGAGTCCGCGAACTTCCTCGGGAATGCCATGGCCTCTCTCATGACAGCAGCGTACATAGCCCTCGGTCATTGCAGGAGGTGTGCGATGCGGGCAGTGGTGCAGCGGGTGCTCGAGGCATCCGTCTCGGTGGGCGGGGAGCGGGTCAGCCAGATCGGCCCCGGGTTGTTGGTGTTGCTCGGGGTGGGCAAGGGGGACTCGGAGGCGGACGTGCCCTGGATGGTGGAGAAGCTGGCCACGATGCGCATCTTCGAGGACGCGGACGAGAAGATGAACCTGTCGCTGGAGGACACCCACCGGCAGCTCATCGTCGTCAGCCAGTTCACCCTCTATGGGGACACGCGCAAGGGCCGGCGGCCCAGCTTCACCGAGGCCCTGGAGCCCGCCCGGGCCAAGGTGCTCTACGAGCGCGTGTGCGAGGGGCTCCGGGCGCGCGGGCTCACGGTGGGCACCGGCGTCTTCGCCGCGGACATGAAGGTGGCGCTCGTCAACGATGGCCCCGTCACCCTGCTGGTGGAGACCCCGGGCCCGGCCGTCCCCGCCCCGGCGCCCTGAGGCGCGCCCTTCAGAACCGGGCCTGGCTGCCCTTCGTCACCAGGGAGACCAGGGCGCTGCGGCCCAGGGCAGCCTCCCGGACATGGCCGGTGATGACCCCCAGCTCGCGGATCCACTGGGTGGCCCGGGCGCCCAGGCCCGAGAAGCTCACCACCAGCGCCGGGGGCTGGGGCACCTTCCCCGCCCAGTAGGCCAGCACCTCGTCACGCTCCGGCAGCGAGGCCAGCCGCAGCCGCGCCTGCTCCCGCGCGAGCAGCCGCTCCAGCTTGCGGAACAGGTTCACGTGCCACTGCAGCACGAGCGCCGAGGGCCGCCAGGTCCAGTCCGCGAACGCCAGGTGCTCGCCCGGGACGTAGCCGCCCCGCCCCTGGGTGGAGAAGACCTGGTCGGGAGGAAATGCCGGGAAGGGCTCCCAGAGCCCCGCCACCATCGAGGCGAGCCCCAGGCGCTCCGGGGGCTTGAGCCGGCAGGCATCCCGCTCGGCCCGGGCCGCCCGGGCATCCCAGTAGGGGTAGTCCGGCGACTCCACCATCAGGGCCAGGTGCAGCGCCTCGTCCCAGTCGCCCGCGTAGCCGGCCCGGGCGCCCTCGAGCCCCCAGCCGGCCGGGCCCTCGCGCCACTGGAGGAAGACGAGCCGCTCCACGAGCTGCGTCCAGGGCTCGGGCTCCACCGCGTTCAGCCCACCCGGCAGGGCCGAGCCCTCCAGGCGCTCACAGAGGAAGCGGATCTCCTCGTCCGCCACCCTCGGGGCCAGGTCCGACAGGGCCCCGGGGGCGTCCGTCATGGCCTGGGTGAGGAACGGCAGCACCGTGTCCTGGAAGAACCGCTCGTTGATGGGCCGAAGGACGACGTCCATGGTTCTCCCCGGCCCACCGGCCCCCGTCAGGGGCGCGCGTCTTCCTGGACGATGAGGGCGTGAATGTCCGCCGCGGTGGGCGCCTCCAGGATGGCCGCCCGGAAGCGGGGATTCTTGAAGAGCCGGGAGATGCGCGCCAGGGCCTTGAGGTGGACCCCCGCGCTGTTCTCGGGCGCCACCAGGGCGAAGAACAGGTGCGTGGGCTTGCCGTCGATCGCCTCGAAGTCCAGCCCCTGGCGCGACACGCCGAAGGTGGCCAGGAGCTGCGTCATCCCCGGCAGCTTGCCGTGGGGGATGGCCACCCCCTCGCCAATGCCCGTGGAGCCGAGCTTCTCGCGCTCGCGCAGCACCTCGGCCAGCTTGTCCTCCTGGAGGTTCGGGTGAGCCCGCACCAGCGCCGCGCTCAGCTCGCGCAACACCTCGGTTTTGGTGCGCGCTTGCATGTCCGCGATGATGGCTTGAGGGCTGAGAAACTCGGCGATTCTCACTGACGCTCCCGCGGTGGCGCTCCTCGACGGGCAATTACTCCTCGATACCCTTTCGTGCAAGGGTCGCCTGCCCTGTCCGGGACGCTTCCCGCCCGCTTCGCTCACCAGCCACCAGGATGGCAGGAAGATGGAGGGGGGCGGGGGGCTCGGTTAGTGTGCCCCCCAGTGCCTGTCCGTCCCCTGTCCCCCGTCCTGCTCCTGGTGTTGCTCGGCACGTGTGCCGCGTGGGCCGCCCCCCCCGAGGGGGCCCCGCTCCTGGCGCCCCCCGTCCCCAGCGCCCCCGTGGACCTGGAGCGCGTGGAGGCCCTGCTCGCCTCCCTGTCCCTGGAGGACCGGGTGGGCCAGGTGATGATGGTGGGCTTCCGGGGCACGCGGCTCGACGAGGACGTGGAGGCCCTGGTGCGCGGCCGGCGGGTGGGGGGCGTGTGCCTCTTCAAGCACAACATCGCCAGCGCCCGGCAGGTGGCCCGCCTGAACGATGGCCTGCGCCGGCTGCTGGCCGACCACATCCCCCCCTTCGTCGCGCTGGATCAAGAGGGGGGCAACGTGATGCGCGTCAGCGACCAAGTGGTGCGGCTGCCCGGCAACATGGCCCTGGGGGCCACGCGCTCCGCGGAGCTGGCCTACGCCGCGGGTCGTGCGCAGGGGGAGGACCTGCGGCGGCTGGGCTTCAACATGAACCTGGCGCCCGTGCTGGATGTGAACCTCAACCCCCAGAACCCCGTCATCGGCATCCGCTCCTACGGGGACAGCGTGTCCCTGGTGTCGGAGATGGGCCGGGCGTTCGCGCGGGGGCAGCAGGAGGCGGGCCTGGTCACCGTGGCCAAGCACTTTCCGGGGCACGGCTCCACCAGCACGGACAGCCACGAGGCGCTGCCCGTCATGCGCGAGACGCGCGAGGAGGTGCTCGCGCAGATGGAGCCCTTCCGCGCCGTGCTCCAGGAGGGGCTGGATGGGCTGATGACGGCCCACGTGGCCATCCCCCACCTGACGGGCGACGAGGTGCCGGCGACGCTGAGCCCCCAGGTGCTGGAGGGGCTGCTGCGCCAGGGGCTGGGCTTCGACGGGCTGGTGCTCACCGACGAGCTGGAGATGGAGGCCATCGTCCAGCGCTACGGGGTGGGCCGCGCTGCGGTGCTGGCGGTGAAGGCGGGGGCGGACATGGTGCTCGTCCCCTGGCGCCACGAGAAGAAGATCGAGGTGTACGAGGCCCTGCTCGCCGCGGTCCACTCGGGCGAGCTGTCCGCCGGGCGCCTGGAGCAGGCCGTGTGCCGCATCCTCGTGGCCAAGCTGCGCCGGGGGCTCTTCCAGGCCCCCCCGCTGCTGGAGGAGCGCCTGGCCTCCCCGCCTCCCCCGGACAACGGGGAGGTGGCGCACCTCATCGCCCGCGCCTCCGTCACGCTCTTGCGCAACCAGGCGGGCACCCTGCCCCTGGCGCGCACCGCGCGCATCGCCGTCATCACCGCGGAGGCCTCCCTGGGCGAGGCGCTCCAGGCCCGGGCCCCCCACGTCACCGTGCTCAGCGTGCCCGCCTACCCTTCCGCCTCCCGCCGGGCCGCGCTGCGCCAGCAGGCCCGGAAGGCCGCGCTCGCGGCGGATGTGGTGGTGGTGGGCCTCATCAATGCCCGGCAGCAGGAGCTCGTCACCGCGGCGGCCGCCACCGGCCGGCCCGTGGCCGTGGTGTCCATGGGGCTGCCCTACCTGGCGGAGCGGGTGGAGGAGGCGCGCGCGGTGCTCGCCATCTACTCGTACCAGCCGGCCGCCACGGATGCCGCCGCCGCGGCCCTCGTCGGGGACATCGGCACGCCGGGGCGGTTGCCCGTCAACTTGAGAGAGCTCCACTTCGGCCATGGGCTGGAGCTCACGGGGCGCAAGCAGGCCTCGGCCACGCCCCCGCCCGCGCCCCGCCCCCCGTCCGTTGCCCAGGAGGCGGCGCCCTGAAGGGGAAGGTCCGCGGCGCGCCCCGCCTCCTCACGAAGGACGGCGGAGCGCACGCACGCGGGAGCGGCTAGCGGCCCGAGGCCGCCGCGGCCGCGGGGGCCGGCTCATGCGGCTCGATGAGGCCGTACTGCCCATCCTTGCGGCGGTAGAGGACGCACATCGAATCCGTCTCCACGTTGTGGAACACGTAGAAGTCGTTGTTCATCAGGTTCATCTGCATCACCGCCTCGTCCACCCGCATCGGCTTGACGGTCAGGTGCGTGGTGCGAAGCACGCGGTGGGTGCTCTCGTCCTGGGAGGCCTCCGCGGAGGGCGCCGGGGCGGCCGGGGCCTTCGTCTCCACGGGGGCCGCGGGGGCCGCGTCCTGATCCTCGGGCATGTCGAAGACGGCGTGGCGCACGCCGCGCGCCAGCTGATCCACCAGGCCCTGCCGGTGGTGCACGCGCTCCTTGCCGTGGTGCGTCTTCAGCTTGTCCTTGTAGCGGCGCAGCTGCCGTTCGATCTTGTCCATCGCCAGGTCGATGGACGCATACATGTCCTCGCTCTTCTCACGCCCCCGCAGCACCCACGAGCCCGAGTGGATGGTGATGTCCGCGTGGTGCAGGTGGCGTTCCAGCGAGAGCACCACGTGCGCCTCCCCCGCGCGGTCCAGCAAGCGGTTGACCCGGTCAACCTTTTCCCGCGCGTACTCCTTGAGGGAATCCGACGTGCCGAACTGACGGAAGGTGATGTTCATCTGCATGCGTAGCTGCCTCCGTGGGTAGGACGGTGCTCCGTCACAGATCAGAAACGGTCTGCGGGGACAAAAGCAACCCAGCCCCGTCCTTCGCCTGCTTGAGGGCTGTCCCCGGAATGGGGACTGCCATCCATCCGACATGCGGAAAAAGACCTTATTCCCACGGAGGCGGGCCCCTCTCCCCACGTCCGGCTGCGCTTTTCCAGCCTCAGCGGAGGCTAGGCCAGCACCTTTCCACCCGTCACGCCGAGGATTTCACCGTTGACGTAGCGGGATTCATCGCAGGCGAGGAACACGAAGGAGGGCGCCAGCTCGGCGGGCTGCGCCGGGCGGCCCATGGGGGTGTTCTCGCCGAACTTCTGCACCTTTTCACCTTCGTAAGACTGGGGAATGATGGGCGTCCACACGGGGCCCGGGGCCACGGAGTTGACGCGGATGCCGCGCTCGATGAGCGACTGCGAGAGCCCCTTAGTGAAGGTGACGATGGCGCCCTTGGTGCTCGCGTAGTCGAGGATGGGCGCGGAGGGCTGATACGCCTGCACGGAGGCGACGTTGATGATGGAGCTGCCCGGCTTCATGTGCGGCAGCGCCAGGCGCACCAGGTGGAACATGGCCAGGATGTTCACCCGGAAGGCGCGCTCGATGCGCTCCGCATCCAGCTCCTCGAACTTCTCCACCGCCTTGCCCTGGAAAGCGGCGTTGTTCACCAGCACATCGATGCGGCCAAAGCGCTTCACCGTGTTCTCCACGAGCTCGCGGCAGTGCGCCTCGATGGCCAAATCTCCGGGCATCGCCAGCACCTGGCGCCCCGCGCCCTCGATGATGCGCTGGGTCTTCTGCGCATCCTCATGCTCGTTGAGGTAGCCGAAGGCCACGTCCGCGCCCTCGCGGGCGAAGGCCAGGCACACCGCGCGGCCAATGCCGCTGTCCCCGCCGGTGATGAGCGCCACCCGGTCCTTCATGCGGCCCAGGCCCTTGTAGGAGTCCTCGCCGTAGTCGGGCGCCGGCGACATGCGCGCCTCGATGCCAGGGTGGGACTGGGTCTGCTCGGGAAAGGGCGTCTGGGGGCCAGCGGTGCGGGGATCAGGATTGCGGGGCATGGGTCTTCCGGTTCAGTCAAAGGGTTCTCCGGCACGGTGGGAGCGCCCCGCCCCCCCGGCAACCCGCCCCGGCCGTGCCGCCCCCTTCCCCGCCCGGGCTCCGTTCCCTGGAGGCCGGGCAGCCGGCGGCTCACTGCACCACGCTGACCTCGTAGTCGCTGGAGTGGAGGAACGAGCCCTCGCACCGCGCCACCCCTCCGCACTCCGTCACCTCGCCCGGGGTGGTGGCGAGCAGGCGCAGCAGGTGCGTGGCGGTGGGGGTGGCCGCCGGGAGCTTGAAGCTCACGAGCCCCCCGTCCTGCGCGGACTCCAGGGTGGCCGGCGCCCGCCCCTGCTCGCGCAGCAGCGTCACCGTCGCGGTTCCCGGCACCTCCTCCGCGGGCTCCCAGAGATAGGAGTAGGTCTGCCCCCTGCGCAGCGTCGTCCCGCTGCCCACGCCCTGGTACGCGAAGCGGCGCTTGGCCTTGGCCCGCCGGAGGATGAGCGACACGGTGGACTCCCCGGCCGGCTCCTGCAGGAAGATCCGGATGTCCTCGAGGGGCTCGGCCTCCCAGACCTCCGGCTCGAAGTCGAACCAGGCCTGCGTCTGCTCGCAGGACTCGCGGCCACCGCCCGAGCCGGGGATGCCGCCCAGGTTCAGGTTCATGGGCTGGCCGTTGAAGGTGGCCACCACGCCCTCGGCCAGCCGCGTACAGCCCCGGTCCGGCTGGGAGAAGGTCACCGTGAAGCGGTGGGAACCCGCCGCGTCCGGGTTCTCGAGGTCATCCACGTCCACCAGCGTGTACGTCAGGGTGCGGTCCACGAACGCGGACAGGGGCACCGAGGGGGCCTCGGTCCGGCCGCCGCAGCCGGCCAGCCCTCCGGACAGGAGCAGGGAGCACACCACAGGGGACAACACGCGGACAGAGCGGGAGCGAATCATGGGGCCCGGCACCCTATCATTCCCGCCGCAGCCGCTCCTCCAACCGGGCCTTCGCCTCCGGCCACTCGGTGTCCAGGAGGGAATAGTACGCGGTGTCCCGGACCACGCCGTCGCGCACCAGCATGTGGTGGCGCAGGATGCCCTCGAACTTCGCGCCGATCCGCTCGATGGCCGCCCGCGAGCGCGCATTGCGCTGGTCCGTCTTGAGCTGAACCCGCATCACCTGAAGGGTCTCGAAGGCGTGGCGAAACAGCAAGTACTTGCACGCGGTGTTCACGTGCGTGCGCCACGCCGGGCGCGCCAGCCACGTGTGGCCAATCTCCAGCGTCCGGTCGTGGCGTGAGATGGCCATGTAGCGCGTGGTCCCCAGGGGCTCGCCCGTGTCCAGGCCTCGGATGAGGAAGGGCTGCTCCGTTCCCTGCTCCGCCCCCTTCAGCGCCGCGGCGATGTAGCCCTCGAGATCCGCCTGGGTGCGGAGCACCTGCGTGGTGAACTCGAAGACGGTGTCCTCACAGAGCGCGGCCAGCGCCCCCGCATGCCCGGAGCGCAGCGGCTCCAGCCGCACCCCGTGCCCCTCTAGCGTCACGGGTGGGACGATCAACGGAATGAGGGCTCGGCGGGGAAGCTCCGGCGGCAGGTGCATGCGCCTATCGTGCGTGGGCAGCCGGGGGGCCCGTCAAACGAAACGACGGAGGGGTGGGAGGAGGGGGGGTCGACATCTGTTCAGTTCCCCTTCACCATTCCAGACACCCGACGTGGCGGCTCCCGCTGGGGGCCTTTCCTTTCACCCCTTTCCCTCTCCTCCCCATGCAAGAACTTGCTCGCCGGATCCGTGGCAGTCTTCTTGAACCCGCCCCTGGGGAGTTTGCCCGGGACTTCAGCCGGCTCACCCGCCTCCCTCCCCGCGCCGTGGTCCGGCCGCAGACCGTGGAAGACGTTCAAGAGACGGTCCGGTACGCCCACCAGCACGGCCTGCGCACCGTTGCCCGGGGCCATGGGTGCAGCGCGAATGGACAGGCGCTCTCGGAGCACCTCGTCCTGGACATCCATGGGCTGACAGCGTTCGAGCGGACCGGGGAGCTCGAGGTGAAGGTAGGCGCGGGCTTCACCTGGGGAGACCTCCAGGACCGGCTCAACGCGCTGGGCCTGTCGAACATCGTGCTCACCGACTACCGCTCGCACACCGTCGGAGGCACCCTGTCCGTGGGCGGCTTCGGCTCGATGTCGCTCTTCCACGGCGGCCAGGTGGACCAGGTGGTGGCGCTGGACATCGTCACGGGCACGGGGGAGCTGGTGCACGCGCGTCCGGAGGGCCCTCACGCGCGGCTCTTCCAGTACACGCTCTGCGGCCTGGGCCAGACGGGCTTCATCGCCCACGCGTACCTGAAAGTGGCGCGCAACCGCCCTCACGCCTTGAACTTCGCGGACTCCCCCTACAGCACGGAGACGCTCGCGAGCATCACCCGGCGCGTGCTCGACGCGCCGCAGCCCTGGGACCACTGCCTCGTGCTGCACTACCTCGCCTTCCAGCAGAACATGGTGCTGCTGGCGCGCGACGTCGAGGAGGAGCCGGCGGAGCTGCCCGAGGGCGCCCAGTTCCTCCCCGAGTTCTACCGTTACAAGAACACCGCCGCGACCGGGGTGATGTCGCAGCTCCTCCATGGGCTGAAGGAGGCGGGGCTCGCCAAGAGCGAGGAGGATGTCTACCACCTCTGGAACGACTACTTCCTGCCCTCGGACAAGGCCGATGAGTTCCGGCGGATCCACCAGTCCCTCTTCAAGGACCCCCGGTTCACCATGGGCACCTACGGCACCATCCTGCGCGCGCGTCCGCCCGGCAGCCGCCTGCCCCTGTCGCCCATGTCCTCGGGCGCGGAGGTCATCAACACCTTCTCGGGCCCGTACCACACGATTCCCAAGTCCTTCCTGGACGAGTACCGGGCCAAGTTCGATCAGGCCATCGATGCGTGTCTGTCGCTCGGCGGCCGTGTCTACCTGTACGGCTACCACCCGAAGAGCGCGGACTTCTACCGCCGGCAGTTCGGCGCGGAGACCTTCGAGGCCTGGCGCGCCGTGAAGGCCGAGTACGACCCGGGCACGATTCTCGGGGCCCCGCTGTTCTAGGCCCCGCGGGCCCCCGCGGCCCGGCGGGGCAGGGGGGCGGTGCCAGGACGGGCCGCCAGTTCCTCCCGGGAGAGCAGATCCGCGAGCACGCCGTCGCGCAGGCCCCGCTTCACGGCGAGGACGCGCTCCACGCCCAGGTGCTGCACCACCCGCTCCAGGAGCAGGGCGCCCGCGACGATGATGTCCGCGCGCCGCTCCTCGAAGTGCTCGCGCCGCTCCCGGGGCGACATCCGCGCCAGCGCCTCCACGGCCCGGGTGAGCTGCGCCGGGGAGGCCTCGCCGCCCTCGCCCGCCGCGAACTCCACCACCGCGCGAATGGAGCCCGAGGAGCCCAGCGCCACCCGGGGCAGCCGCGGCACGAAGCCCGGCAGGGACTCGCGCAGCCGCGCGTCGACGTCCTCCCGCATCCGCCGGAGCTGCGCGGGCGTCACCTCGCCGGCGGTGTCGAAGTGCTGCGAGAGCCGCACCGCGCCCAGCGGCAGGCTCCACAGCCCCTGGGGCCGCTCGCCCGTGGCGAGCACGATTTCGGTGGAGCCTCCGCCGATGTCCACCAGCAGCGAGCGCTCCCGGGGCGGCGTGCGGTGCAGCACGCCCAGGCAGATGAGCCGGGCCTCCTCCTCGCCGCTCACCACCTCCAGCTCCAAGCCGGTCTCCTCGAGCACCCGCCGCAGGACTTTCGTCTGGTTGCGGGCCTCGCGCAGGGCGCTGGTGGCCACCGCGCGCACCCGGGCCTTGTGGCGGCGGCACAGCACCGCGTAGCGCCGCAAGGTGTCCACCAGCCGGTCCACGGCCTCGGGCGACATGGTGCCCCGGGCGAATACCCCCTCCCCTGGGCGAATGGCTTCCCGCTCCTTGAGGACCCGCTCCAGGCCCCCGGGCCCCAGGCGGGCCATCTCCAGGCGGGCAGCATTGGTACCAACGTCGATGGCGGCGAACAGGGAGCGGGACGTCGCAAGAGCCATGGGCAGTGGGCCTTTCATCTCCCAGCAACCTAGATGGCCTCTGTAACAGCCCGGTGACTGCTTCCCGTGTTCACACAGAATTTTCAATCCAGGGCCCTGCTTGCCTGCCTGGTGCCCCGCTACCAGCGGACGCGGCGGACGTTGCCCGTGGCGGCCTGCGTGGGCTCGCCCTGTCCAGGACGGTGGTGGTGGTGGTGCACTGCCTCCTTCACCGCGTGGCCCACCGCGTGGGCGCCCTCTTTCACCGCGTGCCCGGCCACATGGGCGTTGTGCGCGATGGCCTTGCCGTTCACCGTCACGCCCACGTTGACGCCCGCGCCCAGACCTACCGCGGCGCCGATGTTGGCGTTGAGGGAGATGCGCCCGTCTTTGATGCCGGCGCCCACCTGGAAGCTCGTGCCCACGCCCTGCTTCGCGGAGATGCCGCCCGACAGGCGCACCACGCCCAGCTTCAGCTCGCCGCTGACGCCCTCCTGCGCGCCCGCCAGCGCCGAGAAGCCCACCTTCGCCATGGCCGTGCCCTGCTTCGGCTCGAAGGCGAACGTGGCCACCGTGGTGGCCATGGCCCCCGCCTTGACGGAGCCCTGCAGCGACTCGCTGAAGTGCTTGCCCTGCTTCTGCTCGACCGAGAACTCCCCGCGGGCGCCAGCGAACCCATCCGCCTTGGCGTGGCCCACCACCGCGGCCTCCAGCCGGGACAGCGTGCCGCCCACCTCGCCCTTCACCCGGGCGCCCACCTCGAACTCCGCCTTCACCTCGGTGGTGCCCAGCCGCCCCTCGTGCGTGTGCGAGAACTTGCCGGACACGGCCGTCAGCGCCGCCTCGCCCTGGGCCTGCGCCTGGAGGTGGCCCGGGGCGTGCTCGAAGAAGGACTCGCCGCTCACCTGGGCCTGGCCCACCCCCACGCCGTTCTTCTGCGGGTCGCCCACCTGCTTCAGGGCCGCCTTCTGCTCGAAGCCGTGGCCGGCCACCCCCTCGGGCTTCTTCGCCAGCGCGTAGTCCGCCACGCTCAGCGGCTGCACCACCGTGCCCGTGGGGATGGACGAGGCGGTGTTCACCGCCTTGGCCGGAGGGTTCGAGGGGGGAAGGACCGGGGCGCTGGCGGGGGTGGCTCGGAGGGTCATAGCGGCCTTCACAGGGCATGGACCCTGGAGAATCCAGGGCCCCGGAGGGACACCTGGATTCTCGGCCACCTTGAATTACCGTTGCCTACCTTGGGCGCTTTTTACACACCCGGGGTGGGTCAGAAGTAGCGCTTGCGCTTGCTGCTGGGGAGGATGCCCAGCACTTCCCGGTACTTGGCCACCGTGCGGCGGGCAATCTCGGTGCCCTGCGCCTTGAGCAGCTCGACGATCTTCTGGTCCGAGTACGGCTCGCGCGGGTTCTCCTGGGACACGAGCTGCTTGATGTGGTGCTTCACCGCCTCGCTGGCCGTGTCGTCGCCGGACACGCGCGCGATGGACGAGTTGAAGAAGTACTTCAGCTCGAAGATGCCCTGCGGGGTGTGCACGTACTTACTGGTGGTGACGCGCGACACGGTGGACTCGTGCATGCCGATGTCCTCGGCCACGTCCCGGAGGATGAGCGGCCGCAGGTGGGCGATGCCCTTGTCCAGGAAGTCCCGCTGGAACTTCACGATGCTCTCGGTCACCTTGAAGATGGTGCGCTGGCGCTGGTGAATGGAGCGGATGAGCCACTGCGCGCTGCGCAGCTTGTCCTGGATGAACTCCTTGGCCTGGCCCGGGGACACCGCGCCGTTCTTCAGCGCGTTCCGGTACGCCCCGGAGATGCGCAGCTTGGACAGGCCGTCGTCGTTGAGCACCACCGTGTACTCTTCGCCCATCTTGTAGATGAAGACGTCCGGGGTGATGTACGGCGCGTCATCGCCGCTGAAGTTGCGGCCCGGCTTCGGGTCCAGCTTGGGCAGGAGCTTCGCCGCGGCCACCACGTCCTCCATGGGGACCTTCAGCTCCTTGGCGATGGCCGGCAGGTTCTTGCTCTCCAGGTACTTCATGTACCGCTTGATCATCATGCCCAAGAGCGGGGCATGGCGGTCCTTCAGGCACTGCACCTGGATGAGCAGGCACTCCTGCAAGTCCCGGGCGCCGCAGCCCTTGGGCTCCAGGGCCTGGATGCGCCGCAGCGTGCGCTCCGCCACGGACATGGGCACGTCCGCCTCGTTCGTCAGGCGGATGAGCGGGTCGCCCTCCACGTCCGGCAGCTTCAGGTAGCCGTCATCGTCCAGGTTGCCGATGATGAGCATGGCCACCCGGCGCTCGGCCTCGTTCAGCCGCAGCATCCCCATCTGCTCCTGCAGATGGTCGACCAGGTCCTCCTTCTTGACCATGTTGGCCTCGAAGGACGGCATGTCCTCCGTGGCCACGTTGCCCCGGTTGGAGGCGGTGCTCTGCTCGTTGAACTGGTAGCTGTTGAGGTACGCCTCCCAGTCAATCTCGGGCGGGTTGTCCGAGTCCCCCTTGAATTCCGGGGTGCTGTCGCCCACCGGGGTGGCGTCCCGGTCCTGGTGGACCTCCAGGTTGGCGGCCTCCAGCGAGGCCTCCCCGGGCTCCTTGTCCGACACATCGCCCGGGGCCTGCTCTTCCGGCTGCTCCAGGAGCGGGTTCTGCTCCATCTCCTCCCGAACCTGCTCCAGCAGCTCCATCCTGGAGAGCTGGAGAAGCTTGATCGCCTGTTGCAGCTGCGGCGTCATCACCAGCTGCTGCGTGAGTTTCAGGCTTTGCTTGAGTTCCATACCCATGAACGAGGACTCCCCACCGCGGAGAAACAGGGCCTTGACGGGGACGCGAACCGCCCCCAATCAAGGACCGTGCCAAACTAGCAAGACCCCTCTGATTCGTCTAGTGTCTGCCAGTGTGGCCTCTCGCTTGCATTAGCGAATTTCCTCTGTGGAATCACAGAGTTAGGGGGCTTTTGGCCAACGCTCCCCGGCTGTTCACCTGTTGACGCAAGCGCTGGGCCAAAGCGGCCCCGGGCTTATAGCAGCCGGAAGCGCTCGCCCAGGTAGACGGCGCGCGCGCGCGGGGAGGCGGCGATCTGCGCCGGGGTGCCCTCTTCGAGGATCTGCCCCTGGGCAATGATGTACGCCCGGTCACAGATGCCGAGGGTGTCCTGCACGTTGTGGTCCGTGATGAGCACGCCCAGGCCGCGCTCCCGGAGCAGGGCAATCTGCTTCTGGAGGTCCCCGACGTTGATGGGGTCCACCCCGGCGAAGGGCTCGTCGAAGAGGATGAAGCGGGGGTTGGGGATGAGGGAGCGGGCAATCTCCGCGCGCCGCCGCTCGCCGCCCGAGAGCGTCTCGCCGAGCGAGTCCGCCACGTGGCCCAGGCCGAACTCCTCGATGAGCGCCGTGGCCCGGGCCTCGCGCGCCTTGCGGTCCAGCCCCTTCTGGAGCTCCAGCACGGCCAGGAAGTTCTGCCGCACCGTGAGCTTGCGGAACACGGAGGCCTCCTGGGGCAGGTACCCCAGGCCCCGGCGCGCCCGCCGGTGCATGGGCAGGTGCGTCAAGTCGTCGTCCTCCACGCGCACCCGGCCCGCGTCCGGGGTGACGAGCCCCACCACCATGTTGAAGCTCGTCGTCTTCCCGGCGCCGTTGGGGCCCAAGAGCCCCACCACCTCGCCCTGGGTGACGGTGAAGGAGACGCCGCGCACCACCTGGCGCTTGCGGTAGCTCTTCTGGAGCCCCTCGGCCCACAGCCGCCCGGCGCTCATGGCTTCTTCGGGCCGGGCTTGCCCCGCTGCGGGGTGGCCTTGGGGGCCGATTCGATGAGGATGCGGGCGTTCTCCACCTCGATGCGCTCGCTGCCCAGCGTCAGGCGGACCTTGGTGCCCGTCACGGAGCTGGTGCCCTGCCGGGCCTCGGGGGAGCCCGTCACCACCAGCACGCCGTTCGCCACGTTGTAGTCGGCGCGCTCGCCCCGGGCGAAGCGGTCCCCGTCCTGGGCCTCCACCCCGCCCGTGCACTCCACGCGCGTCACCTCGCGGCCCTGCGTATAGAAGGCCGTCATCTTCTCGCAGCGCAGCTCCAGGGTGCGGTGCCTGGCCCGCACGTTGCCGGTGAAGACCGCCGAGTCCCGGCCGCCCGTCACCAGGCCCGCGGTGATGTCCACCGGGTCCTTCAGCGCCGCGGCCCCGTGCAGGGGCGTCCGCGTGCCCCCGTCCGTGCCGCCATCGGCCGGCGCCGAGGGCCCGGCGACGAGAAACGCCATCGCGAGGAATTCAATCACTGTGCCCCTCCCACCACGGTCTCCACCGAGCCTTCGAAGGTGAATGTCCCCTCCGGCAGGGACATGCTGAACGCATCGGCCCGGAGCGAATAGTCCTGCCCCTGCGCGGCCACGCCCTCCCGGCCGCGGACCGTCTGCGCGGGCGCGTCATAGGTGGCCCGGGGCGCGCGTGCCACCACGCCCTCCGGGCTCCGGAGCACCACGCCCCCGGAGGCCTCGAGCTGGCGCGTGGAGAGGCTCCCCTCCATCAGCGGCGCGCGCACCTCCGTCCCGCCCTCGGGGGACGGGCGGGCCCCGGACGGGGCCGGAAAGCGCAGCACCGCGTCCGTGGCCGTGAACAGCCCCTCGGAGCGCTGGTAGGTCATCCGCTCGGCCCGCCCGGAGAGCACGAGCCGCTCGGCCTCGTAGGACTGGAGCTGCACGCCGGTGAGCACCACCTGGGGCGGCTCGGAGGCCGGGCCCTGGGCCGCCGGGGGCGCGCCGCAGGCGGCGGCCAGGAGGAGCAGGAAGCGAGGGGGCAGAGAGCGTGGCACGCAGGCGTTTCCTATCACCGGGCCGGGACGGGCGCCCCACCCCGTGCGGCGAGTGTCGAGGGTTCATCCGAGGGCCGCGTCTTCCACCGCTGGTGCATCCACACCCACTGCTCGGGCGTGCGGCGGATGGCCTCCTCAATCTCGGTGGAGAGCGCCGCGGTCAACGCCCGGGCCGCCTCCTCGCGGTCCTCCAGCGTGGGCAGGGGCACCTCGCGCATCGTCAGCAGGTAGCCGCCCTCCGCCTGGCGCTGGCAGAAGCCCACCACCGCCGCCGCCCCGGTGCGCAGCGCCAGGTCCGCCGCCGCCCGGGGCGTGGCGGCCAGCTCCCCGAAGAAGGGCACGAAGAAGGACTGCACCTTCGTGTCCTGGTCGATGAGCAGCCCCAGGATTTCCCCGCCCTTGAGCGCCCGGAGCATGTGCCGGGCCGCGCCGTCCTGCCCCCGCCAGATGCACCGCACCCCGCCCCGCTCCCGGAAGCGCCCCACGAGCGCGGTGAGCCGCGGATCCGACGTCTCCTTGGCGATGCTCTGGCACGGGAAGCCCTCGCTCGCCACCCGCCGGGCCAGCAGCTCCCAGTTGCCCACATGCCCGGAGACGAACACCACGCCTTTGCCCCGGGCGAGCGCCTCCTCCAGCACGCGGCGCTCGGCAGGGGGCCACGTGACGCGCTGCTTCAACTCCCGGTCCAGCGCCGCCGTGCAGCCCACCTCGAACATGGCCGCCCCCAGGTGGCGGAAGGAGGCGCGCGCCAGGGCGAGCCGCTCGGCCTCGCTCTTTTCCGGGAAGGCCCGGGCCAGGGACTTCAGCGCCTTGCGCCGCTCCCCTCCGGCCAGCCGGAACGCCAGGGCCCCGAAACGCACCCCCAACCACCCCGCCAGCCCCAGCGGCAAGGGGTGTACCAGGGCCAATGCGGCCCGCACGAGCAGGTAGCGGAGGAAACGCTTGAGCCGCTTTGCTAAGGGAGGACGGTCCACAGGGGGTTCTATACCCAATGCGCGAGTACAACTTCGACGGCCTCGTCGGCCCTACCCACAATTATGGCGGGCTTTCGGCCGGTAACCTGGCCTCCACCTCTCATGGGGGCAAGCCCAGCCACCCCCGCCAGGCCGCCCTCCAGGGGCTGGAGAAGATGCGCTTCGTGGCGGGACTGGGGGTGGGCCAGGCCGTGCTGCCGCCCCAGCCACGCCCCTCCCTGAGGACTTTGCGCCGGTTGGGCTTCACCGGCCCGGACGAGGCGGTCATCACCCGCGCCGCCCGCGAGGCCGAGCACCTGCTGCGGCTCACCTCCAGCGCCGCGGCCATGTGGACGGCCAACGCCGCCACGTGCGCCCCCTCCTCGGACGCGGGCGACCGGCGGATGCACCTGACGCCCGCCAACCTCCAGCAGATGTTCCACCGGGCCCTGGAGGCGGAGACCACCCACGCGGTGCTGAGCGCCATCTTCGCGGACGAGGCCCGCTTCGCCGTCCACGCACCCCTGCCCGGCGGGGGCCAGTTCGCCGACGAGGGCGCGGCCAACCACACCCGGCTCGTCACCCCCGGCCACGCCGCGGTGCACCTGCTGGCCTGGGGCCGCAGCAGCTGGAAGGAGTTCACCGCCCCCCAGCGCTTCCCCGCCCGGCAGACGCTGGAGGCCAGCCAGGCCCTGGCCCGGCTGCACCAGTTGGATCCCGAGCGCACCCTCTTTCCCCAGCAGCACCCGGAGGGCATCGACGCGGGGGCGTTCCACACGGACGTGGTCGCCGTGGGCAACGGGGGCTTCCTCATGCTGCACGAGCGGGCCTTCGTGGACCCCACCGGGCTGCTGGGTACGCTCCAGCAGAAGCTCGGCGAGGGCTTCACCTTCACCGTCGCCTCGGAGGCGGAGCTGCCCTCGCAGGATGCCGTGAGGGCCTACCCCTTCAACTCCCAGGTGCTCACCCTGCCGGATGGCTCCATGGCCATCATCGCCCCGGTGGAGAGCCAGGAGACGGAGAGCGCGCGGCGCTTCCTGGAGCGCGTGGTGGCCGAGCGCAACCCGGTGAAGCAGGTCCACTACCTGGACCTGCGCCAGTCCATGAACAACGGCGGCGGCCCGGCGTGCCTGCGCCAGCGCATCGTCCTCACCGACGAGGAGCGCGCGGCGGTGAAGGCCAACGTCTTCTACACCCCGGAGCTGCACGAGGCGCTGGCCGGCTGGGTGACGAAGCACTACCGCGAGACGCTCTACCCGGATGACTTGAAGGACCCGGCGCTCGCCCGGGAGACGATGACGGCGCTCGACGCGCTGACCCGCATCCTGCGGCTGGGCAGCGTCTACGACTTCCAGCAGTGAGCCTCAGGCTCAAGGAGGAACTCAACCTACTCTACAAGCATTGCTGTCCGTGCGCACCTCAGACACGGTGCAGCACCGAACTGTCATTGCATCGCTCAGCGTTTTGTAGACGAGGCGTAAGTGGCCACCCACTTTGCCTAAATTGGGCACTCATGGGTGGCGTCATGGATCAGTTGACCCCTCCGCCCTTCCCGCCCCCGCGATTGTCAGCATCTCCCATGGCGGTCATGGTGGAGCCCACCGTGTCCGGGATAAAAAAGTCAGCAGCTGGCTTCTTCCGGCGACCATCCAGGAACCAGTCCACGGTGAAGTTCTTGGAGATCAAAACGAGGATGATCAGCACGAGGAAGTAAGAAAAGAAACCAATGAAGAGTCCGACGCCATAGGCGCCAAAAAGGTCCGTCTTCGCTGGAAAAAGGGCCAGGATGGCACCGCCTCCCAGTACGCCAATAACGGTTACCAAGTCACCGAGTTGTACATCCGCCTTTCGATATCGATTGATATAGTAGACATACCAACCGATGAGCACTCCAAAACCTCCCGCTCCCCAAAGTTGGAGAGCTTCGGTGGGCACAGCAGCACTAATTGGGTCAGCCATTGAATTGTCTCCATGAAATTCGGCGAGTTTTTCTCAATATCCTTCGAAAGCCAGCGTGCATCAGGAAGAAGGCTAGACTGGCCAGTCCAAAGGTCCAGGCAGCACTAAGACCGGCGAACATCCAAGTCTCCAACCCGACGAGAACCGTGGCGAGGACACAGGCCAACAACGTGCGAACTGGGTGACGTGGTCCGCCTTCTAACCAGCCCAGCAAATATCCCCAGACTGCTCCAATACCCAACCCTCCATAGGACATGCCCGAGCGCTCCTGCCTTGCCAAGAGGCAAAACCCTAGTGCTCTAGTCGGCGGACTGCAAATACGTAGTGCTGGGCACAGGGCCAACCTAGGATAGAGACGCCATGACGAGCCTAACCACCCACTCCCTGCGTAAGTTCTTGCGCGGGAGTCCATCGACGGAGGGAGTGCCTCAACGACTTGCACTTCTACTTCGACTAGCCCCCACATTGCCGCTGGAGGAGCAACGCGTCGTCATCCACTGCGTGCAGGAACTGAAGGATCTGCGTATCCAGCTCTTCGCCATCAGCGCGCTGTCAAAGAGCATACAGCCAGGCCTTCGTCCCCTGCTCGTAGACTTGGCAATTCAGTGCGCTTGGCCAGCTCGCAGCACCGAGGGCAATAATGTCCTGCGGAGCTTGAGTTCGTTTCTGACTCTCGCGCAGTGGGAGGAAGCACAGAAACGTCTGCTTCCACAAGAAACGAGAGTGGAACGGGTCCACTTTCTGATGGTCATCTCCTGGGGAATGAGAAGGGGAGAGAGGTTCCCCTTCCTAGCAGGCCGCTGAAAAAGTAAGAGATGAGGGGCTTACGTCCCGCTGGGTGGTCATTTTCCTGGCGGGGCCTGCGCCCTCCTGCGAGCAGGCAGATGCGAAGGCTGTCGCCGCACCGCTCGGCGACAGTTCTGTGGCTCTCGGCTCATGCGGCCATCGGCATGAGCTTCGCCATTCTCACCAGGTTGTAAGCGGCAGCCACAAAGTGCATCTGTAATCCCACACGGCGCTGACCTCGGTAGCGCGCCTTGCGCA
>NZ_JAHXBH010000053.1:0-23504 GCF_020103775.1 Allostigmatella hybrida
ATGGAGAAGGAGCTGCGCTTCGCCATCCGTGAGGGTGGCCGCACGGTGGGCGCCGGCGTCGTTGCCGACATCATCGCCTAGTCAGGCGCTGTACTGATTCCACACAGGCACCTCGGTGCCGGGGGGAGGGTTCTCGAGGACCTTCCCCTCTTGCCGTCTGAAGAGTTCAGGTCATGCCGAAGGGTAACCGCAGCATCATTTCGCTCGAGTGCACCGGTTGCAAGGAGCGGAACTACACGACCACGAAGAACAAGCGGAAGAGCCAGGACAAGCTGGAACTGAGCAAGTTCTGCCCCCGCTGCCGCAAGCATACGGACCACAAAGAAGGTAAGGTCTAGGTCCAGGGTTTAGGCCAGTAGCTCCAACGGTAGAGCAGCGGTCTCCAAAACCGCGTGTTGGGGGTTCGAATCCCTCCTGGCCTGCCAGTCATCAGAGAGTGGGGCCCCCGGTGCCAGAGGTACCGGGGGTCCCTGCCTTTTCCACAGTACCCCGTGAGGCATCATGGCAACCGCAACCGAGGCCAGCCAGCAGGCGAACCGCTCGGCGATGGACCCGAAGCGGCTGGTGGTCATCTTCCTGATTCTTGCCGGCATCGTCGCCGGGCTCTTCTTCGAGCACGTGCTGGGCCTCGTGTGGGCCCGCTTTGGCTGGGGTGACCCGGTCCTCATCGAGGGGCTCGACTGGCAGGTCTCCACCCTGGTGGGCTACCTGCTGGCGGTGGGCCTAGTGGCCGCCACGTGGTTCGTGCCCAAGAGCAACGCCCTGGCCATCGACATCGCCAGCGAACTGATGAAGGTGACCTGGCCGACCTGGTCGGAGACCCGGGCATCGACCGTGGCGGTGGTAGTGGCCTCGGTGGTGGCGGCCGTCATCCTCTTCTGCATCGATACCCTCGCCTACAACATGATGGTGGAGTGGCTGCCCGCTGTGTGGGGGAAGCTGTAATGGCGAAGAAATGGTACGTCGTTCACACCTATTCGAACTTCGAGAACCAGGCCAAGAAGAGCCTGGAGGAGAAGGTCCGGCTCGAAGGCCTGCAAGAGCAGTTCGGGGAGATCCTCATCCCCATGGAGCAGGTCGTCGAGATGGTGAAGGGGGAGAAGAAGACCTCCAAGCGCAAGTTCTTCCCGGGCTACATCTTCGTTCAGATGGAGCTGAATGACCGGACGTGGACCCTGGTGAAGAACACGCCGAAGATCACCGGCTTCCCGGGCGCCGCGCAGAACCAGCAGCCCACGCCCATCTCGGACGCGGAGGTGGCCCGGCTCACCTCGCAGATCTCCGAGGGCACGCTCAAGCCGAAGCCCAAGGTCCAGTTCGAGGATGGGGACACCGTCCGCGTCATCGACGGGCCGTTCGCCAACTTCAATGGCACGGTGGAAGAGGTCAACCCCGAGAAGGGGCGCGTGAAGGTGCTGGTGAGCATCTTCGGCCGTTCCACCCCCGTGGAACTCGATTTCATGCAGGTGGAGAAGACCACCGGCTAGTCCCTTCCGCGGCCCTGGGGCCGCGGATCCCCAGGTGGGAGAACCGCCGTCTAGCGGTTCGAATGAACCACCGTTTCGAAAGGCAGCTGTCAGCCGATGAAGAAAGTCACTGGGCAGGTCAAACTGCAGATTCCCGCCGGTAAGGCGAACCCCGCTCCGCCGATCGGCCCCGCGCTCGGTCAGCAGGGCGTGAACATCATGGAGTTCTGCAAGCAGTTCAACGCCAAGACCCAGGCGGAGGCCAAGGAAGGCCTCATCATCCCGGTCATCATCACCGTGTACCAGGACCGGTCCTTCACGTTCATCCTCAAGACGCCCCCGGCGGCCGTGCTCATCAAGAAGGCGGCGGGCCTGCACACCGAGAAGAAGAAGGGCTCGGGCGCCAAGAAGCCTGGCAAGGAGAAGGTGGGGCAGATCACCCGCCAGCAGCTGGAGGAGATCGCCAAGAAGAAGATCCAGGACACCACTGCGGCTTCGCTCGAGGCGGCGATGAGCACCATCGCGGGCACCGCGCGCTCCATGGGCATTGACGTCGTCGGCTAACCGACGCCCTCTTCGAAAGGATTCCGACCATGCCGAAGATTGCCAAGAAGTTCGCCGCCGCTACCGCCCTTGTGGATCGCAACAAGCGCTACACCATCACCGAGGGCTTCCAGCTCCTGAAGAAGACGGTCGAGGCCCGGGCCACCAAGTTCGACCAGACCGTGGATGTCGCCATCAACCTGGGCGTGGACCCCAAGCACGCGGACCAGATGGTCCGTGGCGCCGTGGTGCTCCCGCACGGGACCGGCGCCGTGGTGCGCGTGGCCGTGTTCGCCAAGGGTGAGAAGGCCAGCGAGGCCGAGGCCGCCGGCGCCGATGTCGTGGGCGGCGATGACCTCGCCAAGCGCATCGAGGGTGGGTTCCTCGACTTCGACACCGTCGTCGCCACCCCGGACATGATGGGTGTCGTCGGCCGCCTCGGTAAGGTGCTGGGCCCCCGCGGCCTCATGCCGAACCCCAAGGTGGGCACGGTGACCGTGGATGTGCGCAAGGCCGTCGCGGACGCCAAGGGCGGTAAGGTGGACTTCCGCGCCGAGAAGGCGGGCATCGTCCACGTGAAGATGGGCAAGTCCTCCTTCACCGCGGACAAGCTCGAGGCCAACTTCAACACCCTCGTGGACCTGGTGATGAAGCTCAAGCCGGCCACCGCCAAGGGCGTCTACCTGAAGGGCATTGCCCTCTCCACCACCATGGGTCCGGGCATCAAGATCGACACCACCGAGATCCTCGCCCGGCATCGTTAGCAGGACTTTCGGCCGCTTGGCGGGAGGGCCCCTGGGCCCTTCTGTCGGCGGCCGTACGTTTTCGCGCAAAAAAGGCTGGATCTTTGCCAAAGCCGGGGGTATAGGCCCCCGGCTTTTGCAATTCGGGCGCCACGTTCGTTCAACGGGGTGTCCATCCCTGGTTCATGACAGCAGGGACCCAGAAAACGGCACGCCTCCCGTTTGGGAACCGGGCAACCGGTCGGGGGGAGTGAAGGTTGCTGGGTTCAAACGGCCGCAAGGCCAGCCCTGCCGAGACTTGGAGGTGCGGTGTGGTGCCTCTCGAAGGCTCCTCTCGCTCTGCCGCTTTGGCCCAGGCATCAAGCCCACCGCATAGGTGGGTCTCGTAAGGAGGTGAGTCAAGGTGCAGAAGAGCGAGAAGGAAGAGATGATCAAGGAACTCAGCGACAAGTTCCAGCGGACTCAGACCGCGATTGTCGCCGAGTTTTCCAAGCTGGACGTGGAGACCGTGACCAAGCTCCGCCGGAAGTTCCGCGAGGCGAAGGTCGAGTACAAGGTCATCAAGAACACGCTCGCCAAGCGGGCGGCCAAGGGGACGTCGGTGGAGGTTATCTCCGACGACTTCAAGGGTCCCGTCGCGCTGGCGATCAGCTACGACGACGTCATCGCCCCGGCCAAGATCCTCACCGAGTTCGTCAAGGACTTGGAGACGATCAAGATCCGGAGCGCCGTCGTGCAGGGCCGGAAGATCGACGTCGAGGGCGTGAAGGCCCTGGCGAAGTTGCCCGGTCTGACGGAGCTGCGCGGACAGCTGCTGGGGATGCTGAACCAGCCGGCCTCCATGCTGGCCCGGACCCTGTCGGCCCCCGGTTCGCAGCTCGCGCGGGTGCTTCAGGCCCACAGCGAGCAGGGCGAGTCCAAGTAACTGAATCGAGAAGCATTCCCACTGACAACCGCCGGCCTTTTTCTCCTGTGGAGTCCTGGCCGGTTAGATGAACCCAGAAGGAAGAATCACAATGGCTGACCTGAACAAGATTGTGGAGGACCTCTCCTCGCTCACCGTCCTCGAGGCGGCGAACCTGGTGAAGGAGCTGGAGAAGAAGTGGGGCGTTTCCGCCGCCGCCGTTGCCGTGGCCGCTGGCCCGGCCGCGGGCGCTGCCGCCGCCGCTCCGGTGGAGGAGAAGACGGAGTTCACGGTGGTTCTGGCCAACGCCGGCGCCAACAAGATCAACGTCATCAAGGAGATCCGCGCGATCACCGGCCTGGGCCTGAAGGAGGCCAAGGACCTGGTCGAGGGCGCTCCGAAGAACGTCAAGGAAGCCGTCTCCAAGGACGACGCCAAGAAGTTCAAGGACCAGCTCACCGCGGCTGGCGCCACCGTCGAGATCAAGTAGTTCCGCAGGGGGCGCTTGGTCCCGGGAAGTTCCAGGCGCCTCCCTGGCTGGTTGAGCAGGCCGACGCCCCCGGAAGAGGGGGGTGTCGGCTTTGCCCATTTGACGATTCCCGAATTTCCCGGCGCCGCCGCGCGTTACTGAAGTTTGCCCCGCCCGAGCCCGCAGCCCGAGCCGCCCGTTCCCGGAGACCGAATGCCGACGCAGATCCAGAACAACTTCCGCGTGCGGAAAACCTTCGCGAAGATCGCGAAGATCATCGACATTCCCAATCTCATCAACATCCAGAAGCAGTCCTACGAAAAGTTCCTCCAGGCGGACATCGCGCCGGAGAAGCGCGAGGACCTTGGCCTTCAGGGTGTCTTCAAGTCGGTGTTCCCGATCCGCGACTTCAACGAGACCTCCTCGTTGGAGTTCGTCAGCTACCACTTGGAGAAGCCCAAGTACGATGTGGATGAGTGCCACCAGCGTGGCATGACCTACTCGGCGCCCATCAAGGTCGTCGTGCGCTTGGTGGTCTGGGACAAGGACGAGGAGACTGGCGCCCAGTCCATCCGCGACGTGAAGGAGCAGGAGGTCTACTTCGGCGAAATCCCGCTGATGACCCAGAACGGCACGTTCATCATCAACGGAACGGAGCGCGTGGTGGTCAGCCAACTGCACCGCAGCCCGGGCGCCTTCTTCGACCACGACAAGGGCAAGAGCCACTCGTCTGGCAAGCTGCTCTACAACGCCCGCATCATCCCGTACCGCGGCTCGTGGATCGACTTCGAGTTCGACCACAAGGACCTGCTGTACGTGCGCATTGACCGGCGCCGCAAGCTGCCCGCCACGGTGCTGATCCGCGCGCTGGGCGCCGTGCAGGACACCGCGAAGAAGAACCCGTTGACCTTCTCGGGCTCCACCGAGGAGATCCTCAACTACTACTACGCCACCGAGACGATCTACCTCACGAGCAACGCCGACTTCGAGAAGTCGGTGGAGCTGGAGCTGCTCCCCGGCCAGCGCGCCACGCGCGACATCAAGACGAAGACGGGCGACCTCATCGTCAAGAAGAACCGCAAGTTCACCCGCGCCGCCATCAAGAAGCTCGAGGCGGCGAAGATGAAGACGCTGCCCATCGACGCGGACGAGCTCTTCACCAAGGTGTCCGCCTACGACGTGGTGGACGAGAACACGGGCGAGGTCATCCTCGAGTGCAACGAGGAGGTCAGCCAGGAGAAGGTGGACGAGCTCCTCAAGCGGGACATCAAGGAGTTCAAGGTCCTGTTCATCGACAACCTCAACGTGGGTCCGTACCTGCGTGAGACGCTGATGATGGACAAGATCGAGACGTCCGAGCAGGCGATCATGGAGATCTACCGCCGCCTGCGCCCGGGCGATCCTCCGACGCCCGAGACGGCCACCAACCTCTTCAGCAACCTGTTCTTCAACCCCGAGCGCTACGATCTGTCCAAGGTCGGCCGCCTCAAGCTGAACTTCAAGTTCAGCCTCGAGGAGCCTTTGGACGGGCAGATCCTCACCAAGCGCGACATCCTCGAGGTCATCCGCTACCTGGTGGACCTCAAGAACGGCAAGGGGACGATCGACGACATCGATCACCTCGGCAACCGGCGCGTGCGCGCGGTGGGCGAGCTGTTGGAGAACCAGTACCGCATCGGTCTGGTGCGCATGGAGCGCGCGATCAAGGAGCGCATGAGCCTCCAGGAGATCGAAACGCTCATGCCGCACGACCTGATCAACGCCAAACCGGTGACGGCGGTGATCAAGGAGTTCTTCGGGTCCAGCCAGCTGTCGCAGTTCATGGACCAGACGAACCCGCTCTCCGAGGTGACGCACAAGCGCCGCCTGTCCGCCCTCGGGCCCGGAGGCCTCACCCGCGAGCGCGCGGGCTTCGAGGTGCGCGACGTGCACCCGACGCACTACGGCCGCATCTGCCCCATCGAGACGCCGGAAGGCCCGAACATCGGCCTCATCGCGTCGCTGTCCACCTACGCCCGCGTGAACGAGTTCGGCTTCGTGGAGACGCCGTACCGCAAGGTGGAGGCCGGCTCGGTGACCACCGACGTGGCCTTCTACTCGGCGCTCGAGGAGGAGAAGCACACCATCGGCCAGGCCAACGCGGAGACGGACAAGAAGGGCAAGTTCGTCAACGCGCTCGTGTCCTCCCGCCGGGGCGGCGAGTTCGTCCAGGCCAAGGCCGAGGATGTGGACCTGATGGACGTGTCCCCGAACCAGCTTGTGTCGGTGGCCGCCTCGCTCATCCCGTTCCTCGAGAACGACGACGCCAACCGCGCGCTCATGGGCTCGAACATGCAGCGCCAGGCGGTGCCGCTGCTGCGCACCGCGGCCCCGCTCGTGGGCACCGGCATCGAGGCCATCGTGGCCCGCGACTCCGGCGTGACGTGCGTGGCCCGCCGCGACGGTGTGGTGGAGTCCGTGGACGCCAGCCGCATCGTGGTCAAGTCGGACTCGCAGGGCTCCCTGAGCGACGTGTCCTCCGAGGTGGACATCTACAACCTGCTCAAGTACCAGCGCTCCAACCAGAACACGTGCCTCAACCAGAAGCCCATCGTCCGCAAGGGCGACCGGGTGCGGAAGGGTGACGTCATCGCCGACGGTCCGGCGACGGAGACCGGTGAGCTGGCGCTCGGCCAGAACGTGGTGGTCGCGTTCATGCCGTGGCAGGGCTACAACTTCGAGGACTCCATCCTCATCAGCGAGCGCATCCTCCGGGATGACGTCTTCACGTCGATCCACATTGAGGAGTTCGAGTGCATCGCGCGTGACACCAAGCTGGGCAAGGAGGAGATCACCCGCGACATCCCGAACGTGGGTGAAGAGGCCCTCAAGGACCTGGACGAGAGCGGCATCATCCGCATCGGCGCCGAGGTGAAGCCCGGCGACGTGCTGGTGGGCAAGATCACCCCGAAGGGCGAGACCCAGCTCTCCCCCGAAGAGAAGCTCCTGCGCGCCATCTTCGGTGAGAAGGCCGGCGATGTGCGGGACAGCTCCCTGCGCGTGCCCCCGGGCGTTCAGGGCACCGTCATCAACGCCAAGGTCTTCAGCCGCAAGGGCGTGGAGAAGGACGAGCGCGCCAAGCAGATCGAGTCGGCCGAGGAAGCCAAGCTCCTCAAGGACCAGAACGACGAGATCAAGGTCCTCCAGGACAGCGCCTTCAGCCGCCTCCGCGGCCTGCTGCGCGGCAAGGAGGCCCAGGGCAAGCTCGTGGATGACAAGGGCAAGATCCTCCTGAAGAAGGGGGACATCCTCAACGACGAGCTGCTCGCCACCGTCCCGTACAAGTACTGGGCGGAGGTCTCCGTCGGCGACCCGCTCGATGGCCGCATCCGCGACATCCTCAAGAACCTGGAGGACACCAAGGAGGCGGTGAAGCTGGCGTTCGGAGAGAAGATCGCCCGCATCAAGAAGGGCGACGAGCTGCCCCCTGGCGTCATCAAGATGGTGAAGGTGTACGTCGCCATCAAGCGCAAGCTGGCCGTGGGCGACAAGATGGCCGGCCGTCACGGCAACAAGGGCGTCGTGTCCCGCATCCACCCGGAAGAGGACATGCCGTACCTGGACGACGGCCGTCCGGTGGACATCGTCCTCAACCCGCTGGGCGTGCCCAGCCGCATGAACATCGGGCAGATCCTCGAGACGCACCTGGGCTGGGCGGCCAAGGGCGTGGGCGAGCAGCTCCAGCGCTACATCGAGCTGAACTACTCCGGCGAGCAGCTCAAGAAGCAGCTGAAGACCGTCTATGACGACAAGGCCTTCGGCGACTTCGTGGACACGCTGCCCGACGACGAGGTGAAGATCCTCTGCCAGCGGCTCAAGAAGGGCATCCACGTCGCCACGCCGGTGTTCGACGGCGCGCGCGAGCCGGAGATCCACTCGCTCTTCGACGAGGCGCGGCTGCCCCGCACGGGCCAGATGGTGCTCTTCGACGGCCGCACCGGTGAGCCGTTCGACCAGAACGTCACCGTGGGCGTCATGTACATGCTGAAGCTGCACCACCTGGTGGACGAGAAGATCCACGCGCGGTCCATCGGGCCTTACTCCCTCGTCACGCAGCAGCCCCTGGGCGGCAAGGCCCAGTTCGGCGGCCAGCGTCTGGGAGAGATGGAAGTGTGGGCCATGGAGGCCTACGGCGCCGCGTACACGCTGCAGGAGTTCCTCACCGTCAAGTCGGACGACGTGGTGGGCCGCACGCGCATGTACGAGGCCATCGTCAAGGGCGACAACGTGCTGGAGTCGGGCCTGCCCGAGTCCTTCAACGTGCTCCTCAAGGAGCTCCAGTCGCTCGCCCTGGACGTGGAGCTGCTGGAGAGCGCGCCGCCCGAGCGCCAGCGCTCGTTCGGTGGCGACTTCAGCGGTGGTGGCGACAGCGACGACCGCAAGACGGGGACGGATGCGTAGCCCGAAGGGCTGACTCACGCAGGTGCCGCGCAGCGGATGCCCGCTCCCAAGGAGGGCGGGCATCCGGCTTCAGCGGCGGCGCAGTCCCGCAACGCAAGGGCGCTTCGGCGCTTCATAAGATTTCGGAGGCAACGTGAAGGACATTTTCAACTTCTTCGAGAAGCCCAAGGACCCGCTGTCGTTCAACGCCATCCGCATCGCGCTGGCGTCGCCGGACAAGATCCGGCAGTGGTCTCACGGTGAGGTGAAGAAGCCCGAGACCATCAACTACCGCACCTTCAAGCCGGAGCGGGACGGTCTCTTCTGCGCCCGCATCTTCGGGCCGGTGAAGGACTACGAGTGCAACTGCGGCAAGTACAAGCGCATGAAGCACCGCGGCGTGGTGTGCGAGAAGTGCGGCGTGGAGGTGATTCAGTCCAAGGTGCGCCGTGAGCGCCTGGGCCACATCACCCTGGCCACGCCCGTGGCCCACATCTGGTTCCTCAAGTCGCTGCCGAGCCGCATCGGTAACTTGCTCGACATCACCCTGAAGGACCTGGAGAAGGTGCTCTACTGCGAGAGCTACATCGTCCTCGACCCGAAGGCGACGCCGCTGCTCAAGGGCGAGCTGCTCTCCGAGGAGAAGATGCACCGGCTCTTCCAGGAGCACGGTGAGGACTCCTTCACCGCGGGCATGGGCGGCGAGGCCGTCCGCGAGATGATGAAGTCCATCGACATCGAGAAGCTGTCGGAGGACCTCCGCCGCGACATGCGGGAGACCAACAGCGAGGCCAAGCGGAAGAAGTACGCCAAGCGCCTGAAGGTGGCCGAGGCGTTCCGCGTCTCGGGCAACCGCCCCGAGTGGATGATGCTGGACGTCATCCCCGTCATCCCGCCCGACCTGCGTCCGCTCGTCCCCCTGGACGGTGGCCGCTTCGCGACGTCCGACCTGAACGATCTGTACCGCCGCGTCATCAACCGCAACAACCGCCTCAAGCGGCTCCAGGAGCTCAACGCCCCGGACATCATCATCCGCAACGAGAAGCGGATGCTGCAGGAGGCGGTGGACGCGCTGTTCGACAACGGCCGCCGCGGGAAGACGATCACCGGCCCGAACAAGCGGCCGCTGAAGTCGCTGTCCGACATGCTCAAGGGCAAGCAGGGCCGGTTCCGTCAGAACCTGCTCGGCAAGCGCGTGGACTACTCGGGCCGCTCCGTCATCGTCGTGGGCCCGGAGCTCAAGCTCCACCAGTGCGGCCTGCCGAAGATCATGGCGCTCGAGCTCTTCAAGCCGTTCATCTACAACAAGCTCGAAGAGAAGGGCTACGTCACCACCATCAAGAGCGCCAAGAAGATGGTGGAGAAGGAGCGTCCCGAGGTGTGGGACATCCTCGAGGACGTGATCCGCGAGCACCCGGTGCTCCTCAACCGCGCCCCCACGCTGCACCGCCTGGGCATGCAGGCCTTCGAGCCCGTCCTCATCGAGGGCAAGGCCATCCAGCTGCACCCGCTGGTGTGCGCCGCCTTCAACGCGGACTTCGACGGCGACCAGATGGCCGTGCACGTGCCGCTGTCCATCGAGGCTCAGATGGAGGCGCGCGTGCTGATGATGTCCACCAACAACATCCTCAGCCCCGCGCACGGCAAGCCCATCATCGTCCCCACGCAGGACATGGTGCTCGGCATCTACTACATGACGCGCGCCCGTGAGTTCGCCCACGGCGAGGGCCGCGTGTTCGCCTCGCCCGAGGAAGTGCGCGCCGCGTACGATCACGGCGAGGTGCACCTCCAGGCCAAGGTCGTCTGCCGCATCTACGGCAAGCGCAAGGAGACCACGGTGGGCCGCGTCCTGCTGTGGGACATCGTCCCGCGCAAGGTCGGCTTCGACGCCATCAACAAGGTGCTCGACAAGAAGTCGCTCGGCTCGCTCATCGACCTCTGCTACCGCCTCACCGGCGAGAAGGAGACGGTGCTCCTGGCCGACCGCATCCGCAGCCTCGGCTACACCAACGCGACCCGCGCCGGCATTTCCATCGCGCTCAAGGACATGGTCATTCCTGCCAAGAAGCAGGAGTTCCTGGACTACGCGAACAAGGAAGTGGCGGAGATCGAAAACCAGTACCTCGAGGGCCTCATCACCGACGGTGAGCGCTACAACAAGGTCATCGATATCTGGGCGGAGATCACCGAGAAGGTCGCCAGCGAGATGATGCAGCAGATCTCGCAGGAGGAGGCCTCGGGACAGGGCAAGGAGGGCAAGCGCGAGACGCGCAAGCAGCCGTCCTTCAACCCCATCTACATCATGGCCGACTCCGGTGCCCGCGGCTCTGCCCAGCAGATCCGCCAGCTGGCCGGTATGCGTGGCCTCATGGCCAAGCCCTCGGGTGAAATCATCGAGACGCCCATCACGGCGAACTTCCGTGAAGGCCTCTCGGTGCTCCAGTACTTCATCTCCACCCACGGTGCCCGGAAGGGTCTGGCCGACACGGCGCTCAAGACCGCCAACTCCGGTTACCTCACCCGCCGTCTCGTGGACGTGGCGCAGGACGCCATCATCAACGAGTACGACTGCGGAACCATGGACGGTCTGTTCATCGGCTCCCTGGTCGAGGGCGGCGAGATCATCGAGCCGCTCGGCGAGCGCATCCTGGGCCGCGTGGCCCTGGACGACATCCTCGATCCCGTCACGGGCGAGGTGCTGGTGCGCGCCAACGAGGAGATCGACGAGGACCGCGTCCGCCGCATCGAGAACAGCGGTCTGGACAAGGTGAAGATCCGCTCGGTGCTCACCTGCCAGGCCAAGCGCGGCATCTGCGTGGAGTGCTACGGACGAGACCTCGCCCGTGGCCGCAAGGTGTCCATCGGCGAGGCCGTGGGCGTCATCGCGGCGCAGTCCATCGGCGAGCCGGGTACCCAGCTCACGATGCGCACGTTCCACATCGGTGGTACGGCGACGCGGCGCGCGGAGCAGTCCAGCCTCGAGAACCGCTACAACGGTACCGTGAAGTTCGCGGGCCTCGTCACGGTGCAGAAGACGGACGGCACCCTGGTGGCCATGAACCGCAACGGCGAGCTCGTGGTGGTGGACGACAGCGGCCGCGAGCGCGAGCGCTACCAGGTCATCTACGGCGCCCGCATCCTCGTGAAGGAAGGGCAGCGCCTGGAGGCCGGTACGCTCCTGGCCGAGTGGGATCCGTTCGCGATCCCGCTGCTCACCGAGGTGGGCGGTGTCGTGCGCTACGAGGACATCATCGAAGGCGTCACGATGAGCGAGGCCCTCGACGAGGTGACCGGCCTCAGCCGTAAGACGGTCATCGAGTCGAAGGACCCCGAGGCCCGTCCTCGCATCACCATCCGGGATGTGAACGGCAACGTGAAGGAGCTGCCCAGCTCCCGCAACCCGGCGAGCTACTTCCTTCCCCAGGGCTCGATCATCACCGTCAACGATGGTGACGAGATCCACCCGGGCGAGGTCATCGCCAAGGTGCCGCGCGAGACGACGAAGACCAAGGACATCACGGGCGGTCTGCCCCGCGTGGCCGAGCTCTTCGAGGCGCGCAAGCCCAAGGACGCGGCGGCGATCGCGGAGATCGACGGCGTGGTCTCCTTCGGCAAGGACACCAAGGGCAAGCGCAAGCTCATCATCACCCCCGAGGTGAACAACGAGGCGCGCACCGACCTGGCCAAGGAGTACCTGATCTCCAAGGGCAAGAACATCAGCGTGCACTCGGGTGACCGCGTGAAGGCGGGCGAGGCCCTGATGGACGGCTCCGCCAACCCGCACGACATCCTCAAGGTGCTCGGCGAGAAGGAGCTGGCGCGCTACCTGGTGGACGAAGTGCAGGAGGTCTACCGCCTCCAGGGCGTGAAGATTAACGACAAGCACATCGAGACGATCGTCCGGCAGATGCTGCGCCGGGTGCGCGTCACCGAGGTGGGTGACACCAACTTCCTCGTCGACGAGCAGGTCGAGAAGTGGGTGTTCGAGGAGGAGAACGAGAAGGTCATGTCCGAGGGCAAGCGCCCCGCGGTGGGCGAGCCGTTGCTGCTCGGCATCACCAAGGCCTCGCTCTCCACCGAGTCCTTCATCTCGGCGTCCTCCTTCCAGGAGACCACCAAGGTGCTCACCGAGGCCGCCATCAACGGCAAGGTGGACTACCTGCGCGGCCTCAAGGAGAACGTCATCATGGGCCGCCTCATCCCCGCGGGTACGGGTCTGCCGAACTACCGGCACCTGGACATCGAGGTGGAGAGCCCCACCGACGAGGTCAACGAGATGGAGGCCGCCCTGGCCGCCACCCACGGGGACTCGACGCCGATGCAGTCGCTCTCCTCGCGCTCCGAGGGCACGCAGACCACGGGCGCCGCCTAGCGCGCCCGGGGCCCGCCGCCCCGCTTGAGAAATCCCCGCCGCCGTCCGGACTTCAAAATTCCGGGCGGCGGTTTCTTTTTTTCCCTTGCTTTTCTGGGCCCCTCTTGACGGGGCTAATGCGCCGCGTTATTGACCGATTCGTCAATCAACCCACTCCGCCGAGGAGACACGCACATGGCCACCCACGACAAAGCCCGCAGCCTGGAGACGTTTGTGAAGGGACAGCTCGAGGACGCGCAGAAGCGCTTCGAGGGATTTGAGCAGGAAGCCAGCAAGGTGCTCAACACGCTCAAGGTCCGTGGCCAGGGCTCGGCCAAGGAAGTGGAGAAGCTGCTGGGCCAGCTCAACACCGAGACGCTGCTGGAGAACCCTAAGGTGAAGCAGCTGGGCCGCCGGGCCACGCAGGTGCGCACGGAGCTGCGCAAGCGCCTGGATGGGTTCCAGGCCCGCGCGGTGGAGGCGGTGGGCGTGGCGAGCCAGGCCCAGGTGAAGGAGCTCAACCGGGAGCTGACGCGCCTGTCGAAGAAGCTGGATCAGGTCCTGCCCTCCGCGGTGAAGAAGGTGACGGGCCGGCTCGGCTCGCGGCCGTCGGCTTCCTGACGCTGGCTTGCTTTACGAGTCAACGGAGGGAAGGGTAGGAGGGAGGCTGCCGTTCCCTTCGCAGCCGGGGTGTGCTTATTTCAGCCCCGGATTTCCTCAATCCCGGGCCTTTCGGCCTGGGCTCCTCCCGGAGTGACCGAATGGACAAGCCAGAGGCCCCCCGAGAGAAGCACCCCGTCGCCGAGGCATTCGAGCGCATCTGGAGCCAGGCGCTCCTGGCCGTCTCGACCGCCGAGGAAGAGATGAACCGGACCTTCCAGCGCGTGGCCACCACGGCCGGCTGGGGCCCGGAAGAGGTGAAGCGCCAGGCGCGCGACTTCACCGAGCGCGTGCAGGGACACCGCCGGGAGCTGGAGCGCAATGTGGAGGAGGCGGTCCGGGGGACGTTGACCCGGCTGAAGGTTCCCCGGCGTGAGGAGTTGCAGGACATCGAGGCGCGGCTGACGCGGTTGGCCGAGCGCATCGAGGTTCTGGGGCAGAAGAAGTGAGTGCTTCACCCCCGCGGACGGCGGGTGCCCGGTGGCTGGCGTGGCTCCACGCGTCGAGCGCGGGGTGCGCCAAGCTGCCGCTGATCGCCGGGATGGCGCTGGTGGTCTCCGCCCGCGTCATCCCCGTGCTCAGCCAGCCGTCCACGGAGCCCGTCGTCCCCGCCGTGGTGCTGGCGGAGCCGGCCTCCCACGATGCCTTGCTGATCGACGCGGTGTTGGCCAAGCGGGCGCCCGAGCTGGGCCTTACCCTGCGCCGCCAGCTCGGTTGGGCCATCGCCGAGGAAGCCCAGCGCTCCGGGTATGATCCGCTGCTGATCCTCGCCGTCATCGACGTGGAGTCGGACTTCGCGGAGGAGGCCGTCTCGGACAAGGGCGCCCGGGGGCTGATGCAGATCAAGCCCAGCACCCTGCATTTCCTGGCCGAGAAGGAAGGCCTGCGCCTGACCCGGGAGGAAGTGGCCGCGGATCCTGCCCTGTGCGTCCGCCTGGGCATCCGGTACCTGCGGACCCTGCAGGAGCGCTTCGCGGGGGACCTGGAGCTGGCCCTGATGGCCTACAACGCGGGGCCCACCCGGATCCGCAAGGCCATCAAGGACAAGGAGCTGGACGCCTTCCGGCGCTACCCCCGGCTCGTCAAAAGAGACTTCCGGCGCTTCCGGGAGGGGGAGGGCCTGGGAGGCGACTGGGCCCTCGCACAGCGGGAGGGGAGCACCGGCCCCGCGGCCCCGTAAATCGAAGAGAATGTCTGGCCGGGAAGCGCGTTCACATTCGTGCACGCACGCCTTGTCCGGTCCCTCAGGGTGCGCTAATGGGGCTGTAAGTTCCTGGGACCTTTGGGGATTTACCCAGGAGTGACGCCCATGTCTCGCTCGACCTTGACCGCCGTCCGGCTCATGCTCGCGGCCCTGTTGGCACCCGCTCTGGCCTCCGCCCGGTCCGTGTACCTCAATGGGGTTCAGATCGACGCGGTGACCCAGCAGAAGTTCGAGAAGGCCACCGTCCGCATCGACGAAAAGGGCGATGTCCACATCGATGCCCCCGGCTATGCGGCCCGTGTCGTGCAGCAGCCCGCCGCCGCGGCCCCCGCCGCTCCGGCGGCCTCCACGCCCCCGGCCGCCGCCGCAGCGCCCGCCCGGCTCACCCAGCGCTACTTCCTGGTGACCCAGCAGGCGGTTCCGGGCATGGCGGAGTACGACATCGACGTCTACATCAACTCCAAGTGGATCCGGAAGCTGCGGGGCAGCGAGGACCAGGTCATCCAGGATGTGACGCGAAATCTCCAGCCAGGCAAGAACACCATCCTGCTCACCGCACACAAGACGTCGGCGGGACAGCGGAAGAGTTATTCGCCTCAACACACTTTCAAGGTCATCATTGGTGAAGGCAACGTGGGTGGGGACAATGTGATGATCGACGACCCGATCATCCAGTTCCAGCGCACGGCCGCGGACACGCAGGATGTGTCCGAGGAGTTCACGCTCACCACGCGGTAGCGTCCGAGGAGGCGGCGGCAACCTTGTTCAACGTCGATGAAAGATATCGCGGGCTTCCCGCGAGCCGCGAACAGGTGATTGCCCTGCACACGTCGCTCAACTCGCCCCACCTGTTCATCCCGGGCAAGCCCGCGGGGCCCGCGCAGGCGTTCATCCTGGGGCTGCGGGGCTCCACGGGCTTCGCGACCTTCATCTACCTGTACCTGGCCGAGGCCGCCGACTGTGCCGTGTACGTCTCGGGCAAGCGCAACGCGAGCTTCGAGGAGTACCTGGGCGAGGAGGCCGAGGCGCTGGCCTTCGTCGAGTCCATGGGCTTCATGATGGACAACTCCAACTGGCGTTCCATGGCGCAGGCCACCCAGGAGGAGCTGCTCCACACGCTGCCCGTCTTCTTCCGGGATCCCCGCCAGGTGCCCGCCGTGCAGAAGCGCGTCGAGGAGAAGCGCAACGCGGCCGCCACGCTGGGACGCTTCCTGGCGGCTTTCTGAGTCCACACCTCCGAGTCAGAGTCACATCATGCCCCGTCTGTTTCCTGCCTGGCCCCTGGCGCTCGTCCTCGCGCTCTCCGGTTGCAAGCACGTCCCCACCGAGCGGGAGCGGCAGAGCTCGGAGATTCACTACAACCTGGGCATCCAGGCCCAGGAGGCCGGCAACGTCCAGGAGGCGCTGAGCGAGTTCCAGCAGGCCGTCACGTTGGACCCGAACAACCCGGAGGCCCGCAACGCGCTGGGCATCATTCTGCACCTGTCCTTCGGGCGCCACGCGGAGGCCATCGCGGAGTACGAGAAGGCGCTTGAGCTGAGGCCGAACTTCTCCGAGGCCCGGTCGAACCTGGGCAACGTCTTCCTGGACCAGGGGCGCTACGACGAGGCCATAAAGTCCTACGAGCAGGTGCTCAACGACATGCTCTATCCCACGCCCTTCATCGCGCAGAGCAACATGGGCTGGGCGTACTTCAAGAAGGGGGACACGGCCAAGGCGCTGGAGAACATCAAGGCGTCGGTGACGCTCAACCCGAGCTTCTGCCGGGGTTACCAGAACCTGGGCTTCATCTACGACCAGCAGGGCGAGACGGAAGAGGCGTGCCGCCAGTTTGGCCGCTACCGGGAGATGTGCCCGGAGGTGGCGGATGCCTACATGCGCGAGGGCGTCTGCCAGGCGAAGCTGGGCAAGGCCGATGCGGCGCGCGAGAGCTTCACCTCGTGCGAGAACAAGGCGGCCCAACCGGCGCTGAAGGACGAGTGCCGCCGCCTCCGGGAGCACCTGTAAACCCAGGACGACCGTGGACCATCTCGACTTCGGCAAGTACCTCTCCCAGCAACGGGAACTGCGAGGGATGTCCCGCGCGGACATCTCCCGTGCGACGAAAATCCCTCCCAGCCTCATCACCGCGCTGGAAGAGGGGCAGGTCGAGCGGCTGCCCGCGCGCGTCTTCGTCGTGAGCTACATCCGGGCCTACGCGCAGGTGATTGGCCTGGAGCCCGAGGAGGCCGTGCTGCGCTACGAGGAGGTCAGCAAGGCCACCCCCGCGCCCACCCCCGCGGCCCTGGAGCAGGAGCGGCGGCGCCGGGCCTGGGTGGGGCTGACGGTGATGGTGCTCGTCCTGGTGCTGGGCGTGTGTGCGTTCCTGGTGGTGACCGGGAAGCTTCCGAACCCCTTCGGGGGTTGAACAGGACCATGGAGCGGTTCGTTGACGAGGCGTTGGTGCTCTCCACCGTGGACTACGGGGAGGCGGACCGGCTGGTGACGTTCCTGACGCGCCAGCACGGCAAGCTCACGGCCTTCGCCGCCGGGGCGCGCAAGAGCAAGCGGCGGTTCGCCGGAGCACTCGAGCCGTACATGAACCTGCGCGTCCAGCTCGTGGAGACGCGGGGCAGCACGGTGCGGCTGGACTCCGCCGACATCCTCGCGGGCTATTACACCGCGCGGCAGGAACTGCCCCTGATTGCCCGGGCCCTGTACGCCGTGGAGATGTGCCGCGAGCTCACGCGCGACCACGAGCCGCACCCCGAGCTCTTCGCCCTCCTGGAGCAGTACCTTGCCCGGCTGGATGCCAAGGAGGCAGGCCCCACCTCGCTCCTCGCCTTCGAGCTGTCCGCGCTGGCGCATGCGGGGTTGATGCCGCGTTTCGATGCCTGTGCGCTGTGTGGCGGCGAGCCCGGGGAGCGGCCCCGGTTCGACCAGGCCCATGGGGGCGCTGTCTGCGAGCCTTGTGGCGGGCGGGCCCGCGACGCGGTGGCCGTCCCGGCCACGTTGCTGGCGGGGCTCCGCGCCTTGCAGGAAGGTCAGCGCACGCCCCTGGCCCCGGAGCTGCGCGCCCAGGCGCGCGGAATCCTCAACGTCTTCATCGCGCACCACCTGGGCCGCCGCCTCAAGAGCGTGGACTTCATGGCCCAGGTCGGGCTGGACTGACGCGCGTCCGGCTCAGGGCAGCTCGGTGGCAGGGCAGAAGCCCGACTGCGGCACGCAGGCCTGGATGTACGCGTGAGGCTGGCCATCGGCGCCCGTGCAGTAGAAGCGGGTGCCCGGCTCGTTCTCCACCAGGAACCCCTTGCAGGTGAAGGTCTGCCCCGGGGCCTTGCTGTCCGAGGGACAGGCCCCGCCCTCGCCGGTGGTGCATGAGTAGATGACGTCGCCACAGCCGTAGCCCGAGGGGCAGTCCGCGTTCGTGGTGCAGTGGCTTCCGCAGAAGTTGCGGGCCACCTGGCCCTCGCTGATGAACGTGAGGCACGTGGCGCCTCCGCCGCAGACGTTGGGAGACGCGGTGCAGTCCTGGCAGTCCGTGCGGCCCACGCGCGGCCCGCAGAGGCCCCCCGTGGGCGCGCAGAACAGGTTCACGCCGCAGCTCGCGTGGGTGCGGCAGTAGTCCTGGCATTGGCCGGACTCGCAGGCCTGCTTGTCCGCGCAGTCCGCATCGCGGCGGCACCCGGGGCGGCAGCGGGCCATCTGGGCATCGCAGAGCTGGCCGAAGGCACAGTGCTCATCGAGCGTGCAGGGGCCCGAGGGGATGCACCGGTCCATGGTGGTGTCACAGAAGGTGTCGCGCGGGCAGTCGGCGTTCGACGTGCAACTGCCGAGCGTCTGGCAAAAGCCCAGGCCATTGCAGTACTGGCCCGAGGCGCACCCCGCGTCGCTCTGGCAGCGGCAGGCCCCGGAGGCGGCATCGCAGAAGTTCCCCGCGCCGCACGCCGCATCGCTGATGCAGACACAGCGCTCGCCGCTCCCGTCCTTGCGGTAGCCCTCGGGACAGCACGCATCGCCCTGGCACACGCAGGCACCCACGCTTGCGCTGTAGATGTGGTCTGGCGGGCAGCACGAATCCTTGGCGCAGACGCAGTCCTTGCGCTCGGCATCGAAGCGGTGGTCCACCGGGCAGCACTCATCCGAGTCACACACGCAGCGCTCGGTCCGTGCCTCATACCGGAAGCCGCTCGGGCAGCAGGTGCTGGCCGTGCAGCGGCAGGCGCCCGCATCGGCATCGAACGTGTAGCCCGCAGGGCAGCACTCCTGGCCGCCGCATTCGCAACGCCCCGCGGCGGCGTTCCACACGTGGCTCTCGGGGCAGCAGGAGCTGTCCCGGCACACGCAGGACTCACTGGTGGCGGAGTACGCGTGGCCCTCGGGGCAGCAGGAGCTGTCCCGGCAGAAGCAGACGCCCGCCTCGCAGCGCATCCCATCCGGACAGGCCTGATCGGTGAGGCATTCGCAGGTATCGCCCTGGAGGGCGTAGCCCGCAGGGCACTCGGGCGTGATGGCCGTCCGCGCGCACGCGGAGAATCCCAACGCGGCCAGCAGCGCGAGCAGGAGCAGGGCAGGGGAGCGGTTCACGAAGCCTCAAGGGGGGGCAAGGGCGTACTCGAAGCGCAGGAGCGCGCCGGGAGGCGGGACGTAGTTGCCCAGGAAGGTGATGCTCTGGGTGTCCGCGCGGTACTGCCACCCATTCACCAGGTCTCTGGGCACGGGCGCGCCATTGACGAGCACGCGCAGGGTGGTGGGCACCGGTTTCAGGGAGAGGGGGAAGGCCCGGCGCAAGGTGTTGAGCGCCGAGGCGATCTTCACCAGCGTGCCCTCGAAGGAGGTGTCACAGATGGAGCCGATGATGCCGCCCGTTCGCGTGGCGACGGCGCTGTAGCGGAAGGCGGGGTCCGCCCGTCCGCCGAAGTAGATCTCCTCGCCCGGGGGGAAGCAGCCATCCGGCGTGGTGCCGCCGATGATGGAGAGCGAGGAGAGGTTCTCGTTGCCCGGCCCTTTCAGGCTGCGCAGGAACCGCGCGTAGTAGGCCGGGTCTCCATACGAGCCGTCGTCCTCGTCCGTGACGGCGATGACCGCCAGCGCCGCGTTGGGACGCAGAAAGCCCGCGTTGGCCCCGCTGCGGTTGGGCTCGGTGAGCGCCAGCTCCGTCATCCGCAGGCCCTGCTCCAGGCGGGCGCGCGAGGCGGCAGGGAAGGAGGTGTTCTGGAGGAACACGTCGCGGGGCGCGGGGGTCTCCGGGGTGATGATCTTCGTCGTGCCGCGCAGGACGCCCCGGTCGGTGAAGTTCGTGGAGATGACGCCCATCTGGTAGCGCACCTGGAGCCGCGACAGCTCCTCCAGGAAGCGCGAGAAGTGGAGCGTGAGCATCTCCCTCTGGTTGGCCATGGAGCCGGAGTCGTCCACCACCCAGAGGATGTCGACGATGCCTTCCACCTGGCGCTGGACATCCACCTGCACCGCGGGCGCCACGGGCGGATCCCTCACCTCGACGCGCTGGGTGACGGAGCGGTCCACGGTGGGGGGCAGCAGCTCGACGGGAGAGACGCGCGGGGGGGCCACGGTGGGCACGGCCTCGCCACGGCCAGGGTCTCCTGACACGTTGTCGCAGCCGGAGGCGCCCAGCAGCGCAGCGAGCAGGAAGAGACGGAGCGTCATGGCGGCCAGAATGTCGTAGGCGCCATGGGGGCCGCAAGCTTACGGTGCGGTTTGTCAGAGCGAAGTATGACATGAAAGTCACAAGGCCCGGGTGCTGCCCATGAAGCCTCTCCCTCTGTTGCTGTTGTGCCTGGTGGCCTCGGGGTGCCAGTGCGGCCCGGATGTTCCGGTGCCCGTCACCCTGCGAATCCGCAACGAGACGTCCCAGGCCATCTTCGTGGACGCCACGGATGGCACGCTGGGGCTGCGCGTGCAGCGCCGTGTCCGGGGGCAGTGGTACTCCTTCGTGGAGGCGCCCCCGTGCGAGTGCCTGGCCTGCGACAGCATCTGCGGCGGGTGCTCCTGTTCCGTGCCCACGCGGCCCTCCCAGGTGTGGAAGCTTCTTCCGGGTGCGGCCCTGGAGCGCGCGTGGGAAGGGGTCGTGCAGGTGGACGAGACCGCCTCGTGCCGGGATGACTCCGGAGCACTTCAGGGGTGTCTGAAGCCCGAAGTTCCGTCCTTTGATGAGACGTTCCGGTTGGAGCTTTGTTACGCGGTGTCGGTCCCGTCCGCAGGCCCCACCGATGGAAGCGCGCCCGTGCCGGGCCAGCTCCCGGCCGATGCGCAGCATTGCGTCCGGCAGGAGTTCACGCCCGTCGAGGGGGTGGTGGAAGTCCGGCCCTTGCCGCCCCCGCCGTGCACGGAAGGGGCCGCCTGCACCGCACCCGGCACCCTGTGCCTGGAGGGCGTCTGCACGGCGACGTGTCCCGCCCACGCGTTTCCGGCCCTGGGAGGCGCGTGGCAGGTGCGGGTCCTCGAACCGGAGGAGCAGGGGGTTCCTGGTTTCTTCACCGTCCGTCCCGGCCCCGGCACGCGCCGCAGCTTCACGGGCGCCGGGACGCTGACCTCGGTGCGCTATGCCCAGGGCACCCTGACGCTGCATCTCGCCCGCCCCGCCGTGCCCTCCGGGGAGCACAAGGCCTCCGTGTCCTTCGCGCTCCCGGTGGAGGCCGCCTTGCCCCTTCAGGCCGGAGAGGGTGTGACGGTCCATGTGGTGGACGCCTCCTCGGACGAGCTTCCCGAGAACCGTGCCCTCACGTTGCGAGACGCGGCGGGAACCCTGCTGCTGGCGGCGGACCCGGGGCAGCTCGGTGCCGTGCTGAGCGCGGACGAGACGGCCCCCTTCGCGGTGGCCCCGCTGCCCGCGCCCGTGGGCTGTGAGGACACACCGTGCGGCAAGCGGGTCTTCCACCGCACCGGGTTTCGCCTGGGAACCGAGGTGTGGGAACTCCGCCCAGGGGAGGGCGCGGACCTCTCGGACCCGAAGGCCACGTGGCACGCGCTCAACCTTGCCAACAGCGAGTTCCTGTCCGGTGCCTGTCCGCTCAGGAGCGTGATGCCCTACGTCCTCGTCTTGAGATGAGCTACGTGAACCACTTTGATGACCGGTGGCGGAAATCCGCTTTTCTTTTCTTATAAATCCGTAGATTCGGGTGGGAGCAAACCTGCGGCAATGGCGAGGTCCCGCGTTTCATGGATGCGGTGCATGATGCGCGCCGACTCAGGAAACACTGTCTTGGCTTGTCGGGCGAGCGCTAACGCCTCTGGGATCTGATGGTCCAAGACGAATGAGGAAAGCAGTCCAGCCCAAGCATCTTCGAGACTCGCTAAAGCTTTGGCGGCACCCTCCTCATAGAGTGAGCGAGCTGTTTTGAAGTCGTTGTGAATGGAGTCGTGGAAGTACGCTAGTTCGATGAGTGATGGAGCACTTCGAGCCGAAACTTGAACAGCTTGTTCCAGCAAGTGCTGAAGTCTGGCGAAGACTAGGTTGTTTTCTGTAATAGGTTCCTTTTCGAGGAGCAGCGAGCGCGCTAGCTGGAGGAGGTTGGGGACAAAAGCAGGGCAGGCCTCGGCCAGTGCTTGGTGAGATTGGATCTGCGAAACGTTGACGCGCTTCTCCTTCCCTGCGTCACAAGCCGCATGAAATTTCGCGATCAACTCTTCGGGACTGAGATGAGCCAAGACTTGCTCACTTTTCCATCAGGCGGGATTGTTGCTCAATGAGTTTTACAGCCATGCGTAATTGTGGCTGGGTTGCGAGGCTGTAATCTGCTGCCTTCAGCATGCTCTCGATCTGGAAGCAGGTGAAGTCTTTGAGTTGTGAAGGGAAGTCAGGTGCTCGTTGGAGTCTCGCTGGAATTTCGCCAAGCTTCGTGTTCAGCACAGCAATCTTTTCAAGCATCTTCTGTGCTGCTGCAGGCGCAATGAGCCCAGACCGGGTGCCCTCGGCAAGCAATGCTTGTGCTTCAGCGAATTGGCCTTTCGCGATCAAGGCCCAAATGCGGACATTTGCCGAGCCCCCTTTGGCCCGGATACCTTCTTGCTGGTCCGCGTCTGGGCGGCCGCTAGAGCCGCCATGACTGCACCCGTGGAACCCCAAAGTTAGCAAGATTAGTATTACGCTCCAGTACATGACTCCTCCTTTCGTCGGTTTGAGGTTCGGCATGGAGCGTTTGCCCGGGTTGCATTCGGCATGGGCCTTTTGAGAGGCACGCAGTCTCTTGATTCTGGTCTGGCGGCATCACTCCACAAGGCTATGAAAAAATTCTTCCCAACTTTGACCGAGCCTGAGCTTTTCGAGAGTGATCATCTTCTCGCGGATTCGTTCGATGTCACGCGCAACACGATCGTAGTCCTCAGGATGCACTTTGCCCGGAATGAGGATGCGTTGACAGTCCTCGTTCGAGCCTATTGACTGGTAATGAAGGATTGTGCGGGTTGCTTCGACATGCGCCAAATCTGCATTCTTAGGCAGAACAACAAATGCTAACCATGGGGTCAATGGAACAGCAATGCCCGTGGTGGATGTAGGGTGCTGAGGAATGGCGTTTGAGTCCATGGTTCGGACTGGGAAGAGGAAGAACCCGGTTTCAGGATAGAAGAGCCACGACTCATCGGGCATCCCCAGCGTAGCAAGCTGGACCCTCTTGTTCCATTCTTGTGCCCATTCATCACGGCCATCTTTGCCGAGCTTAAGAATTGCCTCTAGCAGGCTGCTGAAAAAGTGACTGGCGGAGGACCCACCTCATGAGCTACCTGCCTCGGAGCACCTACGTGGGA